>DATKQM010000031.1:0-190189 GCA_035532735.1 Acidimicrobiales bacterium | reverse complement strand
ACGCGGCGTTGCTGCGTCAGGCTTTCGCCCATTGCGCAAGATTCCCCACTGCTGCCTCCCGTAGGAGTCTGGGCCGTGTCTCAGTCCCAGTGTGGCTGATCGTCCTCTCAGACCAGCTACCCGTCGGTGCCATGGTAGGCCATTACCCCACCATCAAGCTGATAGGCCGCGAGCCCCTCTCAAAGCGGAATCCATTTCCTCACCAGGCCATGCGACCCGGTGGGGGTATCCGGTATTAGCTCCGGTTTCCCGGGGTTATCCCAGTCTTCGAGGCAGGTTGCTCACGTGTTACTCACCCGTTCGCCACTAGGTCTTCACCAGTGTTGCCACCGGTTGGACCCCGTTCGACTTGCATGTGTTAGGCACGCCGCCAGCGTTCGTCCTGAGCCAGGATCAAACTCTCCATCGAGACCTACGGTTCCGCCCGAAGGCGTTGCCGCAAATCGGAGAGCCGATTCGGGGCTGACTGCCCCCTCATCGACCCGGCACAGCACGGTGTGTTGCTGTCCGTGAAGTGCTTGGTTCTGTTACTTAATTCTGTGTGGATCAACCGCACGCCGCGCGAAACGCGCCGCGCGATTGCCCGCACTGGCTTTTGGCTCTCACTGTTCCGTTTTCAAGGAGCGACGCGGCACACACCCGAAGGCGTTGGTGCCAGGTCCCGACGATCAGTCTCCCGACCGGGGGTTCATCAGGTTAGCTGCGGCGGTCCGAAGTGTCAAAGGGGCCAAACGCGCCACTTTCGTCACACCCGCCACACAATCACACCGGCCACACAATCACACCGGCCACACAGCGGGCCCGCGGGGTCGACTTCCGGAGACCGCCGGTTCGTCCAGGCTACAGGCCTGCGCCTGCGCCGGGCACCCGGGGTCTCGAGACGTTTCGGTCTCCGGGCACCCACCATCGCCACTGCAACTGGGAGGCGTGGCGGATGCCGACCCGGCCCGATGTTGCGGGGGCCGTGGGTGGTGCGAGGCCGTCATCGACGACGCCCAGCGCGGGCCCGCCGACCACGAGGTCGGCACCGTCGTCGACGCGGGTGATGCCCATGGCCTGGCACAACTTGGCCGGCCCGCTCGTGAGCTCGGTGTCCTTGACGACCCCGCCGCGCGCCGCCCGCATGGCCTCGAGCCCCGACACCGGGGCCAGGGCCCGGAGCAGGACGGCCTCGGCGGTCCCCTCGCCCATGCAGACCACGTTGGCGCAGAAGTGCATCCCGTAGGTGAAATAGACATAGAGATGTCCGGGGGCCCCGAACATCGTGGCGTTGCGAGCCGTCTCTCCCCGGTACGCGTGCGACGCCGGGTCCTCGCTCCCCCGGTACGCCTCCACTTCCACGATTCGGCCTACCCGCCCCTCGCGGACGAGGAGTTTGTTCAGCAGTTGAGGGGCCACCTCCAACGCGCCCCGGTCGTAGAACCCCCGGGCCAACACCCGACGCCGGCCCGAGACCGGCGGCCCGCTCACCCCTCGCGTCGGGCCACGTCGTCGTCCCCTGTCACGACGTGCGCGGCGGCGGCGGCGTGGCTGACCCGCTGGCGGTCCAGATCGAGGCGATGCCGGAACCGCTCCACCTGGACGGCGACGGGCTTGGGCCCCGCACCGCCGGGCGAGGTCCGACGCGTCACGGCGACGCCCGGTTCGAGCAACCCCAGCGCCTCGGTACCGAGATGCGGGTTGGCCTGGACGAGCTCGACGAGAGGGACGCCGCGCTGCACCGAGTCCCGCACGATCGAGCCCACCACGCCATGGGCCTCGCGAAAGGGCATGCCCCGTTCCACCAACCACTCGGCCAGGTCCACCGCGGCGGCGGCCGGACCGTCCGCAGCAGCCCGCATGGTGTCGGTGTCGAAGTGCGCGGTCCCGAGCATCCCCATCACCGCGGGCAGCGCCCGTTTGATCTGGTCGAAGGCGTCGAAGAGGGGCTCCTTGTCCTCCTGGAGATCCCGGTTGTAGGCAAGAGGCAACCCCTTGAGCGTGGCCAGGATCCCCGCCACGTGCCCGATCAACCGGCCCGCCTTGCCGCGCGCCAGCTCGGCCACGTCGGGGTTCTTCTTCTGGGGGAGCATCGAGCTCCCCGTGGCGTAGGCGTCGTCGAGGACGACGAACCCGAACTCCTCACTCGACCACAGCACGAATTCCTCGCCCAGACGCGACAAGTGGACACCCAGCAGCGCCAGGTCGAAGAGCGACTCGGCCACGAAGTCACGGTCCGAGACCGCATCGAGGGAATTCTCGAACCGGCTCCCGAACCCGAGGTCCTCGGCCACGCCGTCGGGGTCCAGGGCCAACGACGAACCGGCCAGCGCGCCGGCCCCGAGCGGGCTGACGTCCATCCGGACCACACTGTGCAGGACCCGGTCGAGGTCGCGCGCCAGGGCCCACCCGTGCGCTAACAGATGATGGGTCAACAAGACGGGCTGGGCCCGCTGCAGATGGGTGTACCCAGGGAGATAGGCGTCACCCGCTTCCACGGCCCGATGGAGCAAGGTGTCTTGGAGCTCGATGATCGCCGCGCCCACGACCAAGAGCTCCCTCCTTGTATAGAGCCGAAGGTCGGTGGCGATCTGGTCGTTGCGGCTCCGGCCGGTGTGGAGCTTGGCCCCGACGGCACCAGCGAGCTCGGTGACCCGGCGTTCCACTGCGGTGTGGATGTCCTCGTCCCCAGCCTGGAAGACGAAGATCCCCGACGCCAGTTCCTCTTCGACGCGGTTGAGCGCGGTGAGCAGCACCGCCGTCTCGCCCCGCTCGAGCACACCGGCGCGCTCGAGCCCCCGGACATGGGCCCGCGAACCGGCCAGGTCGTCACCGGCCAACCGCCGGTCATAAGGCAGGCTGGCGGTGAAGGCCATGACTTCGTCGGCCGTCCCACCGAGACGGCCCTCCCACAGGGTCACGATTGGTCGGCCGGATGTCCGGGTTCGGACTCAGGGCCGCCCTGGCGGGCCGCCCAGGTGGCGAGGCTCAGGCCCCACAGCCGGACGAACCCCTGGGCGTCACCGTGGGCGAAGGTGTCAGCCGCGTCATAGGTGGCGAGCCCGTGGTCATAGAGCGACACGGGACTCCGTCGTCCGGTCACCATGCAGCTGCCCGGTGCGAGGGCCAACCGGACCTCACCGGTGACGTGACGCTGGGTGCTCGTGAAGAAGGCGTCGATGGCTTCTTTGAGCGGCGAGAACCACATCCCGTCGTAGACGAGCTCGGCCCAGCGCGGCTCGAGCCGGGCCTTCTCCCGGGCCACGTCGCGCTCGAGGGTGATGTCCTCGAGGTCCGAGTGCGCCAGCAACAGCGCCAGCGCGGCCGGGCATTCGTAGGTCTCCCGGCTCTTGATCCCCACCCGCCGGTTCTCGACCATGTCGATCCGACCCCAGCCGTAGGAGCCGACGATCGAAGCCACCTCGGCGATGAGCTCGGGAAGGGCCAGTGACTTCCCGTCCACGGTGACCGGGACGCCGCGCTCGAACCCGAGCACGAGGTCGCGCGGCTCGGTGGCGGTGGGACGCGTCAGCGTGAAGACGTCGTTCGGCGGCGCCGCCCACGGGTCCTCGAGCGCCCCGCACTCGATGGCCCGGCCCCACAGGTTCTCGTCGATCGAATAGAGCTTCTCCTTGGTGGCCTCGATGGGGATCCCGTGGCGGGCCGCGTACTCGACGCAGTCCTGGCGCGTCATGCCCCAACTCCGAGCCGGTGCCAGGATCTCGAGATCGGGGGCCAACGTCCGCGTGCCCACCTCGAACCGGACCTGGTCGTTGCCCTTGCCGGTGCAACCGTGCGCCACGGCGTCGGCACCGTGGCGCCGCGCCTCTTCGACCAGATGCCGGACGATCACCGGGCGCGACAACGCCGAGACGAGCGGGTACTTGCCTTCGTATCGGGCGTTGGCGGCGACGGCGGGCACCACGAAGTCCTCGGCCATCTCGGTCCGGGCGTCGACGACGACCGCCTCGACCGCACCCGCGGCCAGGGCCCGGCTCCGCACCACGTCGAAATCGCCCCCCTGGCCCACGTTCAGGGCCACGGCGATGACCTCGACACCGAGCTCCTCCTGGAGCCACCGCACCGCCACGGAGGTATCGAGGCCTCCGCTATGGGCCAACACAACTCTCTTCGCCATCACGTCGCTCCGTTCATTCCCTGCGCCATCCCAATTCCCGTGCGGTGCATGTCAGGGTTGTTGATGCCGGCCAAGTCCGAAAGCCGGGTGGCGATAGCGGCGCCGCCAAGGTCGTTCGCGCTCACCACGAGGACCGTATCGTCCCCCGCCACCGTGCCGATCACGCCGTCGAACCCACTGCGGTCGAGCGCGGAGCCCACCACGTGCGCGCAGCCGGGAGGAGTCCGCAGGACGACCAGGTTCGCCGAGTACGCCACCTCCACCACCCATTCACCGAGCACCCGTCGCAGATGGTCTTCGGGAGCGACCTGGTGGACCGGGAGCTCGGGCAGGGCGTAGACGGTCTCGCCCCCCGGGACCCGCACCTTGATGGCCCCGACCTCCTCGAGGTCACGCGACACCGTGGTCTGGGTGGCTTCGATCCCCTCGTCGGCGAGGAGGCTCACGAGCTGGGCCTGGTTCGACACGGCGTGGGTCTCGAGCAACCGCAGGACCCGGTGCTGGCGCTGTGGCTTTCCCAACTTCATCGCCCCCCACCCCCACCGGGTCCGAGCAACCAGGCCAACAACCCCCGCACGGCGTGCATCCGGTTGGCCGCCTGGCGCCACACCACACTTCTCGGCCCCTCGAGCACCCCGGCGGTGATCTCCTCACCGCGATGCGCGGGAAGACAGTGCAGGACCACGGCGTCGGGAGCGGCCCGCCCCACCATGTCCTCGTCGATGGTGAAACCCGCAAAGGCCTTACGCCGGAGCTCCTGCTCCTCTTCTTGGCCCATCGACGTCCACACGTCGGTGTAGAGCACGTCGGCACCTGTCGCGGCCTCCATGGGGTCCGACGTCACCTCGACCTCGCCACCGAGCCGGGCCACCCGGGCCAGATCGTCGCCATCGGGCTCGTATCCCTCGGGCGACGCCGTCCGCACCCGGATGCCGGTCATCGCCGCGGCCAGTGCCAGTGACCGCCACACGTTGTTGGCATCCCCGATGTAGGCCACGGTCCGACCCTCGACGTTCCCGAACACCTGCCGGAGCGTCAACAGATCGGCAAGGGCCTGACAGGGATGGCCCCGGTCCGAGAGCAGGTTGACCACCGGCACCGGGACCGGGAACCGCTCGCCGTCACCACTGTCCTCCGACCCGTGAGAGCCCGGACGGGGCGCAGGCTCGTCGAGCGCAGTTGCCATCCGGACGAGCGTGGTGTGATCGAGGACCCGCGCGCACAGCACGGCGTGGTAGCACGCCAGAGTCCGGGCCACGTCCTCGACCGTCTCGCGCACGTCCATCCCGACCTCGGGGCCCTGGATGTAGACGGGGTGCCCACCGAGCGCGACCACGGCCAGCTCGGTCGAGCTACGGGTACGGGCCGACGCCTTCTCGAACACGAGGGCGGCACCCCGACCGGCCAGCACCTTGGGCACCTCGGCCACCGGGAGCGAGGCCGTGGCGAGGACGTCGTCGAGCTCGTCGCACGACAGGTCGTCGATGTCGAGGAAGTGACGGGTCACGACGCGTCCGCCTTCACAGACGGGTCCACATCGGCCAGTGCCGCGCCGAGCAGTGCCAGCGCCTCTTCGATCTCGTCGTCGCTGACCAACAACGACGGGGCCAGCCGGATGGTGTCGGGTCGTGGGGCGTTCACCACGAGGCCTCGGGCCAACGCAGCGCCGGCCACATCCTTGGCATGGTGGTGGTCGAGTGCAGCACCGAGGAGGAGCCCCGCCCCCCGGACGCCGACCACGCCGTCGAGACGTTCGAGCCCGGCCCGCAAGATCGCCCCGGCCCGCGCCGCCCGGGCGGGCGCGTCCTCGGCCTCCATGACCGCCAAGGTGGCCCTGGCCGCCGCTGCGGCCAGAGGTTGGCCCCCGAAGGTGCTGCCGTGATCGCCCGGCGAAAATGCGGCGGCAACTTCGGCCCGGGCCCAACACGCACCGATGGGCACGCCGTTGCCGAGGGCCTTGGCCATGGTCACCACATCGGGCTCGATGCCGGTGTGTTGGAACGCGAACCACCGCCCGGTCCGGCCGAGCCCGGTCTGGATCTCGTCCACCATGAGCAAGATGTCGCGCGCGCTGCACATCTCGCGCACAGCACCGAGGTAGTCCGATGACGGTGCGATGACCCCCGCCTCACCCTGGATGGGCTCGAGGAGCACCGCGGCGACCTCCGTCGATTCACATGCTGCCTCCAACGCCGTGACGTCGCCGTACCCGACGTGGTCGAAACCGTCGGGCATGGGCTCGAAGGCTGTCTGCTTCTCGGGTTGGCCCGTCGCCGCCAACGTCGCCAGGGTCCGTCCGTGAAAGGCGTCCCAGGTGCTCACCACCACATGCCGGCCCGGGCCCGCCCACTTCCGGGCGAGCTTGACCGCGCACTCATTGGCCTCGGCTCCCGAGTTGGTGAAGAAGACCTGACCGCCGGCGCGCGTCGTTCCCCCACCCACGAGCCGGTCGAGGGTCACCGCCACCTCGGGGCCCACGGTGTTACCGAACAGGTTCGAGACGTGCACCAGGGTCCGGGCCTGTTCCGACAGCGCTTCGGCCACGGCCGGGTGGGCGTGGCCGAGCCCCGTCACCGCCAGCCCGGACAGGAAGTCCAGGTACCGCTGGCCGTCGCTGTCCCAGAGCTCCGACCCTGCACCCCGGACGAAGGTGACGGTCGGCTCGGCGTAGGTGTGCATGAGGGCACTCCGATCGGGAAGCCCGCTCACGTGGTCACCTCGCCCTCACCGAAGATCATCGTCCCCACGCCCCGGTCACTGAAGACCTCGAGCAACAGGGCGTGGGGCACCCGGCCGTCGAGGATGTGGGCACGCGGCACCCCGGCCCGCACGGCCCGGGCACACGCCTCGACCTTGGGGATCATCCCTGACGAGGCCGCCCCCGATGCCACCATGGCGTCGATCTGGTCGACCGAGACCTGGCGCAGTCGCGAGCTCGGGTCGTCGGGATCCGACCGCAGGCCCGTGACGTCGGTCAGGCAGACGAGCTTCTCGGCGTGCA
This sequence comes from Acidimicrobiales bacterium, assembly GCA_035532735.1. Lineage (GTDB taxonomy): Bacteria > Actinomycetota > Acidimicrobiia > Acidimicrobiales > UBA8190 > Chersky-840. The sequence goes on along the minus strand of DATKQM010000031.1, from coordinate 183,071 downwards.
GAGCCGCTGCGATGGCCCCCGCCACGGCGTCGGCGTTGATGTTGTAGGACTGGCCCGAGGTGTCCCCGGCGATGGTCGCCACCACCGGGATGATCCCCTCGGCCACAAGGCGTTGGAGGATCGATGGGTCGACCACCTCGACGTCGCCCACGAACCCGAGACTGGCGTCGCGCGCCGTGGCGGTGATCATCTTGGCGTCCTCACCCGAAAGCCCAACGGCCAACGAGCCGTGGACGTTCATGGCCGACACGATCTCCCGGTTCACCTTGCCGATGAGGACCATGGAGGCGATCTCGAGGGTCTCGGCGTCGGTGACCCGCATACCGTCGCGGAACTCCGGCACCTTGCCGAGCCTCTCCATCATCTCACCGATCTGCGGACCACCGCCGTGGACGACGACGGGAAGCATCCCCACCGAACGCATGAGCACGACGTCCTCGGCGAACGAGGCCAACGCGGCCGCCTCGGTAGGCTCCGCGCCCTTCGCCATGGGCTCACCATCGGTCGGTGCGAGCACGTTGCCGCCGTACTTGATGACGACGACCTTGCCCCAGAACCGCAGGATGTAGGGCAGGGCCTCGACGAGCACGGCGGCGCGTTCGGAGGGGCCGAGCTCGCCGTTCACGACGTCGTCCTGTTCTCGTCGATGTAGCCGTGTCCGAGATCGGTGCTCAGCATGGCTCCGGTCCCCGAGCCGAGCCCGAGGTCACAGCGCAACTCGATGGCATGGCCCTGCATGTGGGCACGCACCGCCATGGCGTCGTGGTCGACGGCCACGCCTTCGCGGCACACCACCACACCGCCATAGGCCACCTCGACCCGGTCGAGGTCGAAGGCCACCGCCGCGGATCCCAACTCGCTCACCACTCTCCCCCAGTACGGGTCCTCGCCGTTGAGTGAGCACTTCACGAGCGCCGACTCCGCCACCTTGCGCGCGGCTCGATGGGCCTCGGCATCCGACGCCGCCCCGGTCACGACGACGTGTGAGACCTTGCTCCCACCCTCGGCGTCGGCCACCATCATCCCGGCGAGATCACCGCACGCCTGGCCCAAGGCCTCCCCCAGTGCGTCGACACCGACCGATGTGCCGCTCGCGCCGCTCGCCAACACGAGCACGGTGTCGTTGGTCGATGTGCACCCGTCGATGCTCATCCGGTTGAAACTGCCCTCCACGGCACTGCCCAAGGCCTCGGCCAAAGTGTCGGCATCGCACCGGGCGTCGGTCGTGAGCACGGCGAGCATGGTCGCCATGTTCGGGGCCAGCATGGCCGCCCCCTTGGCCATCGCCCCGACGCTGAACCCCGCACCCTCGATGGTGACCTCTTTGCGCACGGTGTCAGTGGTCATGATCGCCGTCGCCGCCCGCCGGCCCGCGTCGCGGTCTCCGAGTCGGGATTGGACGAGCACCGGGATCCCGCTTTCCACGGGCGCCAGAGGGAAGGGGATGCCGATGAGCCCGGTCTGACACACCAGGACCTCGTCGGCGACCACACCGAGACCCTCACCCACGAGGACGCACATCCGTTGCGCCGCAGCCACACCGGGCGCACCCGTTGCTGCGTTGGCATTCCCACTCGAGAGGACGACCGCGCCAGCATGACCGGCGGTGGCGGCCAGATGGGCCCGGCTCACCTGCACCGGCGCGGCCGCGGCCAGGTTGGCGGTGAAGACCCCCGCGGCGGGCACCACACCCCCGGTCGACGCCACCAGGGCGAGGTCAGGAGCACCCGACGCCTTGATCCCGCACGCGATCCCCGACGCCGCAAAGCCCTTGGGGGCGGTGACACTCACGGGTACACCCCGATCATCGAGAGGCCCATGGACTCGGGCAGGCCGAGGGCGATGTTGGCGCACTGCACGGCTTGGCCCGAGGCGCCCTTCACGAGGTTGTCGATGGCACAGAGCGACACCACCCATCCGGTGCGGGGGTCGACACGCGCTGTCACGTGCGCGCAGTTGGACCCGAGCGTGGCCTTGGTCGACGGCGACCGGTCGCTCACGACCACGAAGGGCTCGCCGCCATAGGCGTCACCGAGAATGGCCAGGACGTCATCGGTGCCGAGCTCGGTGATGGGACGCGCGTAACAGGTGGCGAGGATGCCCCGGTTCATGGGCGCCAGGTGCGGAGTGAAGAGGACCTGGGCCCCCGAGGCCTGCTCGATCTCGGGCGTGTGCCGATGGTTCAGCAGTCCGTAGGCGGTGAAGTCCTCATCGGCGGTGTTGAAGTGGGTGGTGTGTGCCAACTTGCGCCCCGCGCCCGACACACCGCTCGCCGCGTCCACGATGACACCGCTGTCCTCGATGACCCCGGCTCGAACAAGAGGTGCGAGCACCAACGCCGCCGCGGTGGGATAGCACCCGGGCGCGGCCACCAACCGGGCGCCGACGAGCGAAGCCCGGAACAGCTCCGGGAGCCCGTAGACGAACTCACCCAGCAGTTCAGGGGCGACGTGCTCGTGGCCGTACCAACGGGGATAGGCAGCCGCGTCGCGGAGCCGGAAGTCGGCGGACAGGTCCACCAGGAGCCCGACCCGGCCGACGAGGGCGGGGGCCAGCTCCTGGGACTCGCCGTGCGGCAGGGCCAGGAACACCACGTCGAGGTGGGCCAGGTCCTCCGCACCGACCTTGGAGAACTCGAGGGTCCGGTAGGCGGCGGCCAGCGACGGGTAAAGCGTGGCGACCGGCTGCCCGGCTTGGGTGTCAGCCCCCGCCACCACCACCTCGAGGTCTGGATGGCCGGCACAGAGCCGCAGTAATTCAGCCCCCGCATAGCCCGACGCACCGGCGATCCCCACACGCATTCGCAAGAATATACGGCCCTATGCATGGATATGCAAGCAACGACTGAGAGGCCCGTTGGTAATGTGCGGGTTGACAAACCCATAGGGTGCGCTAGCCTTGGTTGCAGTGAACCGACACTGTCGGGTGCTCGGAGGATTGCTGGCTAGTTGTGTCGTAATCGCGAGCTGTTCCGGGGCGCCTCATGCCTCAGCGGTTGACCGCTCCATCTGTAAGACCGTTCGGGGCGGCTTGGTCACTCTGCCGTCCAAAATGGGCGCTCATGCATATGCGTTGTCGGAGGAGAGGCATCTTTTGGGGTCAGAGAGCTTCAAGGGTTCACCTTCTAGCAGGGGGGCCGTCATCTTCGTCAACGTAGGCTTCATTGCGACGTTGACCAGTTCTCACGATTCGACATTTCATCGCCTGGGGGAGGCCCTCCAAGGCAGCACTGGCCCTGCAACCCTCATGAGCCAGTTAAAGGCGGGCTGCTCAACTCTCGGACTCTGACTCCTCGTCCTCAGGGTGCGGCCCGGTCTCCAGGATCGCCGCGATCGCCTCATCAGGAGGTAGGTCGAGCTTGACCCGCTCGTCACGCTCCGCTGGCGTGGGGTGGTGCTGGTTCTTTGGCACAGTCAGCGATTCCGCCCAACCGTGGACGAATAGGGTCCGGCATACCCTGTGATCTCGATCGATCCCGTGGAGGGGTCAGGGGAATGGTTGTTCGAGGCGGTGGACACCAGCAACCCCGTAGTCGGCCGAGCCAGGGCAGTCCGGCGCACATATGCCGAAACCGGGACTCCCGCCCTAGTGGCTTGCGCCTTCAGTTCATCCAGTTCCTCAGGCGCAAACCGCACTGAGAGGACGGCGGCGCTTCGCTCTTGACGCTCCTCCGAAACCTCAGCCATTGTCTTCCTCCCGTCACTCTCCGCTTTCGGCATCCTGACGCACCACCCTTTCCTCGTCAAGGCAGCCCCGAGAACTATGCTTGCACTACGTCACGGCGGCTGGTTAGCTTATCTGTAGTTGGAGACGGATTGGCCGTAGGTGGCCGGGAGTTGGGAGGGATTTGGGATGGACGTTGATGTGATCGTTTGCAATCACGCCGAGACGGCAGAGAACAAGCTCTTCGTCACAGGCGGTGGGGTAAACATGGCCTTCGTTGCACCCCAGCCCCCCCACGTCATCTCTCTCGGCCTGGGCGCTGTTATCCATGTCCCGTATCAGGCCACCAATCAGGCGCACACCTTCAAGGTGGCCCTGATGGACGAGGACGGAAATGCTGTCGTCCCGTTTCATGCCGAAGGTCCTGAACCGTCACAGATTGAGTTTGAGGCGCCGTTCAACGTCGGCAGGCCACCGATGATCGCCGTGGGCGACGAGCAGACCATTTCGGTCGCCGTGAATTTCAAGAACCTCCCGCTTGCCCAACCGGGCCTCTACTCGTTCGTTGTTTCAATCAATGGACACGAGGCGCGTCGGCTTCCGTTTCGGATCATGACGCCACCTCCCGGAGTCATCATTCCCGGTCTCACTCCGGGCACTTGATCGTTATCCCGGTCCGTCCCCCCAGGCCGGTTCGGGTACGAGGAAGGTTGGGCACCGGCCCCAAACCCACAACCAGTGGGCCAAGGCCGGTGCCCCAACCGGGGCTAGCAGGTTCGCCGGGCGCTCCCTTGGACCGGGCATCCGACGGGTTCAACTCCCGTTAGCTCCACCCAAACTACCGGGCCTTCAGTGGCTTATAGCTGAGTCTGCGCCCCGGAGCTTGATCCACCATCTTCTGCAACCGCTCGGAATCGGTCATCTTGCAGGTTGAGTAGCGAAAATCGAACTCGGCCACATACCTCGGCAAATGGGTCTTGCTGACGTGGTGGTGGGTGCCGTCCAGGCTGCGCTTTAGCTGGCTGAAATAACCCTCGGCCCGGTTGGTGCTGACCATGCCGCGCACGTACTCACCAGCCGAGTGGTTCACGGCATTGTGCTCGATGAACTCCTGGCCCAGTTGCCGGTACCAACCGCCCTCGTCGGTGTGGAGTACCGAACCCGCCATGTCGACGTGCTCGGAGATGAACTTGCGGAGGGTGGCTCCGGTGATATCGGGGACCACCCGCGAGCGCACTTCGCCCGTGTCGGCATTGATGAGACTCAGCACCGGCGTCTTGTCGGTGTGGAGGTTCTCGCCACGGACGATCTGCTCTGGCTTGTCCCGACCGTGCCGGTTCTTCGGGTTGCCGCCAATCCACGTCTCGTCGGCCACGATGGTGCCTCGCATCATGTGGGCCAATGGCTCACGCTTCATCGCCTCACGGAGCCGGTGGAGAACGAACCAGGCTGTTTCTGGCGTGAGGCCGTGCATCCGCTCAATCTCGCGGGCGCTGATGCCGTTTTTGGCCGAGCACATCTGGACCATGACCATCAGCCAGACCTCAATCGGCACCTTCGTACCGTGGAAGATCGTGCCGGTCAGGACGCTGAATTGCTTCCGGCACTTGGCGCACTTCCAGACCCGGCGCTGGCTCATGGTGCGCTTTGGGCCGGTGGCCCGGCTGGTGCCGTTGGCGGGCTTCAGGAAGTAGGCCTTGTCGTTCCCGCAGTGGGGGCAGATCGGGCCGTTGGGCCAGCGCAGGTCCTCCAGCACGCAATAGGCGTCTGCCTCGTTCTCAATCCGTTTCCGTAGTTCCGCCAGAGTCAATCTCACAAACCCATTATGCTCAGATCAGGGTGGGTTTGTCAACCCGCACATTGCCGGCCCGTTGACCTTTGTCATGATCTTCCATACCTTGTCATGATGATAGATGCAGAGGTTGGAATGATCCTCGAGACGGCTCCCGGATTCGTCGACCGCTACCTCGACCTGGCCGAGGCCGCTGACGGCGATCCCGGCACAGCCGCCACGCTCACGGAGCTGGCCGATTACGTCTCGGGGCTCGTAACCGAGATCGACCGATGCACTCCGGTCCTGGCCCGGTGCCTGGCGGGTGTCGAATCAGTGGCGACGAGCTCCGACGACGGCGCCGAGCTCGTGGCATGGGCGTTCCTGGACAGCCTTTCCCCTGACGACCGGAGGCGGCTGGTGGGCTCGTTGGGCCCGCGCACACGCGCCTTGTTGCGCGAGGTCGATCCCGATCCCGGTGCGGGTTCGTGACGGTGCTCTGAGCTACGTCACGGGCCCCAGGGCGCCAAGGACCGCAGGAGGAATCTCGCACTTGCCTGATCCGTCGGTTCGGATCGCCACATACACGGTGGCGGCGTCGACGACAGGGCGCCCCGATGCCAGCATCACGAAGCGGAGCTTGAACGACGTCCGTCCGATGTTCGCCACACGAACCTGCACTTCGGCCCGTTCGCCGTAGCCGAGGGGCCCGTGCCAATCGAGCTCGATGTGGACGACCTGGACGTCATAGCCCGACTCCAACAGGTCCCCATACGGAAGTCCCCCGGATCCCAGAAACGCCGTCAAGGCGTCGTCGAGGTAAGCCAGATACCACATGTTGAAGACCACACCCTGTCGGTCAACCTCGAGGTAGCGCACATTGACGGGGTGCCCGAAGGGCACGGGACGCGACATGGTCCCGAGTCTCCCAGGTTGACCATGGCCCGGCACTGCTCCGCGCATCGAGGCGTGCCCGACGAGGCAACGGTAGGTTTGGCGCCGTGCCCGGCCCCGTACGCGTCGCCAACCAAGCCGACGCCGGGCCCCTGGCGGCCAGCCTGGCGCGCGCCTTCTACGACGATCCCGTCATGAGCTTCCTGATTCCTGCCGACTCCTCACGGCGACGCCGCGTGGCCCTGTACTTCGAGGCCGCCCTCACCAATCAGCATCTTCCCCACGGGGGTTGCTTTACCGACACCGATCGAGTTGGCGGAGCTCTGTGGGACCCTCCCAACAATTGGAGACTGCGATTCGGGCAGGTGTTGCGGGGCGCACCCAAGATGGTCTCGGCCTTCGGCCTCCACGTCCCACGCGCCTTGCGGGTCGTCTCGACCATCGAGCGACAACATCCCCGCACCCCGCACTGGTACCTGGCCGTCCTCGGCACCGATCCCATTCATCAGGGCAAGGGCATCGCATCGGCGCTCCTCTCCCCCATCCTCGAACGCTGCGACCGCGAGGGCATCGGCGCATACCTCGAGTCATCCAAACAGAGCAACATCGCCTTCTACCGCCGTCACCGCTTCGAGGTCACCGGGGAGATCGTCCTCCCCGGCGGGCCACCGGTCTGGCCGATGTGGCGAGATCCCCGACCACCTGAGGGGAACTGAAGCGGCTCAGTGAAGTGCAGGGATGACCGCTTCGAGGAACGTGGCCGGAGCCTCGATCATCGGGTAGTGCCCGACGTCATGCAGCCAGGTAAGCGTCGAGTCGGGCCTCGCCTCACGAAGCCGACTAGCCATGGGCGCGACCGCGATGGGGTCTTCTGTGCCCCACACGATCGCCAACGGCGAGGGATGGGTCTCGATGGCTCCGGTGAACCGGGCCTGGTTGCGACGTCGCTCCTCGATGTACCGGATGGTCCGCGGCAACAGGAGGTGGCCCCCGTCGTGGGAGATGAGCTCCCATTCCCCGGCCAGATCAGAGTCTGCGACACGGGACCCGGTTGCAAAGGTCGCCGACAAACTGGCCTGCATGGTGGCGCCGTCGATGCCGGCGGTGTCGGGTAACCGTTCGTCAGCAAGACTCAAGAGGAGCTGTTGCCCCGTGCTGAGATGGGCCATCTCGATGTAGATGCTGCCGTTGGTGATCACCCGTCGCGTGATCTCGACGGGCCACCGGCCCTCGGCGTGACGGGCCAGGAGCTCACCGCCGACGGTATCGCCGAGATCGTGGGTGAGCAGGGCCAGGCTCGACACCCCGACATCGGCGACGACGGCCTGGGCAACGTCGGCCTGAAGGTCGACCGAGTACGGGCGATCGGGCTTGGCGGAAAGCCCGTAGCCGATCATGTCGAAGAGCAACACCCTTCGATGCTCGGCCAGGGCGTCGACCACGTGGTGGTAGTCGAAGGAGCTGCTCGGAAACCCGTGCACGATGACCAGGGGCTCGAGCGTCTCGGTGCCGGCGGCGGGGACGTCGATGACAAAGGTCTTGAGCCCCTCGAACGTCCGGTAGGTCCCGCGCTGCTCCCAATCCGCCACCAGGGGCGATTGCCAGGCCATCGTCGAAGTCCCTACGCCGAGGACTCGGCGTCGAGGAGTCGATCGGCACGGACCGCCTCGCGCTCTTCGAACTTCATCCACTGGTAGACGATCAACGCCATGGCCACAAAGGTGGTGAGCTCCCCCATCACCCACAGGATCGACCCCCCGGTGTGGGTGTCGGCCACACTGTGGAAGAGCGGCGCGATCGAGTCCCGGGCACCGGTGAGGCTGACCCCGAGCACGGCGGTCACGGGGATGCCGATGGCCAGGATCCCGAGCTTGACCGGATGCGAGAGACGCCAGCGCGAAGGGTCGCGCCCGACCACCAACCACCAGAACAGACAACCCGACACGAGGAAGTGGAGATGGGTGAGGTCGTGGATGAGCGGGTGTTCGAGCGAGAAGTTGTAGAACGGCGTGAGGAAGTAGCCGATCATGGTGCCGTAGGCGACGAGAACGACGAACACCGGATTGGTCAGCAGTTCCACCACCGGGTGATGGATGATCTTGAGCATGCGCTCCTGGGTGGGTCGGCCCGAGGACTGCAGCGCCAGGGTCACAGGCGCGCTCAGCGCGTAGAGAATCGGCGCGAAGTTCATGAGCAGGAGGTGCTGGACGACGTGCGCGGCGAAGACCTGGTCGTCATAGGCAGCCAGTCCTGACTGCACGGCGGCGATCACGAGGACGGTGGCACCCACGAACGAAGCGGTGCGCCACGGTGACCAACGGCGACCTTTCCGGGCGAGGCGCCGGACCGCCACCACGTACCAGACCACCAGGCCGAGCTCGATGGCGAGCGACACCAGGCTCAGCCCGTCTGTCTGGAAGCCGGTCAGCAGGGTGTGCAGCCCGATCGACGGGGAGATGGCATCGACGAGCACGACAGCGGCCATCGTCATCCCACCTCGACGCCGATGCCGCCTCGTTCACCCATCAGGTCGCGACGGTAGCCCTCACCCTCTGTAGCCGCACATCGCCGAACTACGCCGCTCTGAAACATCTACAGCGCTAGGAGCGGAACGCCTCGACGCACTCGACGCCGGCGGGACCGACAGATGCGCCGTGGGTCACTCCGGTCGGGCGCTCCATGCGATCTCCCGGCGCCAACCCCACGTCGCCCGCCTCGGTGTGAAACACGATCGACCCTGCCACGCAGTACAACACCTTGTGGGTTCCGATGGAAGTGGCGGTCGTAGGTCCCGTCGCACCCACCACCTCGACGGCGAGGCTTCGTGCCGAGTCTCTCGAGCCTTTCACCACGGCCTCAGCCCCGCAGGCGCGCTCGGTGCGCCTGCTCCACCGCGGCGATGCATCGGGCGCGTACCTCGGCGACCTCCTGGTCGGTGAGGGTCCGGTCCGTTGCGCACAGCCGAAGGCGATAGGCGAGGCTGCGCGACCCTTCGGGGGCACCGGGGCCCCGGTACACGTCGAAGAGCGCCAGTGACTCGAGGAGCTCACCACCGAACTGATGCAGCGTCATCTGCACCGCCGCGGCAGGGACGGTGTCGTCGACCACGAAGGCCAGATCGATGTCGCTCGACGGGAACCTGCTCACCGCGCTGACCAAGTCACGGCGTCGGGGCACGTCGTTGAGCAGCGTCTCCAGATCCACCTCCAGCCAGCCCACACGCCGGTGCTCGGCGTCGAGCCCGAACTCCTCCAGCACGCTCGGGTCCACCTCGCCCACCACACCGAGCACCGGCCCGGGCCCTCCGTCGGGGCTCGACACCACGAGGCGGGCACAGCGGGTCGGGTGCATGCCGGCCGGGACCGAGTCGTGGCCGTCCCCGCCGCTGGCGCCGGGGACGACGAGGGCGACGTCCACGATCCCAAAGCCGTCGACCAAGACCTGCCAGGCTGCCGCGGCGCTGCGGGCGTCATCGCCTGCGCCGGCCAGCGCCAACGCCAGGACGTCGCGCTCCGCGATCACTGTGTCGCCCGACCGGGCCAGCGCGTGGGCCACCCGGTCGGGCCCCGGCGGTGGGAACACGTGACCTACTTCGAAGAGGCGTACTTCCCCTTGCCGACGATCGGCGTTGAAGGCGAGAGCACCCAACATCCCGGGCAGAAGGCTCTGTCGCAACACGCTCTCGTCGGGTGTGAGCGGATTGGTCACCCGCACCCCGCCCTCGATGCCCACCTTCGACTGTTGGTCGGGCCCGAGCAACGACGCCGTCCAGGCCTCATGCGCGCCCAGCCCCGCCATCATCTGACGCGCCAGACGCCGATCGCGCTGATACGGGGTGAGCCGGCCCACCTGCGGTGTGAAGGGTCGTCGCCGCGGCAGCTTCGCATAGCCGTGGTGCCGAGCCACCTCTTCGATGACGTCGATCTCGCGACTTGTGTCGGGACGGAACGTGGGCACCGTCACCTCGACGACACCCGTCGATTGGGGCCTGCACGTGAACCCGATGGGCTCGAGGTACCCGACCACCTGGTCATCGTCGAGCTCGCTCCCGAGCACGCCGTTGACACGCGCCGTCCGTACCGTGACCCGAGCAGGGCCGGGCACAGGCCCCCGCACATCGACCACTCCCTCGGCGTTGCGATACCGCTCCCCCGCCGTCGCTCCGAGCAGCTCACACAGTCGGGTGGCGGCCCGGTCGATCCCCTCTGGGTCGCAACCCCGTTCGAAACGGGCCGACGCCTCGGAGCGGAGACTGAGTCGCTTGGAGCTTCTGGCGATGGCCATGGGCGTGAAGTACGCCGCCTCGAGCAGGACCCGGCGCGTCGAGGACGAGATCTCGCTCGTGGCTCCTCCCATGATCCCGCCGATTCCGATTGGTTCGTCATCGCCGTCGCAGATGACGCAGTCCCGGCGATCGTCGCCCATGCCCACCGATCGCTCCCCCATGCGACGCTCCACACCGTCGAGCGTGGTCACGATCTCACCGGGCCTGGCCGCTCTGACCCGCAGTCCTCCGCCGGCGACGAGGTCGAGGTCATAAGGATGCGTGGGCTGGCCCAAGTCGAGCATGACGTAGTTCGATGCGTCGACGACGTTGTTGATGGGACGCATCCCGGCCAATGTCAGGCGCCGGGCGATCCACTCCGGTGAGGGCCTCACCTCGACGTCGAGCAGGACCCGGGAGGTGAAGCGAGGGCACAAGTCGTCGTCGACCACCTCCACCGTGGTCAGCGTGGCCACAGGCGCTCCCGAGTCCGACATCGGCGCGGTGGGCTCGGGCAACGTGAAGGGGAGACGCCGGGCAGCCGCCAGGTCGCGGGCGATCCCGGCCACACACCACGCATCGGGACGGTTGGCCTCCACCGCGATGTCGAACACGGTGTCGGAAGTGATCCCGAGCGCGTCGACCAGGCGGGTCCCCGGAGCCATGGCACGCGGGACATCGGCATCGGGCCCGTCCGATCCACCGACACCCGAGGCCCCGGCGTCATGGACGATCAAGATGCCCTCGTGGTCCTCGGACAACCCCAGCTCACGTCCCGAGCACAGCATCCCGTTGGAGACGACACCTTTCTTCTTGCGTCGGCTGATCTCGAAGCCCCCGGGGAGCACCGAGCCCACGGGAGCAAAGGGGACGATGTCACCCTCGTGGAAGTTCCAGGCCCCGCACACCACGTCGACTGGTTCGCCGCCCGCCTCCACGACGACGCGACGGATCCGGTCGGCCCCGGCGATGGCCCCGATCTCGAGGACGCGGGCCAGCACCACGTCGCCGAGGCTTTCTCCGACGGGTTGGATCTCCTCGACCACCAGCCCTAGGTCGTCGAGGGTCGATGCCAGGTCGACGGTGTCGCCACCGAAGGGCGCGAAATCCGTCAACCACGAAAGGGGGACGCGCACAGGGAGCTCAGATCTGGCGCAGGACGCGCAGGTCGTTGTCGAAGAACACCCTCATATCGGGAATCTCGTGGCGCATCTGGGCGCATCGGTCGATCCCGAACCCGAAGGCGAATCCCGTCCACTGCTCCGCGTCCAGACCGACTGCGGCGAGGACAGCCGGGTCGACCATGCCGCATCCACCGAGCTCGATCCACCCCGTCTGCGAGCAGGTCCGACATCCCGAGCCCTTGCAGATCGTGCACGTGATCTCGTACTCGGCGGAAGGCTCGGTGAAGGGGAAGTACGACGGTCGCAATCGGCTGTGGATGTCGGGACCGAAGTAGGCGGTGGTGAAGGCCTCGATGGTCCCGGCCAGATCGGCAAAGCTGATGCCGCCATCGACGACCAGCCCCTCGATCTGGTGGAACGTCGGGATGTGACGGGCGTCGGGGGTGTCGCGGCGATAGCACTTCCCCGGCATCACGGCGTAGATCGGTGGCCCCTGGCTCTTCATGAGGCGCACCTGGACCGGGGAGGTGTGGGTCCGCAACATCACCGTCTCGGGCTCCCCGAGATCGAGATAGAGCGTGTCCCACATCCCGCGCGCCGGATGCGCGGGCGGCATGTTCAGCGCCTCGAAGTTGTACCAGTCGGTTTCGGCCTCGGGTCCTTCGGCCACCCGGAACCCCATCCCCACGAAGACGTCCTCGAGCTCGTCTCGTGTCCGCTGGACGAGGTGCAGCCGCCCCCGCAACGCCGGGGCGATGACCTCGGTCAGGTCGAGGCGGTCGGCCTCGAGCCGTGTCGCGCGCTCGTCGGATTCGAGCCTGCGTCGGAGATCGGCGAGGTGGGACTCGATCTGTCGACGCGCCTCGTTGAGACGACGTCCCGCCTCGGGGCGCGCCCCGGGGTCGAGCGCCACCAGACCTTGATGCGCTCGGGCCAGCGCGGAGCGCTTTCCCAGAAGGTCAGTCTGCAGATCGTCCAGAGCCGCCAACGTGGAGATCGTGGTCAACCGATCCACGGCCGAAGACACCAATCCCTCAGGATCGACACCAGGTGACTGGGACCCGTTGTCACCGGCCGGGGACGGGGTCAACGGGGCTCTCCCATGGCGTGCAGGTTAGAGCGCCGCCGCGCCGCGTCGAAGCACAGGACCGCCGCCGCGGTCGACACGTTGAGGGACTCGGCCCCGCCTCCCATGGGAATGGTCACCATCGCATCGAGGCGCGGCGCGAGCTGCGACGGCAGCCCACTGGCCTCGTTCCCGAGTACCAGGGCGAACGGAGACGTCACATCGACGTCGCTGTAGGGCGTCCCCCCTCTCGACACCGCGGCCAGGCACCGTAGGCCGTGTCCCTTCAGCGAGTCGAGGACCGACTCGGCGTCTCCGGCCACCACGATCGGGATGTGGAGGACCGAGCCCGCCGACGCCCGCACCGTTTTCGGGTTGAAGGGGTCCACCGTCCCTTCACTGCACACCACGGCATCAGCCCCCGCGGCGTGAGCCACCCGGATCACCGCACCGGCGTTGCCCGGGTCACGCACATCAATGCACACCACCACGAACGTCGCCCCACCGAGCAGGTCGAGGGTGGCATCAGGCATCCCCACCACAGCCAGGACGGGTTGCGGTGTCACAGTGTCGGCCACCCGTTCGAGCACACCGGGTGCCAGATCGAAGATCCGGGCTCCTTGGTCGAGCGCGCTGTCGAGGACCGCGGAGAACTCGGGACTGCGCCGGGCCCGATCGTCGACGAACACCGCCTCCACCGGTGCGCCCGCTTGGAGCGCGCTGTGCAGGAGCTTGACCCCCTCCACGACGAATGCCCTCTCGGAATGGCGCGTGGCGCGTCGCGCCAGCAACCGGCGCAGGCGCTGGACCCGCTGATGCCGGAAGGCCAGGCCCGTGGTCAGGAGCGGTCCCCGGCCTCCGCTGTCACCGGAGTCGAGGGTCCGTCGGCCAGGGCGGATCTTGCTACGCCCACCAGACGCGTGAACGCCTCGGGGTCGGTGACGGCGAGATCGGCGAGCACCTTGCGGTCCACGACGACCTCGGCCTCGCGCAGGCCGGCGATGAGCCGGCTGTAGCTCGTGCCGTTGGCCCGGGCTCCGGCGTTGATGCGTTGGATCCACAGGCGGCGGAAGTCTCCCTTACGTGCCCGACGATCGCGGTACGCGTACTGGAGCGAGTGCATGACCGCTTCGTTGGCGGAACGGAAGGTGCGGCTCCGGTTGCCGTAATAACCCTGGGCCGACTCGAGGACGGCACGACGGTGCTTCTTGCCGTTGACGGCGCGCTTCACCCTGGCCATGACGAGCTCCTTTCGTGAATGACATGGGACCGCTCCCACCGGTGCCCGGTGCGGCGATCCGTGACGAGCGAGCTTGTGCCCGCCTCTGTTACCGACCGAGCAGGCGCCGCACCTCGCGGCGGTCCGCGGCGGCGACTTCGGTCTCGCGCCCCAACCGGCGCGTGCGGACACTGTTCTTCTTTTCGAGCAGGTGAGAGCGATTGGCCTGGCGCCGGCGCAGTCGGCCGGTGCCGGTGACCTTGAAGCGCTTGGCAGCGCCCCTGTCGGTCTTCATCTTCGGCATGTCAGTTTCCTTCCTCGCGACCGGGCTCTGCATCCCCTGTGGCCGCCGCTGGTGCCGCGGCGGGCGATCCGCCGTTTGTCCCCACTACTCCCGGACTCCCGCTCTTGGCGGGCTTGGCCGGACCCCCGCTCACCGGGCCGGGCACTTCGTCATCACCTTGTGCCGCCCGGGCTGCGGCGGACTGCTTGGCCCGTTTGTCCGGTGCCAGCACCATCACCATGTTGCGACCGTCGAGCCTCGGATCAGATTCCACCCGGGCCGTCCCGTCGACGTGCTCGGCCACCCGATCGAGGATCTTCTTCCCTAGCTCGGGATGGAACACCTCTCGCCCTCGGAACATGATCGTGACCTTGACCTTGTGGCCCTCGTTCAGGAACTTGAGAACCTGTCGGGTCTTGGTGTCGAAGTCACCGGGGCCGATCTTGGGCCGGTACTTCATCTCCTTGATCCCGACGCTGGTCGTCTTGCGCCTGGACTCCTTGGCCTTCTGCGCCTCGTCGAACTTGTACTTGCCATAGTCCATGATCCGGCAGACAGGCGGGTTGGCCAGAGGCGCGACTTCAACCAGATCCAGGTCGAGCTGCCGGGCGATCGCCAGAGCCTCGGGCAACGGGCGTATCCCGAGCTGGAGGCCATCTGGGTCCACCAGGCGTACATCGCGCGCACGAATGCGATCGTTGATCCTGGTCTCGTTGGTCGTCATGGGTGTGGCGATGCGACATCACTCCCGTCGTTACAGGACTCCGAGTCTCCCCGAAGCCATTCGCGGAAGCGAGGTCGCAGCCTTCGGGATCCGGTCACGGACCCCCATGCGAAACCCGACGCACCGTTGCCCGGTGGCGGGTGGGGGTTCGCCCGACGGCGTGACCCCGCTTTCCCTGTTGGCTCAAAGCTCTACGCTACCAGGCGTGAGCAGCCTCTGGACACCTGAGGGCGAGCACAGAGTGCAGCCCGCCGGCGCCGACCGGACCGCCCCCGACCTCCCCGGAACACCGCCGCACCCAGGCGCCTCGGGACCCTCCGATACCGGTGCCGGGGTCGCCCCGTCCCATCATGGCGAGGCCGACGAATCCGATCTGGATGACCTCGGGCCCGAGGAGCAAGCCGAGCTCGCCGGTCGGCTCGACGAGTTGCGTCGCCAGTTGCTGGGCACACCCGCCGACGTGGTCGTGGCCAACCACGCCTACGGATTGTTCGAGTTGGCCGCCATTCACCTGTCACAACAACCACCCCGACGCGACCAGGCGCGCCTGGCCGTCGACGCCATGGCCGCACTGGTGGAGGGCCTCGCCGGCAGGCTGGGAGAAGCCGAGCCCTCGCTGAACGATGCCCTGGCCCAGATCCGCCTCGCCTACGTCCAGATCAGCGAGTCCTCACCCTCCGCCGACGGGGAGCCGACGACCGAATAGATCCCGGCGATTAGATCCCGGCGAATAGATCCGGGCGATTAGATCTGAGCCGGGCCGGCGCGCTCAACTGACCCCGACCGTCGTCACCGCCCGAGCTTCGTGGCGGCCCCGGTGCGCGGCGGCCACCGAGAACACCACCGGGGTGCCGGGCTCGATGCGCCTGGTGCCGTCGGCGATCGCCGCGCAGTGGAACGGGTAGTTCCGCCCGTCGTCGTCGCGCACCACACCGAGGCCCCGGGGCTCGTCGAACTCGACCACCACTCCGATTCGCGGTGCCCGAGGGCCACCGCGAGGCTGGGCCATCGTCGTCGACCTGACCGTCAGTGCACGATCTTCGAGATCGGCAACTCGATGATGTCGGTGGCGCCCCGGTCCTTGAGCGCGGGGATCAAAACGTTGACCTGGGTCTTTTCCACCACGGTCTCCACTGCATAGCCGGCCTCGCCCGAGAGCTCCGAGACCGTCGGGGACTTGAGCGCCGGCAGGACCGACACCACCGCTTCGAGCTTGTCCGTCGCCACGTTCAGCTTGAGCAGGACCTTGCCCCGGGCCTCGAGCGCGCCCTGCAACAAGGTCAAGAGGTGGCTCATGGCGAGTCGCTTAGACGGGTCCGAAGCCGACACCGGGTTGGCGATGAGCTCGGTGCGCGACACGAGCAGCGTCTCGACGACCCGCAACCGAGCCGCAGCCAGGGCACGGCCCGTCTCGGTGATCTCGACCACCGCGTCGGCGATGTCAGGGATCTTGGCCTCGGTGGCGCCGTACGACATGCGGATCTCGGCGTGCACGCCGTGCTTCTCGAGGACACGTCGGGTGAGCTCGGGGTACTCGGTCGAGACCCTTGCCCCCGGGGGCAGATCGGCGATGGTCGTCACCGGGGAGTCCTGGGCGACCGCCAGGACGACGCGGATGGGGTTGGAAGTGGCCTTCGAATAGGCGAGCTCGCCCAGCGAGATCACCTCGGCGCCGGTCTCCTCGATCCAGTCCCGGCCCGTGATGCCCAGGTCGAAGTTGCCCTCGGCGACATACCCGGGGATCTCCTGGGGCCGCAGGATGCGGACCTCGTCGACGCGGGGGTCGTCGATGCTGGCCCGGTAGTCGACGTCCGAGCTCCGCACGACAGCCAGGTCAGCGGCGGCGAAGAGGTCGAGGGTGGCCTTCTCCAGCGAGCCCTTGGGCAAGACGAGTCGGAGCATGGTGATTCGCCGAGGCCTCAGCGCGTCCGCGCCGGGGACGGACCCGGAAGCTTGCGAAGCAGATCTGCCATCTCGAGCGCGGTCACGGCCGCTTCGAAACCCTTGTTGGCGTCTCCCTCGGAACACCGGGCCAGGGCCTGGTCGACGGTGTCGGTGGTGAGCACCCCGAACACCACCGGAATGCCGGTGTCGAGGGCGGCGCGCTGGAGACCCGACGCACATTCGCCGGCGACGAAATCGAAATGCGCCGTCTCGCCCCGGATCACCGCGCCCAGCGCCACCACGGCATCGACGGATCCCGACTCGGCCAGCCGCATCGCCGCCAGGGGCAGCTCGAAAGCACCGGGCACCCAGGCCACGGTGACCGCGGAGGGCTTGATGCCGCTCTTGTCGAGTCCGAGGAGGGCCCCGTCGAGCAGGCGCTCGGTGATCCCACCGTTGAACTTGGCGCACACCAACGCCACCCGGGCCTCGCTGGCCACGTCACCGACGTGCGAGATGTGGACCCGCCGGGCGGCGTCGTCGACCGCATTTGCTGAGAGCGCGGTGGCGTCAGAGCTTGTCATCGCCTACCTCGTCGTCGAGGCCTTCCATGAAGTGGCCAAGGCGTTCGCGCTTGGTTCGCAGGTAGGCGATGTTCTCGGGGTTCGAGTGCAGGGTCAGGGGGACGCGCTCGACGATGTCGAGGCCGAAGCCCTCCAGGCCGCCGTATTTGATGGGGTTGTTGGTCATGAGACGCATGGTGGTGACGCCGAGGTCGACGAGGATCTGGGCCCCGATGCCGTACTCCCGGTTGTCCACCGGCAGCCCGAGCTCCAAGTTGGCGTCCACGGTGTCGTGCCCCTGCTCCTGGAGGTTGTAGGCACGCAGCTTGTGGGCGAGCCCGATGCCGCGGCCTTCGTGGCCGCGCAGGTACACGATGACGCCGGTCCCCTCTTTGGCGATGAGCCGTACCGCCTCGGTCAGCTGCGGGCCGCAATCGCAGCGCAGTGACCCGAAGGCGTCGCCGGTGAGGCATTCGGAGTGGACCCGCACGAGCACGTCGCTCTTACCCCTGACGTCGCCTCGGACCACGGCCAGGTGGTGCTCACCGTCGAGCTCGGACTCATAGACGTACCCGGCGAAGTCCCCGAACTCGGTGGGGATGCGCGCCGGCCCCGCGATGCACTCCACCAACTTGTCCTTGTGGCGCCGGTACCGGATCAGGTCCGCGATGGTGAGCAGTGGCATCCCGTGGGTGTGAGCGAATTGCTCGAGCTCGGGCAGCCGGGCCATACGGGTCTTGTCCGCCGAGACGAGCTCGCACAGCACGCCGGCGGGATAGAGGCCCGCGGCCGACACCAGATCGATGGTGGCCTCGGTGTGCCCGGCGCGTTTGAGCACCCCGCCGGGCCGGTATCGAAGGGGGAAGATGTGGCCGGGGCGGTTGAGCTCGACCGGGCGCGTGTGCGGGTCGATCAAGGCGTGGATCGTCGATGCCCGGTCCTCGGCCGAGATGCCCGTCGTGGTCCCGTGGCCGTAGTCGACGCTGACGGTAAAGGCGGTGCGCTGTGACTCGGTGTTCTCGCTCACCATGAGCGGGAGCTCGAGCACATCGGCGCGATCGGGCAACAGCGGCACGCAGATGACACCCGAGGTGTGGGCGAGGAAGAAAGCGATCTTCTCGGGAGTGACCGCTTCCGCCGCCATGACGAGATCGCCCTCGTTCTCGCGATCTTCGTCGTCGACCACGACCACGATCTCGCCACGTCCGATGGCGGCGATGGCGTCCTCGATGCCGCTGAAACTGGTCATGGCCCCACTCCGGGCGAGGGCGCGCCAGGTCCGCCGGATCCAGCCGGGGCGAGCTCGATTCGCACGTCGGCGCCGAGTTGGGCGACCGACACCAACCGGCCCCGCCACAGGTCTTCGACGCCGGGGGCACCGGGGCCGCCGAACATGGGCACGGCGTCATCGCCTCCGAACAGAGCCGGGGCCAGATAGAGGACGTAGCGGTCCACGAGCCCGGCCCGGTGAAAGGCATGTGCCACGCGCGCTCCGCCTTCGATGAGCACCTGCAACACACCTTTGGCTCCGAGCTCGTCGAGCACCGCGGCGGGCTCCCCCGACAATTCCAACGCGGGGTGGACCTTGGCCGCGTCGGGCGCGTGCCCGAGGACGACGCGCAGTGGTTGGTGCTCGGGGATCGGATCGACGCGCACGGTGAGCTCGGGGTCGTCGCAACGGACCGTCCCCGCCCCCACGAGCACCGCGTCGGACAAGGCTCGTAGTCGATGGGCATCGGCGCGTGCCGCCTCCCCGGTGAGCCAGCGGGCCGATCCATCGGGCGCGGCGATGCGCCCGTCCATCGTGGCCGCCAGCTTGAGCACGACCCATGGCCTACCGCTGCGCCGGTGCTTCAGATACGGTGCCAGGAGATCGGCGGCCTCGTCGGCGGCCACTCCCACGTCCACGACGATGCCCCCGTCGCGCAGCGCGGCCACCCCTCTCCCCGACACCTGCGGGTCGGGGTCGAGGACCGCCACCACCACGCGCGCCACGCCGGCGGCGAGGATGGCGCCGGTACACGGCGGGGTCCGGCCGTGATGGGCACAGGGCTCGAGGGTGCAGTACAACGTCGCCCCCCGGGCGCCGTCGCCGGCCGAAGCCAGGGCCACCACTTCCGCGTGGGGCCCACCAGGAGGAGCCGTCGCCCCTTCGAAGACGTCGCGGGCGGAAGTGACCACGACCGCACCGACCCAGGGGTTCGGGGACGTGCGCGTGCGGACCGAGGCGGCCAGCGCGAGGGCCCGTCGCATGGCGGCGAGATCGGCGGGATCATCGTCCCGGGGGCCCGCCCCGGGCGTCTCCTGGGAGGCCGTCATGGGACCACCATTCTACTTGGCCTCGTCTCTTTGGCCTCCGGGCAGGGCTTTTTCTCCCGCCAGGCGGAGCCGGCGAGCTGCCTCCCACGGACGATCGGCGGAGAAGATGGCCGAGCCGGCCACCAGGACGCGCGCCCCGGCGCGGACCACCGCGCCGGCAGTGTCCTCGTCGATGCCTCCGTCGACCTCGAGCTCGGCGCCGAGCCCGCGCCGGTCGAGCTCGGCCCGGGTGCGGGCGATCTTGGGGAGCACCTCGGCCATGAACCGCTGACCCCCGAAGCCGGGATGGACCGTCATGCACAGGATCAGGTCGGCCTCTCCCAGGAAGGGATCGATGGCCTCATACGGCGTCTCGGGATTGATCGCCAGCCCGGCTCGAAGGCCCAGACTCTTGGCCTGGGCCAGGAGCGCGGTGGTGTCGCCCACTTCGACGTGGACCGTGCACCCGTCGGCCCCGGCGTGGCGGAACGACTCGAGGAAGTCCCCAGGGTTGGTCATCATGAGGTGGCAGTCGAAGAACAACCCCGAATGCCGGCGCAGTGACGCCACCACGGGTGGGCCGATGGTCAAGTTGGGAACGAAGTGGCCGTCCATCACGTCGACGTGCAGCCAGTCGGCCTCGGCGGCCACCTCACCGACGGCTTCGGCCAGGCTCCCGAAGTCAGCCGACAGCACCGAAGGGGCGATCCGAAGCATCTCCACCGAGCCTACCGGCGCTACTCGTCGCCCCCGAGTGTCTCGCCGGCCTCCACCCGGACGCCGCGGCACCACGCCGATGCGGACATCGGGCGCTTCCCCGCCGGCTGCACCTCGACGAGCTCCAAGACCCCGTCTCCGGTGCGGACCGCGACCTGTTCCAGGGTGCCGGGAACGACCGGCGCATCGCTGTTCTCGTCCGATAGCGGCCCGGACCTGACGACGGCGTCGAGCACGCGCAGGCGCTCGTGGCGGAACGTCGTCCAGGCCCGGTCGAGGCGCACCACCCGTTCGAGCTCGGACGCGGCGCGCCACCAGTTGAGCCGGAGCTCTTCGGGACGCACCTTCTCGGCGTAGGTCGGCTCCCCCTGCTGTGCCGCGCCGGCCGGAAGGGAGTCGACACCCACCGCCAGGGTGTCGACCAGGAGCTCGGCGCCGATCGTGGCCAGCCGGTTGGTGAGCGCCGAAACGTGTTCTCGGGCGCCGATCGTGACACGGCGTTGTGCGAGCACCGGTCCCGTGTCGAGACTCTGCTCGAGACGCATCAGGCCCACGCCGGTCTCGGTGTCGCCGGCGAGGACAGCCCGTTCCACCGGCGCCGCGCCCCGCCAGCGGGGCAACAGCGAGAAGTGCACGTTCACCATGGGGAGCACATCCAGGATGCGGCCCGGCACGAGCCGACCGTAGGCCACGACGACACCGAGCTCCGCACCCGTCGCAGGGAGGTCGTCGAGACGGTCCGTGACCTCGATCCCGAGCTCGAGGGCGGCGCGTTTCACGGGGCTGGGCGAGTGCGTGGTGCCGCGCCCACGACGCGCGTCGGCGCGGCTCACCACCAGAACAACGTCGTGGCCCGCATGGACGAGGGCCTCGAGAGAGACCGCGGCGGCCGGGGGTGTCCCCAAGAAGACCAGGCGGGCCACCGACGGCGGCGCGTCGCTACAGGCCGGAGAGCCGGGTGGAGCGCTCGTCGCCGACGAGGGTGCGCAACCCGTCGGGATCCGCGTCGGGCAAGCCCAGCGTGCGGGTGCGCAGGATGCGCTTGGCCTCTTTGCGCTGGTCGTCGTCGAGGCGTTCCACGAGCAACACGCCGTCGAGATGGTCGACCTCGTGCTGGAACACGCGAGCCAGGAATTCGTCCGCTTCGACTGAGATCTCATTGCCGTCGAGGTCGAACCCGGTGAGGTGGACCTCTTTGGGACGAACGATGGGCCACGACAGCCCGGGGATAGACAAGCAGCCCTCGTCGAAGGTCCACTCCCCCCGTGCCTCGGCCAGCACCGGGTTCACGACGGTGACGGGCCCCTCGCCGTCCCCCGTGTCGTAGACGAACATCCGCTTCTGGACACCGACTTGTGGTGCGGCCAGACCCACTCCGGGTGCCTCGTACATGGTCTGGACCATGTCGTCGGCAAGTTGCTTCACGGTCCCATCGATGTCCTGCACTTGCGCGGCGCACTGGCGCAACACCGGGTCGCCATACAGGCGGATGGAGTACCTCGACATGCCCCCCATCGTACCGGGACGGTAAGTCCGGCCGTCACGATCGCACCGGGTCGACCTCGACCCGGAGCCGACCGGCGGGGCGCGGCACGGCGGAGAGGAGGTCGCACAGACTTCGGTGATCGGGAGCTCGGACCGACCATGCACCGTCGACGGGTCCCCGGACTTCGACCGCCTCGGGAGCGCCGTCACGCAAGGCGCCGCCGTAGATGTCGGCGGCCGCCCCGGATACAACCGCCAGAGCGCAAAATGGTGGAAGGCCCAGCGCGCGGCGCACATCGGACTCTGCGGTGGCGAGAACACCGGGATCGGCCGACACAGCCGACAGCACCGCAGGATGCCGGGGCTGGCGCGTCTGGATGATCAACCGACCCGGGGCCCGGTCCCCGATGGGTCGCCCCCCCCAGCCGGCCACGAGCCGGGCCGCCCGGGCCAGGAGTGCCATGGCCTGTTCGCCGGCCCGAAAGCGCGGGGCGAGCAATTCCGAGTCGAACTCCAAGAACGCCACCACGCTGGCGTCGGGCACACGGTGTAATGCCGCTTCGGTGCCGACGACGACCCGGGCGCGCCGGACCGCGTCGTCTTCGCCGTCGACCCCGGCCGCCGGCCCCCACACCTCGGCCACCTCGACCCCGGCCAGCGCTTCGAGCTCCTCTCGCACGCGCGTCACGCCCAACCGCAGGGCTTTCATGCGAGTGGTGCCGCACCGCGCGCACACCACGGGTCGCTCCTCACCACACTGTCGACAACGCAACAACGGAACGGCTTCGACGTCGGGTGCAAGGGACGAGGCGGGCTGCCGCCGGGCTCCCCGGCGCGCGTCGGCCACCAGTTCGAGCGCGGCGCCGCAACGCTCACAGCGCGCCAGTTCTCCACACGCGCCACACCCGACGAGTCTCACCCGTCCCGTGCGATTGACAACGCACACGAGCCTTCCCCCCGGCGTCTCGAGCCCCTCCCGGACCACGCGCACAAGACGCTCGGAGAACAGCCCCGAGCGGGGGTCGTCGTCGCGGCGGTCGACGACCTCGACCACGGGCCAGGCCCGACGCTCGACAGTTCGTGGCCCGACGACCAACGTCCCGGCCGCCATGATCTCGAGCGTCGGGCAGGGTGTCACCAACGCGCAAGGGACGCCGTCGCGCCGGGCCCGTTCCACCACTACCGCCCATGCTGCCCATGTCGGGGCGCGCTCTTCGTGGTACACCTCGTCGTGCGCGTCGAGCACGACGGCGGCGGCAAGACGCGGCATCGGCGCGAAGGCCGCGGCGCGCGCTCCCACGACCACGCACCCACCCGCACGCGCCCGCGCCCAGTCACCGGGGAGCAGGGCGGTGGCGATTCCCTGTGACCGCAGCCGCCGTGCCATGTCGTGCGCGGCCCGGAGTCCCGGAGTGAGCACGAGCACCCCCGCGTCAGGTCGGGCGGATTCGAGACGGGTCACCGCCGCCATCACGACGGGCCAGGGATCACCGCCAGGCCCGAGGCGGACGACCGTGGTCCCCTCCCCGAGACCTTCGCGACCTGCCGTGGCGTCGTCGAGCTCATGGCTCGGCGGGCCCGGGGGCCGGACCGCAGGGAGGGAGCGGACCGCGAGCGCAGACGAGGCGGTACGAAGCAACGTCGGCACGGGCCCGGCCCAGCGCCAGGCGGCCCACTGCGCCAGCTCGAGCACGGCCGGAGGGGGGCCCCAGCCCCGCACGGCCGCGATGGGCCGCAGCACCACACCCGGTGTCGGTGCGACGGGGTCTTCGACGACCCACCCCCCCACCCGCCGAGGCCCCAGAGCGATGCGGACCTGGGTTCCCACCCTGATTCGCTCGGCGAGCGCAGTGGGAACCGTGTAGTCGAAGGTCTTGTGCAGGGCGCGCAGGTCGGGAAGAACTCGGACCACGCGTTCGAAAGGCTCCGCCGACACGGCGGCAGTCTGACTCGGCCCTGGGTCGGTGCTCTCCCCGGTGCCCGACTCCCCTACAGCCCCAGGGCGCGCTTGAAGTCGTCCACCCGGGGTGTCGCCTCCCAGGTGAACTCCTTCTCCGAACGACCGAAGTGCCCGTAGGCAGCGGTACGGCGATAGATGGGGCGCTTGAGGTCGAGGTCCCGGACGATGGCGGCCGGGCGAAGGTCGAACACCTCACGGACCGACGCCTCGATCTTCACCGGGTCCACGGCTTCGGTGCCGAAGGTGTCCACCATGAGCGACACGGGACTGGCCACGCCGATGGCATACGCCACCTGGACCTCGCAGCGTCGGGCGGCCCCCGCCGCCACCACGTGCTTGGCGACCCACCGGGCCGCATAGGCGGCCGAGCGGTCGACCTTGGAGGGGTCTTTTCCGGAGAACGCCCCGCCGCCGTGTCGGGCCATGCCGCCATAGGTGTCCACGATGATCTTGCGCCCGGTGAGCCCGGTATCGGCGTGCGGTCCACCCAACTCGAAACGACCGGTGGGGTTGGCGAGGATGCGCAGCGCCGAGGTGTCGAGGGCGGGCGGCAGCAGGGGGTGGATCACGTGCTCACGGAGGTCAGGGAGCAGCAGGGTCTCGATGTCGACACCGGCCGCGTGCTGGGTCGAGATGAGCACCGTGTCGATGGCGACGGGGCGCCCAGACTCGTAGACCACACTCACCTGGGTCTTGCCGTCGGGACGCAGATACGGGAGCACGCCCACGCGCCGAACCTGCGCCAGACGCTGCGCAAGCCGGTGGGCCAGCCAGATGGGAAGCGGCATCAGGTCGGGCGTCTCGTCGCACGCGTACCCGAACATCATCCCCTGGTCGCCTGCACCTTGGGCGTTGAGCTGGTCCTCCCCGCCCGAGCCGGTCCGCAGCTCGTGGGCGGCGGTGACGCCCTGGGAAATGTCAGGTGACTGCTCGTCGAGGGCGACGAGCACCCCGCAGGTGCGACCGTTGAACCCGTACAAGTCACTGTCGTAGCCGATGTCGCACACGACATCTCGCGCCAGGCTGGCGATGTCGATGTAGCAGTTGGTCGAGATCTCCCCCGCCACGACGACGAGACCGGTGGTCAAAAGCGTCTCACACGCCACCCGGCCGTCGGGGTCCGATGCCAGTACCGCATCGAGTACCGAATCCGAGATTTGATCGGCCATCTTGTCGGGATGTCCTTCGGTCACCGACTCCGATGTGAAGGTGTGGCGCGTGGTCACGAGTCTCTCCTCGGGTTGTCGTCCCCCCCAGAGGCATCGGCGAGCCGAGTACCCCCACCGGGGCGTTGTCGTCCCAGGCGAACGATGACACTATCCAAAATGGCGTGAGCCACCTCGAGCTTCGAGGTCAGAGCGACCTCGCGGCAGGTGCCCTCGGATCCCAGGATCGTCACGGCATTGGTGTCATGGTCGAAGCCCACGTGCTGTGCCGAGACGTCGTTGGCCACCATGAAATCGACGTTCTTCTCCTGAAGCTTCGAGGCCGCCCGGCTCGTCATGTCATGGGTCTCAGCCGCGAACCCGACGAGCACCTGCCCGTCGCGTCGGCGCCGTCCGAGCTCGGCCAGGATGTCGGGAGTGGGCTCGAGGACGAGCTCGGGCACCCCGTCGGCCTTCGACAACTTGGCATCGGCGGGCGCCTTCAGCCGGAAGTCCGCCACCGCAGCCGCCATCACGATGATGTCGGCGTCGGCGCCGTGTTCGAGCATGGCCGTCTCCATCTCCGCCGCGGTCTCCACCGTGACGAGGTCGATGTCCAGCGACACCGGTCGCGTCGCCGTGGTGACGAGGACGACTTCGGCGCCGCGCGCTGCCGCCGCCTCGGCGACGGCGTGACCCTGTTTGCCCGAGGACCGGTTGGAGATGAACCGCACAGGGTCGATGGGCTCGCGCGTGCCACCCGCGCTCACAACCACGCGTCGACCGGCGAGATCGTGTCCACGCGCCGCGGAGCCCAACACCGCCAAGGCGGCGGCCACGATGTCGGCGGGCTCGGCCAGGCGCCCGGCCCCGACGTCACCGCCCGCCAGGCGACCCTGAGCGGGATCGACCACGATCACCTGACGTCGACGGAGCGTCGCCAGATTCTCCTGTACGGCCGGGTGCTCCCACATCTCGGTGTGCATGGCCGGACACACGATCACCGGCGCCCGCGTGGCGAGGACCGTCGCGCTCAACAACCCGTCGGAGATCCCGTTGGCGTAGCAGCCGAGAAAGCGCGCCGTCGCCGGAACGACGAGCACGAGATCGGCACGCTGGCCGAGATGGGTGTGGGGGATGGGATCGACCTCGGACCACAGGGTCTTTTGCACAGACTCTGACGCCAGTGCGGAGAACGTGACCTCCCCCACGAACCGGGTGGCGTCTTCGGTGAGCACAGGGACGACGTGGGCACCGGCATCGACGAGGCGGCGACACACCTCGACCGCCTTGTACGCGGCGATGCCACCGGTGACGCCCAACACAACGGTCTTCCCCGCGGCGGGGCCTCTCGTCATTGTCCGAGATCCCGAGGCTGGTCGCGGGCGGGCATTCCCGCCTGCTACTCGCCGGCCTCCGGCTGGTCCGAGCCGACCTCGGAAGAAGCCTCGGTGACGGCCTCGACGACCGCCTCGACGACCGCCTCGACGACCGCCTCGGCGCCCAGCTCACCGGTCAGGGCGGTGAGCTCGGGCCCACCGGCAACCGCAGTGGTGCCGTCCTCCTCGCTTTCAGGACCTTCCTCGACCAATTCCGAGGGGTCGATGCGGTGGTACGTGGCCTTGCCCGCCGCCACCTCTTCGAACGCGATGGTGAGGGGCTTGCCCGAGACCGACGTCACCTGGGGGGGCACCACGAAACCGAGGCCCTCTCCCAGCTGGTTGTAATACGAGTTGATCTGGCGGGCACGCTTGGCCGACAGGGCGACCAGCGTGAACTTGGAGTCGACCTTGTCGAGGAGGTCCTCGATGGGTGGGTCCATGAGCGTCGAGCGGCGCTGGGGCAAGTCAGGCTCCTCCACGGTGGCCGGCCGGGGTGTCCGGCGGGAGATTGCGGTGACTGTCCAGTATACCGGCCACCTGGGACACCGCCCGGTCCACCTCGTCATTTACGACGACAAATGATGTCAGCTCCCTGCCCAGGCGCATCTCCTCGGCGCCGATGGCAAGGCGGCGCTCGACTTCGGCGGCGTCGTCCCCACGGTGACGAAGCCGCTCACGCTGGATCTCGGGGGAAGGCGGGACCAAGAGGACGACCAGCGCGTCGGGGTGTCGCTCCTTGACCTGGCGCGCCCCCTGGAGGTCGATCTCGAGGACGACGTCGCGGCCCGGTGGAGCATCGGGGATCGGTGTGCCGTAGAGGTGGCCGAGGAACTCTGCCCACTCGAGGAATCCCTCCGCGGCGATCTTCTCTTCGAAGCGGTCGCGGTCGACGAACGTGTAGGCGTCGTGCGCTTCACCGGGTCGACGCGGTCGCGTGGTCCAAGATCGGCTGAGCCAGAGCCCGGGGTCGCGTGCCACCAGCCGGGCGACGACGGTGCCTTTCCCCGCCCCACCGGGGCCGGAGATGACGAGGATCAGGACTTCGAGGTATGCGTCAGCAGAGCTCCGCGCTGATTGGCACCGAGGCCCTGCAGTCGACGACTCTCGCTGATTCCAACTGTCTCCATGAGACGACGGGCCTTGACCTTGCCGAGACCGGGCAGCGACTCGAGCACCGACAGCACCTTCATCTTGCCGACGGTCTCGTCGTTCTCGGCGCGCGTGAGGAGCTCGGAAAGTGTGATGGACCCCATCTTGAGCTTCTCCTTCACCTCGGCCCGCTCGCGGCGGACCTTGGCGGCCTTGTCCAGCGCCGCCTGGCGCTGCTCCGGGGTGAGTGCAGGAGGTTGCGGCATGCGGGCCACCATAGCGCCCTCGCGAGAGGGGGTCATCCGCGAGGTGCGGCGATTGACGACGCAACTTCGTCGGCCACCGCCGCGGCCGTGGACTCGGGATCCTCGGCGGCGGTGACGGCGCGACCGATGACCAGAATGTCGGCACCGGCTGCGATCGCGGCGCGGGGGGTCGCGGCGCGCGCCTGATCGTCTCTCGAAGCCCCCGACGGCCGGATCCCCGGCACCACGGTGAGGAGCCCCGGGGCCGACCGGCGTGTCACGGCCAGGTCCGGGGCCGCGCACACGAGACCCCCGCAGCCAGCCGCCGCAGCCGACCTCGAGCGCGAGGCCAGCACCTCGGCCGTGGCCTCGGGGTCGCTCGTCAGAACGGTGACTCCCAGCACGCAGGGTGCTGGTGCTCCCGCCGCAGCGGCCCCCTCAGCCATGCCCGAAACGGCGGCCCTCATCATGTCCTCGCCACCCTGCGTGTGGACCGTGACGAATGCGGCACCCAGGCCCCCGAGGACGCGGGCGGCCCGACCCACGGTCGTGGGGATGTCGTGGAGCTTGAGGTCGACGAAGACCCGGTAACCCTCGACAGTGAGGGCCGACACGGTCTCGGGCCCGGCTGCCCCGAACAGCTCGAAGCCCACCTTGACCACCCCGAACCAGGGCCGGAGCCGACGGGCCAGGCGCAAACCCACCTCCAGGTCGTCGACATCGAGGGCGAGGGCCAGTCGATCCCGAGGGTCGTCGTCAGCCATAGTCGCCCCCCGGCGCACCCGGACCCCGGCTCGGAGGAACCGGGGGGATCGACGGGAGGCGGGAGGGCACCTCGGGTCTCGTCACGGGCCCCGGTCGCGGTCGAGGGGAATCAGGCACCGCCGCCGTCGGGGGTGGAGGTGGCGGTGCCCCTGGGGTCGACCCGGCGGACCGGCTCCACCCCGGAGGACCGGGGTCCTCGGTGGCCAGAGCCACGGGCGCGCCCTGGACGGCACCCACGAGATGTCGGACGTCACCGACGCCGTGGAGCCGACACCATCGCTGGAGTCCCGCCAGCACCCGGGCCGGCGCGCGTGGATCGCGAAACGTCGCCGTACCCACTTCCACCGCGTCCGCGCCGGCCAACAGCATCTCCACCGCGTCGACACCACGACACACCCCACCGACACCGACGATTCCGACACCCGGAAACGCGACTCGACAGTCATGCACGGCGCGCACAGCCACGGGACGGATGGCGGGTCCCGACAGACCTCCGCCGCCCGCGCCCGAACCGAGCCGATAGGTACGACGTCGCACGTCGATGGCCATGCCGAGCACCGTGTTCACGAGCACCAACGCCTCGGCGCCGGCGTCCAGAGCAGCACGGGCGATGTCGACGATGTCGGGAACGTTGGGGCTCAGCTTCACCCACAACGGGAGGCCGCTCGCTGTCGACGCCGCCACGGCTTGGGCGGTGGCCTGAGCCGAGTGTGCGAACATCCGCCCGCGGTCTTCGAGGTTCGGGCAGCTGACGTTGACCTCCACCGCCACCACACCCGGTGCTCCGGCGAGCATCGCCGCCGCTCGCGCGTATTCGTCGGCGTTGCGACCCCAGATGCTCGCCACCACCCTCGCACCGCGATCGTTGAGGGGGGGGAGCTCGCGTGCGAGCCACGCCCTCACCCCCGGGCCCTGAAGGCCGACGGAGTTGAGCATCCCCGCCGGTGTCTCGTGCACACGCGGCGCCGGGTTGCCCGGCCAGGGCGAGGCGGACAATGACTTCACGACGACGGCACCCAGCGTCGCCAGGTCGACGTACGAGGCGAGCTCTGCCCCGTGCCCGGCGGTCCCCGACGCCGTGAGGACCGGGTTGGGAAGTGGCACCGACCCCACATGGGTTCGCATGTCCACCACCGTCCTCAGCCGTGGACCTCTCACCCGTGGACCTCTTGAAGGCAGACGACCGACAACCCGTGCCGCTGCCAGTCGACGATGCCCGTGGCCGCGGCGCGCGCCGCGGCCACCGTGGTCAGACAAGGAACCTGATGGGCGAGCGCGGCCGAACGGATGTGCACACCGTCGGCACGCGGACCACGGCCCCGTGGCGTGTTCACGACCAGTTGCACCCGTCCCGACGCGATGAGATCCACGGCGTCGGCTGCTCCGGACTCCCCCACCTTCGCCACCACCGTTGCCACCGGCACACCGTTGGACTCGAGGAACGCGGCGGTCCCCGATGTGGCCACGAGCTCGAAGCCGATCTCGCTGAAGGTACGGGCCGCCTCGAGCCCCCCCACCTTGTCCCGATCGGCGAGGGAAAGGAACACCGCTCCTTCGGAGGGCAGGCGGGTGCCTGCCGCGATCTGGCTCTTGGCGAAGGCGAGCCCGAAGGTGGAGCCGATGCCCATGACCTCTCCGGTCGAACGCATCTCGGGGCCGAGCAGGGTGTCGACTCCGGGGAAGCGGTCGAAGGGAAGCACCGCTTCTTTGACGCTCACCCACCCGCCTCCCGTGGCCGGACGCAACAGCCCTTCGGTGCGCAGCTCCGCCAGCGTGGCACCGACCATCACCCGGGCTGCCAGCATGGCGACGGGCACTCCTGTCGCCTTGGCCACAAAGGGAACGGTCCGACTGGCGCGGGGGTTCGCCTCGAGCACGTACACCGATCCCTCTTTCACGGCGTACTGCACGTTGATGGGCCCGATCACCTCGAGCGCCTCGGCGATGGCGTTGGTGTGGCTCCGAAGGATCTCCATCACCGCGTCCGACAGGGTCTGGGGGGGCAGTGCGCAGGCCGAGTCCCCCGAGTGGACCCCCGCCTCCTCCACATGTTCCATCACCCCGGCGATGACGACCTCGCCGGTCCGGTCCCGCACCGCGTCCACGTCGACCTCGACGGCGTCCTCGAGGAACCGGTCGACGAGCACGGGGCGCTCCGCGGTGGCCGCGCCCTCCCGGGCCAACGACCCCGCCAACTCCTCGACGACGACCGTCAGCCGTTCGTCGTCGTAGACGATCTCCATGGCCCGACCCCCGAGGACGTAACTGGGCCGCACCAGGACCGGGTAGCCGATCTTCTGGGCCACGGTGAGGGCCTCTTGGACCGAGACGGCGATGCCCCCGGGGGGTTGGGGGATGTTCAGCCGCTCGCACAGGAGGTTCCAGCGCTCTCTGTCCTCGGCCAGGTCGATCGACGCCGGGCTCGTGCCGAGGACCAATTCGGGAGGAAGGCTGTGGGCGAGCTTGAGCGGGGTCTGGCCCCCGAGACTCACGATCACACCCACGATGGGCGCGCCGCCGGGGCTCGAGCCCGCCGCGGTCTCGGCGTCGATCACATTGGCGACATCCTCGGCGGTGATGGGCTCGAAATAGAGACGGTCCGAGGTGTCGTAGTCGGTGGAGACGGTTTCGGGGTTGCAGTTCACCATCACCGTCTCGAAACCCGCCGCTCGAAGCGCCATCGACGCGTGGACGCAGCAGTAGTCGAACTCGATCCCTTGGCCGATGCGATTGGGCCCCGACCCGAGGATCACCACCCGCGGACGGGTACTCGGTAGGACCTCGTCCTCGTCCTCGTAGGTGGCGTAGTGATACGGCGTGCTCGCCGCGAACTCCGCGCCGCAGGTGTCGACGGTCTTGAACGTGGCCCGTACCCCTGTATCGAGGCGAGCGGCCCGGACCTCGGCCTCGGTCACCGCGGGTTGCGCACTCTCGGCGCCCCCGGCGCCCCGGGCTGACGCTGGGGAGAGGAGATAGGCGATCTGGTTGTCGGAAAAACCCAGGCGCTTGACGGCGCGCCAGGTCCGCCGGTCGAGATCGGTGGGACCAAGCCCCGCCGATCCCATCGACTCCACGTGGGTGCGTGCCGTGCTGATGAGGGCCAGCTGGTCCAAGAACCACGGGTCGACCCCGGTCGCGCTCGCCAAGGTGTCGGGAGTCACGCCCCGGCGCAGGGCCGTTTCGAGCTGGAAGATGCGCCCGGGGGTGGGCGAACATGCCTGGTCCACGAGCTCGTCGTCGTCGAGCAGGTCATAAGCGCCTTCGGCCGAGTCCCCGTTGAGCCCGGCCCGGCCCTGTTCGAGCGAGCGGATCGCCTTTTGGAGCGATTCGGGGAAGGTCCGGCCGATGGCCATGACTTCTCCGACCGACTGCATCCGGGTGCCGAGTCGCTCTACTGCACCGGGCAGCTTTTCGAAGGCCCAGCGCGGGATCTTGGTGACGACGTAGTCGATGGTGGGCTCGAAACTCGCCGGCGTGGCGCCGGTGATGTCGTTGGTGATCTCGTCGAGCGTGTAGCCCACAGCCAGACGCGCCGCGATCTTGGCAATCGGGAACCCCGTGGCCTTCGAAGCCAAGGCCGACGAGCGCGACACGCGCGGGTTCATCTCGATGACGAGGCGGCGTCCGTCGGTCGGTCGCACCGCGAACTGGATGTTCGACCCCCCCGTCTCCACGCCGACTCGTCGGATGCACGCGAATGCGTCGTCGCGCATGGCCTGGTACTCGACGTCGGAAAGCGTCTGTGCCGGCGCGACGGTGATCGAGTCGCCGGTGTGGACCCCCATGGGGTCGAAGTTCTCGATCGAACACACCACCACGCAGTTGTCCACCCGGTCGCGCATGACCTCGAGCTCGTATTCCTTCCATCCCGCGATGGAGCGCTCGATCAGGATCTGATGGACCGGGCTCGCCGCGAGGCCCTCGGCCGCCACCGTGGCCAGCTCGGCGCGGGTGTCAGCGGTCCCCGTGCCCGCACCTCCCAGGATGAAACTGGGCCGGATCATGAGAGGGAACCCGATGCCTTCGCCGAGCGCCATGGCCTCGTCGAGATGTGTGGCGAAGCCCGACGAGGGCACCTCGAGGCCGATCTCCTCCATGGCCGTCTTGAACTGGTCTCGGTCCTCGGCGGTGGCAATCGCTTGGGCGTTGGCACCGATCAACTCCACACCGAACTCGTCGAGGACCCCGCGCTCAGAGAGGCCGAAGGCCAGATTCAGGCCCGTCTGGCCGCCCATCGTGGGCAACAGGGCATCAGGGCGCTCGCGTTCGATGACGGCCCGCAGCACGTCGAGATCGAGCGGCTCGACGTAGGTGCGGTCCGCGACCACGGGGTCGGTCATGATCGTGGCCGGGTTCGAGTTGACGAGCACGACCCGGTATCCCTCGGTACGCAACACCCGACACGCTTGGGTTCCGGAGTAGTCGAACTCACACGCCTGGCCGATCACGATGGGGCCGGACCCGATGACGAGGATGGTCTCGATGTCGGTACGGCGCGGCATCAGACGTGGACCTCGTCGATCATCTGCCGGAACCTTTCGAAGAGGTAGCGGGCGTCGTGAGGGCCGGGGCCCGCTTCCGGGTGGTACTGGACACTGAACGCGGCCACGCCCCTGCACCGGAAACCCTCGACTACACCGTCGTTGAGGTTGACATGGGTGACCTCCGCCGCGAACGCTCCCGAGTCCGGCAGCGTGGCGCCGTCGACGGCGTAGTTGTGGTTCTGGCTCGTGATCTCCACCTTCCCCGTGTCGAGGCGACGTACGGGGTGGTTCCCGCCGTGGTGGCCGAAAGGGAGCTTGTAGGTGCGAGCCCCGATGGCCGACGCCAGGAGCTGATGGCCGAGGCAGATGCCGAACACCGGAACCCGGCCGAGCAGCTCGGCGATGATGGCGGCGTGCTCGGGCAAGGCGGCGGGGTCGCCGGGCCCGTTGGAGAGCACGACCCCGTCGGGCCCCATGGCCAAGGTATCGGCCGCGGCGTGGGCGGCGGGCACGACGGTCACCGTGGCCATGTCGCCCAGGGCGCGGAGCATGGTCTCTTTGACGCCGAAGTCATAGGCCACGATGCGAAGCGGGCCCGAGCCGCGTTGGTAGGGCTCCGACACCGATACCCCGGTCACGAGGTCACAGCCCGTGGTGCCACGTTCGGCCGCGGCGGCGGCGCGCAGGGCCGCCTCGGGAGCGGTGCCGAAGGCGCACCCCATGGCGCCGTCGACTCGCAGGTGCCGGGTGAGCCGACGAGTGTCGATGCCCGAGATGCCGGGGAGCTCGCTGCTGATCAGGAACTCTTCGAACGAGCCCGTGGCCCGCCACGACGACGGTCGCGGCGGCAAGTCGCGCACCACCACGCCACGACACCACGGGCGCGCCGCCTCGTCGTCGAGGGCGGTGACGCCGTAGTTCCCGATATGGGGGTAGGTGAAAGCGACGATCTGTCCTGCGTAGCTCGGATCGGTGACCACCTCTTGATAGCCCGACAACACCGTGTTGAACACCAGTTCGCCGGTGGCCACGCCGTCGGGGGGAAGAGCCCCGACCGCCTCGCCCTCGAACACCTCACCGTCGGCCAGCACGAGCAGGGCCCGGGCCCGGCCCCCGAACCAGTCCTCCTCCGATGACCGCACGCCATCCACCGCGGCGGGCGCAGGTGTCCGCGCCGTCATCGCTGCGCCTCCCCGTCCACCACGACCGCCTCGCCCCGGAACACCGTGTGACGGACCTGGCCGGTCATGACACGTCCCGCCCAGGGCGTGTTGCGACTTCGACTGGCGAGCCGGACGGGATCGACCTCCCAGGTGGCAGAGGGATCGATCACACAGATATGGGCGGGAGCGCCGGGCTCGATGGGCCCCCCGTGCTCGCCACCTTGGTCGCGCCCCAGGCCCGCGATCCGAGCCGGGCGCCACGACATGAGACCGAGCACGTCCTGGACCGACATGCCCGGGCCGCCATCACGGTCCGCGCCGTCGTCTTTCGACCCGGCACCGAGGGAATCGAGCACCACAGGGAGCGCGGTCTGAAGGCCGAGCATCCCTGATGGCGCCGCGTCCAGCGTGGCGTCCTTGCGCTCGGGGGCGTGGGGGGCATGGTCGGTGGCCACGGCGTCGACAATGCCCGATGCGCACGCGGCGCGCAGCGCGCAGACATCGGCCTGCGATCGCAGAGGTGGGTTCACCTTGAACACCGGGTCGTAGCCGGCCAGCTCGGCGTGGGTGAGCGACAGATGATGCGGCGTCACCTCCGCCGTCACGGCCAGGCCTTCGGCTTTGGCGGCCGCCACCAGCGCGGCCGAGCCCGCCGTGGAGATGTGGAGAAAGTGCACGCGCCCGCCGGTGAGCCGCGCCAGGGCGATGTCGCGGGCCACCATCAGCTCCTCGGCCTCGGCGGGGATCCCCGGGACGCCGAGGCGACTCGACCACTCCCCTTCGTGCATGTGCCCGCCGCGCGCCAGGGCATCGTCCTCGCAGTGCTGTGCCAAGGTGACGTCGAAGCCGCGCGCATATTCGAGGGCGCGGCGCATGACCGACACGTCCTGGACCCCGGCACCGTCGTCGGTGAAGAGGCGCACCCCCAAGCCGGCCAACTCTCCGATGGGCGCCAGACGCTCGCCGGCGCGGCCCATGGTGATCGCACCCGCCACCGCCACCTGGCACGCCGCCCCGCTCCCGAGAGACAGGACCTCGAGCGCGACGGCGGCACTGTCGACGGGGGGGTCGGTGTTGGGCATGGCCAGCACGGCCGTGAACCCTCCGAGCGCCGCGGATCGTGCGCCTGTCTCGATCGTCTCGGCGTCCTCGGCACCGGGCTGGCGGAGATGGGTGTGGATGTCCACGAGCCCCGGGGCCACCAGACACCCCCCGGCGTCGAGGACCGTGGCGCCTTGGGGCACCGTCACCCCGGGCCCGACCTCGACCACGACTCCCCCGCTGATCACGACGTCGGCCACTCGCGTGCCGCCGGCGTCGACGACGGTTCCACCCCGGATCACGAGGCTCGGCGACGACCTTCCGGAGGCCGACGTGCCCCGGCTCTTGCGCTCAGCCACCGACGACGGTCCCCAGGGTCGGCAGCAGCCCGGGGCCACCTCCGCCCGTCCCCACCTGCCCCTGGCCGAGCAGCATGAAGAGCACCGCCATGCGCACAGCCACGCCGTTGGAGACCTGGCGCAGCACCAGTGACTGGGGAAGGGCGGCGACATCGTCGGCGATCTCGACGCCTCGGTTCATGGGACCCGGGTGCATCACGAGGGCGTCATCACCCAACAGCGCGGCCCGGCGCGACGTCAGTCCGAACCACGCGCCGTATTCGCGCACCGAAGGGAGAAATGCCCCTGCACCGCGTTCGGACTGCAGCCGCAGCAGGTAACACACGTCCACATGGGGCAGGACGGCGTCGAGGTCGTA
The DNA here is from genome assembly GCA_035532735.1 of Acidimicrobiales bacterium. GTDB lineage: Bacteria > Actinomycetota > Acidimicrobiia > Acidimicrobiales > UBA8190 > Chersky-840. Next base: position 147,125 of record DATKQM010000031.1, on the reverse strand, counting down.
TGACACCTTGGCGACGGGCCACCCTTCGAGCGACGGTGGGAGGAGGCTGCCCGGCGCCACCAGGGTCACCTCGGCACCGAGCGCACCGAGGGCAAGGACCAACGACCGGGCCACCCGGCTGTGGCGGACGTCGCCGACGATGGCGACGCGCAGTCCCACGAAACATTCCACGCCCGCTCCCTCGAGTGGGCGGCCGGCCCGCTCGGCGAGGACCTGGCGGATCGTGTAGCAGTCGAGCAGCGCCTGGGTGGGGTGCTCGTGCCACCCGTCGCCGGCGTTCACCACCGCTGCGTCGACCCAGCGAGCCACCGCCGCGGGGGCGCCGGCGGAGGTATGGCGCACCACGAAGGCGTCGACCCCCATGGCGGCCACCGTCTCGACGGTGTCTCGGAGTGACTCCCCCTTCTTGACCGACGAGGTGTCGATCGAGAACGACAAGACGTCAGCCGAGAGACGCTTGGCGGCGGTCTCGAACGACAGGCGGGTCCGGGTGGACTGCTCGGCGAAGAGCGTCACCACGGTCCGGCCTCGCAGCGACGGCACCTTGGGGATCGAACGACGACCCACCTCCACGAAGGCGTCGGACACCTCGAGGATCTCTTCGATCCCATCGGCACCGAGCTCGGCGATCGACAGGAGGTGCCGGCGACTCCCTTTGGACGCCTCGGTCATCTGGGCACCACGTCGCCCAGGACCACCCCGTCGAGGCTGACGTCGACCTGCTCGTCGATGCGGGTGGGCATGTTCTTGCCCACGTAGTCCGGGCGGATGGGCAGCTCTCGATGGCCGCGGTCGACCATGACCGCCAGCTGCACGGCCCGAGCCCGGCCGTAGTCGGCCAACGCGTTGAGCGCGGCCCGCACGGTCCGACCGGTGAAGAGCACGTCGTCGACGAGCACCACGAGCTGCCCCGCCAGGTCGCCGGGGATGTCGGTGGCGGCCTCGGGGAGCACGGGACGGATCCCGATGTCGTCGCGGTAGAAGGCCACGTCGAGTAGGCCGACGGGCACCACGGTGCCTTCCATCTCCTCGAGCACGCTGGCGATCCGGAACGACAACGGCACGCCACCGGTCTGGAGTCCCACCAGGACGACGTCCTCGAGGCCGTGGTTTCGCTCGATGATCTCGTGCGCGATGCGCGTCAGCGCCCGCTGCACGTCCTGAGCGGTGAGGACCTGGACCCGAGGAACGAAGACCCCACCACGCGGTGGGGTCAGTCTGCGTTCTCGCTCCGCCAAGGCTCCTCCACGGTCCGTTCGGGCCTCTCGGGACCCGCTTCACGGTCGTCACACCATGCTACCACCGCCACGTTCACCGATGGGCGCCGGCGAGGGCCGGCTTCCCCCTCCAGGGTCTCCCCTCAGGGCCGCACCTCGCGGGCGATCGTCGACAGGACGCCGTTCACGAAACCACCCGAGAATTCGGTGGAGTACTGCTTGGCCAATTCGACGGCCTCGTCGATCACGACGGCCACGGGAACGTCGGGCTCGGCGATGAGCTCATAAGTGGCGAGCCGCAGAATGCTGCGGTCGAGCACGGGCATCCGCTCGACCTCCCATCCCTTGGCGGCGCCGGCCATGAGCTCGTCGATCCGTTGCTCGTGCCGAGCGGCCCCCTCGACCAGGGCCACGGTGAATGGGTCGGGGGCGACCACCAATCCCGACAAGACCGCCGCGGCCCCGAGCTGTTTCATCTCGGCCTCGTAGAGCAGGGCCAGCGCCCGCTCGCGAGCCTCGTGACGGGGCCCTTCGCCGGGTACGGCCCCGGCTCGGTCCTCCGCCACGTCCATGGCCCGGGCTAGGCCCGGGTGATGTACTCGCCGGTGCGCGTGTCCACCTTGATGCGCTCACCGGGGTTCACGAACAACGGGACCTGTACGACGAGCCCCGTCTCGAGCGTGGCGGGCTTCCGGGCCCCAGACACCCGGTCGCCTTGGACGCCGGGCTCGGTCTCGGCCACGGTGAGCTCGACCGCGGCGGGAAGGTCCACGCCCACGATCTCCCCCGCGTACATCTGCAGGACGGCGTTGTCACCCTCCTTCACGAACTGCGAGGCATCGCCCAACGCGCCCGGAGACACGTGCAACTGGTCGTACGACGTCACGTCCATGAAGACATAGTCAGCTCCGTCGCGATAGAGGAGCTGCATCACTCGCTTGTCGACGATGGCCTGCTCTACACGCTCGTCGGCGCGAAACGTCTTCTCGACGACCGCACCGGTCCGGACGTTCTTGAGCTTGGTGCGCACGAAGGCGCCGCCTTTGCCCGGCTTCACGTGCTGGAATTCCACGACCGCGAACAACCCGTCGGGCAGGTCGAGGGTCATGCCGTTGCGCAGGTCGTTGGTGGTGACAGCCATCAGGCAGCGATGTCCTTGGAGAATCGGGTGAGCGTGTGACATCCGTCCGCGGTGACCACGACGGTGTCCTCGACGCGAACACCGCCGATTCCCGCCAGGTACACACCCGGCTCGACGGTCACGACGACGTCGGGGCCGAGGATAGCAGTCGACCCCGGGCCCACCGACGGGGCCTCGTGGATGTCGAGGCCGACCCCGTGCCCGGTGCCGTGCTCGAAGGCGTCCTTCCAGCCCGCGTCGGCGATGACGTCGCGACACGCCTTGTCGACATCCCCGGCCGCCACCCCGGCGCGCACCGCCGCCACTCCCGCCGCCTGCGCCTCGGTGACGACGTCGAAGATCCGGGCGAGGGTGCCCGCCGGCTCTCCACCCACGCAGAACGTCCGCGTCATATCGGACCGATATCCCTCGAAGATGGCGCCGAAGTCCACCACGACGGGGTCTCCTTGCACGATGACCCGCTTGGTCGGTCGCGCGTGGGGCTTCGCCGCGTTCGGCCCCGACGCCACGATGGTCTCGAAGGCGCGGTCCTCGGCGCCGAGACGTCGCATGGCCGTGTCCAGGGCGAGCGCCACCTCGTCCTCACGGACCTTCTGGCCCAGCAGCGGGACCACCTCGGCGAGCGCGGCGTCGGCGATGGCCGCGGCGCGTGCCATCCGGACGAGCTCGCCGGCATCCTTCACCTGTCGCAGCAGCTCCACCACGCCGCTCGTCGGCACGAGCCGGGCGGGAGCGAGGTCCTCGGCCCAGCGTCGCTGCGCCGACCAGGTGACGCGGTCGGCTTCGAGCCCGAGACGTGTGACCGTGCCGGCCCGGGTGGCGTCCGAGAGCGCGTCGCGCTGCGCCTGGATGCCACCGACACACAATTCCACCGTGCCGTCGTGTCCCGCCGCGCTGAGTTGCTCCGCAGCCTGGGTCCGGTACCTGCCGTCGGTCACGAGCACCGCGGCGCCCCCGGTCACGAGCAAGACCCCGGCCGATCCACTGAACCCGGTCAGGTAGCGGACGTTGGGCAGTGCCGTCACGAGCAACGCCTCCACACCGGCCTCTTCGATCCCGACCCGCAGTCGAGCCAGCCGGTCGGCAAGCTTCAACGGGGGAAGCCTGGCGTCGGAGGCCGGTCCCGGGTCGTTCACGGCGCGCCGGGTCGTTCGCCGAGCAGACGGGCGACGGCCTGGACCGCCAGCGGGTAGCCCAGGCCCCCGAAGCCGGCGATCGCGCCCTGCGCCACGGCGGCGATCACCGAAGTGTGACGGAAGGGCTCCCGGGCGGCGGGGTTCGAGAGGTGGAGCTCGACCACGATTCCGTCGAAGGCGGCCAAGGCGTCGTGGAGCGACCAGGAGTAATGCGTGAGAGCACCGGCGTTCACGATGATCGCGGCGGCCCGTCCACGCGCGTCGTGGACCAGTTCGACGAGTTCGCCCTCGTGGTTGGTCTGGTGATGCTCGAGCTCGAAGCCGCAACGCGCCGCCTCCTCTTGGGCAGCGGCGACGTGATCGGCAAGCTGGGCGCGGCCGTAGACCTCGGGCTGACGCTCGCCCAGGAGGTCGAGGTTCGGCCCCGAGAGGAGAACCACGAGTGAGCTCGAGGGGCCAGTCACGGCGCGCACCCCATGTCAGCCAAGGTGGCGAGAACGTCGGCCTCGTCCACCTGATGCACCGGCTCCACTCCGTTGGGCCCGTCCAGGACGAAGGTCAGGTCGTGACGCGCCTTTTTGTCCCGGCCCATGAACTCGACGATCTCTCGAGCCGAAGCACCCACAGGGAGGTCAGCGTAGAGATCGAAGCCACCCACGACCCGGCGGTGCAAGGCCACGCGCTCGTCGTCGATGCGATCGAGTCGTCGGGCGAGCATGGCCGAGAACACGAGCCCGATGGCGACAGCCTCACCGTGGCGCAGGTCCCACTTGGCATCGGGCCCGAACGAGGATGCCTCGAGGGCATGAGCCAGCGTGTGGCCGTAGTTGAGGATCATGCGGCGCCCCGACTCCCGCTCGTCCGCGCTCACCACTGCCGCCTTGATCGTCGCGCACCTGGCGACCTGTTCGTCGAGCGGCAGCCCCAGGATGGCGGCTCCGGTCCGACCTCGATCGAGGAGCCCTTCACCGAGGAAGGCGTACTTGGCCATCTCCCCACGACCCGACGACCACTCGCGCGCCGGGAGCGAGCTCAGGGCCTGGATGTCACAGAGCACGGCGGCGGGCTGCCAGAACGACCCCACGAGGTTCTTGCCCTCGGGGAGGTTCACGCCGGTCTTGCCACCGATCGCCGCGTCGACCTGGGCCAGCAGCGTGGTCGGGACGTTCACGTACGCGATGCCCCGCAAGAACACCGAGGCCGCGAACCCGGCGACGTCGCTCACGACCCCTCCCCCGAGCGCCACCACCGCATCGGATCGCGCCAAACCGAACCGGGCGAAGTCCCGACACAACTGTTCCACCGTCGCCAAGGTCTTAGCCGACTCACCATCTTCGACGATGAAGGTCTCGGACGGGACTCCGGCGTCCACCTCGACCTCGACGTTCTCCTGGGTGACTACCGCCACCCGCTGGACCCCGACAGGAAGCATCTCCGCCAGGAGGCTGCGTGCGCCCGCCCCCACCACCACGTCGTAGGAGCGATCCTTGAGGCTGACCGGAACGGTGATCATCGGCTGTGCTCGCGGGAGGCCAGGCCCACGGCGCGCACGACGCGATCAGCCACGGCACTGGGGGTGAGGTCGTCGACGTCGATGACCACAGAAGCAACCTCCTCGTAGAGCCCTCGACGTTCACCGTCGATCCGGGCCAGCGCAACAGCGGGCCCGGGTGACGTCCCATCTCCGGCGGTCACCAGCAGCGGCCGGTCCCTACCCCGACCCACCCGCCGGGCCAACGTGTCCGGACGTGCCCGCAGCCACACCACCGGGCCCGCGGCCCGTAGTGCGCGCCGCTGCGCGGGGTCGAGGATCGCCCCGCCGCCCACGGAGATCACGGCCGGGACGGCACCGGCCAGCACCCCGGTGACGACGCGCGACTCCTCGGCCCGGAACCCTGCTTCGCCACGGGTGGAAAAGAGCTCACTCACCGTCGACCCCGCCTCACGTTCGACCTCCGCATCGGTGTCGATGTGGGGTCGACCCAGGCGCGACGCGACCAGCCGCGCCACCGTCGACTTGCCCGCGCCCATCATCCCCACGAGCAGGACGTGCTCAGCCACGGCCGGCCGTTGCGGCCGCCGACGGCGTGTCGTGGAGCGACGACAGGTATCCGTCCCGATTGCGCACGACCTCGGCCAGCGAGTCCCCACCGAATTTCCGCAACGCCTCTGACGCCAGCACCAACGCCATCATGGTTTCGGCGACGACTCCCATGGCCGGAACGGCGGTGACATCCGTGCGCTCTTTGAACGACACCGTCGACTCCTTCGTGACGACGTCGACGGTCCCGAGCACAGGTCGGTTCAAGGTGGCCAGCGGCTTCATGCCGACGCGCGCCGCGACAAGCCCGCCCGTCGACATCCCTCCTTCGATCCCCCCGGCCCGGTCGGTCTCGCGGAGGTACGTGCCCGACCCCTCGTCCCAACTGATGGCGTCGTGGGCCTCTGAGCCCCGCCGCGCCACGACCTCGGATCCCTCGCCGAGCTCGACGTGCTTCACGGCCTGGATGCTCATGAGCGCCTGTGCGATGAGTCCGTCGAGACGGCGGTCCCAGTGGACATGGCTGCCGAGCCCCACCGGGACCCCGTAGGCGAGGACTTCGACCACACCGCCGAGTGAGTCCCCCTCCTTGGCCGCCGCCTTGATGGCGTCGACCATGCGCGCCTCCACCTCGGGGTCGAAGCACCGCACCGAGGACTCGTCGACGCGCTCGAGGTCATCGGGCCGGGGGCGTTGTGCCGTCTCGGTCCGCACCGGGCCCAGACCCACCACGTGGCTCAGCACCGACACCCCGAGCCGGGCCAACAGGGCCTTGGCCAGGCTGCCCGCGGCCACTCGGGCGGCGGTCTCGCGGGCCGAGGCCCGCTCGAGAACGTCCCGGGCGTCGTCGAATCCGTATTTCTGCATGCCGGCCAGATCGGCGTGGCCCGGACGAGGCTTGGTGAGGACCCTCGAAGGCAACCCCGGGTCCGGAGACATCTCTTCTTGCCATTTGGGCCATTCGGTGTTGGCGATCTCGATGGCCACGGGCGAGCCCAGGGTCCGACCGTGACGGATCCCGCCCACCAAGGTGATCTCGTCAGCCTCGAAACGCATCCGGGGCCCTCGTCCGTACCCGAGGCGCCGTCGGGCGAGCTCGCCCGAGATCTCGGGGGCGGTCACCGGCAGCCCGGCGGGCAGACCCTCGACGATCACCACGAGGGCCTTGCCATGGGACTCTCCCGCGGTGAGGAACCTGAGCACCACGTCAATCTACTTCGGGGCCTTCGTGGCCCCGGGCCGAAGGGCCGTCGGGTGGGCCACCCGCCAGCGACATCACATCGCGTGGTGGAAGAGCGCGTGGGCGACAGGACTGCCCCACAGGATCGTGACCACGGCGCCGGCGGCGAGGAACGGCCCGAAGGGGATCCTCGTCTTGCGACCCGCGCCCGACACCGCCATGGCCCCAATCCCGACGAGGGCACCGAGGACGAAGGCGGTGAAGAACCCCACGAAGGTATGGCCCAGTCCCAGCCACCCGGTGGCGAAGCCCACCACCCCGGCCAGGCGGACGTCTCCGAAGCCCATGCCCCGGGGGACGGCGAGGTGGACGAGGAGGAAGGCCACGAAGGCAGCCGCCCCCCCGATGCCGGCCCGGGCCAACGACCCCCACCGGTCGTCGACGGCAGAGGCGACCACGAACAACGGGACCAGCGCGGCGAGGGTGGAGTAGACGAGTCGGTTGGGGATGATCTGGCGCTCGAAGTCCACTGCGCTCATGGCGACGAGTGACAACCCGAACACCGCGTAGGCGACGAGCACCACGTCGTTGCCGAACCGTGCCGCGAAGGCGCCCAGGACGATGGCGCTGACCACTCCGAGCAGCACCGGACGCCAAGGGTGCGAGACCCTCTCGCGACAGGACCGGCACCCCCGCCGCAGGAACAGGGAATTGACCACCGGCACGAGCGCCCGTCCCTGGTAAGGGGTGGCACACGAGGGACAGCGCCACCAAGGACGGTCGAAGGGACGACGCTCTCCGAGGCGCTCGACGACGATCTCGAGCTCACCGCCGAGGAGGAGTCCGGCCCCCGCGCTGACCCCCGTGACGAGGGCGTGCATGCGGGCACGCTAACCGACGGGTTTCGAGCCTCCGCGGATGCGCGACACGGCGAGGACCTCGGCGTGCCCAAGCACGCCGGAGCTCGGTACTACTTCTTGGCGGGCTCGTAGAAGGGGTTGGCGCCGCTGGCATGGTCGGTGACGTCCACCACCGACATGACCTCGGGAACCGAGTCCCGCAATGCGACCTCGATGCCCTGGGACAGGGTCACCGACGCCAGTCCGCAGCCCTGGCATCCCCCGCTGAGGCGGACGTAGACGACACCCTCTTCGACCGCCACCAGATCGGCGTGGCCCCCGTGCATGGCGATGGACGGGTTCACCTGGGCCTCGAGGACCTGCAAGATGCGCTGGGCCAACTCGCTCGACAGGTCGACTTCGGGGCGGTCGACGGCCGCTTGGGGCCGGGGTGGGGTGTTGGGGTTCACGATGACCAACCCACCGTCACCGTCGTCGGACCAGTCCAAGCGGGCCCCGACCAGGCGGGCCACACTCGACTCGGGCACCACCACGGCCAGGCCGTCGTCCTCGCCGACCCGGTCGCCGGGGCCGGCATCGGCGACGGCCTGGAAGTAGATGTCGTAGGTGTACGCACCGTCGCGCGCCCCGGTCACCTCGACCCAAAGAGCCAGGCGCTCGGCCTCGGACTCCTGGGACCGGGCGTCGAGCACCACGCCGCGGGCCGCCGGTGTCACGGTCAGCACGGTGGACACCTCGACTTGGCCAGCCGGCGCGACGTCCTCGCCCATAGGTGTGAACCTCCCCCAGCCATCATAGAGGGATGGCCCGACTACTCCTTCTCATCCCCTCGGCGACGTACCGGGCCCGAGACTTCCTCGACGCGGCACGTTCCCTGGGTGTCGAGGTCGTCATCGGCACCGAAGAGGCCCAAGTCCTGGGCGATCTCATGGGGGCCCACTCGCTCGAGGTGCCACTCGGCGACTGCGCCGAGGCGGCCCGCGTCATCGTGGCCTACGATGGCGTCCTCCCCATCGACGCCGTCGTCGCCGTCGACGACGGGGGCACGCTGGTGGCGGCGGAGGCCTCGGCCCAACTCGGGCTCCGGCACAACCCACCCGACGCCGTGGCCGCCACGCGCGACAAGCTCGCCATGCGCACCCGGCTGGCCGGGCTGGAGGTGCCGCAGCCCGCCTTCGCCCCCCTCCCCGCCGACGCCGGCCGCGAGGAGATCGCCGCCATCGTCGGGATCGTCGGGCTTCCCTGTGTGATCAAACCCACCACCTTGGCGGGCAGCCAAGGCGTGCTCCGGGCCGACACCATGTCCGAGGCGCAGGCCGTGGCCGAGCGGGTCCGGCGCATCGCCACCGCAGCGGGCGTCGACCCTGGCGCCGCACTGCTCGTCGAGCGATTCGCACCCGGACCAGAGGTCGCCGTCGAGGGACTCATGGTGGGCGGCGAGCTTCGGGCCCTGGCCGTCTTCGACAAACCCGATCCACTCGAGGGGCCGGCTTTCGAGGAGACCATCTACGTCACGCCCTCGCGCCTGGGGCACGGCGACCTGACCGCGGTACTGGCGGCCACCTCGGCCGCGACGGTCGCACTGGGGCTGACCGAGGGCCCGGTCCACGCCGAGGTCCGCGTGCTCGACGGCCGCGCCTCGGTGATCGAGGTGGCGGCGCGCACCATCGGTGGGCTGTGCTCGCGCACCTTGTCGTTCTCCACGGGACGATCCCTCGAAGAACTCGTCATCGCGCACGCCCTGGGCCTCGCCCTCGGTGAGACCGGCGCCCGGGGGGCGTCGGGAGTGCTCATGGTGCCCATCCCCCGCGCCGGGACCCTCGTCGGTGTCAACGGCCAGGCCGAGGCGCGCCAGGTGCCGGGGGTGATCGACCTCGAGATCACCATCGCCACCGGTCGCGCCGTGGCCCCGGTGCCAGAAGGCAACCGCTACCTCGGATTCGTCTTCGCGCGCGACAGCACACCGGCCCGCGTTGAAGGCGCGTTGCGGCGGGCCTGGGCCTGTCTCGAGGTGCGCGTGGAAGACGGCGTCGACGACTCAACCCCCTGACAAGCCGAGGTCCGTGCCCCCACCGGCTGCCCGCTACCGTGGGGCGGTGCGCGTCGTGTTGGTCTCGACTTACGAACTCGGCCATCAACCGCTGCACGTGGCCTCACCGGCGAGTGCTCTACTGCGAGCCGGTCACGAGGTCCAATGCACCGACCTCGCCGTCGACGCTTTCGATGTCGAGTTGCTGTCGTGGGCCGACGCGGTGGCGTGCTCGGTGCCCATGCACACCGCCCTGCGCCTGGCGCGTCCGGTGCTTCGTGGGATCCGGGCTCGGCGGCCCGACGTCGCGCTGTGTCTTTACGGCCTCTACGCGGGACTCGACGGGGCCGAGAACGGCGTGCCGGTCGCCGATCTCGCCATCGCCGGCGAGTACGAGCCCCGCCTCGTCACCTGGGTCGATTCCCTCGCGGCGGGGCCCAAGGCGTCGGCGCCCGGGCCCGACCCACAAAGGCGGTCGGTGGTCGAGCTCGGACGGGCCCGGTTCGGGCTTCCGGCCCGCCACCTCCTGCCCGGATTGGACCGCTATGCCCGTCTCGCCGTCGGAAGCGAACGCCGCCTGGTCGGATATGTCGAAGCGAGCCATGGCTGCGCGCACCGTTGCCGGCATTGTCCGGTGCCGGTGGTCTATGACGGGCGCACCCGGCTGGTCTCCGACGACGCCGTCGTGGCCGACGTCGCGCAACTGGTCGCCATGGGAGCTCGCCACATCACGTTCGGCGATCCCGACTTCCTCAATGGCCCCCATCATGCGGCCCGGGTCATCGACGCCGTCCACGGCACCTTCCCCGATCTGACCTTCGACGTCACGGTCAAGGTCGAGCACATCCTGCGCCACCGTGAGGTCTTCCCTCGCATGGGAGCAGCCGGGTGCCTGTTGGCGGTGTCGGCGTTCGAGTCCGCCAGCGACCACATCCTCGAGCAGCTCGACAAAGGACACACCGCCGCCGAAGCGTGCGAGGCGGTAGCGATCCTGCGCTCGGCAGGGATCGAACCCCGACCGTCGCTTCTCCCCTTCACCCCTTGGACACGACCCGAGGACGTCTTCGCTCTCTTGGACCTCGTGGCCCACTGCGATCTCGTGGGCAACGTGGACCCGGTGCAGTACGCCATCCGGCTCCTCGTCCCGCCTCGGTCCCTGCTCGTCACCTCGGGTCGACTCGACGGTCTGCTCGACGACTACGACGACGAGCACCTGGGATGGGCATGGCGCGCGCCCGACTCCAGGCTCGACGAGCTCCAGGTCCGGCTCACCGACGTCGCCGAGCGCGCCGCGGCCGAGGAGTGGTCAGCCCAGGATTCCTACGACGCGGTGCGCGTCGCCACTGTTGCCGTACTCGGGGAGCGCGCCGCTCACAGCTCGGCCGCTCCGGAGCCCGCTCCCCGTCTTCGTTCGTCGATCCCGGCGGACGAGCGGCCGCGGCTCACCGAGGCATGGTTCTGCTGTGCCGAGCCGAGCGGTGCCCAAATGGCGGCGGTCGGGATACCGGATTGGGCCCCGGCGCCGGTCGTCGTGGGCAGAAAGTGAGCGAGATGGCCACCGGTCGAGCAACCACCCAGGGGAACGCCGCCAAGGCGAGAGGTCGTCACGGGCCCTGGCACGGTGCCCCTGAAGGTGCGCATGAATGGGTCAGCTTCCCCGACCCCGAGGAAGAACGGACGTGGCAGTTCGACATCACGTTCCTCGAGAGCCGGTGGACCTGCATCTTCGGCAACGGTTGCCAGGGGGTGCTCACCGGTCCCGCGCCCGAGATGATCCAGGGGTGCTGCTCCTACGGGGCGCACTTCACGAGTGCCAAAGACGCCCGGCGGGTCGAAGCAGTGGCAGCCACGTTGACACCCGAGCAATGGCAGTTCCACGGCAAGGCCCGCCCCAAGCGCGGCACCCGACCCAATGTCGTGCTCAAGTCGAAGTCCGGCGAGCTCACCACCCGGCTGGTGAAAGACGCCTGCATCTTCCTCAACCGTCCCGGTTTCCCTGCCGGCCCCGGGTGCGCGCTCCACCAGGTGGCGGTGCAGCGAGGTGTCCCCCATCTCGAGCTCAAGCCTGACGTGTGCTGGCAGCTGCCACTACGTCGCGACGACGAGGTGGCCGACGACGGGCATGTGACGTCGGTCATCAGACAGTGGGACCGGCGCGACTGGGGCGAGGGCGGCTTCGAGTTCCATTGGTGGTGCACGGAGTCACCCGAGGCTTTCGTGGGGACCAAGCCCGTCTTCAAAGAGCTCGAGCCCGAGCTCGTCGCCATGGTCGGCAAGAAGATCTACAAACGCCTCGTCCAGTATCTCCAGGCCCGCGAAGCGGCATTGGGCGAGCCTGCGGTCGCCCCCCCGGCCGGCTCCGCGCCGACGGTGACCAACGCGCCGGTCGTCGTGGGTGCCACCCGCAACGGCGCCAGCAAGGCCGCCAAGGACGGTGCAACCCACGAGCCGGTCCCGGTCCGACTTCCCCACCCCGCCATCAGGCGCAAGCGTCCTTCGTAGACACGGCCCACCCGGGCCGGTCAGTCGGCGAAGGGGTCTTCCTCACCGGACGCGGACGGGCCCGGACCCAAGATGTCTTCGAATTCAGTCTCGGCCATGCACCACGAGGCATGCTCGTCGTCAGGCTCGGCACCACACTCCGGGCAACGCTTATTGGCGGTCGCGACCGAGCGCTTCAGGCTGCGGGCCTCCTCGAAGCGGCGATGCCGTCCCTTTTTCACGAGTGGCTCCTCCGTCGGGCGGTCGCGTAGATCACGGCGAGGACTCCGTGTGAGTCTACCCGCCGGTCAGCCCCCTTCAGATCGGGGCCCGTGCCCCCGACGACCTGCTCAGAGACCCCCGGAGACCACCGGTAGAGTCAGGGCGTGTCTGAGGAGTTCGATCCGGCCGCCATGGTGGAGCGCTTCCGCGCCCGGGCCGTGGCGGTGCGTTCCCGAGGCCTGCCACCTATCGAAGGCCCCGAGCGCAAGCGCTTCGCGGAGCAGGCCCAGCTCGATTTCATGGACTACGCCATGCTCGGCGACGCCGAGGCTTCGCTCGAGGACGGGATCCTGACCCTGCGCGTCGACCTCCGCCCCGACCCCCGACGGTCGACCGAGACCCCACCGCAGTGAACCGCACCGGACCGGGCGACCCGTCCCGGGACGGGAACGGTCAACCTCCGTAGCTCATCCTCGTGTCCTGCATCCCCAGGACCGCCGACTCGGGCCCTTGACCATCAGCGGGTGCCTCGCCGCAGTCGACGACCTCTCCCACGAACCAACTGTGACTGCCCAGCGCCAGGACATGGCGCAGCTCGCAGTCCAACCACGACACCGCACAATCCAGGATCGGTGCACCGGTGGTCGCCACATGCACCGGTTCTCCCTGCATCACCCCCACGCCGGTGTCGTCGTCGACAGACGACTCCGTCACGGGCTTGGCGAACCGGCGGACAACGGCACGCTGTGCCCGGGGCAGGAGATTCAGGGCGAACACGCGGCCCGCGTCGAGCAGCTCGTGGGTCACCGCGGCGGACTCGACTCCGATGCCGACGAGCTTCGGGCTCGTCGCCACCTGGGTCGCCCAGCTGATCGTCATCAGGTTGCGGCGTCGGTGTGCACGTGTCCCCACCACATAGAGCCCGCTCGGCATGGACCACAGCACCCGCCGTCGGAGTCGGTCATAGACATCGGGGTCCCTCCCCGTCGGCACAGGGCCGTCCACCTCGTGGCTCGTGGTCATGACGACGAGCCCGAACCACTGGCGTCGAGGGCGTCGATCCTCGCTTCGGCCTTCACGTAGCCCGACTGCGCGGCGGCGAGCTCTGCCGCCGAGCGCGCCAAGAGAGACCGATTGCCGCCTGCTCCGGCCAAGCAGTGCCGACCCCCGGCCGACGCTGACGCATAGGCGTCCGAGAGGATCCGACTGAGGGTGTCGTCGGGGCTGGGCAGGTTCTGGTTGGCGCTGAGCGCGTCGTTCACGAGGACGTCGCAGTCGGTCCGCACGCTGGAGGCCTCGTGACGCGCCTCGACCGTTGCGACCCGCCGGGCGTCGCCACGCAGGGCGCTGAGACTGCCCGCCAGGCCGGTCGTGGTCGCCCACGATTGGACCTGTTGTCCGAGAGTACGACCCGGGAACGGGCTCCCGCACGACACCAGGGCCAACGCCGCGACGACCAGTACGGCGCCGCGGCCGGTCACCGGTCGGCCAAGCCCGCGAGTCCGCCCGGGGGCCACGCCGGGTCGAGCTGACGGAGGAAGATCGCGCAGCGCTCCTCTTCGGCGGTCTCGCCGATGGCGGCCGCCGCGGCCCGAAGCCCGTCGACGCAGCGGAGGAACCCACGGTTGCTCGGGTGCACCCACCGGACGTACCCACTCCCCCGCCACCCCGCCCGTCGCAAGGCGTCGAGACCGCGGTGATATCCGACCCGGAAGCACGCATACGCCTCGATGTCGTCACGCGCCACCTCACCCAGCGCCGCCCACGCCTCGGACCATTCTGGAAAGGCCCGCACGACATCGGCCACCGCGTCACGACGCGCCGGGGCAGGCGCGCTCAGCGCGTCAGCGAGGCGCGTGGTCGCCGCGTCGGGAGCCACCTCGAGGGCGGTCTCGGGAGGCGCGGAGCCGAGATCGATCGGACCGGTCATCTCGATGCTCCTTGGGCGTCGGGGTGTTCAGGGATGGAGCGGCCGGAGTCACCACCGCGTCGGAAGAACAAGCTCAGTGCCGCCCCCGCCATGACCAGCACGATCAGGAGCGTCCCCAGAAGTGCATAGAACATCAGGCGTGCCCTTGCCCTGCGCCGGGATCGGTCATTCGAAGCACACGAGATGGTAGTCCCGCCCCTTGCGCAACACGAGGTAGCGGTCGAAGAGCAATTCGGCGCGACCGAGGCGCGTGTCGGTGTCCTTCTCGCGTCGGTCGTTCACATAGACCCCTCCTTGCGAGACGAGTCGACGCGCCTCACCTCTCGACTTCACGAGACCAGCATCGACCAGGGCGTCAACCAACGAGAGCCCGGGTCCGTCGAGGGCGCCACGCCCTCGGGTCGAGGTCGGGGTCTCGGCGCACACCTCGAGCAGCGACTGCTCGTCGAGGGTCGTGAGTTCCCCCGCGTACAGCGCCCGTGCTGCCGCCTCGGCCCGCCCGGATTCCTCGGCCCCGTGGACGAGGGTGCACACCTCACGGGCCAGGGCACGCTGGGCGGCGCGGCGTTCGGGGTGCTCGGCGGTCTCCGCGTCGAAGCTCCGGATCGTGTCGTGGTCGAGGAAGGTGAAGTAGCGGAGATGCCCGCCCACCACGCTGTCCTCGGTCCGGTAGAAGAATTGGTACAGCTGGTACGGGCTCGTCTTCGCCGCGTCGAGCCAGACGGTTTCGGTCTCGGTCTTCCCGAACTTGGTCCCGTCCGCCTTGAGCACAAGGGGGGTGGTGAGCCCGTAGGCCTCGGCGCGTCGTGCCTTTCGGATGAGCTCGATGCCCATCGTGATGTTTCCCCACTGGTCGCTCGCTCCCAGTTGCAGCCGGCACCCCTCCTTGTCGAAGAGATGGAGGAAGTCATAGGCCTGGAGCAACATGTAGCTGAACTCGGTGTACGAGATCCCTTGTTCGGGGCGTTCGAGCCGGGTCTTCACCGCCTCTCGAGCCATCATCTGGTTGACACTGAAGTGCTTGCCGACGTCGCGTAGGAATTCGATGACGGCCAAGTCGTTCAACCACGTCCCATTGTCGAGCAACATCGCTCGCGACTGCCCGGCCGCGTCGCCGAAGTCCACGAGGCGTTCGAGCTGTGCGTGCATTGCGGCGAGATTGATGGCGAGTTCCTCGGGGCTCAGCAGGACCCGCTCCTCGGTCTTGCCGCCGGGATCACCGATCGCCCCGGTGGCACCGCCGGCGAGGGCGATCGGACGGTGACCGGCCTGTTGGAGCCGACGCAGCATCAAGATCTGCAGAAGGCTCCCCACGTGGAGGCTGTCGGCGGTGGGGTCGAAGCCGATGTATGCGGTGAACCGCTCGGTGTCGAGCCGTCCCGCCAGAGTCGGGTCGGTGGCCTGGTGGACAAGACCCCGAAATTCGAGGTCGGCCGAAAGGGTCGGTCGAGCCGACTCAAGAACCACGGTCCCAGCCTCTCACGGCCTTCACACCCCTCCCGACGGCATGGCCAGGGCCCCGCCGTCGACCACGAGCACGTGGCCGGTGACCCACGACGCCGCCTCCGAGGCGAGGAACAGTGCCGCCTTGGCGATGTCATCGGGCTCGCCGAGACGCTTGAGCGGGAGTCGCTTGGCCACAGCATCACCGGAGTGCTCCCACAGGGCGCGGGCGAAGTCGGTGCGCACCAGGCCCGGTGCCAACGCGTTGACGCGCACGGTGGGACCGAGCTCGGCGGCGAGCTGCCGCGTGAGGTGGACGAGGGCGGCCTTGGTCACGTTGTACCAACCGATGCCCTTTTCGACCGACAGCCCACCGATCGACGACAAGTTGATCACCGATCCTCCACGTCGGGCCATCGAAGCCCGCCACGCGCATTGGGTCCACACCAGGGCGGCTTCCAAGTTCACTTGCACCGTCTTCTCGGCGCGGGCCAGGTCGATCTCCATCAGTGGCCCGTAGTAGGGGTTGGTGGCGGCATTGTTCACGAGCACGTCGAGCGAACCGAAGCGCTCGATCGTGGCATCGACGCAACGCGGCGCGGCATCGGGGTCCCCGACATTGGCGACGTGCCAGGCCACTTCGCCGTCCAGACCCTCCATGGCCGCGGCCGCTTCGGTGAGCGCCTCGGCCTTGCGCGACGAGAGCATCACCGCCGCGCCGGCCTCGGCCAAACGCGTGGCGATGGCGCGGCCGATGCCCCGCGATCCCCCTGTGACGAGCGCCACCTTACCGTCGAGCCGCAGATCCATGGCGCCACACCCTACGACGCCTTGCACAGGTCCCGGCCATTTCCCCCGGGGCCATGCGCCTGGATCCCGGGAACGAGGTGGATGGGCCTCCCCCTCGGGCCGGGGCCGTAGGCTCCCGAGCATGAACCGGCTGGGCGCGGAGACGAGCCCATACCTCCGCCAGCACGCGCAGAACCCTGTGGACTGGTACCCGTGGGGCGACGAGGCCTTTGACCTGGCGCGCGCCGAGAACCGTCCGGTGTTCCTGTCCATCGGCTACTCCGCCTGTCACTGGTGTCACGTCATGGCCCATGAGTCGTTCGAGGACGAGCAGACCGCCAAGGAGATCAACGAGCGCTTCGTCGCCATCAAGGTCGACCGCGAGGAGCGTCCCGACGTGGATGCCGTCTACATGGAGGCGGTCCAGGCCATGACGGGCGGTGGTGGTTGGCCCATGACGGTGTTTCTCACCCCCGACGGCCGTCCCTTCTTCGGCGGGACGTACTTCCCCCCACGCGAGGGCCATGGCATGCCCAGCTTCCGTCGGGTCCTCGATGCTGTCGACGACGTGTGGCGCAACCGTCGCGACGAGGTCGATCAACAGGCCGACGCGCTGGCCGACGCCATCGAGCGCCGGACCCGTGTGCCTCGCGACCTGATGGGCACCGATGACGAGACCCGTGCTGATCCGGCCACCCGGGCCGCGACGTTGTTGGCGTCCGCCGTGGCCGAGCTCACGGAGCGCTTCGACCCATCCTGGGGCGGGTTCGGGCCCGCTCCGAAATTCCCCCAGGCCCAACTCGTGGAGCTCTGCCTTCGCCATCACCGGGTGACCGGAGACGAGTCATCGCTCGCCATGGCCAGAACCACGTTGCGAGCAATGGCGTCAGGTGGGATCTACGACCACCTCGGGGGAGGATTTGCCCGGTACTCCACCGATACGAGCTGGACCGTGCCGCATTTCGAGAAGATGCTCTACGACCAGGCCGGATTGGTGCGCACCTATCTCCACGCGTGGCAGGCCACCGGCGAGCCGGACTGGCTCCAGGTCGTCGAGGAGACGATCGACTACGTGCTCACCGAGTTGGCCTCACCCGGTGGGGGCTTGTGCTCGGCCCAGGACGCCGACTCCGAGGGCGAAGAAGGGCGCTTCTACGTCTGGACCCCGGCCGAGATCACCGCCGCGCTCGGTCCCGAGCTCAGCGCCGTGGCCACGGCCTGGTACGGGGTCACCGACACCGGCAACTTCGAGGGCCGCAACATCTTGCGCCGTCCCCTCGGCGGCACCTTGGCGCGACCGCCCGACGTCGAAGAGGCCCGCCGACTATTGCTCGCAGCACGGACGCCGCGTGTCCACCCCGGGCTCGACGACAAGGTCCTCACCGAGTGGAACGCCATGTTCGCATCCGCGCTCGCCGAAGCGGCCGCGACCACCGGTCGTCAGGACTGGGCGGGTGCGGCGGTGCGCATCGGGGAATTCCTCATCGGTGGGTTGCGCTCGCCTGAGACCGGCCGTTGGCTTCGGTCCTGGCAAGAAGGACGAGCCAGGCATCGTGCCTACGCCGGTGATTACGCCTGGCTCGTCGACCTGTTCACCCGGCTGGCCGAGCTCACCGGGCGCGCCCTGTGGTTGGACCACGCCCGCGACACCGCCACGGCCATGCTGGAGCTCTTCGCCGGTGACGGCCAATTGCTCTACACGACGGGGAGCGATGCCGAGGCGCTCGTGATCCGTCCCATGGAGATCCTCGACGGAGCCGTGCCGGCCGCCAACGGGGTCGCCGCCAACGCGCTGCTCCGTCTCGGAGCGCTGTGCGCCGACGAGGAGCTCACCTCGCAGGGCGAGTCCCTGCTCGATGCGCTCGCGGCGGTGGCGGCGCACCATCCCGTCGCATGTGCCAACGCCGTCGCCGCCTGCGCGTTGGCGGGCGGGGGCATCACCGAGGTCGTGATCACCGGCGAGCGCCCCGATCTCCTCGCCGCGGCCCGAGCCCGTTTCGAGCCGACCATGGTCCTCGCCTGGGGCGAGCCCACCTCGTCTCCTCTGTGGGAGGGGCGCGACGACGCCACGGCCTATGTGTGTCGGCGCTATGTGTGCCAAACCCCCGCCACGAGCCCCCACGAGCTCGCCCGGCGGCTCGACGACGAGCTCGCCACAGGACGGGCCGCCATGGCCCCGGCGCGCCGATGACCACCCACGCCGAGCTCGGCGCCTCGGGGCGAAGCGACGACGACGGCCCGTCACGGCGCCAAGGACGACGCAAGGGACGGCTTCCGGCGCAGGTCCCGGGGGCCCACCGGTGCATGGTCCTGGCCTGCACGCCCGAGGACACCACCGCCGTCGACCTCCAAAGCGGTGCCATCGTCCGGCTGCGCGTCGAGTGGGGGGAGGAGCGTGAGCCCGACCTCTCCCCCCTCGAGATCGTCGACGTGGTGTGGGCCGACGACCCCGAGCGAGACGACCTGGCCCAGCCTGAGGCCGTCACCGTGACCGGCGTCCCGTCGGTCCTCGGCACCGTCAAGGGTCGTCGAGCCCGGCAAGTCCTGCGCGACGTCGCCCTTCCGCCTCAGCAGAACCTGCTCGGGTTCGCGGGGTCATCGGCGCCGTATTGGGAATTCCGCGGCATGCGGCCGTCGGTTGCCGTCGTGGTGCCGAGCCGCGGCCCGGTGATCTTCCGTCGACGCGAGGACGACACGGCGTGGGCGCGCTTCGGCTGGCCCCGCAGCGACAACTGGCTGCCCCTGGAGGACCGCCGGGCCGTCACCGCCCTCGACAAGTCCCGGCGCGACCGCCTGTCGGGAAAAGACCTCGAAGCCGCGCTCGGCTTCAACACCCACTTCCTGGTGGTGGCACTCAGTCGCCCGCGCGACGGGCACTGCTACAAGACCGTGGCGGCGCTGTTGCCCCGGCCCTGAGCTCGACGCGCCCCGAGGGGCAGCGCCGAAGCGAACCGGCAAGGCGATCAGCTGCGAGAGGTCTTACCCGCGGCGAGACGACCCGAGGCCAGATCCTCGGCCATGGCCCATCCGAAGGCAACCAGTCGGTCGTCGCGCTTGAGGTTGAGGCCCGCAAAGAGCGCGGCCACCTCGTGAGCGGGGGCCTTCACCTTGGGCCCGCCCAGGTCGAGCGCACCGGCGGTGGAGCCGTCGCCGGCGAGGATGAAGGTCCGGTCGTCGATCCGGCCCTCGGCGCCGAAGCGCTTGGCCAGCCGGCGACCCCAGGCCCGCTCCTCACCCGACGCCTTGTGGTCCGGACGAGGCACCACGTCGGTCAGGCCGACGAAGGAGTTGTAGCCCTCGCACGACGCCAGGCGGGTGCCGACGAGCACGTCCTCGTCGGGGAAGGCGAGCAGCGCCCGTCGGTACTGGTCACCGAGAAGGAGCCGCATGGCTTGCTCGGCCTTGACCGTGCGGTCGACCGTGGCCACGCCGACCAGCAGCGAGGGGGTCCCGCCGATGCGCTCCAGCGTGGAGAACGAATACCCACGGAGCTTGGTGCCCTCACGCACCAGGCTCACGAGGACCCACTCCTCGCATTGCTTGGAGAGGAAGCCGATGTCGAATCCCGGCGCCCGGTCGACGCACAGGTCGGCCATCTCGGCCAGCTCGGCATCGCTCAGTGCTGTGCAGTCCTTGGTCCCGACCTCAAACGGCATGGCCTGCTCCGTGCTCGTCCAGCTGCTCCGACGCCCCTGCGAGACGGTCGGGCGATGGCATGGGCCAAGGTCCTGACGGCTCGGGGGTATCCACCAGGATACGGGACGCGGGGACCCCTGGCCCACTCGAAGTTCCCGCCACGGCTTCGAGTGCAGGTGAAGACCCCTGTCGGCGGTGCGATCAGGCCACGATGACACTCGGCCCGAGCAGCATCCGCAGCTCTCCGAGCAGACCCCGGCGGCTGTCCACGTTGAACTCGGCGGGGAGGCGCAGGACCGACTGGCCCACGTGGAGGAACACGGGCTCGTTGCCCGGATGCTCCGAGAGCAGCTCCTTGAGCCGGTCGACCACGGGGTCGGTGAGGACCCCGAGGGGGAGCTCGACCCGGAGCTCTCCCACCCCGTCGGCGGCCAGCTGGGGGCGATGCGCCTCCATGCAGACCAGCTTCACCTGGTCGTCTCGAGTGTCGAGCCTGCCCCGCACCACGAACACGGCGTCGTCGGTGAGCAGCGCCCCGATCTCGGCCATGACCTTGGGGAACACGAACACCTCGATCGAGGCCCGGAGGTCCTCGAGAACGAAGGTGGCCATCAACTCGCCCCGCTTGGTGTAGCGCCGGACGAGCCCGGTGACCACGCCGCCGATGGTCCGGACCTGGCCGTCTCGACCCGATCCGTCGGTGGGGCCGTCGTCGATGTCCTTCAGGTCAGCGATCGAGCAGTCCGTGAGCCGCGCCACCGCGGCCTCGAAGCCCCGCAGGGGGTGGTCGCTCACGTACAGGCCGAGCATCTCCTTCTCGAAGGCGAGCCGCTGGGTCTTGGCGAACTCGGATTCGGGCACCGGGACGCGGGGGTCGCCGTATCCCACCGGGGCGGTGCCGTCGCTGTCGCCGAAGCCCTCGAGGGTGGAGAACAAGGTCGAAATCCCCGCTTGCTCCTCGCGGCGGCGCTCGAGGGTCCGGTCGACGATCTCCTCGAACACGAGACAGAGCCCTTGGCGGGGATGGTCGAGCGAGTCGAAGGCGCCCGACTTGATGAGCGACTCCATGGTCCGTTTGTTGAGGACCACCGGATCTACCCGCTGACAGAAGTCGTGGAAGTCGGCGAACGGTCCGGCGGACTCGCGTTCGGCCACGATCCGGTCCACCAGGCTCTCCCCCACGTTGCGCACGGCCGCCAGGCCGAACACGATGCGATGGGCGCCGTCCTCTCCGACGAGTGGCGTGAACTCCCCGGCCGAGCGGTTGACGTCGGGGACGAGCACCTCGATGCCCAGCGTCCGGCACTCACCGAGGTAGATGGCGGTCTTGTCCTTGTCGTCTTTGACCGAGGTCAACAGGGCCGCGAAGTACTCCACCGGGTAATGGGCCTTGAGCCATGCGGTCTGGTACGCAACCAGGCCGTAGCCGTAGGAGTGCGACTTGTTGAAGGCGTAGTCGGCGAAGGGCTCGATGATGTCGAACAGCTTCGTGCCCAGTGACTTCTCGTATCCCTGGGTCACGCACCCTGCCACGAACTTCTCGCGCTCGGCCTGGATCATGGCGCGGATCTTCTTGCCACACGCCTTGCGGAGGTTGTCGGCCTCTTCCAGGGTGTACCCGGCGAAACGCTGGGCCACCCGCATCACCGACTCCTGGTAGATCATGAGCCCGTAGGTGTCGCTCAGGATGGGCTCGAGATCGGCGTGAAGGTAGCTCACCGCCTGACGGTTGTTCTTCCGATCCGCGTAGTCACGGTGCATGTTGGCGGCCATGGGACCGGGGCGGTAGAGCGCCACCAACGCGGCCACGTCGTCGAATCCCGTGGGTGCGAGCGACCGCATGAGCGAACGCATGGGCCCGCCCTCGAGCTGGAAGACGCCGATGGAGTCACCCCGTTGGAGCATGGCGAACGTGGCGTCGTCGTCGAGCGCGATGGAGTCGATGTCGGGTCGCTCCCCCTCGGTCTTGGCCACGAGGTCCAGGGCCCGTTCGATGACCGAGAGGTTGCGTAGCCCGAGGAAGTCCATCTTGAGCAGCCCCAGCTCCTCGACACCGTGCATCTCGTACTGGGTGACGATGGGAGCCTCGGCGGGATTCTGGCCACTCTCGGGCTTCCGTTGGATGGGCAGGTACTCGGTGAGCGGCTCCTTGGTGATGACCACCGCCGCGGCGTGGATGCCGTCCTGGCGCCGCAGGCCCTCGAGTCCCTTGGCCACGTCGATGACCCGCCGGGCCTCCTCGTCGGTGGCGTACATCTCGCGCAGGCCCTGGGCTGTGGCGTAGCCGTCGTCGAACCCCTCTATCCGGTCGAGACAAGCCCGCAGGGTGGTGTCTCGACCCATGATGAGCGGCGGCATCGCCTTGGCGATGCGGTCGCCCACCAGATAGGGATAGCCCAGCACCCGCGCCGCGTCCCGCACCGCCGCCCGCGCCTTGATCGTCGAGAAGGTGACGATCTGCGCCACCCGATCGGCGCCGTAGCGCTCGGTGGCGTACCGGATCATCTCGCCGCGGTAGCGCTCGTCGAAGTCCATGTCGATGTCGGGCATCTGCTTGCGCCCGGGGTTCAAGAACCGCTCGAAGAGCAGGTCGTAGCGGATCGGGTCGAGGTCCACGATGCCCAGGCAGTAGGCAACGCAGCACCCCGCGGCCGAGCCCCGCCCCGGACCCACCCGGATCCCACTCTCCCGGGCGTGGCGGATCAGGTCCCAGACCACCAGGAAGTACGCCGAAAAACCCATGCTGGCGATGACGCCGAGCTCGTAGTCGATGCGCTGGAGCACCGGTTCGGACAGAGACGGACCGTACCGACCCTCGGCGCGCGTCAGGGTGAGGTGGCGCAGGTACGCGTCGGCCCGCTGCTCGTAGGTGTCGCCCCCGAATTCATCGGGCACCGGGAACTCCGGGAGGGCGTTCACGCCGAACTCGATCTCGACGTTGGCCCGCTCCCCGATGAGCAGGGTGTTGTCACACGCTTCGGGAAGCTCCGAGAACAGGGCCCGCATCTCCGCCGCGGACTTCAGGTAATGCTCCTCCCCCTCGAACTTGAAGCGCTTGGGGTCGTCGATGAGCGCCCCGGTCTGCACACAGAGCAGGGCGTCGTGGGCGACGGAGTCCTCGCGATGGGTGTAGTGGCTGTCGTTGGTGGCGAGCAACGGTGCGCCCAGCTGCCGGGCGATGCGGATGAGTCCGGGGTTCGTCCTTGTCTGCTGGGACAGGCCGTGGTCTTGGAGCTCCACGAAGAGGTTGTCGCGCCCGAAGACGTCCTGGAGCCGGCCGGCGAGCTTGAGGGCACGCTCCTCGTCATCGGCCAACAACGCTTGCAGCACGACCCCGCCCAGGCATCCCGTGGTGGCGATGATGCCCTCGTGGTGTCGCTCCAGAAGCTCCCAGTCCACGCGCGGCTTGTAGTAGTAGCCCTCGAGGTAGGCGGCTGACGACAATTTGAGAAGGTTGCGGTATCCCTGGGTCGTCTCGGCCAGAAGGGTCAGGTGGTAGTAGAGCTTCTCCCCTCCTTCGACGTCACCGCCGGTGTCGTCCACCTTGCCTCGGCGCACCGGGCGCTCGTGACGGGACTCGCCGGCCATGTAGGCCTCGGTGCCGATGACGGGGTTGATGCCCGCGTTCCGGCAAGACGCGTAGAAGTCGAGGACCCCGTACATGTTCCCGTGGTCGGTGATCCCGAGAGCCGGCTGTCCGTCGGCCACCGCCGCATCGACCAGGTCGTCGAGTCGGGACGCGCCGTCGAGCATCGAGTACTCGGTGTGGGTGTGCAGATGGGTGAACGATCCCCTGGTGGCCATGAGCCGTCCTCCTCGGCGGCGTCGCGTACGTGGCTGTGGGCCCCCTGGAAGCGCCAGCCCGCTGAGCTCACAAGGCTTTGTCCACAGCCCTGTGGAGAATCACAGCAATGTGATTCGACAGTAGCAGTCCCTACAGGTAGGTGCCGGGCCGGGCCGGCAGGCTGTCGGGGCTCCCCATCCCCGGCGGGAGCCCTCGCTGGCGCATCTCCTCGAGCTGGGCCCGGGCCGCCATCTGTTGGGCGAGGAGCGTCGCCTGGATGCCATGGAAGAGCCCCTCGAGCCACCCCACGAGTTGCGCCTGGGCGATACGCAGCTCGGCTTCGGACGGCACCGATTGGTCGAAGGGGAGCGTCATGCGGTCGAGCTCTTCGGCCAGGTCCGGGCTCAGGGCCCCGGCCAGTTCCCGGACGGACTGCTCGTAGATCTCGCGCATCCGGTTCCGGCTGGCCTCGTCGAGGTTGGCGGCGCGCACCTCGTCGAGCAGCTGCTTCACCATCGACCCGATCCGCATGACCTTGGCGGGCTGCTCGACCGATTCGGTGACGTCGCGCTCCTCGGCGCTCTCATCCCCACCGGTGGAAGCGCCCGGTGGCACAAGGCCCGACGGGCGTTCACCGGGATCCAAGAGGACCGCCTCGGCGGCGTCGACCCCGACGGGCTGAACAGGTTCGTTATCCATGGCCTGGATCCTCCCAAACGGGTGGTCGCCCGCCAAACGGAGGTCGTCGGGCTCAGTCCGAGGCCCAGGCCACGAACGGGACCGACATCTCCGCCGAGGTGAGCGAGCCGTGTCGACCCATCAACCGCGTCTCACCGGTATCGGCAGGGTCGAGAAAGGCGACAGGCGCGTGGGCCACGAGCGCCAGGTCCCCGAGCCGACGGGTGATCTCGGGTGTGATGGGTCCGCCGAACCATCCCTCGTCGACCATCTCCTGGCGCGTCCGGACCCACGCCTCGCCACCGTGGACTTCGGTCGCGGTGGCGACGGCGTCATCGAGTGATCCTGGTCGGACGTGTAACCAACGGAAGCGGCCCTCGCCCGAGAACAGATCGACCATGTCGAACAGCGCCGGGGCGGGAAGGCGGGTGGCGTTGCCCACCTCGACCTGTCCGTGGTCGGAGGTGACCGCCAGCACCGCGCCGGGAGGCAGGACTCCCAAGAGATCGCCGACCAACCGGTCCACCGAGGCGAGTTCTTGGACGTAGTGATCGCCGAGGCCGTACTCGTGGGCGACCTTGTCGAGCCCGTCGTAGTACGCGTAGACAAAGCTCTCTCCCGACCCGAGCAGCTGCCGTATGTTCACGACCAGCGCGGAGGGGACCGACCAACCGTGCAGACGCGCCCCGGTGAGATGCGCGGCGGTGAAGCCGGTGGAGGCGAACTCCGATCTCGTCACCGCCGGCACCCCCCGACCACCGAAGGGCGCGACACTCTGGAACCGCGGCGCAGGGAGCCGGCGCCGCATGTCGCCGCGGCTCGTGCGCCAGCGCAGGACGTTCATCACCTCACCGGGGCCTCCGGCGTCCATGCCGACAAGGTCCACCCGGACCCGGTACCCGACAATGCCGTGGACCGATGGCGGCGCGCCCGTCGTGAGCGATGTGAGGGCGGTGGCGGTGGTGGTGGGTGCGACCGAGGTAATCGGGCCTCCGCTGGCCGAGGCGAGGGTCGGCGCTGCCGCGGAGAAGCTCTGGAGCTGCTCCCACCCGAGTCCGTCGAGGACGAGGAGGACGACCTGTCTCGCCCCCTGCGCCGGCGCCGGGAGCCAATCCGGAGCGTCGGGCCTTCCCTGTGAGCCCGATCCGGCTGCCACGCTCGCCATCAGCGCCGGCACCACCGAGGTCAAGCAAGCGCCGCCGTAGTCGGGCAGCACCGGTGACGGGGCACCCCGGGTCGGGCCGGCATCGACACCGGGAGCCGCAGCATCGCTCATCTGCGGCACTGTACCCATGTCGGCGCGGCGGCCTCACCGGGCCGGCAAGCCACTGCGGACCTCCCCGGTCAGCCGGTGCGGCGCAGCCTCACAGGTAGCATCGAACCGTGAAGGTCTCGACCCGCGGCGACTACGCCAGCCGCGCCCTCTTGTCGTTGGCGCTGCACGACGACTCACAGAGCCCGACGTCGGTGCGCGACATCGCGGAGAGGACGGGCCTCCCCCAGCCCTACCTCGAGCAGATCCTTCTCGCCCTCAAGGGTGCCGGACTGGTCCGTTCCAAGCGGGGTGTGGGCGGCGGGTACATCCTGGCCCGCTCTCCCGAGGAGATCACGCTCGGTCAGATCGTGAGCGCCGTGGACGGGCCCATCGTGGCCGGGGACTTCGGGCGCCCGCACGAGAACGGGGCCTGCGAGCACGAAGGGCAATGCATCTTGCTGACGGTCTGGTCGGATGTCGGTGAGCACATGCGCGGGCACCTGGACTCGTTCACCTTGGACGACATGGTGTCGCGCGCCCGGGGAAACCCCGCCCCGGCCCGGCCCCTGCACTGAGCCGCTCAGACCTCCTCGCCCTGACGGCGAGGTCAACCAAGCGGGTCACCGGCGGCGTCGTTCCAGCGGCTGACCACCGCCGTGTCGCGTTCCCACCCCAAGACACTGATGGTGGCCGGCGCCAACGTCAACAGCGCTCCCGAGGTAGCGGGGAGCCCGACCCACCGGGCCGCCATCACCCGTAGCACGTGCGCGTGTGCGAAAGCGAGGACGTCGCTGGTCCGGTCCCGGACCCTGGCGATGACGTGGTCGGCCCGGGCCCCCACGTCTTGGGCCGTCTCACCTCCAGGTACCCCGTCTCTCCACAAGGACCATTCCGGCCGCTCGGCGCGGATGTCGTCGGTCGTCCTTCCCTCATAGTCGCCGTAGTCCCATTCACACAGGTCCGGGCACTCCTCGGCCCGGGGACCGAACCCGGCGATGGCGCAGGTCTGACGGGCCCGGCGCATCGGGCTGACCAGGACGAGACCGAACCGGTGGCCGGCCAGTCGTCGTCCGAGCTCCTCTGCCTCACGCCGACCTGCTTCGAGCAGGGGCAGGTCCGTCCGGCCCGTGTGGCGACCGGACCGGCTCCATTCGGTGGCGCCGTGGCGGATCACCACCAGGCGGGCGGGGTCGTCGGAGCGCTGGGAAGACATCGGGGGGACTCCCGTGGCCATCGGCCCAGCGGAGCACGGTGCCCGTCACCGGCGCAACCCCGGTCACGGTGGCCGCGAGCGCCCCCACCAGGAACAGGAGCCTCCGACAGCGAGATCGCCCCACCGCGCCGGCGACCATCGCACCCTGCTCTCCCGGGTCCGGAATGTCAGGCGTCACAGCGGTGTTATTCGATAAGGAAGTACCCCGACGAAGAGGAACGATGGCGAACTCCACAAGCACCCATGACGGCATCCGGCTCTTTCTCGATGATCTCGACCGTTACCCCCTGCCGGATCATGAGGAGCAGGTCGAACTGGCCAAACGCGTGGCGGCCGGTGACGACGAGGCGCGCCGCCAGATGATCGCGGCCAACTTGCGCCTGGTCGTCCACTGGGCGCGGCGGTACCAGGACCGCGGTGTCGATTTCGGCGACCTCGTCCAGGAGGGGACCTTCGGACTGATGCGCGCCGTCGACAAGTTCGACTGGCAGCGTGGCTTCCGGTTCTCCACCTACGCCACGTGGTGGATCCGCCAGGCCCTGCAACGGGCCGTGCAGCAACACGGCAACACGATTCGCGTCCCCATGGAGATCGCCGAGCAGGCGCAGCGCGCCGACCGGGTCACATGGGAGCTCGCCGCGGATCTCCAGCGTGATCCCACCCCCGAGGAAATCGCCGAAGCGAGCGGGGTCGACGGTCGCACCCTCGAGACGGTGCAGGGCGCGGCGCGTGTCGTGGCCAGCCTCGACCAGCCGGCCGGCACCGACAGCGGCACGGCGCTGGGAGACCTCGTGGGCGCGGACGAGCAAACCTTCGAGGACGACGTCGAACGCAAGATGGTCCTCGGTCGGGTCCGCGACGCGGTCGACACCCTCGGCGAGCTCGAGCGCGACGTGCTGCGCATCCGGTACGGACTCGACGACGGAACACCCACGTCGCTCCAAGCCACCGCAGCGCGACTCGGCATCGGAGTCCGGCGGGCTCGTCAGGCCGAGGCGCGCGCGCTCCAGCAGCTCGCCACGCTGGCCGAGGTCGAAGCCGCCCACCAGGCGGCCTGAGCCCCCCGGCCCCGGGCTCGCCTACCGGCCCAGGTTGGTCAGCACCCGGGCGAGGTCCCGGGGCAGGGGTGCCTCCCATGTCGCCCTGCCCCCCGACGGGTGGTCGAGCGACAGCCGGAAGGCGTGGAGGAACATGCGACCCGGTGAGAGCTCGGCGGTGAGGACCTGGGGCCGGGCGACGGAACGTCCGTACCGTTCGTCTCCGATCACGGGATGGCCGATCGCGGCCAGGTGCACCCGGACCTGGTGGGTCCGGCCCGTGTCCAGGCTGGCTTCGAGCAGGGTGCAGGGCACCGGAGTCGAGAACCGCTCGGTCACCCGGTACTCGGTGCGAGCCTCCTTGCCGCGCGTCGTGACCGCCATGCGGGTCCGCTGACGCGTGGAACGACCGATCGGTGCGTCCACCGTCCCCTCGTCGGCCTCCACTGTTCCCGCCGCCAGGACGAGGTACTGGCGCCCAGCGCTGTGGGCGCGGAACTGCTTGGCCAGGCTGCGGTAGGCCTCGGGGGTGCGTGCCACCACCAAGAGGCCCGAGGTGCCCTTGTCGAGGCGGTGGACGATGCCGGGCCGGTCGGGGTCTCCCCCGCCCGCCTCGGACAGGCCGGCCAGGTCGGGAAAGCGCGCCAGGAGGCCGTCGACGAGGGTCCCCCCGTGGTGCCCGGCTCCGTGGTGGACGACCAGCCCGGCCGGCTTGTCGATCACCACCAGGTCGGCGTCTTCGTGGACGACACCGAACACGACCGAGGTGTCGGGCACGGGGAAGTCGACCGCCTCGTACCGGACGTCGACTTCGAGACGCTGCCCACTCTGGACGATCCGGCTGCGCATGGTGACGGGGCGACCATCGAGCAGAACGCGACGGTCGTCGACGAGCGCGGCCACGGCCCGGCGGGGTAGTCCACTGAGCAGCGACACGACGCGATCCACCCTGGCCCCGGCCAGCGCGCCGGGAACGGTCAGGTCGAGCTTCGTCGGGGAGCGCGAGGGCTCGGACGGTGTCGACTCCGGGGGCGCTGCGCTCACGTCACTGCTCGGCTCGATCAGCGCGCCACAGCAACGCCGCGGCGGCGATTCCACCCACGACGATGCACGAGTCGGCGACGTTGAATGTCGGCCAGAAGTGCAGCGCGATGAAGTCGATGACCGAGCCGTGATTGGAACGGAAGACCCGGTCGGCCAGATTGCCGAGGGCCCCGCCCACGACCAGCCCGAGCGCGACGACGATGGGCGTGGACTGCACCCGACGTGCCGCGCCCAACATCACGAGCACGGCCACGACGGCGAGACCCCCCAATACCGGCGCCCAGCCCTGGGCGAAGCTGAAGGCGGCCCCGGAGTTGTAGGTGAGTTCGAGATCAAGTTTCCACACGACATGGATGGGACCACGCGACAGTCGGTGCACAGCCCACGACTTCGTGAGCTGGTCGACGGCCACCACCACGACGGCGACGGACACGGCGATGAGCAGGCGCCCAAGGGCGCCGCGCCGCGGACGCTCCCCGTCGCTCAGCGGCGGTGCAGCCCTCCGCTTTTGCATGACACGCACAGCCGGGCGTAGGGAAGCGCCCGGAGCCTCGCCTTGGGGATCGCTTGCCCGCAGCTCTCGCACATGCCGTACATCTTGGTCTCGATGGCCCTGAGGGCCATGTCGATCTCGTCGATGGTGGCCATGGCCTGCGCTGACAGCGTGAGATCACGCTCGCGGTCCACAGCCACGGTCCCGCCCTCGCCGGACTCCTCGTCGAACTGGACGTCCCCGGGCTCGCGCTCGAGGGCCAGGGACTCGGCTTCGGCCCGCAGGTCGGCGGCCTGGGTCTTGTAGACCTGGCGCTCTTCGAGCAGGAACTTGCGCTGCTCCTCGAGGAACTTCGGCTCCGACGCATAAGGCCCGCGGGTGGGCTTGGGCGGCGGCTTGGGCGCCGCCTTCACGGCCGGGGCTACCTTCACGGCCGGGGCTACCTTCACGGGAGGCGCCGGTGCCTTTTTGGCTGGGGCTACCTTCTTGGCCGCCGGTGCCTTCTTGGCCGCCGGTGCCTTTTTGGCCGGAACGGCCTTTTTGACAGCCACCGCCTTCTTGGCCGGTGCTGCTTTCTTGACGGGCACGGCCTTCTTCTTCACCACGGCCGGCTTCTTCTTCACCACGGGCGGCTTCTTCTTCACCGCGGTTGGCTTTCGGGCCGGCACGGCCTTCTTCTTGGCGACCGCGGCCTTCTTCTTGGCCGGGGCGACCTTCTTGGCCGAGGTGGACTTCTTCTTCGGCGGTGGTGACTTCTTGACCGCGGCCATCAGTGCAATGCCTTCGGCCGCCGAGCGGTGATCGCGATGTCGGTCATCTCCCCTGGGCTTTCGTCTGGTCGACGAAGGTGGGCGACCATAGCGTCGCCGTGTCCGGGCGGCAACACCGCGTTGACCGCCGGTATTCCAGGCCGAGCCGGGGCACCAGGGGGTTGTCGGTCCTCCAATACTCTGTGGGCATGTCCAACCCGCCTGGCGGCCAGGCGCCCTACCCCGAAGTCGAGCAGCAGGCTGACTACCCCCGTCTCGAGGAGAAGATCCTGGAGTTCTGGGCGACAGACGGGACCTTCGCCGCCTCCATCGAGGCTCGACCGGGAGGAGAGAACGAGTTCGTCTTCTATGACGGGCCGCCTTTTGCCAACGGGCTCCCCCACTACGGCCACATCCTCACCGGCTTCGTGAAGGACGCCGTGCCCCGGTACCAGACCATGCGGGGCCGGCGGGTCGAACGGCGATTCGGATGGGACTGCCACGGCCTGCCCGCCGAGATGGCGGCGGAAAAGGAGCTCGACTTGCCGGGTCGGGCCGGCATCGTCGAGTACGGCATCGACAACTTCAACGACTACTGCCGGGCGCTGGTCCAGCGGACCACCGACGCCTGGGAGCACTACGTCACCCGCCAGGCCCGCTGGGTCGACTTCACCAACGGCTACAAGACCATGGACATCTCCTACATGGAGAGCGTGATCTGGGCGTTCAAGACCCTCTGGGACAAGGGGCTGCTCTACGAGGGGGAACGGGTCCTTCCCTATTGCTGGGAGTGCGAGACACCCCTCTCGAACTTCGAGACCCGCCAGGACGACTCCTACCGGCCCCGCCAGGACCCGGCGGTCACGGTGCTGTTCACGCTGGACGCCGATGACACCGGCACCGGCCCCGCCGAGATCGCCGGTGCGCTGCGGGTGATGGCGTGGACGACGACACCGTGGACCTTGCCATCGAATCTGGCCCTCGCTGTCGGGCCCGACATCGAGTACGCCGTCTACGAGCTCTTGGGCGTGCCCACGGTGATCGCCGCTGATCGCGCCGCCGCCTATCCCGAGCTCCTCGGCGACGCCGAGCCCCTGGCACGGTTCACCGGCTCTGCTCTGGTGGGCCGCACCTACCGGCCTCTCTTTTCGTTCTTCGCCGAGCAACCCGGCGCCTTTCGGGTCCTCGGGGCCGATTTCGTCGCCACCGACGAGGGGACCGGCGTCGTGCATCTCGCTCCTGGGTTCGGCGAGGAGGACTTCGACGTCTGCCGCGCGGCGGGCATCTCCCTCGTGTGTCCGGTCGACGACCGGGCGCGGTTCACGAGCGAGGTCCCGCCCTACGCGGGGCAGCTCGTCTTCGACGCCAACCGTCCCATCACCGCCGATCTGAAGGCGGCCGGCGCGCTCGTGGAGGCCAAGTCCTACACCCACAGCTACCCCCACTGCTGGCGTACCGACACCCCTCTGATCTACAAGGCCGTGGGCTCGTGGTTCGTGGAGGTGACCGCCATCAAGGACCGGATGCTCGAGCTCAATCAGGAGATCGACTGGGTCCCGGCCCACGTCAAGGACGGTTCGTTCGGGAAGTGGCTCGAAGGAGCGCGCGACTGGTCGATCAGCCGGAACCGGTTCTGGGGCTCACCCATCCCGGTGTGGAAGAGCGACGACCCGAGCTATCCCCGCACCGACGTCTACGGCAGCCTCGAGGAGCTCGAGCGCGACTTCGGGGTACGCCTGGCCGACCTCCACCGCCCCGCCATCGACGCGCTGGTGCGACCCAATCCCGACGACCCCACCGGGACATCGACGATGCGCCGTGTCACTGACGTACTCGACTGCTGGTTCGAGTCCGGGTCGATGCCCTTCGCCCAGGTCCACTACCCCTTCGAGCGGTCGGAATGGTTCGAGTCACACTTCCCGGCCGATTTCATCGTCGAGTACGTGGCCCAGACCCGGGGCTGGTTCTACACCCTGCACGTGCTCGCCACCGCCCTGTTCGACCGACCACCGTTCCGACACTGTGTCGCGCACGGCATCGTGCTCGGCGACGACGGTCGGAAGATGTCGAAGCGCCTGGGCAACTACCCCGAGCCCGACATGGTGTTCGACATGTGGGGGGCCGACGCCATGCGTTGGTTCCTCATGTCCGCACCCGTCTTGCGGGGCCAGGACCTCGTGGTCCACGCCAAGGGCATCGAGGAGGCGCGTCGCCAGGTCCTGAACCCGATCTGGAGCGCCTGGTACTTCTTGTCGCTATACGCCAACGTGGACGGCATCCGGGGCCGGGCCCGCACCGACGCCACGGGGGTGCTCGACCGTTACATCCTGGCCAAGACGGCGTCGCTCGTCGACGACGTCACGGCATCGATGGACGTCTACGACCTCTTCGCGGCGTGTGGGTCGATCACGCGTTTTCTCGATGCCCTCAACAACTGGTACATCCGACGCAGCCGCCACCGGTTCTGGCGCGCCCGTGACGGCTCACCCGACGTCGAGGCCGACAAGGCCGACGCCTATGACACCTTGTCGACGGTCCTCGTGACACTGTGCAAGATCGCGGCCCCGTTGCTCCCCCTGCTCACCGAATCGGTATACCAGGGGTTGACCGCCCAACGAAGCGTCCACCTGTCGGACTGGCCGAGCGGGGACGAGCTCCCCGCCGACCCGGCGTTGGTGGAGGTCATGGACATCGTTCGAGACGTGTGCTCGGCCGCGCACGCGGTGCGCAAGGCGAACGGCCGCCGGGCGCGCCTCCCCTTGCACCGCCTCACCGTCGCCACGCCCGAGCCCGAGCGACTCCGTCCCTTCGTCGGGCTCATCGAGGACGAGGTCAACGTCAAAGAGGTCATCCTCACCGACGAGGTGGGAGGCGTCGCCGATGAAATCCTCACGCTCGTCCACGCCGCTCTCGGGCCCCGGCTGGGCCACGACACGCCACGGGTCACCAAGGCGGTGCGCGCTGGCGACTGGCGGCGCACCGACGAGGGCGTCGTGGCCGGGGGCGTGCGCCTCGAACCCGGGGAGTACGAGCTCGTCCTCCGTCCCCGCAACGAGGCCGAAGGTCGGACGCTGCCCGACGAGATGGGTGTGGTCACCCTCGACACCACCGTCGACGACGACCTCGAGTCCGAAGGACTGGCGCGCGACCTCGTCCGCCTCGTCCAAGCACAGCGCCGTGAGGCCGGCCTCAAGGTGTCGGACTGCATCACCTTGGCGGTGATCGTTCCGCCTGCCATGGCGAGCGCCGTCGAGGCGCACCGCTCCTATGTGGCCGATCAGACCTTGGCCGTGGACATCGAGGTCACCGTGGGACCCGATGTGTCGATACAGGTGACCAAGGCCCCCTGCCCCGAAGCCTGAGCGCCGAGGACCGCCGTGCGCTCATCGCACCTCAGCGAGGTGCGATGGCCTGTGGCTGGTTGGCGTCCTCGATGGCCATGACACCCTGGTGATCGCTGTCGCCCTTGTCCGAATCGATCGAGAGGGCACCGCCGGTCGCCGCGTTGCCCTGCACCGACACAGCCGCTCTCCCACCGCCTTCGAGGGTCATGGCCGAGGGCTCGTGTCCGGGAATGCCGCCGACAGAGTCCGGAGCGGCGACGGTCGGGATCTCCTCGCCCGGCCGCGGCGGCGTGCTCATGGTGGGCACGTCGTCGTTGGGCCGTGCCGTGGGACGCGGCGCGGCACGCTGCGCCAGGATCGAGCCCGTTGGCTGGACGTGCTCGTCGACCCAGGTGAGCATGTCGCTCAAGGCGCCTCGCAACCGGTTGCGCTCGTTCTCCATGTGCCGCCCGATGGTCTCGACATCCCCGGCGAGCTGGGCGCGAATGGACTCGAGCCGCGTGATCTCTTCGCGTAGGTGTCGCTCGGTGTCCTCGGTGACCGACTTGGCCCGCTGCTCGGCGTCGTTGAGTACCCTGCGGGCGCGGTCTTCCGCGTCCGATACGAGCACGCGGGCCTGAGCCTCTGCTTCGGCTTGGGTCTGGTCGACGAACTTCTGCGCGAGCAACAGGGTCCGCTGCAAGGTGTCGTCGCTGACCGGCGCCGCTCCCTGAGGCTGCAGTTGGCTCTCTTGCAACATGCCCTCGAGTTGGGCGATGCGCTCAGCCGCCTGCCTGAGTCGCTCTCCCGCCTGGCGCACTTGTTCTTGAAGCGCTTCGGCGTCTACCGCTACGCGCTCGAGGTACTCGTCTACGTCGTCGATGTGATAGCCGCGAAGAGTCTGGCGAAATTCGACGGTACGCAGGCTGTCGAGGCTCGAGCCCTGGCCGCTCGGCTTTCCACTGTCCATGGAGCGAATCCTAGCCACGGGCCGCAGGCCATGCTGGCTCCGGTGCCCGGGCCCCACAGACCCCAGAACTGGCGATGCCCGGAAAGGCCCCGGCGAGCCGTTCTTGCGCCGCTACAGGAGCCTGTAGGCGAGCGGGATCACGATCACCTGGAGGCCGATGAACACGATGATGAACGACAGGTCGATGCCGAAGCCCCCCGCCTGCATTGTGGGCAGGAGCCGGCGCACGGGGGCGAGCACAGGCTCGGTCAGTCGGTACAGGACGGAGTTGACGCTCGCCAGCGTGGAGCCCGGTGGAGCCGGGAACCAACTGAGCAAGGCGCGGGGGAACAAGATGCCATAGAGATAGATCCACAGCGCGTAGATGACGATGGTGCGGAGCACGACGAAGAGGTTACGCCGTCAGGTCTGGCTGTCGGGTGGCAGGTGTGAGTCGACGGCGCTCAGGGCCGCAGCAACCCGTTCTCCTGGAGGCGCTGGCGCTCTTCGGCCGACACTTTCACGTTCGACGGCGTGACCAGGAACACCTTGTCCGCCACGCGCTCCATTTTCCCGCTCAGCGCGTAGGCGACGCCACTGCAGAAGTCGATCATCCGACGCATGAGCTCTCGATCGGCGACCTGCAGGTTCACGATCACCGGTTGATTGGCCATGAGGCGGTCGGCGATCTGACGCGCGTCGCCGAACTGCATCGGGGCCACCACGTGCACGCGGGCGCCGGGCTCGGCGACCACGGGTCGGACGACACTGCCCGCGCTGCGAGGAGTGATGGTAGGCGTCACCGTCGGGAAGTCCTCGCGAGCAAAGGGCCGGATGGTACTGGTGGCCACGGCCGACGTCGGCTCGTCGTCCTCATCGGCTGCGAGCGAGACCCGCTGGCTGAGGCGTTGACCGACGGGCGCGCGCGACTCGTACTCGTCGTACTCGTCGTACTCGTCATCGACCAGGCCCAGATACACCATGGCCCTCTTGAAGAATCCAGACGCCATCGCCAGCCTCCCGTCCGACAGCGTAGTGCCTCCGACCAGGCCCATGGGGATGGAGGAGGCCAGCGTAGACCACTTGCTCAGGCCGGCTGGAGCGGGCGTTCCCCGAACAACGCGCGCCCCACGCGCACCATCGTGCTCCCCTCCGACAACGCCACCTCGAGGTCGTCGGTCATCCCCATCGACACCTCGGGAAGCCCGAGGTCCTGTGCCAGCGCTGCGGTGAGGCGGAACACCCCCCGAGACTCCTCGGGTGTCCCGGGAGGCCCCACCGTCATGAGCCCGCGCACGTCGAGGCCCGCTCCTCGCAACGACGTCACGAGGCCTGGGACCTCCGACGGACGACAGCCGTTGCGACCCGGAACATCGGTGGCGTCGATCTCCACGAACACCGTCGCCCCCGGCGCGTGTGTCGCGATCGTCTCGCCCTCCACCGCCCGACTCACTGTCTGCCAGTACGACACCACCGGAGCCAGCGCTCGGACGCGTCGTCGCTGCACCGCACCGAGGTAGTGCCAGCGCGTCACCGGCGCGTCGTCACCGGCACCTCCGTCGTGACCGGCGTGCACCGGGGGGCCGTTGTCGCCGTTCGATGTGGCGTCGGCCACCTTGGCCAACAGCTCATCCGCGTAGTTCTCCCCGATGTCGTACAACCCGGCACGGCGGGCCGCGTCGACCGCACTCGTCGTGAAACCCTTCGTCACCGCCACGATTCGCACCCCCGCCGGGTCCCTCCCGGCTTCCTCGATGCGCCGTCGCAGCGCGGCCACTCGCGCCACCACGACATCGGTCGGCGGCGCTTGCGCTTGGACCCGGCCCGGCGAACCGGCCATAGCGCGACGCCTCAGTGACCGCGCCAGACGAGCAACGCCTGACGAGCCTCGTCGCCGCGGGCGCGATGCGAGAAATACCCCGGTGTGCACACGGTACAGACATCGGACGCCGCCACCACGGGAACTTCGGAGCGTGCGAGTTGACCACGCACCGCGGTGGGAAGATCGAGGGAGAGCTCCCCCCATGTCGTCCGAGCGCGCACGTCGGAGCCCGACGACTCCGACAGGGCGTCGAGGTCGACTTCGGAGAACTCGTAACAGCACGGGCCGATGCACGGGCCGAGGCCCGCCACCACGGTGGTGGCGCCCAGGCTGCGCATGGTGTCGATGGCCCGTGCCAGCACTGCGGCGCCAAGGCCACGCCATCCCACATGCACCGCGGCGTGGACCCCTTCGGGCGACCCGAGCGCCACGGGGGCGCAGTCGGCGGTCAAGACCGCGAGGGCGAACTCGTCTCCCGACCCCACCACGGCGTCGGCTTCGGGCAGCAGTCCCCCCGGCCCCAAGACAAAGGGCACGGTTCTGTCGGGAACCGGGGTGTCGACGACCACGACGTCGCCGCCGTGGACCTGACGCACTCGCCGCAGAGCGCGGTCCCGAGGGACGCTCGGGGGGAGGCCGAAGTCCCCCACGTCCCGCATGTCTCCGTCGGCCCCGCTCGTCCACAAGGCGTGGACGGGGGTGCCCGCCAGACGCGTTTCCAGCCCGCTAGCGGAGGAACGACGGGACATCGAACTCGTCATCACCGAGATCGAGATCATCGTCGTCGGGAGTGGCGAAGATGTCTTCGTGCACGTTGTCGAGACCGAGCACCTGGCTGCGGTCCTCAGGACGGGGCTCGCCCCCGCGACCCTCTTCCCACCGCTCGAAGCCAGCCGCGATCACCGTGACCCGCACGGCGTCGGTCATGGCTTCGTCGATCACGTTCCCGAAGATGATGTTGGCGTCGGGGTGCGCGTGGCCGTGGATGATCTCCATGGCTTCGTTCACCTCGAACAGGCCCAGGTCCGGCCCCCCGGCGATGTCCACCAGGATGCCCCGGGCCCCTTCGATGGAGGCCTCGAGCAACGGGCTCGTGATCGCACCACGTGCCGCGTTGACAGCCCGACCGTCACCCGAAGCCTGGCCGATGCCCATGATGGCCGTGCCCGCGTTGGCGAGGACCATCCGGACATCGGCGAAGTCGGTGTTGATCTGGCCGGGGACCGTGATGAGGTCGGTGATGCCCTGGACCCCTTGGAGCAGGACCTCGTCGGCCATCTTGAAGGCGCTCATCATCGAGGTCTTCTCGGTCGAGACGGTGAGAAGCCGGTCGTTGGGGATGATGATGATGGCGTCGACCTTGTCCTTCAGGTTCTGGATCCCGGTCTCGGCCTGTACCGACCGGCGACGGCCCTCGAAGGAGAAGGGGCGGGTGACGACGCCGATGGTGAGCGCTCCACCGGCTCGGGCGATCTCGGCCACGACGGGTGCGGCCCCGGTCCCGGTCCCGCCTCCCTTGCCGGCGGTGATGAAGACCATGTCCGCACCTTTGAGGGCCTCTTCGATCTCGACCCGGTGCTCCTCGGCCGCTTGGCGCCCGATCTCGGGATCACTCCCCGCGCCGAGCCCCCGCGTGAGCTGACGGCCGATGTCGAGCTTCAGGTCCGCGTCGCTCATGAGCAGGGCTTGTGAGTCGGTGTTCATGGCGATGAACTCGACACCCTTGAGGCCGGCCTCGATCATGCGGTTCACGGCGTTGACGCCACCGCCGCCAACGCCCACCACCTTGATAACAGCGAAGTAACTGCTCTGCGCTGGACCGGTCATCAACCCTCCTGGCCACGACCCGAACCTCGAGCCTCATCGTGGAACCCCGCCCGGCGTCGAGGAGCACGGCTCCGACCACCAGGTGACCTCACCCTCGACCACAGCTTCATTTGGGATGCGTTCCGGGGCATGCCGAGGTGCCCTCACGATACGGCGGCACCGCGAACCGGTCAAGAAGACACACGGCCACTCGCGGTGCCCAAACCCTGGTCATCGGCGTCGTGGCTAGGGTCGCGGCGCTGGTGGCGGTCGGCCCACGGTCGGTTCGTCGGGCACGGTGACGTCGATCACCGCCGGCGGCGACACGTGTGCGCCGGCCAGGACGCTGGCCAAAGCGGTGAGCTTCGCCTGGAGCCCCGCCGTGGATCCGAGAACGGCGCTGACCCCGCCCCCCAGATCCAGGCTCACCATGCCGCGGGTGTCGGCGGTGACTTTCACGACCCGTCCGGCCAGCGTCGGGGGAAGCGCAGAGGCCACGTCCAAGGCAGGGCGCGCCGGACTGGCGAGAACGGTGCCGGGCCGGCCCGGCGTCACCGGTGCGACGAGCACGAGCCCGGGCGAGGGGCCCGGCTCCCAGGCCAGGACCCGCCCCGAGGCGTCCACGACAGCCACCCCGCCGCCGGGCCTGGCCACAGATCCGAGCGCCGCCCGTTCGGTCACGGTGATCGTCACGCTGTCGGGCCAGTGCCGGGCCACCACGGCGTGCGCCACCCACGGCAGTTTCTCGATGTGCGCAGCCGCACTCTTGGGGTCGACGTCGATGAGCGGAGGATGATCGAGCAGTCCCGCAGCCCGGAGCACCGCGTCGGAGCCGGTGTGTTGTGCGCCGCGCACCGTCGCGTGGCGCAGCGCCAACAGAGGGGTGTGGAGCACGAGCAATGCCATGCACAGCCCGACCAGGACCACGACCCCGCCCACGATCCAACGCAGGCGACGGTGGCCCTGCTCCCGCAGGACCGCCACACGTCGCTGCCACACCCGGGGATGCACCGCACCAGGCTCGGATCCCGCCTCGGCGGCGTCAGGGGCCGGTGACCGCGTCTCAGGCGAACCCGAATCAGCCTCAGCCGGCTCGGCGGCCGACGGCGGCCCTGGCGCTGCCCCGTCGAGCGACGCACTGTCGAGCGACCCGGTCTCAGGTGACCCACTGTCGAGCGACCCGGTCTCAGGTGACCCTGACTCCCCCGGCTCGGCCGCGGGGCTGGGGCCCGGCACGTCGGTCACGACTCTCCACCTCGAGTAGAGGTTGAGGGTCCAGGGACGGGATCCCCCACCATGCGGACCTCGGGGATGAGCCCGATGCCGGTCTGGCGCAGGACCTCCACTCGGACGTGTTCGATGAGTCGCCAGACGTCGTCGGCAGACCCGCCCTTGTCCGCCTGGATGAAGTTGGCGTGCTTGGGCGAGACCTGGGCCGAGCCCATGCGCATCCCTTTGAGACCCGCCCCCTCCACCAGCCGGCCCGCCGAATCCCCTGCGGGGTTCACGAACACCGAACCGGCGTTGGACCCCCCGGGCTGGTTCTCCCGTCGCCAACGCACGATGTCGGCCACTGTCTGCTCGGCCCGGACCCGATCGCCTCTCTCCAGGGAGAATTCCGCCCATACCACCACCTGTCGTGGACCGAGCGACGATGCCCGGTAGCCGAGTGCCAGGGCCTCTGGACCGGTATCGGTCCCGTCGCCGACATCGAGGTCGAAGACCCGGCAACGGGCCAGGACGGTGGCGATGTCTGAGCCGTGTCCACCCGCATTCATCCGCAGGGCCCCACCCACCGATCCGGGCAGCCCCACGCCCCACTCCAGACCGTGCAGGCCGGCCGCGGCCGACCTGCGGGCCACCACGGGGAGCTTGGCGCCGGCACCGGCGCGCACCCAGGACGAGCCGAGCTCGACCCAGTCGAAACCCGGACCCAGGCCGATAACGAGCCCAGGGAAACCGCCGTCGGCCACGAGCAGGTTCGAGCCCTCTCCGAGCACGAGGACCGGGATCGCCCCGTCGAGGGTGGCGAGCGCCCCGTGCACGGCCATGAGGTCACCCTCGTCGTTCGCCTCGACGAGCACAGCCGCGTCTCCGCCCACCCGGTAGGTGGTGCGCGCCCCCAACGGCGCGTTGCGCTGTGCACGCGGGCCGAGTGCGGTGGCGACGGCATCGAGCCGCGCACGGTCGATGGCGGTATTCACCACGAGGTGGCCGCCTGGAGCTCGTCAGGCAATGACGTGAGGTCCCCGGCACCGAGGGTCAGACACAGGTCCCCCGCCGCCAGCACACTCGCGACCGAGACCAGCAACTCGGCGCGACCCGGCACATAGGTGACGTCGAGCGACGGATGGGCACGACGCACGGCGTCGGCCACCACGCGCCCGGTCACCCCCGGCAGCGGCGACTCCCCCGCCGCGAACACGTCGGTGATGACCACGACATCAGCCCCCGAGAAGGCGTCGGCGAACTGGTCACCGAGCGCGGCGATCCGGGTGTAGCGATGCGGCTGGAACACCACCACGAGTCGGTGGGGCCCCGTGGCGCGAGCGGCCGCGATGACCGCGGCCACCTCGGTGGGGAGATGCGCGTAGTCGTCGACGAACCGCACCCCATTCGATTCGCCGCGCGACTCGAAACGCCGGGCCACACCGGCGAAACGCGCCAAGGCCCGTTGCGCGGCGTCGAAGGCCACGCCGATGCGTAGCGCCACCGCCACCGCCACCGCCGCGTTACGGGCGATGTTGGCACCGGTGACCGGCAGCGCCACCCGTCCGAGGACGACCCCGTCCACGCGCAAGGCAAAGGACACGCCGTCGCCGGTCTCGAGATCCTCGATCCGGTAGTTGGCTTCGGGCCCACTCCCGACCAGATCCGCGCCACGGCGGGCCCCCAGACGCGCCGCCACCTCGTCGTCGGCACCCACGACAGCCCCCCCGGACCCCGAGGTCACGAAGCGGTCGAAGGCGGCGACCACGTGGTCGAAGTCGCCGTAGTAGTCGAGGTGGTCGGGCTCGACGTTGGTCACCACCGCGATCTCCGGGGCGAGGTGCAAGAACGTGCCGTCGCTCTCGTCGGCCTCCAGGACCAACCACTCGCCGCTGTCCCACACCGCGTTGGTGCCGATCTCGTTGACATCTCCCCCGATGAGAAAGCTCGGGCGCAACCCTGCCTCGATCAGGATCAGCGCCAACATCGAGGTGGTCGTGGTCTTTCCGTGGGTACCCGACACCGCGATGGCGCGGCGACACGCCGCGATGGCCGCCAGGGCCTCGGCTCGGCTCGAGACCGTGAGCCCGCGACGACGGGCTTCTACGACCTCGGGGTTCGTCTCGAAGATGGCGGTGGAGACCGCCACCACCTCCGCCTCGGCCACATGGGCGGCGTCATGGCCGACAAAGACCTTCACACCGCTGGCGCCGAGGCGCTCGAGAGCCGGGGACGTCTTCAGATCGCTCCCGGTGACGATATGGCCCATGGCGGCGAGCACCGACGCGATGGCGCTCATGCCCGCGCCACCCGCTCCCACCACGTGGACGCGTCGAGGACGAGAGAGGTCGAGGGCTGCGCCGACCCCCGCCTCGCCGGCGCCCGATCCGGGATCACAGGGCACTGGTGGCCCGCCCTCGACTCGAGGGCGTCCGGGCCTGGGACCGGACCAGGGCCACCACTGCCGCCACCGCGTCGGGACGCCCGAGTGAGGCCGCCGCCGCGCCCATGGCGCCCAGCCGGCCGGGGTCCGAGGCCACCGCCTCGATACCGTCGGCCAGCCGGGGCCCGTTGCAGTCGGAGTCGGCCACGATCACCGCTGCGCCGGCACGCTCGAGGACCTCGGCGTTGGCCCGTTGATGGTCTCCGGGCGCGCCCGGGAGCGGCACCAGGATCGACGGCACCCCGACCACGGCCAGCTCGGCCACGGTGTTGGCCCCGGACCGGGCCACCACGACGTCGGCTGCCTGGTAGAAGAGCTCCATCCGTTCCTCGTAGGGGACCTGGGCGTAGTACAGCCCATCATGGTCGGCCCCCGGTGCCGTGCGCGCCGCCGCCGCGGAGGCCCACGACCAGTCGCGCCACCCCACCACCTGGTAGATCGCCACGTCGCCGCGTTCCGCCCACAGCTCGGCGAGCCCGATGACCGCCTCGTTCACCCGTTTGGACCCCAACGACCCCCCCACCGCGGCGACGACGAATCGGTCGGTCGGCAGCCCGAGCGCGTCCCGGGCCGCGGCGCGGGCCGCGGCGTCGGGGCGGGCACTCGCCACGATGACGCCTCGCACCGGGGCTCCGGTGACCACGGCACGGGGCAGGGCCGTGCCTTCGAACGCCACCGCGGCGGCACGGGCGAAACGCCCCACCACCCGACTGGCCGCCCCGGGCACGGCGTCGACGTTCACGAGGACCACCGGTGTCCCGAGAACCGCTGCGGCCAGCGCGGTCGGGACCGAGGCGTAGCCGCCCATTGCCACCACCACCGACGGGCGTCGGCGGATCACGATCACCACGGCGGCCACCAACGCGGCGACCAGTCCGGCCAACGCTCCGACATTGGCGAGCAACGACCGTGCGTCGAGCCGTCGGGCGAAGCCCCGGCCCGGAAGCAGCGTCACGGGCATTCCCTCACCCGCCAGGAGCTCGGCGTCGAGACCGCGTCGGGCCCCCACCAGCTCGACGGCGTCGGGACCTTGTCCGTCACCGAGCGCCCGGGCTACCGCCAAGGCGGGAACGAGGTGGCCACCGGTCCCTCCCCCCGCCACCAGCGCGTAGCGCCGGATACTCACCCGCGGTCGCGGCGACGCAGTGTGTCGATGACCTTGGGGACGGCTCGGCTCGAACCGACCAGGACCGAGGGCGGTGCCGGGCGCGCCAGACCGGGTGGCCTCTCGTATGACGCCACGTTGACGAGGATGCCCGCCGCTACCAACGTGATGACGAGCGAGGAGCCTCCGAAGGAGATGAAGGGCAACGGGATGCCCGTGACCGGTAGCACGCCGATGACGGCCCCGATGTTGATCACGGCCTGGCTGGTGATCCAGCTCGTGGCGGCCACCGCCAGCAGGGCTCCGAAACGGTCAGGGGCACGTACCGCGGCGCGCAACCCGTACCACGCCAAGGCGCCGAAGAGACCCAAGACGATGAGGGTCCCGACGAGCCCACCCTCCTCGCCGATCACCGAGAAGATGAAGTCGGTGTGGGCGTTGGGGAGCAGTCCCCACTTCTCCCGACCGCCACCGAGGCCGAGCCCGTAGAGATGGCCCGAGCCCAAGCCCACGAGCGACTGGACCACCTGGTAGCCCGATCCCTTGGCGTGCGCGAAGGGATCGAGGAACGACAGGAGCCGGGCTCGCCGATAGGGCTCGGCCAGACCCACGATGAGCCCGATCACAGCCGTGGCCCCCAGGGCCTTGAGCACGGGACGAAGGGGCACGCCCCCGGCGTAGAGAAGGGCAAAGGTGATGACGGCGAGCACCATGGCGGTTCCCATGTCGGGCTGCTTCAGCACGAGCAGGCCCGACACCGCCAGCAGCCCGAGCAGCGGGACCACCGCGGCGATGGGCTTCTCGAGGCGATCGGCCCGGCGGGCCAGGAGGTCCGCGGCGAAGACCGCCACGGCCAGCTTCATGAGCTCCGAGGGTTGGATCCGCAGCGGCCCGACCCCGATCCACCGGCTCGAACCGCCCGCGAAGATGCCGATGCCGGGCACGAGCACGGCCACGAGGAGCCCGAGCGTCATCAATGGCAACACGATGCGCAGGCGGCGCCACTTGTCATAGCGGATCTTCACCGTTCCCACGAAGGCGATGACCCCGAGCCCCATCCACAAGAGCTGGCGTTCGAAGATCGTCCACACCGAGCCGTAGTACTGCAACGACGTGTACGCGGAGGCCGACAGCACCATAACGATCCCGATGCCGCACAACGTCACCACCAAGGCGAGCACCGCCGTGCGCGTCGACACCAGGTCCCGGCGACCGACCCCCGGGGCAGGGACAGCGGGTCGCGCTCCCTCGCCTTCGACGAGCCGGAGGTGCGCCGAGGGCGCTCCGTCGCGACCCGGGCGCGACGCCGGTGCCGAGTCTGCACCCGAGCTCATCGGGTCACCCCGGCCACGGGAGCGGTGAAGCCCGCCACGGCGCGCACGCAGCGGGCGAAGTCGTCACCGCGCTCGGCATAGGACCTGTACCAGTCGAACGAGGCACACGCCGGTGACAGGACCACCGAGTCCCCGGCACGGGCCATGGCGGTGGCGGCCTCGACGGCACGGGCCATCGACAGCGCCCGGGTCACGGGCACCGACCCCGCGAAGGCCGACACGACCTCCTCGGTGGCCTCTCCAATGGCCACCACTCCCCGCAGGCGCGACGCCGCGGCGCCGAGCACCGAGAGGTCCAGACCCTTGTTGCGGCCCCCGGCGATCAGCACGGCCGGAGCGCACCCCTCGACCGCGGCCAGCACCGCACCGGGCGTGGTCGCCTTGGAGTCGTCGTAGAACCGCACCCCG
Organism: Acidimicrobiales bacterium; assembly: GCA_035532735.1. Lineage (GTDB taxonomy): Bacteria > Actinomycetota > Acidimicrobiia > Acidimicrobiales > UBA8190 > Chersky-840. The sequence continues at coordinate 102,368 of DATKQM010000031.1, read as the reverse complement.
CTAGCCTCGCCGACCAGCTCGACGCGATGGGGGAGCCCACGGAATGCGAGCAGCGCCCGCCGGCATCCTTCGGGGCTCGCCCCCGCCGCCGAGGCGGTGGCGAGGGCACACAAGGCGTCGACCACGTCGTGGGGCATGGTCCGGACGAGCTCGTCGATCCTGGCCACGGCGGACCCGTCGGGCCCCACGAGCACCCCGGCCCGCACCGTCCAGTCCCCCGCCGAGATCCCGAAGGTGCCCAGGGTGGCCCCCCGTCGCCGGGGCACCTCCGACGCGCCGAGCACCACAGGGTCCTCGCTGTTCACCACCGCCACGTCGCCGGGACCGCTGTTGGCCCACAGCTTGGCCTTGGCGTCACGGTAGTCGTCGACCGTCGGATGCCAATCCAGATGATCAGCAGAGAAGTTCAACCACGCGCCCACCGCCGGCCGAAAGGTGGAGGTGAGGGCCAACTGGAACGACGACACCTCGGCCACCACCACCTCGGCGTCACCGCTTACCGCCTCGAGCAGCGGGAGACCGATGTTTCCCGCCGCCACGGCCCTTCGTCCCGATGCCTCGAGCATCGACTCCACCAAGGTGGTGACCGTGGTCTTCCCGTTGGTGCCGGTGACCGCCACGATCGGACACGTGGACCGGCGCCACGCCAGCTCCACCTCACCGATGACGGGAACGGTGGCCTCGAGCGAGAACACGAGGTGACAGGCCGGCACCCCGGGGCTGACCACGATCTCGTCGACGGTGCGCGCCAACGCCTCCAAGGCGGGCCCGTCGGGCGCGCCCACCAGGTCGATCCCGAGCTCCGCCGCGCCCCGACGGGGACGCTCCCCCGCGTCGTCGTCGACGGCCACCACCTGGGTGCCCTCGGAAAGCAGTCGGGCCGCAGTGGCGAGACCGCTCACGCCGAGGCCGTAGACGAGGACGCGATGAGACATTCGGGCCCGTCTCAGCGCAGCCCTGTCACCGACAGGAAGTCCGCATAGAAGATGCCGAGCCCGAGCGCGGCGAAGAGGCCGCCGATGATCCAGAAACGCACGATGACGGTGGTCTCGGGCCAACCCACCAGTTCGAAGTGATGATGGACCGGAGCCATGCGCAGCACCCGGCGGCCGAAGACGCGGAAGCTCACCACCTGGACCAACACCGACAGGGTCTCGATGACGAACAGCCCACCGATGATGGGCAACAGGAGCTGGAGGTTCATCTGCAGACAGAGCGCGGCCAGTCCCGAGCCGATGGCGAGCGACCCCGTGTCACCCATGAAGATCCGAGCCGGCGCCGCGTTCCACCACAGAAAGCCGAGACACGCCCCGGCCAGCGCCACCGAGATGAGCGCCATGTCCAGTGCCGACGACACGTTGTAGAGGGAATAGTGGCGGAACTGCCAGTACCCGATCACCGCCAGGCAGGCGAAGCAGAACGTGGCCGAGCCCGAGGCGAGACCGTCGAGCCCGTCGGTGAGGTTCACGGCATTGGCCGTGCCCACGAGGATCACCACCGCCCACACGATCCAACCCACCTGGCCGAGGTCGATGCCCAAGGCACTCCACCGGGTGAACGACAGATGGGTGTTGGCGCCCGCCCAGTGTTCGGCCAGTACGGCGAACGCCACCGCCAGAACCACCTGGGCGGCGAGCTTGCCTCGCTTGTTGAGCCCGAGGCTGCGCCGGTGACGAACCTTGATCCAGTCGTCGAGAAAACCCACCATCCCCGCACAGACCGTCACACCGATCACGAGCAGCCCGGGTCGGCTGAACGCGACATGGGTGCCGACGTGACCCATGAGGTACCCCACTCCCGCCGCCGCCACCAGGGCCAGGCCCCCCATGGTGGGGGTCCCCGCCTTGGCCAGGTGCATGAACGGCCCGTCCTCACGGATCTGCTGGGCGAAACGCTTGCGGGCCAACCATCGGATCAGCAACGGCGTCCCGAGGGCGGCCACCCACAGGGCGATGCCGCCCGAGGTCATGAGGCTGATCACGCCGTGGTGTCCGAGCCCGGTTGGGCCCGCTCGCCGCGTCGCACCACCGCCGCCGCGGCCACCTGGGCGTCGTCGAAGGGCACCCGCATCGACCCCATCTCGATCTCGTGCTCGTGGCCCTTGCCCGCCACCACCACCACGTCACCGGGTCGGGCGCGTTCGATCGCGAGCTCGATGGCCTCGGCACGCTCGCTCCTGACGACCACCTCTGACCCAGCGACGCCCTCTGACGGGGCGGGCACCCCAACCAGGATCTCTTCGATGATGGCGCCGGGGTCTTCGTTCCTGGGGTTGTCCGAGGTGATGACGACGAGATCGGCGCCCTGTGCCGCGGCCGCCCCCATGACGGGGCGCTTCTCGTGGTCGCGCCCTCCCCCACAGCCGAAGACGCACAGGACGCGGTGATCGCCTGCCAACTGGTGGGCGCTGTCGAGGGCGACCCGCAGCCCGTCGGGGGTGTGGGCGTAGTCGACGACGACCGTGAACGGAGCCGAGGTGGACAACACCTCGAACCGTCCGGGCACGGGGGCGGCTCGGTGCAACCCGTCGACGATCACGTCCTCAGGCACCCCCAGCGCCGCCGCCGTCGCGGCCGCCGCCAGGGCGTTTCGAACATGGAAGGACCCCGCCAACGCCAGCTCGACACGGTGGCCTCGCCACGTGAACGAGGTCTGGCGCGCCGAGCTGTCGATCTCACCGACCTCGGTCATCGAGTACGCGACGCTCGGCACCGCGTCACGCTCGAGGAGCCGCCGACCCCAGGGGTCGTCCCCGTTGATGACAGCCAGCGCGGCGCGCTCGGGCGTGAACAGCGACGCCTTGGCCGCGAAGTAGGCCTCGACCGTCCCGTGGTAGTCAAGATGGTCGTGGGACAGGTTGGTGAACACGGCCGCGTCGAACAGGACCGCGTCGACGCGAGCTTGGGCCAGGGCGTGCGACGACACCTCCATGACGACCGCCCGTCGTGACGCCTGGCGGGCGTGGGCGAGCATCCGTTGCAGGTCGGGCGACTCCGGGGTCGTCCGACCGCCGTCGAGGGTCCCGATGACCGTCGTCGGCCACCGATGCGCCTCGAAGATCGACGCCAGCAGGTGGGTGACCGAGGTCTTGCCGTTGGTACCGGTCACGCCGACGGTCAAGAGCGACCGAGCCGGGTGATCGTAGAAGGCCGTCGCCATCTGCGCCATGGCGGCCCGGGCGGTCCCCGGCGCCACCACCGCCTGGGTCACCTCCAGCGCCAGGCGCCGTTCGACGAGCAGGGACTGCGCCCCCCGTGCCACCGCATCGTCGGCATGGGCATGACCGTCCTCGCGGGCACCGGGGAGACAAAAGAACAGAGCCCCGGGCTCGACGCGTCGACTGTCGAGTGCGAGGGCGGTGACCTCGGTGGCGGCGGGGTCCCCAAACACCTCGATGACCTCGACCTCCTCGAGCAAGCGGTCCATGCGCACGATGGGGGACCCCCGAGGGCGGTCACGCCCTTTGCGCGAGCTTCCCATGGGAAGGGACGATCGTAGTCGTCGTGGTGGTTGGGCCCGGAGTGCTCGCCGCGGTGGACTTCGGGGGTGGGAGCTGGGGAAACGGCACCGAGAGGGGCGTGCCCCCGGTCGTCCCGCCGCCGGGCGACGTCGGGATGCCGTAACGGTGCAGTGCGTAACGCATGATCTGGGAGAACACCGGCGCGGCCACGATCCCGCCGTAGATCGGGGACGGCCGCTCGAGGACGACGATGGCCGACAGAGCCGGGTTCTCGGCGGGCGCGAAGCCGGCGAAGGTGGCCTCATAGGCACCGGGGATGTATCCACCGTGGACCGGGTCGGGGATCTGTGCCGTCCCGGTCTTTCCCGCCACGGTGTATCCCGGCACACCGGCGGTCACCGCCGTGCCGTCTTGGACGACCTGCTCCATCATCGTCGTGAGTTGGGATGCGACCTCTTGGGACAAGGCCCGGTGCGCCGACTCGACGCGAGTCTTGGTCACCGACCCGTCGGGAGCCACCGTGGCCTGGACGAGCCGGGGTGGGACGAACACGCCGCCGGTCCCCACCGTGTTCACCATGTCGAGAACCTGCTGCGCGGTCACCGCGTCGTCCTGACCGATGGGAGTCGCGCCGATGTCCGACACCCGCCATGTGGCGGGATCGCTCTTGACCAGGCCCGCCGACTCGGCCGGGAACCCGAGCCCGGTGCCACGACCGAAGCCGAGTGTGGCGATCTGTGCCGCCAGGCGGCCCTCACCGAGCTGCTGGGCGATCTCGATCGTCCCGATGTTCGACGACTGGGCGAGGATCTGGGTGGCGGTGAGCTTCTCGGTGGGGTGGTTCTCTGCGTCGTGGAACACCCAGCCGTCGATGGTCAGGGTGTTGGGGATCGTGAATACCTCGTCCGGGGAGATGATCCCGTCTTGGAGCGCGGCGGAGAACGTCACCATTTTGAAGACCGATCCCGGCTCGTAGACGCGGGTCAGGGCGAGGTTCTGGTCGGCCTGGATCACCGTGGTGATCGGTGGGGGCGGCGGTGGCGGTGGCGTGGTCGTAGTGGTCGTCGAGGCGGCGGGGGTACCCGGCGGGGTCGGGGTCGGCGGAAGGGTTGGTGCGGGCTTGGGTGTCGGGGGCTGCACGGTCTTCGACACCAGGTTGGCCATGGAGAGGATCTCGCCGGTGCGGGTGTTCATGACGATGGCGATCCCGCTCTTGGCGTGCGACGCCAAGATCTCCGCACCGAGGGACTGCTCGGTCACGTACTGCAAGGGCTCGTCGATGGTGAGCTCGACGCCGGTCCCAGGAACCGTGGCGGAACGCTCGGACGTCTTTCCCGGCAGCGGGACGCCGTCGGGCGAGACCGCCTCGGACGCAGAGCCGTTGCGACCGGCCAACAGCGAGTTGTACTGGTACTCGAGCCCCGACTGCCCCGAGCCTTCTGCGCCCACCTTGCCGACGAGCGGGGCTGCCAGTGTCCCGGCCGGATCCAAGCGCTCGGTGGCCGGGAGCACGTTGATACCCGGGAGGGTGAGCGCGGTCACCTTCTGGGCGACCGTCGAGCCGACCTCCTTGGCGAGGAACACGTACCCCGAGTGCTCCGACAGCTCGTGGGACAGAGTCCCGGTCGAGACGCCGAGCACCGACGTGAGGGCACGCGCCACCGGCCCGGGGCTATGGATCAGAAAGGGGTCGGCCACGATGTTCGAGCGCGCCACCGACAACGCCAGGGCGGCGCCGTTGCGGTCGTAGATTCCCCCGCGCACAGCCGGGGCGTGCACCGTCGTGCTCACCTCGGCGACCCCCATGGCCGAGTAGCGCCCACTGGAGAAGACCTGGACGCCGATCAGGCGCAACGCCAATGCCGCGAACACGAGGACGACCACGACCCGCATGACACCGATGCGCCGGCGTTGGACTCCACCCGTGACCGGGCTCGACTTCCGGGTCCGACGTGGCGTCGGCGGCGCCACCCGGCGCTCGTAGCCGCGCGGGCGGGCCACGATCCGACGGGTAAGCGAGGAAGGACGAGCCGCGGGACCACTGGGTCGAGCGCCGGGGCGAATCGCATTGGGAGCGGTGGCGGACCTCTTGGGAGCAGCGGCCCGCGTCCGGCCTGACTTCTTGGCGGTGGCGGCGGGACGTCGGGTGCCCGCGGACCGGGTCACCGCCGACCGTGTCGCAGCCGACCGTGTCGCAGCCGACCGGGTCGTGCCTGACCGGTCCCCCGCTGACTGCCGGGCTCGGCGGGGTCGGGGCGCGCCAGGTCCTTGGCCCTTCGGAGTTCGGATCACGGGCCGCCGGTCGACGCGACCGGTACGTGCCCGGCCGAGGGAGTGGTCGAGTCCGTCGACGCCGAGGTCGAGACGTTCACCTGATTGAGGTCGGTCACATTGGTGGGCGCCACCAGACCATGGCGCTGGGCTTGTGAGACGACGCCAGAAGGATCAGAGAGCTTGGCCACGCGCTGCTCGAGGTCGTGGTGTCGCCCGAGGACCGCGGTCAGCTGCGACTGCATCCGGGTGAGTCGGACCTGGCCCTGGGTCATCGAAGCGCTGGCCGCCACCACCATCATCAGACTCACCAGGACGATGACCCCGGCGACCGCCGCGGTTCGTGGCAGCGACCACCGTGGGCCGCGCCGGCCCGGCGCTTCGAGGCCCCGGCGGGGCTGACGGTCGAGATCGGGCAGGCGTGCCGGTGCCGGCGCCAACGTGGCGCGCTCGGGGGATGTCGCCACGGCCATCAGGCTGCGCCCCGCTCGAAGGCCCGGAGCAGCGCACTCTCCGAGCGCCGGTTGCGGGCCATCTCAGCAGGGGTGGGTCGCCGCGCCCCGCGGAACACGAGCTTGCCCAACGACACCGCGCCACAACGGCAGGGAAGGCCGGGGGGGCAGGTGCATCCGCCGCTTTCTGCTTGCCGGAAGGCCGCCTTCACGATGCGGTCCTCTCCGGAGTGGTACGCGATGGCGACGCAACGCCCACCCGGGGCGAGGGTGTCGATGGCGATCGGAAGGGCGTCGAACAGAACCTCGAGCTCCTCGTTCACCGCCACCCGAAGCGCCTGGAAGACGCGTCGGGCCGGATGGCCACCCTGGCGCCGAACCGCGGCGGGCAGTGCGGAGCGCACGACGTCGGCCAGCACAGTTGTGGAGGTGACGGGTCGGGCCGACACCACCGCCAGGGCGATCCGCCGGGCGAATCGTCCTTCGCCGTGGGCCGCGAACAGGCGCGCCAGCTCGGCCTCGGGCCAGGTGTTGACCAGGTCTGCCGCCGTGGTGCCCTCGTCGGGGTCCATCCGCATGTCGAGCGGGGCGTCGGCCCGGTAGGAGAAGCCGCGTTCGGGGCGGTCGAGTTGCGGGGAACTCACGCCCAGGTCGAACAGGACACCGCTCGCCGAACCGGGACGGATCCCCAGCTCGTCGGCGATGTCGCCCAGACGGTCGAAACGAGCCCGGCGTACCTGGGCCCGGTCGCCGTATGGCGCCAAGCGCTGTCCCGTCGCTTCCACAGCGTCGGGATCGCGGTCGAGACAGAGAAGACGTAGGTGCTCATGCGCCGCCAGAAGCGCCGCCGCATGCCCGCCTCCTCCCGCGGTGGTGTCGATCACCACTCCTTGAGGTACGGGGGCGAACAACGCCACCACCTCGTCGACCATGACCGGCTCATGGGTGAACACCTGGCGCATCCGCAGCCCCTCGACTGGCGGTTTGCCGTCGGGAGGGTTGCTCCTGCGACTCGGTTGGAAGCGGGCGGAGGAGGAGTCTTCCACCGAACCAGCCGAGGGGCTGCGCATGTTCCTGATGCTCGTCACTGGTCGAGAACCACCCGACCGTTCGTTGTGCGTAACCCTCCTCGTCTCTTGCTGTGTCTCTCGGGCGTTGCAGACACTCAGTCGTCCGCACCTTCGGTGAACCGCAGTTCCTCGGGCCCGATGTTCGTTTGCCAGCGGGCGGGGTCCCACAGCTCCACCCTGTCGATCACGCCGACGACCGTGACGTCGTTCTCCAGCGCCGCGTACTGACGCATCCGGGCCGGGAGCACGATCCGCCCCTGGCGGTCCACTTCGAGATCGTGGGTGTGCGAGGCCCACATCCGAGCCAGGTTGCGGTCGCTCTTGCCACTGGCCGCACGCGCCTGCATCTCCTCCATCTGCCGTTCGAACTCGTCCGGCGTCCACAGCGCGAGGCATCCGTCCCGGTACTCCGTGAGATATCCCCCGTGCTCGAACGAAGCACGAAATCTCGACGGCAGGATCACCCGACCCTTGCTGTCGAGCGAATGCTCGTACGTCCCAAAAAACCGTGCCACCGAATCGAGCTCCCACGACGCTCCCCCCGCAAGTTCGGCGGGCTCCTCCCCTTTACTCCACTTTGCGCCACTTTAGCCCCCACTCCCCCACAGGTCAATCCCCTTTGGCTCCACCTCTCCCCACCGCGCCTCCCCGTCCCCCACCGCCGGAGGAACTCGACCCCGAGCCCTCGGGGGATCGTCGGACCGGGCCCGGCGCCGACGGACCGATGAGCCTCGACCGGGCGCGCCAACGTCGCGCCGCAGTCCGATGGCAACGATCACGACGGCAGCACCATCGGCGCTCGCCCGACGCCACCAGTGTCCGACGGGCGCACCAACGTGACCGCGGTGTCGTCGCGACGACGGCCGACGGGTCATTTCGAGCGAACGCGTCAGTTCGAGCGAACGCGTCAGTTCGAGCGAACGCGTCGGTGAAAGACGGCGTCAGTTCAACAACGCGTCAGTGCAAGGGAATACGACGTCAGTTCATGGCAAGGCGTCGAGCAAGGCGTCCTCGACCGCAGTGATGACGAGGGCGGCGTCGCCATGACCCCAGGGCGCCGGGAGGATGTGACGAAGGTCGGTGGCGACGTCCTCGAGCTCGACGGGCGCGTCGCCGGTAACCGGGACACCGGGTGCTTCGATCGACAGCAATTCCAGGAGCGCTGTCGGGCTCCATGAGACAAGGGCCATGGAGTGCAGGCGGGCCCCGTGGCGGGTACGGCGCTGGGCGATGCCCACCACCTTCGCCGTCGGGGCCGTCACCTCGCCGGGGCCGACCCCGGCGAAACACAGCACATCGGACCAGTCGGTGCGAAGAGCACGGCCGCGATGCACGCGGAGCCCGGTGGCACCGAGTCCCTCGAGGCCGCGCACCCAGGCCTCGCCCAACCACCACGAGGACGCGATGACATCGTCGTGCCACAAAGGGTCGGTGCGAGGGACCCAGACATCGAGCCACACCTGGGCGCCGGGCGCGACGAGGACCGCACCACCTCCCGCGCTCCGACGGACGACGTCGGTGTCATGGCTCGCAGCCCGCCCGGCGTCGACGACGTCGGTGGCCTGGGTGCTCCCGAGGACGACGGCCCGAAGACCGACGACTGAGCACAGCCCGGCCACACGGCGCGCTCGGTGACCTTCGGCGGGCCAGGGCCCGTGGAGGGCCCCGGCGGTGTCGACGCGCCGCTCGATCGTCCAACCACCGCCGGGTGCGGTGGTCACGCCGTCAGGGACTGCTCACCCAGATACGGCGCCCATTCGTCGCGCGCTCCCCCACTCATGGCGAGGAGCCAGACCCGCTGGCGGGGGGCGCACGGTTGGGTGCGCAGGACCAGGCCCACCTCGTGGGGCAGACGGTCCTCTTTGCGGGTGTTGCAGCGGCGACAGGCCGCCACCACGTTGTCCCACGCGTGCATGCCGCCCCGGCTGCGCGGCATGACGTGATCGATGCTCTCCGCGGCGAGACCGCAGTACTGACAGCGGTGGCCGTCGCGGGCGAACACCGTGCGCCGGTTGACCGCCACGGTCCGGTCATGGGGCACCCGGACATAGCGCGCCAGGCGCACCACCGACGGCTCGGGAAAGGCCTTGCGCTCGGACCGGAAAATATGGTCGGTGGCGTGGACGAGCTCCGCCTTGGTCGCGAGGACCAGGAGCAAGGCGCGGCGGGTCGAGACGAGCCCCAACGGCTCGAAGGTCGCATTGAGCACGAGCGCTCGGCTCGTCCCATTGGCGCCAGCTTCCCTGGCCAACATCACGACGAGGTTACTCCTGCGAAGCGCCGGTGACCCCGGCGCGCGTCCAACTCAGCGTCGGCGCCACCGACCCATGGTGCTGCACCAGGCGACGAACGACACGACGTCGGCGCCCTCGGGCACGGCCTCACCCGATCCGCCGTAGGCGGTCTCCATGCGAAACCGCCACAACTGTTCGTCGGGGACCGGGAGCAACGGCCACCGGTGCCACCATCCCGGCCGGGCCAGCCGGCCCGCTTCGGCCAGCGCCGCCGGCCACAGCCAAGGGCGGCGGGCGAGCGCCCCGACCACCGCCTTCATCGTCGGTCCCGACGTGAGACCGCCGCCACGAGAAGATTGCTCGCGCTCGGTCATGGCACCTCCACCAGTCCTCGTTGGGCGGCTCGCCAACCCAGTGCGCCGGCACCGACCAGTGGACCACCGGTCCCCAGCCCGCTCGGCACGATGTCCGCACCGGTCGTGAACGAGAGTCGGGCCCGCGCGTGGAGCTCGGTGTTGGCCGCCTCGAAGAACGGGGCACCGAATCCGAGTGCGACGGAACCACCCACCACCGCCAGGCCGATGTCGAGCAGGCTCACCACCGAAGCCACTGCCCGGCCCACCAGACGACCGGTGCGCTCCACGACGTCGGGTCCGGCATGCTCGGGTGTTCTTCCCGTCACCGCCGCGATGGCTGTTCCCGACGCCTCGGCCTCGAGACAACCGTGTGCACCACACGCGCACAGACGACCGTCGGGCTCGACGATCACGTGACCGACATGGCCGGCGTTCCCCGAGGCGCCGTCGAGCAACCGGTTGTCGACGACCAGGCCTCCACCGACGCCGGTGGAGACGACCATGGCCAGATAGTCATGTCGTTGACGCGCCGCGCCCGTCCAACCCTCGGCCAGCGCGAAGGCCTTGGCGTCGTTGTCAAGCTCGACACCGAGGCCGGTGATGTCCTCGAGACGGTCGCACAGCGGGAAGTCGCGCCAGGCCGGGATGTTGAGCGGCGAGACCGTGCCCCGGTCGGGGTCCATAGGACCCCCACATCCCACTCCGGCCACGATCAGGTTGGCGCCTCTCGTGGGGCTATCAGGTGCGGTCGCCTCGTTGTGGACGAGGTCGACGAGCCCCGCCACGGCGGCGAAGAGCACTTCGGCGTCATCGGTCCGGGGGGTGGGCACCCGATGGGCGGCGAGGAGTTCCCCCGAGCTGGTGACGAGACCAGCGGCGAGTTTGGTGCCGCCGATGTCGATCGCCAGGCAAAGGTCCACGGCTACTGCCACGTCATCATTCCCCCGACGGTCGACGAGCCGGGTCGGGGCGTGGTTCAGCGGTTGCGACGGAAGCGGTCGCGCAACCAGCCGCGGGTGTCGCTGAGGGCATTGCCGAGGCCGTCGGTCCGCAGCGAGTGACCGATCTCCTCCCACCCCGCTTTGCCCATCCTGCGGACGTTGGTCCAGAAGGTGACAAGGGAGGCGAACATGATGAGCACCCCGAGGAACCCGAGGAAGACGTTCGTGGTGAAGAAGAAGAGCATGACCGCCAGTCCTGCGACGAACCCGGCGATGGACCACTTCAGGTATCGGCCCGCGAACCGATAGACGCTCTCCGACCGGACCCGATCGGCGAACGCCGGGTCTTGTTGGTACAGCGCTTGCTCCAATTCGTGCAGCACACGCTGCTCATGCTCGGAGAGCGGCACGCTCACCCCCTTCCAGGCCCCGTCGCGACGCGGCGCGCGTCCATCAATCTTAGGCACGGGCGAAGAGCAAGACAACGGCGCCTGCCATTCCCCGCTTCCCCCATTCCTAGCCTCGCTGGCGGGTCTACTCCCTGGTCCGAATCGAAAATCGGCCTTCTGAGCCACGTCGGGAACAGGGTCCGCCCCCTTCGATCCGTCAACGCTGTTCACCGTTGGACGGTGTCGGTGCGCTCGGCCCCCACTGGGTGTCACCCCGCTCCTTCACCGCCAGTCCGTCTCGGCCCACCAGGGCGGCGGGGCCCACCGACGCGTTGCCGTACCGGGCCCGGATGGCCGACACCGCTGACTCCACGTCGTGCCAGGCCAGGTGGCGGGGCACCGCCGGTGCCGTCTCCACCTCCAGGTCTCCGACCGACCCGGCTCGACTCGAGCTGGGCAGGCGCGCCGAACCCGGCTCGGCGCCGGTCACCTCGTCGTCGTCGAAGGAGAGCTGGCGGGCCGTGGCCACGGTGTCGAGGAGCCCCGAGACAGACACCCCCAAGAGCCGGACCCCCGGGGAGACGTCCACGGCGTCGAGCAGGGCCTCGGCGACGACCCCCAGGTGGCGCGGGGAGTCGAGGGGTGTCCCGATGGTGTGCGACCGGGTGATGGTGGCGCGATCGCCGTAGCGGACCTTCACCGTGACCGTCCTTCCCGCCAACCCCGCCTCACGCAGGCGGGTCCCCACGGCGTCGGCCATACGGACCACGTGACGGTGAAGACCGTCGTGACTGTCGATGTCGACAGCAAAGGTCTCCTCGTGGCCCACCGACTTCACATCTCGGGTCGCCACCACCGGACGGGGATCCTCACCTCGAGACAGCTGGGCCAGTTGATGTCCGTTGGCGAGGCCGACGGACCGGCACAAGGTGTCCTCGGGGATGCGAGCCAGATCCCCGATGGTCGTGACCCCGAGAGCATCGAGACGTCGAGCCGTGGCGGGGCCCACGCCCCACAGTGCCCGCACCGGCAAGGGGTGGAGAAAGGACAGCTCATGTGCCGGGAGGACCACCACCACGCCAGGGCCGGGTCGGGGCCCCTCGGTGGTGAGCACCGGTTTGGCGGCCCGAGATGCCAACTTGGCGAGCAGCTTGGTGCGGGCCACGCCCACCCCGCATTCCATCTCCATGTCGAGCCGGACAGCCTGTTGGATCTGACGGGCCACCTCGGGAGGCGGCCCGAGGAGGCGGCGGGCGCCGGCCACATCCACGAACGCCTCGTCGAGCGCGATGCCCTCCACCACCGGCGAGAATCGCTCCAGGACAGCGTGGAGCCGCTCGCTCATCTCCACGTACCGGGAGAACCGACCCGGAAGGAAGACCGCGTGGGGACACCGGCGCCGTGCCTCGACCGAAGCCATGGCGGAATGGATGCCGAAGGCCCGGGCTTCGTAGGTGCACGATGCCACCACGCCGCGCCCGCCGGCACCACCGACGATGACCGGTCGGCCGACGAGCGATGGGTCGTCGAGGACTTCCACCGACGCAAAGAACGAGTCCATGTCGACATGGAGCACGGTGCAGCGATCCGAGCCGTCCGACACCGGTCAGCCACCGAGCCGCAGACGTCGGAAGCCCTCGGCATATCCCACCCCGGCTCGTCGTCCGTCCTCCCGGGAACGTTCCCGCACCGCTCGGCGGGCCCAATCCCCGCCGTCGGCGAACTGGCTGGCGTGACACGACACCGCCGCCACCTTGGCCTCGATGGTGCCGGTGACGTCCACCCACACCGTGGGCTCGAGCGTGCCCGACAGTAACGCCGTCTGAACCTGAAAGGCCGGGCCCGCCTCGGGGAAGTAGTGCGGGAGTGCAGCCGCCGGTGACAACGCGTCGAGGAGGGCGAACCCGATCGTGCGGTGGTCGCGATGGTTGAAGTAGTCCTCGCCGAAGAACACCGCGGTGGGGTCGGGCCCGAGGACGGTGAGGGGGCGGAGCTTGCGGAGCCAACCCACGAGCGTGGCGCGCAAGGGGGTGTCGTCGACGAGCTCGCCATCGGGATAGCCGAGGAAGTGTTGACCGGTGATCCCGAGGATCGCGGCGGCCTCGGCCGCCTCCCCGGCCCGACGTCGGGCCAAGACCTCGGGATCGATGTCGGGATCGGTCGTCCCCTTGTCACCGTGGGTGCAGATGAGGACATGGACCTCGGCGCCGGCACCGGCCCAGCGCGCCAAGGTGCCTCCGCACGAGACATCGGGGTCATCAGGATGGGCATAAACAGCGAGGACCCTGGCCGGAACGTCGTCGAGAAGCTCGGCCACCCGCGGTCAGGCCCTGCGCTTGGGCTCGGTCGTCTTGGTGAGCAGCCCCACCTCGCGTTGGAAGTCACCCAAGTCCTCGAACCCCTTGTAGACCGAGGCGAAGCGCAGGTACGCGACGTCATCGACCTCGCGCAGGCGCTCCAGGACGGCCACGCCGATCTGCTGGCTCGAGACCTCCGCGCCTTCGCCCCGGAGGGCTTCCTCCACGCGCTGCGCGATCTCTTCGAGCCGTTCTTCGGTCACGGGCCGGTTCTTCGTGGCGGCCCGTACCCCGGACACGACCTTGGCCCGGTCGAAGGGCTCCCGCTGCCCGGCACGCTTGACGACCCACAACGGCGCCTCCTCGAGGCGCTCATAGGTGGTGACGCGGCGATTGCACGACAAGCATTCGCGCCGCCGACGGATGGCGACGCCGTCCTCGGCGAGCCGCGAGTCGACAACTTTGTCCTCGAGACTCTGACACCACGGACACCGCACCGGTCCAACCGTAGTGCCACTCTCCGAGCGGTCAGGGAAGGGCCAGGGACTCCCCGGGGACGACGTTGTCGCCTCCGACCTGTGCCTCGAGCCGTGCCACCACGGCCCGGGGATCACCGCTCGGATCCAGTCGATCGGCGATCGACCACAGCGTGTCTCCGGGCTGGACCACGTACGACGACTGCGACACCACCTTCTCCCCCGCCTGAGCGGGACCGGGGGTGGCGAGGGAACCCCCGGTACCGCTCCACGGCAGGGCGAGGGCGACGAGCAAGCCCGCCGCCACCGTTCCGAGCAGGAACCGCCGGCGCCGGACTGCGACGCTCGGCCGGGTCGTCCGCCCGTCGGTGATACACCCGGCACGCGTGGGACGCGCCTGGTGGCAACGACGGTCGGGCTCGGACTGGGGAAGATGCCGGGCGGGCGTGACACCGCCATGGGCGGGACGCGACGGCGCCGGATGAACCCCCGGGGCCAGCACCCGGAGCGACGCCTGACGGCCCCGGCGTCGGCTGGGGATGGGTGAGAGGGCGACAGCCATCAGGCGCGATCCCGGGTGGAATCAGTCGAACAGGTGTTCGTCACACCCTCATCACACCACGAACAGGTGTTCGTGTCAAGCGAGGGAGGATTCTCCTGTCGTGATGCCGAACCGATCATGGCGACACCCTGGCACGGGGGTGTGACACCAGCTCCGTCCCTGGTGGGAGGGCCCGTCACGAACAGGTGTTTGATCCGGGCCGGCCCGGGGGGTACCGTGTCACGAACTGGTGTTCGCCCTCCGGGGTCGGGCTCCCCAGGGCGTCGGGACGAGGAGAGCGACATGGCCGAGGCATTGACCGGGAAGCGACTCGAGATCCTCGAGTTCATCGGGGACAGCCTCCGTGAACAGGGCTATCCCCCGTCGGTCCGTGAGATCGGCGAGGCCGTCGGGCTGACCTCGTCGTCGACCGTCCATGCCCATCTGGCCGTACTCCAACGCGAGGGATACCTCCGACGGGACCCGACCAAGCCCCGGGCCATGGAGGTGCGATTCGATCCCTCCTCCCGGGCCGCCATGGCGGCGAGCCCGGTCCGCCACGTGCCCCTTCTCGGTGACGTGGCCGCCGGAACCGGGGTGCTCGCCAGCGAGAACGTCGAGGAGCTGCTTCCCCTTCCCGAGGACTTCACAGGGTCGGGGTCGGTCTTCATGCTCCGGGTGCGCGGTGAGTCGATGATCGAGGCGGGCATCTTCGACGGTGATTACGTGGTCGTGCGTCAGCAACCCGACGCGGAGAACGGGGACATCGTCGTAGCCGGGATCCCCGGGGAAGAGGGCACGGTCAAGACCTTCGCCCGGCGGCGGGGAAAGATCGTGCTCTCCCCCGCCAACGCGTCGCTCTCTCCTATGGAGTTCGCTCCCGACGACGTCACCGTCTACGGACGGGTCGTCACCGTTCTGCGTCGACTCTGACCGGAACCTGCTGGACCGCCCAGCGGTTGCCGTCGGGATCGCTGAAGAAGACGAACGAACCCCGTGACGGCACCGTACCGGGGTGAACTGGCCATTTCACGGCCACTTTCAGGAAACCGAGGCACCAAAGAGCATCGGGGGGTTCGCCCTTCAGCGAAGGTCGGTGAGTGGATGTCAGTCGGTGAGCAGTGCGGCGAGGACGTCGCGTGCGCTCTCGAGCTCGCGACGCGAGACATGTTCGTCGGCGGTATGGGCGAGCAAGGGGTCACCGGGCCCGAAGTTGGTGGCGGGGACACCGAGCTCGGCGAAGGTGGCCACGTCGGTCCACCCCAGCTTGGCTCTCGGCGGCGCCCCCGACGCGACCACCAGAGACCTGAGAAGGCCGTGGTCCAGGGCCGGGGGGGCACCGGAAGCGGCGTCGACGATCTCGAAGTGGTCACCGGCCGAGGGGTCGAGGTCCGCGCCCACCAGGGCTCGCAGTGTCTGCGCGGCGGCGTCGACGTCGCGGTCGGGCGCGAAGCGGTAATTAATTGTGACCGTGGCGGCGTCGGGGACGACGTTGCCGGCGACACCTCCCTCGATCGCCACCGCCTGGAGTTGTTCGGTGTACTCGCATCCGTCGAGGACGACCCGACGCGGCTCGTGACGACCCAGGGCGACGAGGACCGGCGCCAGGCGATGCACGGCATTGACCCCCATCCAGGGCCGGGCCGTGTGGGCCCGACGGCCGCCGACCGAGACCACCGCCTTCATCGTGCCCTGACAACCCGCCTCGACGACTCCTGCCGTGGGCTCGCCGAGGACCGCCGCGTCGGCAGTGAGGAGATCGGGGTTCGTCTCGGCCAACCGGGCCAGCGCGTTGTGACGACGGGCCACCTCTTCACAGGCATACAGGACATAGGTCACATCGACAGCCGGAGCCGAGATGGCGGTGGCCAGGTCGAGGAGCACCGCCAACCCGCCTTTCATGTCCACCGACCCGAGGCCCCACAACGTGTCGCCATCGAGGCGGCCCGAGCGGTCGTCGAAGGGCGGCACGGTGTCGAGGTGTCCGGCCAGGATGACCCGTCGGGGCCGACCGAGCATGGTCCGGGCCACCACGGTGTCCTCGAATCGCTGCACCTCGAGGTGTGGCGAGCCGCGGAGGTCGGCCTCCACCCGGTCGGCGAGAGCCGCCTCGTGGTGGCTGACCGAGGGGATGGCGACGAGCTCTGCCGCCAGCGCGAGGAGATCGGTCATGTCGGGGGCACGTCGCCCGGGGTCAGGAGCCGACCTGGTGCTCACGCAACGCCGCTTCGAGCTGAGCCTTGTCGTGGCGCTCCCCCGGCTCGAGTCGCTTGATGACCAGCACACAGGGCAAGAAGAACTCGCCCCCCGGGAATTCCCGACGGCGCGAGGCACCCACGGCCACGCTCCATGGCGGCACCACGCCTCGCCCCAGCTCGTCTCCGGTGGCGGCGTCGATGACGGGGATGCCCGGGTTGAGGATCACGCCTTCGGCCAGGACCGCCCCGTTCCCCACTCTCGCACCTTGGGTCACCATGCACCGGCTGCTGATGTTGGCGTCGTCCCCGATCATGACCGGCGCGGCGTTGGGCGGTTCGAGCACGCCCCCGATCCCGACCCCCCCCGCCAGGTGCACGCGCGCACCGATCTGCGCGCACGAACCCACCGTGGCCCAGGTGTCGACCATGGTGTCGGCGCCGACACGGGCTCCGATGTTGACATAGCTCGGCATCAGGATCACGCCGCGGTCGAGGAACGACCCCCACCGCGCCGATGCGCCGGGGACGACCCGGACACCCGCTGACTCGTACCCGGTCTTGAGGGGCAACTTGTCGTGGTACTCGAAGGGCCCGATCTCCGCCGTCTCCATGGCGCGCAGCCGGAAGAGCAACAAGATGGCGGTCTTGAGCCAGCTGTGCACCACCACCTCGTCGGTGGTGAGGTCCACCTCGGCCACACGGGCCTCACCACGATCGAGGAGGTCGATGGCCTCGGTCACGACACCGAGCGCGTCGGTGTCGGCGGGGCTCAATTCCCCCACCCGGGACCACAGCTCGTCGATCTGGGACGCCAAGTCGGCCATCGCCTGAGGTTATCGGGCGGCGCCGTCACCCCCCGAGCCCTGGACCGCTGGTCGGCGCCTCAGATGCGGGTGGTCCGACGACGCCAGACGCGTGGCCGCCAACTCGATGAGGTCATCGGGTTGGACCGCGGCGACCCGGACGAATCCCGCCGCCTGCGCACCGTAGAACTCGCCCGGGCTGACGAGCATGCCCGCGGCCTCGGCCAGCGCGGTGGTGAGCACCCAGGCCCCGGGCCGGCCCTCGGTCACACCCTGGGCCTCGGCCCACGCCGGCACCGGAACCCACAGATAGAACCCGCCCGCCGGCATCTCGGTGTCGAGCCCGGCTCCTCCCAGGATCTCGGCCAGGCGGGCGAGGCGCTTTCGATACCGGTCGCGCTGGCGCGCCACGTGGTCGTCGTCTTCGAAGGCGACGACGGCCGCGGCCTGGATCGGTCCCGGCACCATGAGCCCGACGTGCTTGCGCAGCTCGGCGAGGTAATCGACCAAGGTGGGGTCACCGGCGTAGAACCCCACCCGGACCCCGGCCAGATTCGACCGCTTCGACAGCGAGTGGACGGCGAGGACCCCGTCGTCACCGGATTGGACGATGCTCGAAGGCGCACCGTCCCAGGTGAACTCGGCGTAACACTCGTCCGACAGCACCGGCACGGCCCGGGCCCGTCCCCACGCCGCGGCGGCGGCCAGGTCGGACAAGGCGCCGGTCGGGTTCGAGGGACTGTTCACCCACAGACACAGCGCGCCCGCCGCGTCCTCGTCGGAGATGGCCGACAGGTCGAGGCCACCGTCGACTCCGGCGGGCACCTCGACGGTCCGGCAACCCGCCAGGCGGGCCCCCATGGCGTAGGTCGGGTACGCCAGGGCCGGTGCCAGCACGGTGTCACGACCGGGCGTGCGCAGTCGGAGGAACCACGCCGCCGTGGCGACGAACTCCTTGGTGCCGACGCAGGCCGCCACCTGCGCGGGGTCGAGGGACACGCCGAATCGCCGGTGCATCCAGTCCGCAGCCGCGCCCCGCAACCCCGCACTGCCGATCGACGCCGGATATCCCCGTTCGGTCCCCGACGTCCCCAGCGCGTCGATCACGGCTCTCGGGGGCGGGTCACAGGGGGTGCCCACCGAGAGGTCGACTGCTCCTCCGAGATGCGCGGCGGCGCTCTGCGCCGCGGCGGACAGACGGTCATAGGGATAGGGCGGCGGCGAGAAGCCCTCCTCGGTCTGGCGGCTGCTCATGAGGCCGCGAATTCCCGGAACCGGGCGCGACCGGCGTCGTCGAGGACGACGTGGACCACGGTGGCACCCTCGTTGTGGGACTCATCGACGACCTCACCTTCGCGATGGACCGCGGCGAGGACGTCGCCGCGGTCGAAGGGCACGACGAGTTCCACCACCCGGTCCGCCACACGCAACTGGTCACCCAGGGCCCGTAACAACTGCTCGATCCCCGTGCCGGTGAGCGCTGAGACCACCACCGCTGCTTCATGGGCGTTGGCCAGGCGCGCCGTGGCACGGGGGGCACGATCGGCTTTGTTGATCACGAGGAGCTCCGGGACGCCACCCGCGTCGATCTCGTCGAGCACGGAGCGAACGGCCTCGATCTGGATCTCGGGCTCGGGTGCCGACGCGTCCACGACGTGGACGAGGAGATCGGCATCCTTGACCACCTCGAGGGTGGACCGGAAGGCCTCGACGAGTTGGTGGGGAAGCTTGCGGACGAACCCGACGGTGTCGGACAACAAGACGGTCTCGCCACCGGGGAGGGCCAAGCGTCGGGTACGGGAGTCGAGGGTCGAGAAGAGGCGGTTCTCGACGAGCACGCCCGCGTCGGTCAGGCGATTGAGCAGGGTCGACTTTCCCGCGTTGGTGTACCCGACGAGGCTCACCACGCGTTGGCGCGACCGCAGGCGCGATCGGCTCTGGGTGCGGCGGGTGGCCGAGACCTGTTTGAGGTCCGCCTCGAGGCGTGTCATGCGGCGCACCAGCCGGCGTCGATCCACCTCGAGCTGGGTCTCGCCCGGTCCCCTCGTGCCGATGCCACCGGCCTGCTGGGACAGGCCGAGCCCCTTGCCCCGCAACCGTGGCAACCGGTAGCGCAAGAGCGCCAGCTCGACCTGGGCCTTGCCCTCTTGGGAGCGGGCGTTCTGGGCGAAGATGTCGAGGATCACCGCGGTGCGGTCGATGGCGGTACGACCCAGGATCTTCTCGAGGTTGCGTTGTTGCGCGGGCGAGAGCTCGTCGTCGAAGACGATGGTGTCGGTGTCGAGGGTCAGCGAGAGCTCGTGGAGCTCCTCGGCCTTTCCCCGTCCGATGAAGGTGGCCGGGTCGGGCCGGTCGCGACGCTGGACGACCCTGTCCACCACGGTGGCACCGGCAGTGTCGACGAGCAGGGCGAGCTCGTCGAGATCAGCGTCGACGACATCAGGCGATGTCCAGGGGAACACCACGCCCACGAGCACGATCCGCTCGCGAACACTGCGCTCGATGAGCGTCACGGTCGAGTCGCCACCTCGGTCGGGATCTGCGCCACCAGCGCGGCCAGGACCGCCTCGTCCACGGTGACGTCGCCGACCTTCTGGGTCGGGCCGGCCAGGGTGATGCCGGGCTCACCGAGCTCGACGTCGAGGGGACCACCCCGGTTGTGCACCCGGACCCGGGGCCCGACCTCGCCATGGGCATACGCGGCGGCCACCACAGCGCACGCGCCTGTCCCACACGCCAAGGTCTCACCGGCGCCGCGCTCCCACACCCGCAGGGTGAGCTCATCGGTGCCGGGGCCGGGCCAGACGAACTCCACGTTGACCCCGCCGACGATCGAGCGCTCCCACCGCGGTCCCTGCATCGAAACGGTCACGTCGTCGGGCTCGGCACCGAACAGCACGATGTGGGGATTGCCCATGTCGACGTGCTGGCCCCAGCGCGCCGCTCCGAGGACATCCGGGCCGACCTCGTCGCCGAGACGGCCCGGGCCCATGTCCACGCGTCCGTAGCCGAGCCCTGTCTCGGGCCCGGGCCGGAACTCGACCGACCGCAACCCACCCAGGGTCTGGACCATGACGGTCCCGGCGTCCACCATGCCGCCGTCCACCGCGGCCTGGACCAGACAGCGGATCCCGTTGCCGCTCATCTCCGCCACGCCGCCGTCGGCGTTGTGCAACTCCATCGCCAGCCACCCCGGGCCCTGGCCTGCCAGGGCGCGCAACACCCCGTCGGCCCCGAGACCCCGGTGCCGGTCGCACAGGGCGCGCGCCTCCGACGCCGAGAAGGGTCGGCGGTCATCGGGATCGAGCAGCACGAGGAAGTCGTTGCCCGCTCCATGGTGCTTCGTCAGACGAAGTGCGCCTCGGGCGTCCATCGTCTTCAGTCTCCCACCTCGCCCTCGACCCCTGTGCCCGGGCGGTGCGTGGCGGTGGCCGATATGTCCCAGAGCTCCAGGAGCTGCGCCAGGAGATCCCCGCCGGGATCGAGCCACGAGATGCGCGGGTCACGACGGAACCACGCCCACTGACGACGGGCGAAAGCCCTGGTGCGGCGCTTGGCTTCGGCCACGGCGTCGTCGAGGGCAACCCCCTCCTCCACGTGCGCCAAGAGCTCTCTGTACCCGAGGGCCTGGCGGGCGGTACGCGACAGGCCCCCCGGTCGACGAGCGAGCGTCCGGACCTCGTCGACGAATCCGCGATCGAGGAGGTCCTCGAATCGCTGCTCGATGCGCGCCTCGTGGATGGTGGAGTCGAAGCGGATGCCCACCAAGGTGAAGGGCGTGGGTGGATAGGCCTCGAGCCCGGGCCCGAACGACGAGAAGGGCCGGCCCGAACCCAGCGTGACCTCGAGGGCGCGCACCAACCGGCGACGGTTGGTCGGCTCCATCCGAGACGCCGCGGTCGGGTCGAGGGCGGCCAAGCGCGCGTGCAGGCGCTCGGTGCCGCCGGGCGTCTGCGCCTCTTTCTCGAGGGCGGCCGACACATCGGGGAAGCGACCCGGCACCGACAATCGATCGACCACGGCCCGGAGATAGAGCCCGGTCCCGCCCACGAGCAATGCCCGGTGCCGGCGTGCCTCGACGCCGGCCAGGACGGCGCGTACCTCGGACTGGAACCGGCTCAGCGTGAACTCCTCGTCGGGATCGACGACGTCCACCAGGTGGTAGGGAACCTGGGCCCGCTCGGCGGCACCGGGCTTGGCCGTCCCGATGTCCATCTCGCGATAGACGCACATCGAATCGACCGAGACGAGCTCGGCCTCGGGCCGCTGGCGGGCCAGGACCAGGGCCAAGGCGGACTTCCCCGACGCCGTCGGCCCCACGAGCGCGACATGCCCGGGCGCGCCCTCGGGCTCCGGGAGCCGGCGCACGAGCCCTACCGGACCGAGACGGGAATGCGGATCCGCGCTCTGGCGCCGGCGGTGACGCGGACCAGCTCGCCGCGCAGGTGATGCGGTGCAGCTCCGGTGACGAGGACCTCCCCATAGGCGCCGGGCTCAAGTGCGGCGCCGTCGGGTGGCGCGAAATGCACGAGTTTGTTCTGCCTGGTGCGCCCGGTCAGCACGGCGGGGTCACGCGCGCTCGACCCTTCCACGATGACCTCCTCCACGCGCCCGATGCGGGCCTCGTGTCGGAGCAGCGCGGAGCGCTCCACCACCAGCCGGAGCTTCTCGAAGCGCTCGGCCACCACGTCGTCTGAGACGAACGATGTCGTCATCGCCGCTGCCCTCGTGCCCGGCCGAGGCGAGAAGATGAACGTGTAGGCGCTGTCGTACTCTGCCTCCGCCGCGACCTCGAGCGTCCGCTCGAAGTCATCGTCGGTCTCTCCGGGGAAGCCGACGATGATGTCGGTGGTGACCGCCAGATCCGTGATGGCGGCGCGCGCCGCCGACAGCCGCTGCAGATACCGCTCGGCGCTGTAGCCCCGGCGCATGGCGCTGAGCACCCGGTCGCTCCCGGACTGCAAGGGCAGGTGGAGGTGCTCGCACACCGACGGCGTCTCGGCCATGGCCGAGATCGTCTCGGGTCTGAGGTCCTTCGGGTGCGGGCTCGTGTACCGGACACGGCGAATCCCGTCCACCGCTCCCACGGCGCGCAGGAGTGACGCGAAGAGGGGGCGACGACGGGTGAGGTCGCGTCCGTAGGAATTGACGTTCTGGCCGAGCAGGGTCACCTCGGTGACCCCCCGGCCGCTCAGGCCGGTGACCTCGGCCACGATCTCATCGAAGGGCCTGCTCACTTCGGGACCGCGCACTTGGGGGACGATGCAGAAGGCGCACGAGTTGTCGCACCCCATCTGGATGGTGACCCAGGCCGTGTAGGAGAGCTCGCGCACTGCAGACAAGGCGACGGGGAGATCGGATTCCTCCTCGGGCGCGGGGCCGTCCAGGATCTCCACGACCGGACCCTCGGTTGCGGCTCGGCGCAACAAGGCTGGGGCCCGCGTCAGGTTGTGGGTCCCGAACACGACGTCCACGTGCCCGGCGCGCCTGCGAATGGCTTCGCCGTCGCTCTGGGCCAGACAGCCTCCCACCGCGATCTGCATGTCGGGCCGGCTCTCACGAAGCGCCTTGAACTGACCGAGGTGCCCGAAGAACTTGTTGTCGGCGTTCTCCCTGATACAGCAGGTGTTGAAGACGACGAGATCGGCGCGCTCGATGTCCGCGGTCGGCTCGAGGCCGTCGGCCATGAGGAGCCCGGCCAGGCGCTCGGAGTCGTGCTCGTTCATCTGACAGCCGTAGGTCCGGATGTGGAAGGTCCGGGCCATCAGTAGGACCCTTCGACGATGAGCCCTTCGATGTCGGGTCGTAAGAGCAACGCCCGACCCGGAACCCCGATCTCGTCCATAGCTTCCTCTGCGTTGGCTCGCACCGCGTCGCCGTGCTCCGCGTCGCAGACCCCGAGCAAGGTGGGCCCCGCCCCGGACCAGCACGAGGCCAGGGCCCCGGCCCGGACCATTCGAGCCAACAGCTGGGGCGCCTCGGGGAACAATGGGCTGCGGTAGTCCTGGTGGAGGCGGTCCTCGGTCGCCTCTCGGATCATGAGGGAACGATCGGCCAGTCCGGCCAAGAGCAACGACAGCCGCCCCAGGTTGAACGTGGCGTCGGTCCGGCTCACCTCCAGGGGCAGGGCTTGGCGGGCCTTGGTGGTTGGGAGCGGTCGGTCGGGCACCATGGCCACGAACACGAGACCGCCGTCGAGCGGCATCCGGACCGCCCGCACCGAACCGCGCACGAGTGTGGCCGCCACGAGGCCGCCCACCACCGAGGCCGCCGCGTTCTCGGGATGGCCGTCGATCCGGGCCGCCACCCCCAGGGGATCCTTCGATCCCGCCGCCGCGGCGGCGGCGGCGGCCAGAGCGGCGGAGGATCCCAGGCCCCGGGCCACGGGGATCGCGGATCTGACCGTCACCGCCAGTCGGTCATGGCCCACGACGTCGATCGCCACCCGGGCGGCGAGGTGCATGTCGTCCTCTTCGAGATCGGCACCTTCACCCTCGGAGCGGACCACCAGTCGCGAGGCGGGCTCCACGTCGACCTCGACATAGAGGTCGAGCGCCACGGCCAGGACGTCGAATCCGGGGCCGAGGTTGGCCGCTGAGGCGGGGGCTCGAGCGCGCATGGCTGCCAGGGTAGTGCCGCGCCTGCGCCGCGCCGGGCGGACCAGCTCAGGATCGCTTGAGGCGCCAGCTCAGCGAGGGGCCCCCCAGTGAGTCGACCACGTGCACCGGCACGACGACCCGCTCCCGTCCGATCGACGCGCCCAGCGTGCCCACCGCGGTCCCGGCATGCAAGCCCGAACGCAGCGGTCGGTGGGCCAGGGCCAGGCTGGGCTGCTGGCCCGGCCACGCCAGGAGCGAGATCGCCCGGGCGGCGACGACGGCCACCTTCTGGTGGGACCAGGCCATGGTGACCTCACCGACGCGTGCCCCTGCCGGAGTGACCGGCACCTCGCGCAACCCCGCCACCACCGCGTCGAGGAGATGCTCGTCGACCCCATCGGCGACATTCAGGGGGTCCTCTCCGGGCTGGCCGGTCACCGCGGCGAGCACCTGGACGCGTTGACCCGCCACGGTCCGCTCCCCCGCCAGCACCATGCATCCCATGGCCGCGTCGGTGAACCCCGACTTCACGCCGACCACGCCGTCGGTCCCGACCGACGAGACGTAGCTGGGGAGCACGCCGGCGATGGGCAAGGTCACGGCGCGCTGGGCCACCACCGCGGCGAATGTCGGTATCGCCATGGCGGCCTGGGTCACGAGCAGCTCGTCACTGGCGGTCCCCGCCGTTGCCGGGTCGAGGCCACTGGCATCCGCATAGTGCGTGTGGGCCATCCCCAGGGCCGCCGCGGTGGTGTTCATCTTGGTGACGAAGGCCGGCAACGAGCCGGCGTCCCATAGGGCCAGCACGTCGGCGAGATTGTTCGCCGAGTGGACCAACAAACCGTTGAGCAGTTGGCGTTCGGTCAATTGCTCGCCGGGCTGCACCGGCACGTTGGTTGCTCCCGCTCCTTCTTCGGCCGATGCCTCGGCCTGATCGGCTGCGGTCATGGTCAGCACCGGGCCCTGGTCGTCGGGGGCCAGCGGGTGGGCGCGCAGGGTGAGGTATCCGGTCATGATCTTGGTGAGACTGGCGATGGGTACTGCCGCCTCGGGGCCCGACTGGACGGTCACGCCGAGTTGGGGGATGGCCACCGCGGCCTCCCCGACCACCGGCCACGGCAGCGCCGGTGTGGCCCCTGGCACCGGTGAGGTACCCGGCAGGGCCCGATGCATCGCCACGGCCGGGAAGGGCCGGCCCAACTGCACGCTCGCGGCCACGACCACGGCGACGATCACCACGAGCACCGCCCACGGCCACCGTCGACGGTGCCGGTGCGGCTCCACGAACAGTTCCGTCGCGGGTGCCGTCGCCAGAGACCGGGCCTCGGACATCGGGGCACCGACGGCAGAGTCCGACAGGGGCGGCGAGAGGATCACCGGGACGAGGCGCGACACCGGCACAGGGTCCGAGGCCGGGACTGGCGTCGACTCGGCTTCGGGTGTCTCTTCGACGATGGTGGCCAGGGACCCTCCCGCCCTGGTTCCCGCCATGGCGTTGGCGCCGCTCAGGCCGGGGTCGGGGCCTGCCACCGAACCGGCGTCGCTGGTTTCGGCGACAACGCTCGCGCCGCGGCTGTGCCGGCCTCGGTGTCGGACCACCAGGGCTACCGGTCGGCGAGCTGCTCGAGCTCTTCGGGTGCCATGAGCACGGCGCGAGCCTTCGATCCCTCCGAAGGTCCGACCACCCCACGACGCTCGAGAAGGTCCATGAGCCGTCCCGCCCTCGAGAAACCCACCCGGAGCTTGCGCTGCAACATCGACGTTGACCCTAGCTGAGATCGAACAACCAGCTCCATGGCCGCGGACAGCAGTTCGTCGTCGTCATCGAGACTCTCGCCGCCGCGACTCGAGTTCTCGTCACCGGCGATGCCGACGACATACTCGGCACTGCGCTGGCGCTGCCAGTGCGCCACGACGGTCCGCACCTCGCTCTCGGCCACCCAGGGGCCCTGGATGCGGCGCGCCACCGATGAGGACGCCGTGAGCAGGAGCATGTCGCCCTTGCCGATGAGCCGCTCGGCGCCGGGTTGGTCGAGGATCACCCGGCTGTCGGCGAGCGACGACACCGAGAACGCCAAGCGGGATGGGACATTCGCCTTGATGACACCCGTGATGACGTCCACCGAAGGGCGCTGCGTGGCCAGGACGAGGTGGATGCCGACAGCCCGGGCCATCTGCGCGATCCGACACACCGATTCTTCGACGTCGCGCGCCGCGACCATCATGAGGTCGTTGAGCTCGTCCACCACGATGAGGATGAAGGGCAGGCGCTCGCGGTGCACGGTCGGTGTCACCGCCTCACGTGACTCGGCCAGGCGCGCCGCCACCCGGTCGGCGGCCTCGTCGTCCAGAGCCGTGTCGCCGCTCTCGAGATCCTCGTCGACGTCGACCCCGTCGGTATCGGGCGGACCGAGATCGTCGAGCTCGCCCCGCTCGACCGCGGCGTTGTACCCGGTGATATCGCGCATGCCCGCCTCGGCCAACACGTCGTAGCGGCGCTCCATCTCGGTAACCGCCCACGACAAGGCGTTGGCCGCCTTCTTGGGGTCGACGACGACCTGGGTGAGCAGGTGGGGGAGTCCGTTGTACTGGCCGAGCTCGACCCGTTTGGGGTCGACGAGGATGAGGCGCAACTCCTCGGGTGTCGCTCGCATCATGATCGAGGTGATCAACGAGTTGATGCACGATGACTTGCCTGCTCCGGTGGCACCCGAGATCAGGATGTGGGGCATGTCGGCGAGGTTCTCGATGACCGGTCGCCCGGCGATGTCGCGTCCCAGTGCCACCTCGAGAGGATGGGTGGCCTTGCGGGCCTCGTCCGACGCCAAGACGTCGCCCAAGGTCACGAGCTGGCGCAAGCGGTTGGGGACTTCGATCCCGATAGCCGACTTTCCCGGGATGGGGGCCAGGATGCGAACGTCGGCCGACGCCATGGCGTACGCGATGTCCTTGGCCAAGCTGGTCACCCGGGCCACCTTCACGCCCGGACCGAGTTCGAGCTCGAAGCGGGTCACGGTGGGACCCACGGTGTGTCCGAGCAAGCGGGTCTCCACGCCGTGGGCGGCCAGGGCACGGACAAGGGCGCGGCCGGCGTCACTGATGGCGGCGCGGTCGAGCTCCTGGGGCTTCGAGCGCGACAGCATCTTCATGGGCGGGAGCCGCCAGTCTCCGGTGGCGGCCCTCGAGTCCATGGCGAGGCCGTCCCCGGCCGCACTCGGCACGGCCGACACCGCTTGGGACTCGAGCCGGGGGTCGGGAAGGTTGTCCGGTCCTCGGTCCGGGTCGGGCTCGGTTGCGACAACCTCGGCCGGGGCCGGAGGTGGAACGAGCGGGACCGCCTCGTCGAGATCGAACAGCACCGGGCGCGCCCGACGGCGACTGCGCAGGTGGCCGGTTGCCTCGACCTCGGTTTCGGGCCCGAGGTCGAACTCGGTGTCGTCCTCCTCCATTCCCTCGTTGTCGATGGCGTCCCCGGCGTCGCCATGGGGGACCCCCGCCCGCCACAATTCGCGGCCGACCCGAGCGACGCCGGCCAGCGCGGCACGCAGGGTCACGCCCGTGAACAGCACCAAGGCCAGGGTGACCAGGGCGAGCAGGACGACCGATGCCCCCCAGTCCCCGAGCCCCGATCGCAAGGGGTTACCGAAGGCGGCCCCGATGAAGCCCCCGGCACCAGACAGACGTGTCGACGAAGCAGACAGACGCGGTGCCCCACCGGCAAGGTCGGCCAATCCCGCCACCGAGGCCAGGGTCAGCGCCAATCCGAACCCGGCACGGGCCGGCTCGTGGCGGGGGCGTCCGGCGATGAGCATGACTCCGGCGGTGGCGAACGCCGGTGGGACCAGGAACCGGCCGACACCGAGGACCATCCCGAGCGCGTGGCGCAATCCGTGCCCGACCGGACCCAGGGCGTCGCCGTAGAGGCCGAGCGCTCCGAGGATCCCGACGGTGACGAGCCCGATGCCCCACGCGTCCTCGACGTGGCCTTCGAGCACCGACAGCGCCGAGACGATCCACGCCGATCGCCGGGCCCGGTTCGGTGCCCGACCACGGCGGGCCGGGGCGGGACGCTTCGACGCCCGCGTGGCACGGGGGCGACCTTTAGATTTGCTCCGGCGTCTCCCGGGAGCCGACCGGGAAGAGGGGCGTGAGCCCGCCCGGCGGCGCTTCGTCGTCACCACAATGGCCCCAACGCTAACAGCCACCCCATGACCATCCGAGGATCGGGCGTCAGGGCTCCTACCAGGGAGAATCCCTGCGACCGACGGCCGTGATCGGCCTCAGACGGTGACGACCACGGGCACGATCATGGGCCGGCGTCGGGTCCGCTCTCCCACCAGTCGGCCCAGGGCCTTGCGGGCATGACGCCGAAGGGTCTCGTGGTCGGTGGCGCCTTCGGCCAATGCCTTTTCGAGGGCGACGCGCACCACGTCGCTCGCCTCTCCGAGAAGCGCCTCGGCCTCGGGGGCGTGGATCCAGCCCCGGGTCACGATCTCGGGCGGGCTCACGACCTCGCCGGCATGGGGGTCGACGGTCGCCACCACCACGACGACTCCTTCTTCGGCGAGCACCCGGCGGTCCCGCAGCACCCCGTGGCCCACGTCACCGACGGTCCCGTCGACATAGAGGAACCCGGCGGGTACCGAGTCGCCGCGGTGGATCCCCTTGTCGTCGATCACCACCGAATCGCCGTCTTCACACAGCAGAGCCTTGTTGTCGTCGACTCCCATGCGCGTGGCCAGCTGGATGTGGTTCACGAGGTGCCGATACTCACCGTGGACGGGAATGAACCATTCCGGATGCGCCACCGACAGAAGGACCATGAGCTCACCCTGTCGGGCGTGCCCGCTCACGTGCACGGGCTCGACACCGGTGTGGATCACTTCTGCGCCACGGCGGTACAAGCCGTCGATGACCCGTCCCACCGCCCACTCGTTGCCGGGAATGGGATGCGCGCTGATCACGACGACGTCATCGGGGCACAGGTGCAACCACTTGCTGTCGCCGGCCGCCATGAGCGACAAGGCCGACATCGGCTCACCTTGCGATCCGGTGGACACGACACAGATCTTGCCGGGGTCCATGTCGTCGACATGCTCCACATCGACGACCTGGTCCGGGGGAAGGTCGAGGAGACCGAGCCGGCGAGCCAGCTCCACGTTCTTCGCCATGGAGCGACCGAGCGTCGCCACCTTGCGCCCGGTGCCGAGAGCGGCGTCCACGACCTGCTGGACCCGGTGGATGTGGCTGGCGAAACAGGTGACGATGATCCGCCGCCCGGCACGGGCCTCGAAGAGCCGCTGCAGCGTGGCGCCGACCTGCGTCTCGGATTCGGTGAAGCCGGGCTCCTCCGCATTGGTCGAGTCCGACAGCAACAAGCGAACACCGGGCCCCGACGCCAAGGTCCCGATCCGGGCCAGGTCGGTGAGCCGACCGTCGACAGGCGTGAGGTCGATCTTGAAGTCCCCCGAATGCAGGATCACGCCCTGGGGGGTGTGAAAGGCCGTGGCGAAACCATGAGGCACCGAGTGGGTGACGGGGATGAACTCCACCTCGAAGGGCCCGATCTGGCGCCGCTCCCCATCGGTCACCTCGACGAACCGGGCCCGGTTGGCGAGGCCCGCCTCCTCCACCCGGTTCCGGGCGAGCCCGAGGGTGAGGGCGGATCCGTAGACGGGCACCGACAGGTCGCGGAGCAGGTAGGCGAGGCCGCCGGTGTGGTCCTCGTGACCGTGGGTCAGGACCACCGCCTCGACGGCGTCGGCCCGCTCGCGCAGATACGACAGGTCCGGGAGCACGAGGTCGATGCCAGGCATGTCGGGCTCGGGGAACATGATCCCGCAGTCGAGAACGACGATCCGGCCGTTGAGCTCGAAGCAGGCACAGTTCCGGCCGATCTCTCCGAGCCCGCCCAGAAAGATGACGCGAACAGGATCAGGCAAGCGACCCGCCCGCGCGCGCACCGGCAACGGCGTGCACGTCGCGCCCGAGGTTCTTGATCACGGTTCGAGCCCGATCGTCGAGTTCGGCGGGGGCAGCGCCGAGAGGAAGCCGGCACTGGCCCGACGGCAGCCCGAGAGCCCGGCACGCCGCTTTGGCGGGCAGCGGGTTGGGGTACGTCTCGCTCGACTCGAATTCATAGGACTCGAGCAGCCTGGCGTTGCTGAGCCGCGCCCGGTCGACGTCGCCTTTGAACCAGGCCGTTACCATCGCCGCGATCTCCTCACCGGCCCAATGCGAGGCCACGCTCACCGCACCCACCGCCCCCAGCGCCAACAACGCCAGAGTGAGGGCGTCGTCCCCGCTGTAGACCTCGAAATCCTCCGGTGTCTCGGCGATGAGCCGAGCCGAACCGGCCGGGTCGGCCGTAGCGTCCTTCACCCCCACGATGTTGGGCACGTCGCGAGCGAGACCCACCGTGGTGTCGCGGGCGATCCTGCGCCCGCTGCGCACGGGGACGTCATAGAGGACGACCGGAAGCGTCGTGCACGCCGCCACCGCCCGGAAGTGGGCGGAGAGCCCGGCCTGCGAGGGTCGCGAGTAATAAGGCGTCACCACGAGGGCGCCGTCGACGCCGGCCGCCTCGGCGAGCTTGGTGCACTCGATGGTGTGGCGGGTGTCGTTGGATCCGGTGCCCGCCAGCACAGGGACCGTGACCGCCTCGGTCACGGCCTGCCACAACTGACCGAGCTCAGCGTCGGAGAGCACGGGGCCCTCACCGGTGGTGCCGGCCACCACGAGACCGTCACTCCCGTGACTCGTGAGCCACCGGGCGAGCGTGACCGCACCGTCGACGTCGAGCCCACCGTCCTCGTCGAACGGCGTGACCATGGCGGTGATGACCGTGCCGAATCGGCCCGGCGCGGGTGGCGACGTCACGCCCTCAGGCTAGCCCCCCGCCAGGCATCGGCCGCGGCCGCGGGGTTGTTAGGCGACAGCCCCCTCGACGGGGGTGCTCTGCAGGCTGTCGTATTCCTCGCCGGTGTCGGCCCAGTCCTCGAATCCGATGACGCCGAGCTCGGTGAATTTCACCCGCAACCAGCCGTCGGCGGCATCGAGCAGCCCCAGTTTCTTGCAATTGGGAACGATCTTCGAGAAGAGCAGGGACTGGAAGACCTGGCGGTCGGGAATCTGCATGAGCAAGGGCACGATCTCCTTGGGGTTGACCCCCATGCGTTCCCACACCTCTTGCTGGAGGAACCGGTCGCGCATGCGCACGGCTGCCTCGAAGGCGAACTCCTGACGCTCGCGGATCTCGGCCGCCGAGAGCTGCTCGTAGTACTCCTGGAGGCTGAGCACACCGAAGGCGACGTGGCGTGCCTCGTCCGACATCACGTAGCGCAGCAGTTGCTTGAGCAGCGGCTCGGTCGTCATCTGGTGCATGAACCCGAACGCCGCCAGCGCCAGGCCCTCGACCATGATCTGCATGCCCAGGTAGGTCATGTCCCATCTCTGGTCCGCGATGATGTCGTCGAGCAGCAGCCGGAGATGCGCATTGATCGGGTAGTGGCCCGACAGCTTGTCGTCGAGGTACTTGGAGAAGACCTCCACATGACGCGCCTCGTCCATGACCTGTGTCGCCGCGTAGTACTTGGCGTCGATCCACGGGACCGACTCGACGATCTTGGCCGTGCAGACGAGGGCTCCCTGCTCACCATGCATGAACTGCGAGAGCGTCCAGTTCTGGCTCTGGACGCCGAAGTCGATCCACTCCTTGTCGCCCCACAGCGCCATCGAGGTCCCACTCACGTCGAGGCCGTCGCCGAAGCCACCGTTGGCGGCGGCATTGGCCACCACGAGCGCCTCCTGGTCGACATCTGTCTCCCACGGAAGGTCGGTCTGGCCGTTCCACTGGGTCTTCTTGGCCTTCTCGTAGAGCTTCTCGAGCTTGGGTCGCTGACCCTTTTCGTAGTCCCACGTGAAGATGGTGTCGTAGACAGAGTGGACGGCGTGGCGCTCTTCGTCGACGTCGGTGTTCACGACCGAGAGGATCGCCTCGAGATCATTGATGTCGTCGCGGCCGATGATGTCGACGGTCTCGCGCATCTGGTCGGTCATGATGCTTCCCCCTTGGTGGTGGGTATTGGATTGTGGGACTGCAGAGCTCCTGTGGTCCGCGCACCGGCTTCGGGCACCCGCAGGGCCCGGATGCCGGGCAACACGAACAGGCGCACGAGTCGTCGTACGTCAGCGGCGTCGGTGAGGTCGACGCCGTCGGCGGGACACAGCAGGTACGACACGACGATGCGCGTCGCCCATTCCGCCACCCGCTTGGATTCCGGCTGGTCGAGCCAGCGACCGAGGAACGGCGTCGTGAAGGCACAGGTCACGGCGAGGACCTCGTCCATGCGGGCGAAGGCCAGCTGCGACAAGACCATCTCGGGCTCCTGGGCCAGCAGGTTGGCCAGGGCGGGATGTTCGGTCACCCGGGTGGCGGCCTCGGTCATGCCGGCCACCAGGACGTCCTCGAGGTCGGTGGCCTCCCCCATGCGCACCGCCAGCGCACTGAAGAATCTCGACACCTCGGTGTCGACGACCGCACCCAGCACGCCGTCCTTGCCTCCCGGGAACACCCGGTAGACGGTGGCCCGACTGCAACCCGCCGCCCGGGCCACGTCATCGAGCGTGGTCTTGGCGACTCCCTGGCGGGCGATACACGAGAGGGCTCCGTCGATCACCCGAACCCGAACCGGGACCGGGGCGACATCGTGGTCCGGCCCGGGGTCGCGCGCGGTCTCATCCCGCACCAGTTCCAGCCTCGCCAAGCCCACAGTGAGACAGTATGGCTCAAGATGTCTCATTGTCAACGTTCCCCTGCCGGCCGTAGGTCGCCCACCACCCCGGCGAGCAACTCGGTGCGTACCAGGGTGGCGACCTGCTCGGGGTCACCGAGATCCCAGTGTCCGGGCGACGCGATGTAGGACAGGATCATCCGAGCGAGGAAGTCCGCCGCCTCGTGGATCTCGACGCCTTCGGCCATGCCGTGCTCGTGGAGATACGGCACGAGGAACCCGGCGATGAGCCCGACCGTCCGGTTGGACTCCACGGTGAGCTTCGGCATGAGCACATCGGGCTCGATCTCGAGCATCTTCTGGAGCACCTCGTGCTCGATCAGCGCTCGGCGGGCAAAGAGCAGACCCCGGTCGAGTACCTCCTCCAGCGACGTGGCTCCGTGGACCTCTTCGTAGAGACGGCCGAAGAAGACAAGGAACTGCCACGACACCACGGCGTCGATGAGCTCGTCGCGACCGCCGGGGAAATACCGGTAGACCGTGGCCCGCGACAACCCGGCTTCGCGCGCCGCGTCCTCGACCGTCGTCTTGGACAACCCCCAGCGCGCCACACAGGCATAGGTGGCTTCGAGGATGCGCTGGCGCGGCCCGTCCATTGGTGGTCAGGCTACCGCCGCGGGGTCAAAAACCGAGGAGGGTGTCGAGCCCGACGGTGAGACCGGGTCGTCCCGACACGGCTTTCACGGCCAGGATCATCCCGGGCATGAACGAGGTGCGGTCATAGGCGTCGTGGCGGATGGACAGGCTCTGGCCGACCGCCCCGAAGAGCACCTCCTGATGGGCAACCATGCCATGCAGCCGCACCGAGTGGATGCGGATTCCCCCCGGGCCCTCTCCCCCGCGTGCCCCGGCCAACACCTGCGACGCCGTCTTGTCGAGCGGCCACGCATCGCCCCCCGCGTCGTCGCGAGCTCGCACCAGACGATCGGCCGTGATGAGCGCAGTCCCCGACGGCGCGTCGAGTTTGCCGTCGTGATGCAATTCGATGATCTCCACGCCGTCCATGAACGGCGCCGCCAATTCGGCGAGGCGCATCATGAGCACGGCTCCGATGGCGAAGTTGGCCGCCATCACACAATTGGCGGCCGAGCCTTCGAAGCACGCTCGGAGCTCGTCGAGCACACCCGAGCCGATCCCGGTCGTCCCCACCACGGCGTGGACCCCGTTCGACGCGCACCAACGCATGTGCTCGACCGCGGCCACGGCCACGGTGAAGTCGACCGCCACGTGCGCGCCCGAGCGCTCGAGTTCCTCGACATCGCCCGCCACCTGGAGGCCGGCCGCGTCTTCGCCGATGACCTGGCGCAGGTCGATCCCCGCCAACGCGGGGTCGACGGCGGCGACGAGCTCGAGATCCGGGTCGTCCGCGACGGCTCGGCACACCTCGCGACCCATCCGCCCTCCGGCGCCGAGCACTCCCACACGTGTCATGGCCAAACCCTATCGACGTGTCCGCAACGCCCCGGCCCTGCCCGAGACGAGGCGAGAGCCACCGGTCACGGGGTGTCGGGATCGAAGGGGCCCACCACCGACAAGGTCCGGGTCTGGGTCGCCAACGCCGAGGCCACCGAGGCCACATCCTCGACGGTGACGGCGTCCACCTTGGCCAGGACCTCGTCGACCTCGAGGACCCGGCCGTGGAGCAGCACACTCGACCCGATCCTGCTCATGCGCGCCCCCGAGTCCTCGAGCGACAGCAGTGTCTCGGCTCGCAGATGGCCTTTGGCCACCGCCAGCTCCCGGGCGGTGATGCCCTTCTCCCCCATGCGGTCGAGCTCGCCGTGCACCAGGGCCAGGACCTCGCGCGCGTGCTCGGGCGCGGTGCCGACGCTCACTGTCATCGTGCCGACCTCTTCGTAGTGGATCCGTTCCGACCAGATCGAGTACGCGAGACCGCGTCGTTCGCGTACCTCTTGGAACAGCCGACTCGAGATCCCGCCGCCCAGGACGTGGTTGAGGGCGGCCAAAGGCCATCGTTCGGGTGAATGCCGACCCGCACAGCGCATGCCCACCACCAGGTGGACCTGTTCGGTGGGACGACCCTGGACCGTGAGGGCATTCCCCGCCACCTTCGGAGGCACCCGTTGCGGCGACGCTCCGCCCGAACGAGGCGCGAAGCGGGCCTCGACCTCGAGGGCGAGGCGCTCGTGGTCCACGTCGCCGGCGGCAGCGACGACGAGGTTGCCGGCCCGGTAGTGATGGTCGAAGAAGCTCCGGATCTCGGTCTGGTCGAGCGCTTCGACGCTCGGGGGCGTCCCGAGGACCTCGCGTCCCAGAGGGTGGTGGGGGAACATCGAGGCCGTGCACTGCTCGGCCGCGAAGTCGGCGGGCTCATCGGCGTGCATGAGGATCTCGTCCAGGATGACCTGGCGTTCGGCGTCGATGTCGTCGACCCGCAAGGCCGGCTCGGTCATGATGGCCCCCAGCACGTCGAGGCCCAAGGGAAGGTCATCGGCGAGGAGCCGGATGTAGAACGCCGTGTACTCCTTGGTCGTAAAGGCGTTCATGTCGCCACCGATCTCGTCCACCGATTCGGCGATGTCCGCCGCGCTCCATTTCGCCGTGCCTTTGAACAACAGATGCTCGAGGAAGTGCGACGCCCCGGAATGAGCGTCGTCCTCGTCGCGCGACCCGGTGCCCACCCACACCCCGACCGTCACCGACCGCGCCTCGGCCATCGACTCGGTCACGAGATGCGCCCCGCAGCCGAGCAACTCGCTACGGATCATCGGCAGGTTGCCCCGCTCGGGGACGGGGCTGCAAGCTTCAGAGAAGCGCGGCGCTCGACACTCACCGACGACGAGGACGCCGAGGACCGCGATCGCCCCCGCGGTCCCCACCCCGATGGCTGCCGCGCTCGCCGCGCTCGCCGCGCTCGCCGCCGCCACCGCCGCCACCGGCCGCGGGCCCGGGGCCCAGGTCGCCCAGTTCACTGACGAGCTCGGCCTCGAAGGCCGCCTCGAACGATGCCACCGGCGCGGTGGCGCTGCTCTGGGCACCGGTCCCGCTCTCGGAGCTACGCGACGGGCCCGCCGGACGCGACGATCCGCCCGATCCGGCACCAGCCGAGCTGCTCGAGCCGTTGCCGGTCGGAGCCGGCGGCGCGCCGGCGAGAGACAACGACACCTTGCCCTGGGGGTCGATGTCGTCGACCTTCACCTCGAGGTCCTGGCCCAGGGACAAGACGTCCTCGACCCGGTCGACGCGCTTGCCGCCGCCAACCTTCGAGATGTGCAGGAGCCCGTCTCGTCCCGGGAGGATGTTCACGAACGCACCGAACTTGGTGATGTTGACGACCTTGCCGGGATAGATCGCGCCCACCTCGGCTTCGGGGGGGTCGACGATCAAGAAGATCCGGCGCTTGGCCTCGGAGACCGCGCCGCCGTCCTTGGCTCCGATCGTGACGATGCCGAAGAGGCCGTCGTCGTCCACTGCGATGTCCGCACCGGTCTCGGCCTGCAGGGCGTTGATGACCTTCCCCTTGGGGCCGATCACCTCGCCGATCCGGTCCACGGGGATCTGGAACGACACGATCTTGGGCGCGTTCTCCGACACCTCGTTCCGTGGCTCGGCGATGGCACCCGCCATCACGTCGAGGATCACCAGTCGTGCGTCGCGCGCCTGGAGGAGCGCCTTGGCGAGGACGTCGGCGGGCAACCCGTCGATCTTGGTGTCGAGCTGCAGCGCCGTGACCGCATCGCTCGTGCCGGCCACCTTGAAGTCCATGTCGCCGAAGGCGTCCTCTGCTCCGAGGATGTCGGTCAGCGTCACGTATTTGCCCTCGTCGTAGACGAGCCCCATGGCGATCCCGGCCACCGGCGCCTTGATGGGTACACCGGCGTCCATGAGCGACAGCGAGGACCCGCACACCGACGCCATGGAGGTGGACCCGTTCGAGGACAGCACGTCCGAGACGAGCCGCAAGGTGTAGGGGAATTCCTCTTGCGACGGCACCACCGGGAGCAGGGCGCGCTCGGCCAACAATCCGTGTCCGATCTCACGCCGCTTGGGACCCCGCATGAAGCCGGTTTCGCCCGTGGAGAAGGGGGGGAAATTGTAATGGTGCATGTAGCGCTTGTGCTCGTGGATCCCGATGGTGTCGAGGAGCTGGTTCATGCGAGGCATGCCCAGGGTCGTGACGTTGAGGACCTGTGTCTCACCGCGCTGGAACAACGCAGAACCGTGCGTCGTCGGGAGGAGCCCCACTTCCGCCGACAACGGGCGGATGTCAGCGGTGCCGCGACCGTCGATGCGAATGCCTTCGTCGACGATCCGCTTGCGGACGATCTGCTTGGTGAGCGATCGCACCGCGGCCTTGATCTCCCGCTCGCGCTCGGGGAACTCCGGGCTCAGCTGCGCGATGATGGACGTCGTGGCCTCGTCGAGCGCGGCGTTGCGTTCGGCCTTCTCGGTGATCGTGTTGGCCTTGGAGACCGCATCGGTCCCGACCGTGGCGACCCGCGTGAAGACGTCGTCTTTGTAGTCGGTGAACAACTCGTAGGGAATGGTGGGCTTGGCGCCGACCTTGGCCACAAGTGCACGCTGGAGCTCGATCGACTCCCGGATCCAGGTCTTGGCTGCCTCGAGGCCTTCGGCGAGGACCTCCTCGGTGACGCGGGGGGCGCCCTCGTCGTAGTACTTCCAAGAGTCCTCGGTGCCACCGGCCTCGACCATCATGATGGCGATCTCGGTGCCGGCATCCTCCGACAGCGCCCGCCCCGCCACCACGAGCTCGAAGCACGAGGCATCGCCCTCTTGGTACGACGGGTGCGGAGCCCACGTGCCGTCGGTGGTCCACGCCATGCGGACAGCACCGATGGGTCCGTCGAAGGGGATGCCCGACAACATGAGCGCCGCCGAGGCGGTGTTGATGGCCAGGACGTCATGGGGATTGACCTGGTCGGCGGCGAAGATCGTCCCCACCACATGGACCTCGTTGCGGAACCCCTCGGGGAACGACGGTCGCAGGGGACGGTCGATCAGGCGGCAGGTGAGAATGGCCTGGTCGGTGGCACGCCCCTCACGCCGGAAGAACGAGCCGGGGATCTTGCCCGCCGCGTACATCCGCTCTTCGATGTCGACGGTCAAGGGGAAGAAGTCCGCCCCTTCGCGCACGCCTCGGGAGGCTGTGGCCGCCACGAGCACCATGGTGTCGCCGATACGTCCGACGACAGCGCCGTTGGCTTGAAGGGCGAGCTTTCCCGCCTCGAATGACAGTGTGCGGTCGGTCCCGCTGATCGGGGCCGACACGGTGATGGCTTGCGCCATTGTCTCCTCATTTCTCGAGGACACTGCGCCAGGCCAGTTCCCAGTGGTCGACCACCTCTCACGCGTCGTTGCCTACCGACCGGTCCGATCGACATGATCGGCGGTGGCGCAACACGGCGCAGGTGACCGGCGACTGGCAGCTGACCGCTGGTCAAGTGCCCTTCGGTCTGTCGGGCGGAATGTCCGCCCTCTGCCCGGGCGGGATGTCCAACCCGAGGTTGGCTCCCGTCACGGCCGGGCGGCCGTCGCGGGGGCCGGCTGCTTAACGGCGGATGCCGAGCCGGCCGATGATCGACCGGTAACGCTCGACGTCGTTGTCCCGCACATAGTCCAGCAGCCTGCGTCGCCGACCAATGATCTTCATCAGGCCCCGCCGGGTGTGATGGTCGCCCTTGTGGATCTTCAAGTGCTCGGTCAGAAGTGAGATGCGCTCGGTGAGGAGTGCGATCTGCACCTCGGACGAGCCCGTGTCGGTCTCGTGCAGGCGATGTTCGGCGATCGTCGCGGACTTTTCGGCCATATGGGGGAAACGACCTCGGAATTGCTCAGAGACGGTCGGGCGAAGCCACGTTCGCCCCGGCCCGGATCCGACCGGGACGGCGTCCCGGCTGGGACCGTACTCTAGCAGGGCCGATTCGTAGACGCCCACGCGAGGTCTTGGCACCCTCCCCGCACTCGGTCCAGAAGTCCAGGTGGGGTGGATCAAGGCGACGACTGGTGGGCGGCGGACCCGAGGGCCGTGCGGGCTGCGGCCACATCCTCGGTCATCTGTCGGACCAGCGCCTCGGTGGTGTCGAAACGACGCTCTTGGCGAAGATGCGTCACGAACGACACCCGGGCAGCCTCGCCGTAGAGGTCGCCACTGAAGTCCATCAGGAATACCTCGAGCACCGGCGCGGCGGCGGCGTGGAATGTCGGACGCCGCCCGAGTGACGCCGCCGCGGCGTGGACCGACCCGTCGGGCCTCTCGTACCAACACGCGTAGATCCCCTCGCCGGGCATGGCCACACCGTCGGGCACTGCCACGTTGGCGGTCGGGAAGTCGAGCTCGGCACCGCCCCGACCGTCACCGTGGACAACGACGCCCCGGACCTGATGGGGCCGGCCGAGCAGCTCGGCGGCAGCCGCGACTTCACACGAGGCCAGGAGCTGGCGGATGCGCGTCGACGACACGGCCCGTGCCGAGCTGTCCTCTTCCAAGGCGAGGCCGACCACGTCGAATCCGTGGCGGGCGCCCATCTCTGTCAGCAGCGCCACGTTCCCGGCGCGACCGTGGCCGAAGTGGAAGTCCTCCCCCACCACCACCAGCCGAGCCCCCAGGGCGCGCACGAGTACTTCGAGCACGAAGTCCTCCGCGGTCTCGTTGGCCCGCGCCTGGTCGAAGGGGACCACCAGCGTGAGGTCGATGCCTGCGGCGGCCAGAAGCTCGAGCTTCTGGTCGCGATCGGTCAGGATCGGCGGCGCCGACTCCGGTCGGACCACGGTGGCGGGGTGTCGATCGAAGGTGACGACGACGCTGGACAGTCCCCGCGCCGCGGCCCGTTGCCGCAACTCGGCCAGGAGGTGGCGATGCCCGAGATGGACACCGTCATATGCGCCGATGGTCACCGCCGAGCCTCCGGCGGGTGCGGTGCAGTGTTCGGGGCCGTCGACAACCTCCACGGGACGAGGTTACCCGTGCCGCTGTGTTGCTCTTGTGGGCCGATGCCCCGCGCCCACGATCATCTGCTCCCGGCCAGCACGCACACCGCCACCAGCCGATCGGTGTCCGTCGCCTCGTACACGGCCAACAGTGCACCGCCGTGGTCGAGCAGCGCCCACGGACCCTCGCCTGTCGCTCCCACTGACACCCTGTCGAGGGCGAGCCCATGTGACACCGACCGTGCCATCTCGTCGTCGAGCTCGACTTGGGACAGGTCGCGCAAGGCCTGCGCGGGACTGAGTACCTGAGCGTCGGTGACCGCCTCGAGCGTGGTGGCCTCGTCGATGCCGAACGATCCGATCCGGGTGCGTCGCAGGTTGCGGAGGTGCGCACCACCACCTAGGGCTTCGCCCAGGTCGGCGGCGAGCACGCGCACATACGTCCCGGTCGAACAGTCCACCTCGATGCGAAAGACCCCGACCTCGGACCCCGATGTCTCCTCCACGTCGAACCGTTCCACCGTGACCGGTCGAGCCGCTCGTTCGACTTCGATGCCCGCCCGGGCCAATTCGTGCAGCCGCCGTCCCCCCACCTTGCGCGCCGAGACCATGGGCGGGACCTGGTCCACCAGACCGGTCAGCGACGCCGCCGACGTGCGGACCTCGGCGAGCGTCACACGGGACATGTCCCACGTCCCGGTGACCTCGCCCGACGCATCGAGGGTGCTCGTGGCGCGCCCGAGCACCACCTCGCCCTCGTAGGACTTCGGCAGTCCGGTCAGGAACCGCAACATGCGTGTGAACCGACCGAGTCCCACGAGCAACACGCCGGTGGCATCGGGGTCGAGGGTTCCGGCGTGGCCGACGCGTCGCTGGGAGAAGATGCGCCGGCATCGGGCCACGGCGTCGTGCGAGGTCCACCCGGCCTCTTTGTCCACCACCACCATGCCCATGGTCTCGGGGCCAGCCCTGTCGCTACCGGGGCCCGGCATCGTCACTCCCCCGGCGCATCGTCACCGGTGGTCTTGCGCAGGTTGCGCAAGATCTCCTCGACGCGCAGGCCGTGGGCCACGGCCGGGTCCGACTCGAAGACGAGAAGCGGCGTGCGTTTCATCCGCACCTGGCGGGCGATGGTCCGCTGCAACTCGGTGCGCTGTTCGGCGAGGGCCTCGACCGCGGCGGGGGGAAGCGAGCTCAGATACACCGTGGCCCGCGACAGGTCGGGGGTGATGTCGACGGAGGTCACGGTGAGAAGGCGAAGCCGGTCGTCGGTATCGGCCAGCCGTTCGAGCGCTTCGGCCACGACTTCGCGCAGCACCCCGTTGACCCGGGCCGTCCGGGGGTAGGCAGCGGGTGCCCTCTTCTCGCGGCGGCGTCCGGGCATTGCCAACCTCCTCTGCGCGCGGCACCAGCATCGTCGGACCGTCTCCCCTGCAGCGGCGCCAACCGCGGCGATCCCACTGCCGACCGCCCGAGACCCAAGGCGACAGTGGACCTCTCAGGTCCGGGGGATCTCGCGCTCCTCGAAGGTCTCGATGATGTCGCCATCCTTCAGGTCCTGGAAGTCCGACAGGCCGATGCCGCACTCAAAGCCCGATTGGACCTCGCGCACGTCGTCTTTGAATCGGCGCAAGGAGTTGATGGCGCCTTTCCATATGATGACGCCCTCACGCAGGAAGCGGACCTTCGAGCCCCGCGTGATCACGCCGTCGCGGACGTAGCAACCGGCCACCGCCCCGATACGGGGCACGCGGAACACCTCGCGGACCTCGGCCTCGCCGGTGACGACCTCTTCGAATTCGGGGGCCAGCATGCCGACCATGGCCGCTTCGATGTCCTCGAGGAGCTTGTAGATGACCTCGTAGGTCCGGATGCCCACGCCTCGCTCCACCGCCATCTCGCGGGCCCGACGGTCGGGACGGACGTTGAAACCGATGATGGTGGCGTTCGACGCCACCGCCAGTTGGACGTCGTACTCGGTGATCCCGCCCACGCCGCGGTGGACGAAGCTCAGCTTCACGTCCGGACGCTCGAGCTTGCGCAAGCTGTCGGTGATGGCCTCCAGGGTGCCTTGGACATCGCTCTTCAGGATCAGGTTGAGCGTGGCGGCCTCGCCCCGTTGAATCTGTTCGAACAGATCCTCGAGCTTGGCCCCCGGAGCGGTGGGCGACGGAGCGTGACCGGCCACCCGGTAGCGGTGCTCACGTGTTTCGCCGATGGTCCGCGCCGTCGTCTGGTCCGAGGTGACACGGAACTCATCGCCCGCGGCGGGAGGCTCGGAGAAACCCAGGACCTGCACCGGTGTCGACGGTGGTGCTTCTTTGACCTGTTCACCGTGGTCGTCGATCAGGGCCTTGACCTTGCCCCATGCCGCGCCGGCCACCACCGAGTCACCCACTCGGAGCGTCCCACTCTGGACGATCACCGTCGCCACCGGGCCGCGGCCGGACTCGAGGTTCGCTTCGAGGACCACGCCCCGACCACGAGCTTCGGGGCTGGCCTGGAGATCCTCGAGCTCGGCGACCACGTCGAGCTGCTCGAGGAGGTCGTCGATCCCCAGGCTCTGCAAGGCGGAGACCTGCACCACGATCGTGTCGCCACCCCACGCCTCGGGCGTGAGCCCCTGCTCGGACAGCTGCTGGAGGACCCGGTTGACGTCCGCGTCTTCGCGGTCGATCTTGTTGAGCGCCACGACGATGGGCACGTCCGCCGCTTTGGCGTGGTCGATGGCTTCGACGGTCTGGGGCATGACTCCGTCGTCCGCCGCCACCACGAGCACGACGATGTCGGTGACCTCTGCCCCACGAGCGCGCATGGCAGTGAAGGCTTGGTGGCCGGGGGTGTCGATGAAGGTGATGCGATGGCCCCCGGCCTCGGTCTGGTACGCGCCGATGTGCTGGGTGATCCCACCCGCTTCGCCCGACACGACGTTGGCGTGACGGATGCGGTCGAGCAGGAGGGTCTTGCCGTGGTCGACGTGTCCCATGACCGTCACGACCGGCGGGCGCGGACGCAGGTCCTCCTCGCGCTCTTCCTCTTCCTCTTCGAAGTACTTGGCCTGGAGCTCGGCCTCTTGCTCTTCACCGCGGTCGACGAGACGGATCTGCGCTCCGATCTCAGCCGCGAAGAGCTCGATCATGTCGTCGCTGAGTGACTGGGCTGCAGTCACGACCTCGCCCTGGAGAAACAGGAACCGAATCACGTCTCCTGCCGAGCGGTTCAGCTTGGGCCCGAGCTCACGGGGCGTGGAGCCCCGCTCCACGATGACCTCGAAGTCCGGCACGGGGGCATTCGACGGCGTATAGGTGGTGAGCTGGGTCGGCTCGAGCTCCTCGAGGTTCCGACGTCGACGACGCGGCCGGCGCTGGGGAGGACGACCTCGCCCGCCCGGACCACCGCGCAGTCCCGGCGGAGGCGGGCCGCCGCCGGGACGACCACCGAATCCGCCCCCGCCGCCGGGACCGCCCCGACCGGGGGGTCCACCACCCGGACGCGAGCCACCCATGCCGGGGCGAGGACCTGCACCGGGGCCACCGCCTGGGCGCGGAGCGCCCGCGGCGGGCCGCCGACCCGGGGGCGGCGGGATGGGTCGGCCGTTGGCGCGAGGAGGACCTGGAGGCGGCGGGATGGGTCGGCCCGATGAGCTCATGGGCGGCCGGACCTTGGGAGCAGGCGGGGAGCCCGGAGCGGGCCGCGAGCCCGGAGCGGGCCGCGAGGGCGGAGCGCCGAGGTCCGGTGCCGCTGCAGGGGTTGACGCGGCCACAGCCGGCGGCGCCGACCGGGCTGGTGCCGAAGGCGGGCGGGGTGCGGGCGCCGGGGTCGGGCGAGCGGCTTGGGCCGGGGCCGGACGCGGCGCAGAGGCCGGCATCGAGACCTCGCTGGCGGGACGGCTGGTGACAAGTCGTTGGCGGTCCGGCGTCGAGATGACCGGGGTGGGGGTCCCGGGCGTGGGGCTCGGCGTCGAGGGCTCAGGCGACGCCGGGGTCGAGGTGGGAGCCTCGGTCGAGCCCGACCCCGTAGCGTCGGGCCCTGCGGTGCCGGCCGCCTTGTCTTCTGCGCTCCGTCCGGCTCGAGCCGTCGCACCCCGGGCCGCCTTCTGCTCGACGGGCTCCTCGGGCGAGACGGCGCGACGAAGTCCCTCGCTGTCGGCCTTGCGCCGAACGCGGTCGGCTTGGGCATCTTCGATCGAGGACGAGTGGCTCTTCACCCCGATGCCCAACGCCAAGCAGAGGTCGAGGGCCTCCTTGTTCGTTAGGCCGAGCTCACGTGCCAGCTCGTAGACGCGTATCTTCTTCGGCAAGGGCTCCTACGGTCCTTCTTGTTCGTTCAGGGGTGAGCCGGGAAACCGGCCCGACCCACCATCCTCGCACACATGGGCACCGGCTTCGCCGGACGATGCACTGCTTCCCAGCAGCTTACGGAGGCGTTCGACCGTTCCGGGCACCACTTCGCCACGCAGGGACCGCCCGAAGGCCTGGCGTCGGACCGCCTGCTCGAGGCATCCCGGCGAGTCCCGGCACAACCACACACCGCGTCCCGGGCCCGGACCGATGACGAGCTCTCGGTCCGCGCCCGCCGACAGCCGGATCAATTCGGCCGGCGCCGCGGTCCGCCGGCAGCCGACGCACGTGCGGCGGGGGGCTACGGCGTGGTCTCCGGTTCACCCGGCTCGACGGCATCGACGGCATCGACCGTCTCGTCGGGCTTCTGCTCCTCGACCGGTGCCTGGTCAGTCCCGGCGTCGGCCTTCTCGGCAGGGGCCGCGTCGGCTTTCGCCGATGGGGTCTCACCGGGATTGTCTCCGGACTCCTCGCCCGAGGCGACGCGCGACCACTCCGCCGCGGACACCGCCTCGCCTCCCT
Organism: Acidimicrobiales bacterium; assembly: GCA_035532735.1. Lineage (GTDB taxonomy): Bacteria > Actinomycetota > Acidimicrobiia > Acidimicrobiales > UBA8190 > Chersky-840. The sequence goes on along the minus strand of DATKQM010000031.1, from coordinate 57,718 downwards.
CGGCCGGTTGCCAGACCATCTCGCCGGCTTCGTTCTCCACCCACTCACCCTCGGCCCATTCTTCGGCGTAGCCGGCCTCTTCCTCGGCGAGCTGCGTCTCGCTCTTGATGTCGATGCGCCAACCGGTGAGTCGAGCTGCCAAGCGGGCGTTCTGGCCTTCCTTGCCGATGGCGAGAGAGAGCTGATAGTCGCTCACCACCACCGTGGCGATCCCGGTGTCGTCATCGAGACGGACCTCGCGGACGCGCGCCGGTTGCAAAGCGGCCTGGATGAACTCGACCGGGTCGTCGGCAAAGGGCACCACATCGATCCGCTCACCGCGAAGCTCGTTGGTCACCATCCGGACCCGTGAGCCTCGTGCGCCCACACACGCGCCGACCGGGTCCACGTTGGGATCGTTGGACCAGACCGCGATCTTGGTGCGATGACCGGGCTCGCGTGCCGCGGCCCGGATCTCGACCACACCCGACGAGATCTCCGGGACCTCCAATTCGAAGAGCCGCTTCACCAGTCCGGGGTGGCTCCGACTGACGACGATCTGCGGGCCCTTGGTCGTCTTGCGGACCTCGACGATGTAGGCCTTGAGGCGGGCACCGTGCTCGTAGCGCTCGTAGGGCACCTGCTCGGCCTGCGGGAGCAAGGCTTCGACTTTGCCCAGGTCGAGCAGCGTGTACCGGTTGTCGGTCTGCTGGACGATCCCGGTGACGATGTCGCCCTCACGCCCGGCGTACTCCTCGTACTTGAGGTCGCGCTCGGCCTCCCGGATGCGCTGGAGGATGACTTGTTTGGCGGTCTGGGCCGCGATCCGACCGAAGTCATCGGGAGTGTCGTCCCACTCCCTGATCACGTTCCCGTCTTCGTCGAGCTCCTGGCCGTAGACGCGGATCTCCCCCGATTCGGGGTCCACTGTGACGACAGCCTCCTCGGCCGCTCCCGGTCGACGTTTGTAGGCGGCGACGAGCGCGTTGGCCAGCGCGTCGAGAAGGGTCTCAACCGAGATCCCCTTGTCACGCGCGATCTGGCCCAAGGCGTCGAGGAATTCGAAGTTGGCCTTGCTCATGGCGTTGCCACCGTCTTCCGTCCCGCAGGTTTTCTCGCCGCCGCGCGAGGAGGGCGGGCGGCTGGGCGCGGCGCCTCACCCTGGCGCGCCGCGGCGGGGGATTTCGATCCCCATTCAAAGACTGTCCGTGCCCGCTCGACCTCGTCGTACGACAGACGCCGCTCGCCTCCGGACAGGTCGTCGCCTTCGAGCACGAAACCGTCGGCGTCGGCTGCTCGCAGCCGGCCTGTCACACGACGCTCCCCTTTACCGCCGGCCACGGTCCGGACGCTGACCATCTCACCGACGGCGCGCTCGAAGTGCACCGGGGTCCGCAACCGTCGTTCGACTCCGGGGCTCGAGACTTCGAGGGTGTAGCGCTGGCCCGGGAACGGGTCATGCGCGTCGAGCACAGCGGATACCGCTCGCGTGGCCGACGCAATAGCCTCGAGATCCACGCCGCCGGCCCGGTCCACCACGACTCGGACCGAGGTCGAGTGCCGCTCGATGTCGACGACCTCGAGGCCCAGGGGGGCGACGGTGGACGCGAGCAGGTCAGAGAGCTCGTCGTCCACCTGATCGTCCACCTCCCTCGTCCCTCCGCGGCTTGGCGCCTCGCCTCTGGTCCGGGCCGGTGAAAGCAGAAGCGTGGGCTGCCGCCCACGCTTCGAACGCACCTTCACCCCCCGGACCAACAGCGCAGCGAGTATATCAGTCGCCCTCCTCGGCACTTTGGGCGGGTCGGGCTCCTCCAGAGCGTCGACGACCGGCTCCGAGTTCCTATTCCGCCCGATCGCAGACCCCACGCGCACCGCCTCTCGACGTGTTGACCGGCCCGGCGCCCGATCTGGCCGGCACCGGGTTTCGGGACCTTGGCCCCTACAGCCACCTCCTTGGTTCCGCCACGCTGGGTCGGTGACGCTCCGGGAATCGGACACGAGTGACGACCGGGCCGAGGCTTCGATCGAACACGCCGCGTGCCTCGCGCTGCTCGGAGACGGCGGCATCGGCCGGGTGGCCGTGTCGATCGGCGCCGTACCGGCGGTGTTCCCCGTGAATTTCGCCATGCTCGACGGCCACGTCGTCTTCCGTACCGCCGAGGCGACCGGTCTCCCCAGCGCGGTACGCGATGCCGTCGTCGCCTTCGAGGCAGACGACTTCGACCCCCTCTCTCAGAGAGGTTGGAGTGTCCTGGTGGTGGGGGCCGCCGACGAGATCGCCGATGGCGCCAGGCGGGCCCGGGCCGAGGAGCTCTTGTTGCGGCCTCCCGTGCCCAGGTCCGAGGAGCACATGATGGCGATCTTTCCCGAGCTCGTCTCGGGACAGCGCGTGCCGGGCACGCCGCCAGGCCTCGACCGCACCGGGTAGCGCTACCCAGGCCGTAGCATCCTGGGCGCCATGGCCCGCAAGAGCGTCCTCGCCTCCCAGTCGACCGACTTCCCCCAGTGGTACCAAGACGTCCTCGCCAAGGCCGAGCTGGCCGACAACGGGCCCGTGCGCGGCACCATGGTCATCCGCCCCTACGGCTACTCGATCTGGGAGCGGATGCAGGCCGAGCTCGACGCCCGCATCAAGGCGGCCGGCGTTCCCAATGCGTATTTCCCTCTCTTCATCCCCGAGAGCTATCTGAATCGCGAAGCGGCGCACGTCGAGGGCTTCAGTCCCGAGCTGGCGGTGGTGACCCACGGGGGCGGCAAGCTCCTCGACGAGCCCGTGGTGGTGCGGCCCACCAGCGAGACGATCATCAACGCCTATTTCTCCAAGTGGATCCAGAGCTACCGGGACCTCCCGTTCCTGATCAACCAGTGGGCCAACGTTGTTCGCTGGGAGCTGCGTCCCCGTCTCTTCCTCCGGACGACGGAATTCCTGTGGCAAGAGGGACACACCGCACACATGACCGAGGCCGACGCCCGGGAATTCGCACTGCAGATCCTGCATGACGTGTACGAGGACTTCATGGTCAACGTCCTCGCCGTCCCGATTCTGACGGGGCGAAAGACCGAGCGTGAACGCTTCTCGGGGGCCACCACGACCTGGACGTGCGAGGCCATGATGCGCGACGGCAAGGCGCTGCAAATGGGAACGAGCCACGAACTCGGGCAGAACTTCGCGCGCGCCTTCAACACCACCTTCCTCGACGAATCCGGGTACGAGGAGCACGTCTGGCAGACGTCGTGGGGAGCCTCGTCGCGGCTCATGGGCGCGCTGGTCATGGCGCATGGCGACGACAACGGACTCCGGATCCCGCCGCTCCTGGCGCCCATCCAGGTGGTCGTCGTGGTGGTCCGTGACGAAGACGGCGCCGCCGACAAAGCCGCCGCCATCGCCGCCCAGCTTTCCGCCGCCGGCCTGCGGTCCCAACTCGACGGTCGGACCGACACGTCCTTCGGCCGTCGGGTCGTGGACTGGGAGCTCAAGGGCGTGCCCGTCCGCGTCGAAGTCGGCCCCCGCGAGCTCAACGCCGGCGAAGTAGTGCTCGTGCGCCGGGACTCGGGCACCAAGACCACGGTGCCTTTGGCCGGGCTCGAAGCCGCCGTCCGCACGACGCTCGCCGAAGCGCAGTCGGCACTGCTCGCCGAAGCGCTCGAGCGGCGGCGGGCCGGGACCGCGGAGGTAGCCACCGTGGCCGAGGCGCAAGAGGCCTCCCAGACCGGTTTCGCCACCATCGCCCTGCGTGTCCTCGGCACCGAGGGTGAGACCCAGCTCAATCGGGCCGGGGTCACGGTGCGCCTGCTCACCAGGCCCGACGGCTCACTTCCGGGTGCCGACGAAGACGGGCCCGATGCCGAGCTCATGGCCGTGGTGGCCCGCGCCTATTAGGCCACCGAACCGCGCCCCGCCCGACTCGTCCGACGGGGGCGTCGTCGTTGGGGGCTAGGCGGGGAGGTCTTGGGCGGCGGAAGGCTCGTGGCCCTCGTCGATGGTCTTGCGGATGATCTCGACCTTCTGGGCGCTGTGGTTGGCATCTTCTCCCTTGGCTTCGATGAGCAGGCGCCGGTCGGCCTCGGCTTCGGCTTCAGCCCCGGCGTCGGCCGCAGCGAGACGCGCCTCGATACCTTGCGCCACCAGCTTCTCGGCCTCCTCCACCAAAGCGGCGACCATCTCGTCTTCGGGCACGACCCGGACGATCTTCCCCTTGATGAAGAGATGGCCTCTCCGCCGGCCCGCGGCGATGCCGAGGTCGGCCTCACGGGCCTCCCCGGGACCGTTGACCACGCACCCCATCACCGCCACCTGGATCGGCAACTGGCGCGATTCGAGTGCTTCTTGGGCAGCCCGGGCCACGCCGATGACGTCGATCTCGGCCCGCCCGCACGACGGGCAGGCAATGAGGTCGACGGATTTGCGCTCGCGCAGTCCCATGGCCTCGAGAAGCTGGCGTCCCGCCCGCACCTCCTCCACCGGATCGGCGGTGAGCGAGTACCGGATGGTGTCGCCGATGCCCTCCGCCAGCAACGTCCCGATGCCGGCAGTCCCCTTCACGAGCCCGGCGGGCGGAGGGCCTGCTTCGGTGACCCCGAGGTGCAGTGGGTGGTCGAAGGTCTCCGACGCCAGTCGGTATGCCTCGATCATGAGGGGAACCGACGACGCCTTCACCGAGATCTTGACGTCGTCGAAGTCGACCTCGGCGAAGTAGGCCAGCTCCATTCGGGCTGACTCGACCAGTGCCTCGGGTGTCGCCCCGCCGAAGCGCTTGTACAGATCAGGGTGCAGCGACCCGGCGTTGACCCCGATTCGGATAGGAACACCGCGGTCCTTGGCCTCTTGGGCAACCTGCTTGATCTCGGCCTCCTTGCGGAGGTTCCCGGGGTTGAGCCGAAGCCCGTGGACACCCGCCTCGAGTGCCGCCAATGCCATCTCGTGGTGGAAGTGGATGTCGGCGATGATGGGGACCGGCGACCGCGGCACGATGTGTGCCAGTCCTTCGGCAGCCTCCTTCTCGTTGCAGGTGCAGCGGACGATGTCAGCCCCGGCCGACGCCAAGGCGTAGATCTGGGCCAACGTGCCCTCGACATCCGCGGTCTTCGTGATGGTCATCGACTGCACCGAGATCGGCGCCCCGCCGCCGACGGCCACGGAACCGACGTGGATCTGTCGAGTGGGCCGGCGCTCCGCCGCGATCAGCGTGGGACGGGCCATCAAGACGTCTCCCTCTCTGTGGGAACGGGGCCTATTGGAACGGGTTCTTCACCGGGTGCGTGATGTCGAGGTACAGCGAAGTGAAAACGATGAAACCGAGCAACAAGACAAAAGCCCACACGATCGGGGTGAGCTTGTTGACATCGGCGTGATAGGGACGGTCCCGTCGACTCCGGATCCGTTCGTACACCGCGATGACCACATGGCCCCCGTCGAGGGGCAGCATCGGGAAGAGGTTGATGATCCCCACGAAGAGGATGATCAAGGTGAGGACATAGATCAGCTGGGTCGCCCCGGCCTGGGCACCTTGCACGGCGATACGGGCCGCACCGTAGATCGACTGCGGCCGATCGCCGGTCTTCGCCGCTTGCGACGCGGCCTTGGCACTGGTCAGGTCGTGGACGTAGCTGTTGATGCCGCTGGCTGAGAAGACCTGGCCGATGCCCGCGAACGAGCCGGTCACCATCTGCCCGAACAGATGGCCCGCCTTGGGAACCGCACTCACCGGGCCGCTGCGGACGCTGGGTGGGCCGATGAGGACCCCGATATGCCCCTTCGCCCCCGCCGTGGCCGCCTGGGGGGTGACGACGATGGTCCGGTCCTGGCCGGCTCGCTCGACGACCACGGTGATGGGGGTCCCGGCGGAGTCCTCGATCACCTTCTGGAGATCCGTCGCCGAGTGCACCGCCTTTCCGTTCACCCGCGTCACCACGTCGCCGGCTTGGAGCCCGGCCGCGCGCGCCGGATCAATGCCGTGCGCGAGCGGCGCGAACCCACTGATCGCCACGGCATTGCCCTGCGGGGCACCGATGAAGACGAAGAGTCCCCACAAGAGCACGAACGCCATCACCCCGTGCATGGCGGACCCCGCCACCGCCACCAGGAGCCGGTTGTGGAAGGGCCGTTGGCGGTAGGTCCGGGCCTCGTCGGCGGGATCGACTTGCTCGGCGCTCGTCATCCCCAGGATCTTCACGTAGCCACCGGCGGGGATGGCCTTGATGCCGTACTCGGTCTCTCCCCGCCGGATCGACCACAACCGCGGCCCGAAGCCGAGGAAGTACTCGGTGACCTTCATCCCACCCCATTTGGCCGTGAGGAGGTGGCCGAGCTCGTGCAGCATGATCATGATCACCAGGGCCACGATGACGATGAGCACCGATGTCGTATGGGTCACGAACGCGGCCAGCACGACAGCCCCCACGAAGACGAGGAGCCCCGCCAGCGACGAGCGCTGCGGTGGGCCCTGGTCGAGGGGGCGACGCAGCGGTTCGGGCGCGGCGTTCTCCGGCCCGGTGACGAGCTGGCTCACGCCGCGAGTTCCCGTTGGCGAACCGAGCGCTCCGCCTGCTCCCGGGCGCGTCGATCGGCCTCGATGACGTCTTCGGTGTCTATGGCGTCGGCCCCGTCACACGCCGCCAGGGTGTCGGCGACGACCTCGGCGATCGCGCCCCAACTGATCCGACCGGCCAGGAAGGCCGCCACCCCGACCTCGTTGCCGGCGTTGAGCCATGCCGGCGCGAGCCCACCGGCCCGGCCTGCTTCCTCGGCAAGATCGAGACAGGCGAAGACCGTGCGGTCCGGTGGTTCGAAATCGAGCCGGCCCAACGAAGACCAGTCGATGGCCCCGAAGGGGTGCTGGAGGCGATGAGGGTAACCAAGCGCATACCCGATGGGCAGGCGCATGTCTGGCTGGGAAAGTTGGGCCACAGTCGATCCGTCAATGAACTCCACCATCGAGTGTACGACCGACTGGGGGTGAATAATGACCGCGATCCGGTCATAATCCACGCCGAACAGCTCGTGGGCCTCGATGACCTCGAGGCCCTTGTTCATGAGGGTGGAGGAATCCACGGTGATCTTCGGACCCATTCGCCAGGTCGGATGGGCCAAGGCCTCCTCCACGGCCACCGTGGCCAGCTCGTCACGGGAGCGTCCCCGGAAGGGACCTCCACTGGCGGTGAGGACGAGTCGGGCCACCTCATCGGGACCGTTCCCCGCCCGAAGGCACTGGTGAAGCGCACAGTGCTCGGAGTCCACGGGCACGATTTCCGCTCCCGGTGTCTGCTTCGCACGCGCCACTACCGGCGCCCCGGCGATCAGCGATTCCTTGTTGGCGAGGGCAAGCCGGTGCCCGGCTCCGAGCGCGGCCAGCGTCACGGGGAGCCCGGCGAAACCCACCACGGCGTTGACCACGACGTCACCGAGCCGAGCCACAGCGGCGAGGCCCTCGGGCCCGGTCAACACCTCGGTGCCTGTGGGCACCGCGGCCGCCAGTGCGCCGGCCAGCGAGGGGTCACCGATGGCGACGACCTCGGGACGAAGGGCCCGGGCCTGGGCGCCGAGCACCTCGACCGAACGCCACGTGGCCAGGCCCGCGGCTGTGAACCGGTCGGCCTCGGTCGTCATGACTTCGACGGCCTGGGTGCCGATGGACCCCGTCGAGCCGACGATGCTGACCTTCATCGAACCACCCCGGAGGGTCGAGATGCCTGGTGGGGTCGAGATGCCGTGCAGTGTCGGGGCCACGCACGTTCTCCCGGCGCGCCTGCGCCTCTCACCCGAGGTTGAGCACCCGGACGAGGTAGAACGTCGTCGGGAGGACGAACAGCAGGGCGTCTACGCGGTCGAGCACACCTCCATGGCCCGGCAGGATCGACCCCATGTCCTTGAGTCCGAGGTCCCTCTTCACGAGCGATTCGCACAAGTCACCGATCGGCGCGACCACCGCCACGATGAGGCCCAGCAATGCGGCCTTCGGGACGGTCCAGGGGTGGACCTGTCCGGTGATCGCAGCCGAGAGGGCGATCGACACCACCGCCCCGCCGATCAGCCCTTCCCACGTCTTGTTGGGGCTCACCGTCGGGGCCAGGTGGTGCCGTCCCAACCAGCTCCCGATGGCCAGCGCACCGACATCCGCGCCGATGGTCGCCACGATGGCACCGAGCAGAAAAGCGATGCCATGGCGATGGGGGAACTCGCCCGGGGCCAGGAGCAGTGCCGCGAACGAGCCCAAGAACCCCACCCACATGAAGCCGAGCAGGGTGCTGGCCACCCCTTCCACCGTCGATCCTCGCTCGGAAGCGACCAGATACCAGACCATGGACGTGATCACCACGAGCACGAGGACGAGCGGAAGGGCGGGGAGACCCTTGGCGTAGGCCGCCACCATGACGGCGACGGTCGCTACCAGCCCGAGAAGCGTGGCGGGGCCCCGTCCCGCCCGTCGCAGGGCCGCATAGCACTCCGCGGCCGACAGCGCGACGACGACCGTGGCCAAGGCCAGGGTGGCAACGGTGCCGAGCTCGAAGCACAGGACCGCCACCAGAGCGAAGGCGACCCCCGTGGCGATGGCGACGGGCATGTTCCGCCCGGTGCGGTCGCCCGAGGACCCCGGCGCCAGCACGCTGCGGCCGATCACGGGCCCCCGAGGTGCGGAGGGTGGCGACATGCCCGACGGGTCACGAGGCGCGCGCAACGGCGACGAACTGATCGATGCCACGCCGCGATCGGCCGCGTCGGGTGGGGCGGTGACATCTGAGCCCGGCGAGGCCGTGACCACATGGCCCTCGGCGACCTCGGGACCCTCGGTCTCGTCGTCTTCCTCACTCCAGGTCGCGGCGACGGTGGGCGTCGTGCCCACGTCGTGTTCGGCCTCCCACCTGTCCTCTTCGGCCGATGCCGTCGTGAGGTTGTCGAACTCCCAGGGCCGGCGCTCCTCGAGGGGTGTCTCTTCCAATGCGCCGACCCGCGTCTCGTCGTCGGCCAGGAGCGAGGGGTCGAAGCTGCTGTCGTCCCATTCATGGCTGTGCTCGCGCCAGGCGGGTCCGGTGTCGCCGACCGCCGACCATTGGGCCTCGGTGTCGTCCTCGTCGGTGCGCCGGTCGAGGATGGCGGGCACCTGGCCTGTGGGCGGATCGGTCCAATGCGGCATGTCGGGGACGACCGTGGTGGGCTCCGGGGCCCGCAGGACATCAACGTCGGGCTGGAGCGGGTCACCCCCGTTTCGTCCCGACGGCGCGGACTGTCCCCCATCCCCGGGGTGGGGGGACGAGTCGGGCTCGTCCCCCACGGTGAGGGTCTCGGGCTCGTCGCCAAAGAGGTCGAAGGTGGGTGCGCTCGGGCCCTCGTCGCGCACGGGCGGGGACGGCTCGGCCGGATCCGGACGGGGGGCTTCGGACGGCCCCGGCGGGTCGTCGAGGCTCGGGCCCCCGACCGCTCCGGCAGTTTGGGCCCCGATGATCCGCACGCGCTCGGTGACGGGCTCTATGGGAACCTCGGCCTCCGGCTCGTATTCGTCTCGATCGTCCACGTCGCCTCCCCACCGGCCGGGAACCCCCGACCGGCACCCCTAGATTTCGAGGAGCTCCTGCTCTTTGTGGGCCAGCAGCTTGTCGATTGCCGTCACCATCTCCTGCGTGAGCTTGTCGAGGTCCTTCTCGACCCGCTCGAGCTCGTCGGATGACATGTCGCCGCCATGCTCGAGCCCCTCGAGCTCGTGCCGAGCCGCCCGACGGAGATTCCGTACCGCCACGCGGCCCTCCTCGGCCTTGTGGCGTACCACTTTGACGAGGTCCTTGCGTCGCTCTTCGGTGAGCGGGGGAAATCCCAGCCTGATGACGTTGCCGTCGTTGGAGGGCGTGATGCCGAGGTCAGACGCCTGGATCGCCTTCTCGATGCTGGCCAGCGTCGACTTGTCGTACGGCGAGATCACGAGCATGCGCGCCTCGGGGACGCTCAGGCCGGCGATGGTCCGAAGCTCGGCCTCGGCGCCGTAGACGTCCACCCGCAGATGCTCGACGAGGCTGGATGTGGCCCGACCCGTCCGGACGCCTGCGAAGTCGGCTTGGGCGTGGCCCACCGCCTTTTCCATGCGCTCGCGGGTGTCGCTGAGCACCACCCCGGCGAGCTCGTCGTCCATCACCGGATCAGCGTACCGATCTCCTCGCCGGCCAGGGCACGATGCAGGTTTCCCGGCCCCATGAGGTCGAAGACCAGCACGGGGAGGCGGTTGTCCTTGCAAAAGGTGATTGCCGTGAGGTCCATGACCCGTAGGTCCTGGTTGACCACGTCCATGAAGGCGAGCTCGTCGTAGCGTCGGGCCGAGGAGTCGAGCTTCGGGTCCGCGCTGTAGACGCCGTCGACACCGGAGTGGGTGCCTTTCAACAGGATCTCGGCCTCGATCTCGGCGGCCCGCAAGGCGGCGGAGGTGTCGGTCGTGAAGTACGGGTTTCCCATTCCCGCCGCGAAGATCACGACCCGCCCCTTCTCGAGATGGCGGATGGCCCGACGTCGGATGTAGGGCTCGGCCACCTCGGCCATGGAGATGGCCGACAGCACCCGGGTCGGTTGGCCGTGGTGCTCGATGGCGTCTTGGAGCGCGAGGGCGTTGATCACCGTGGCGAGCATGCCCATGGTGTCCGACGTCGTTCGGTCCAGGCCTTGGGCCTCGCCGGTGGTCCCCCGCCAGATGTTGCCTCCCCCGACCACGATGGCGAGCTCCAGATCGAGCTCGGCGCGCGCCACGGAGATCTCCCGGGCGAAGCGCTCCACCACTCCCCCGTCGATGGTCTCGTCCGACGCCGACGAGGCCAGCGCCTCGCCGGACATCTTGAGCACCACGCGACGCTTGGCCAGGACGTGGTCCACGCCGCGTGCTTCGGATGTCATCGACGCGACCGCGTCGCTCCCGACGACCTCAGCCGCCGACAACGACCTGGGCGAACCGCACGATCTCGGCGCTCCCGACGAGGTCGGCGATCGTGCGTTTCTCGTCCTTGGCGTAAGACTGCTCGAGCAGGCAGCGCTCTTTGAACCACCCGTTCATCCGGCCATCGACGATCTTCGCAAGCGCCGCTTCGGGCTTGCCTTCGTTGCGCGACAGGTTCTCCACGGTGATCCGCTCGGCATCGACTTCGTCCTTGGGCACGTCCTCACGACGGAGGTACAGCGGCCGGGCGAAGGCGATGTGGACGGCGACGTCGTGGGCCAGTTCGTCGGTGCCGCCGCGCATCTCCACCAGGACGGCGTTCACACCCCGTCCCGACTGCATGTGGAGGTAGGTCCCGACGATGGAGTCCCCACCCATCTCGAACCGGACCGTCTGGCCCACCGAGATGTTCTCCTTGAGCGTGGTCTTCAACTCGTCGATATCCGCGGCGCGGTCTGCGGTGGCCTGCTCGCCCTTCTCGGCCACGAGCTGGGCGAGCTCGTCGGTGAGGTTGACGAATGTCTCGGCTTTGGCGACAAAGTCTGTCTCGCACCGCAATTCCACGATGGCGGCATTGCGATCGGAGAGGGCCAGTGCCACCGCACCTTGGGTCGCCTCGCGATCAGAGCGCTTGGCTGCACCCGCCAACCCTTGTTCCCGGAGCCACAGCTTGGCCTTCTCGATGTCCCCCCCACTTGCTTCGAGGGCGCGCTTGCAGTCGAGCATGCCCGCACCGGTGGCCCGGCGCAGCGCCTGGACGTCCTTGGCGGTGAAGTCGGCCATGGCTCAGCTCTCGTCGGTGGGCGCGGCGTCGGTGACGACCGGGGCCTCGGGCTCCGCACCGGCGGCGGTGGGCTCGACCGTCGCCACCTTGACGGGCGCCACCTCTGGAGGTGCCGCCTCGGCCCCCGTGGACCCCGACGACGCCGATTCGGCCGACCCGGATTCAGCCGACCCGGATTCGGCGGGCGACGCTTCGAGGGTGGCAGGAGGTTCAGGGTTGTCGGAACCGATCGGTGCCCGGGGGCCTCGTGGCGGCCGGCGCTGTCCGGCAGTCGCGTTCGCCGGGGGGGCCGGTGGCTTGGGCCGGTGTTCTGCGACCCATCGCCCTTCGATCACGGCCTCGGCCATGACCCGGCACATGAGCGCGCCCGAGCGGATGGCGTCGTCGTTGCCGGGGATCACGTACGTGATCACGTCGGGGTCGCAGTTGGTGTCGACCACCGCCACGATCGGCATCACGAGCTTGTTGGCCTCGGTGACGGCGATGTGCTCCTTCTTGGTGTCGATCACGAAGACCGCGTCGGGAAGACGGTCGAGCTCCCGGATCCCACCGAGGTTCCGACGGAGCTTCTCGAGCTCGCGACGGAAGCGAAGGCCTTCTTTCTTGGGCATGCCCTCGAAGTCACCGGCTCGCTCCATGGCCTCGTACTCACGCATCTTGCCCACCCGAGACGAGATGGTGGTGAAGTTGGTGAGCATCCCACCCAGCCACCGCTCGTTGACATAGGGCATCCCGCACGCCCGCGCGTAGGTGGCGATGGGGCCCTGGGTCTGCTTCTTGGTGCCGACGAACAGCAAGATGCCGCCGTTGGCCACCAGGTCGCGGACGTACCCGTAGGCCTCCTCGAGGCCCTCGAGCGTCTTCTTGAGATCGATGATGTAGATCCCGTTGCGCTCGCCCAGGATGAAGCGGCGCATCTTCGGGTTCCATCGGCGCGTCTGGTGGCCGAAATGCATGCCGGCCTCCAGCAACTGCCGAGTCGTGACAACGGCCACGGTCGGTCCTCCCATCGGTTGTCCTTCCCCGGCGCTGCGCCCTCGAAAGGGCGACCGTTGGACGCGCCGGGTGCTTCAAAGTGGCTCTTTGGCGTCCCACCCGACGGGCGGGAACGATGCCATCGTAACCGACGTCCGACAACCCGTCACATGGGGACAGGTCCGACATCGGCTCGGTCGGGCCGTCGAGTCGGGCCGTCGAGTCGGGCCGTCGAGTCAGGCCCTGGGGTCAGATCGTGGCGTCAGGCACCGACTTCAGCCGGTGGCCGCCACGCTCGAGCGCGGTCCGCGCCGACCGCCGGGCGGTCGGCCTCGACGTTGGGTGTCGGTCCCGTCCGGGGACCGGTCGTTGAGGCGGCCCCGCAGCTGCAAGACGGCCTTGGTGTGGATCTGACAGACCCGGCTCTCGGTCACACCCAGGATCTCGCCGATCTCTGCCAGCGTGAGACCTTCGTAGTAATACAGCGACAGGACCGTCCGCTCCCGCTCGCCGAGCTGCATGATGGCCTGGGCGAGGATCTCCTTGGACTCCTTGTCCTCGAACAACGCCACCGGTCCGGCCGTGGCATCGGGGATGGTGTCGCCCAAGGTGGTGCGGTCGGTGCGGTCGCCACCCACCATGAACACCTCGTCGAGGGCGGCCACCCCGACGAAGGAGATCTGTCGCAGGATGTCTTGCAGGTCCGACTCCGACATCTCGAGCTCGGCGGCGACCTCGGCATCGGTGGGCGTCCGTAGCAGCGTGGCTTCGAGCGAGGCGTAGGCCTGCTCCACGGCGCGCGCCTTGGCTCGCACCGATCGGGGCACCCAGTCGATGGCGCGGAGCTCGTCGATGATCGCACCCCTGATACGGGGGATGGCATAGGTCTCGAACTTCACCTGGCGATCCGGGCTGAACCGGTCGATGGCGTCGATGAGGCCGATGATCCCGTAGCTCACCAGATCGGATCCGTCCACGTGCTGAGGAAGCCCGACCGCGACCCGGGCCGCCACATACTTCACGAGCGGCGAGTACAAGACGATGAGCTGGTCGCGCAGACGACGCTCATTACTCTTTTTGTACTCGACCCAGAGGCGTGCAGTGCCGCCGTCGTCGTCCGTCGTCACGCCTCCCCCTACGCTCGGGGATGGGTCGCCCCGTATACCGAGAGCAACCGGTCCTTGCTGACATGAGTGTAGACCTGCGTGGTCTGCAGACTGGCGTGTCCCAGGAGTTCTTGGACGACCCGCAGGTCAGCACCCCCGTCAAGGAGGTGAGTGGCGAAGCTGTGGCGCAGGGCGTGCGGGTGCGTGGGAACCGGTGACCTGCGATCCACGACACGGCGGACGTCACGCGTCCCCAGACGCGCCCCACGGCGATTCAAGAACATGGCGTGGGGGGGCGACACCTCGGTGACGAGCACCGGCCGGCCCCGTGCCAGCCACAGCTCGACGGTCTGCGCGCACCGGTCGTGCATCGGGACCCGGCGCTGGCGACTGCCCTTGCCCATCACCGTGACCGTGCCCGACCGCATGTCCATGTCCCCGACGTCGAGCCCACACAGCTCGGCGACGCGCAGTCCGCACCCGTAGAGGAGCTCGAGCACGGCATCGTCCCGAGCCCCGAGAGCGTCGTGGAGGCCGACGGGTCCACCCGCATCGTCCGATGGTGAGGGGGATGGCGCTGTCGACGGCGCCGGGGCGAGGTCCTCGCCGTCGAGCAGGACCTCGAGCTCACCGTGGTCGAGCACTCTCGGGAGGCGTGACCTGCCACCCGGCGAAGCCAGCCGTCGGGCCGGGTCGGTCTCGAGCACGCCCCGCCGGCGCTGCCAGGCGAAATAGCAGCGCAACCCGGCCGCTTTGCGAGCCACCGTGGCCCGGGCGTAGCGCCCCGTCGTCAAGTACGCGAGATACCTCCGAAGCAGGATCCGGTCCACCGCGCCCGGGCCTTGGACCTGGGCACGTTCCGCCCACAGGGCGAAGGCGTCGAGATCACCGACATAGGCCCGTCTCGTCGCCGGAGACTGTCCACCGAGGGACCGCGAGAACGCCTCGGGGTCCCAGGCCATGGTCCAACGCTACCCGTCTAGCTGGGCTTGCGACGCTATTGTCCTGACCGGTGCAGGGCGCGACCAGGCGAGACAATGCGAATGCGCCCCGAAGGGGGTAGGGACTGTGCCCGACCAGATCGACCGCCGTTCGTTTCTCGCTCGAAGCGCCTTGGCCGCCGGTGGCCTCGCCGCCGCCGGCGGCGTGGGCGGGCTCCTGAGCGCATGTGGATCGGGCTCGAATGGCGGAGGGTCGCTCTCGAGCGGACCCCGCAACGGCATTTCCACCGCCACCCCCAAGAAGGGCGGGGCGCTCGTCTTCGGTGTCGAGGCCGAAGAACAGGGATTCGACCCGGCGACCGGTCGATTCGACGAGACCGGGGTGCTCTACGCCCGCACGGTCTTCGATCCGCTGACCATCATCGCCGCTGACGGCAGTGTCCAGCCCTACCTCGCCCAGGCCATCACCCCCAACTCGGACTACACCGTGTGGACGATCACGGCGCGTCCCAACGTGCGCTTCCACGACGGCACCCCCTGTGACGCCGCCGCCATCGCCGGGAGCCTGAACCATTTCAAGGACAACCTGCTCGGGGTGACGTTCACCGCCGTGAAGGACATCTCGGCCACGAGCTCTGACACCGTGACCGTGACGCTCAAGCAACCATGGGTGCCGTTCCCCGCCTACCTCGCCGGGGGCATCGGCGGCCAGCCCGGCTACATCGCCTCACCCTCGATGATCGCCGATCCCAAAGGATCGGAACGTCCGGTCGGCACGGGGCCGTTCAAGTTCAAGGAGTGGGTCCCCAACGACCACTTCACCGCCGACCGCAACCCCGACTACTGGCGCAAGGGCCTTCCCTACCTCGACTCGGTCACCTACCGACCCATCACCGACGCTCAACAGCGCGCCAACGCCTTGCAGGCGGGCAACATCGACATCATGCACACCGACCTGCCCGCCAGCATCCTCCAGTTCCAGGACGACCAGAGCTACGGGTTCCTCGACGACACCAAGGGCATCGTGGGCGAGCCCGACATGAACTTCATCATGATCAACATGGCCGATCCCGCCATGAGCGACATCCGCGTCCGCCAGGCCATGGCCATGGCCATCAACTCGAGGCAGTACGCCACGGTCGTGGACAAAGGCGTCAACACGCCCACGAATCAGCCCTTCGTGCCCAACACCCCGTACTACGTGGCGGATACCGGTTACCCCGCCTACAACCCGAGCAAGGCCAAGGCCCTCGTCAACCAACTGGAGACCGAGACCGGCAAGCCCGTGGCCTTCACCCTCCAGTCCACGAACTCGGCGTACTCGATCCAGGTGGTCCAATTCCTCCAGAGCCAGCTCGAGTCCGTGGGGATGAAAGTCAACCTGACCCAGATCCAGCAGGCCGACCAGATCAACAACGCGCTGGGCGGGCTCTTCCAGGCGACGTCGTGGCGACAGTTCGCGGCGGTGGACCCTGACCTCAACTACCTGTGGTGGAGCCCGACCGAGATCTTCGGGACCGGGCCGTCGTCGATCGCCTCGAACTTCGCCCGCAACACCGATCCCCAGATCGAGACCCTCTTGCAGCAGGGCCGGACCTCCACCGACCCGGCCACCCGGGCCGCCGCCTACCAAGGCGTCGCCAAGCGTCTGAACGTCGACCTTCCCTACATCTGGCAGGACCGGGCCACCTGGGCCGTCATCGCCAACTCCAAGGTCCAGAACTGGAACAACCCGACGACCCCCGAAGGTGGCAAGGCGTACGGCATGATCGTGGGAACGATCTGGACCCCCCAGATCTGGAAATCGACCTGATCTTCATCGACCAGGTCCGACCGGGCGCCACGCCCGGGTTGACGTACCTTTTGTGACCAGTCCCCGATGAACCGGCGCTCATGAGCAACCGAATCCTCCTCGTGGAGGACGACGAGCGCATCCGCGCCTCGATGCGATTGGCACTCGAGGACGAGGGCTACGAGGTCGACGAGGCCGGCTCGGGCGAGGTCGGGCTCGAGCACTTCACCGACCAACCCTCCGATGTCGTGCTCATCGACCTCATGTTGCCCGGCATCGACGGCTTCGAGTGCTGCCGGCAGCTGCGCCGGACCAGTGCGGTGCCGGTGATCATGGTGACGGCGCGCAACGACACCCACGATGTGGTGGCGGGCCTCGAAGCCGGCGCGGATGACTACGTCACCAAGCCCTTCGTGGCCAAGGAGCTCGCGGCGCGCATCCGGGCCCTGCTTCGTCGATCCCGGTCCGTCGACTCCCCCGACGTGCTCTCGTTCGGAGAGGTCGAAGTCCTTCCCGACGAAGGCACGGTGCGCACCGCCGGGGTCGAAGTCCACTGCACCCGTACCGAGTTCCGCCTCCTGTGTGAACTGGCCACCAATCCCGGCAAGGTGCTGAGCCGCGAGCAACTCCTCGACCGGGTCTGGGGCTACGACTACTTCGGCGACGGACGGCTCGTCGACGTCCACATCCGGCGACTCCGCACCAAGATCGAGGCCGATCCCGCCAATCCCCGTCACATCCTCACCGTGCGAGGGATGGGCTACAAGCTGGCCACCTGAGGGCCGGCATGCGCGGATTGCGCACCCGCCGGGCCAGCCCCCCAGGCGACGCCTCACCGCAACACACCCGCCGACGACGCAAGCGGCCCTGGTCGAACCTCGGTCTTCGGTCGCGCGTCACGGTGACCTTCGGGCTCGGCGCCCTGGCCCTGTCGGCGACCATGGCCGGGCTCACCTACTTCACGGCCCGACAGTTCATTCTGAAAGAGCGCGAGACAGCCATCTTGCGCCAGGCCTACGTGAACGCGTCGTTGGCCCGGTCGTCGTTGCGCTCGGCGAGTCCGAACATCACTCAGCTGCTGGCCTCGCTCGACACCGTCCCCGGGTCGCGCTCGGTCCTCGAGGTCAAGGGCCAGTGGTACGCCACGTCGATCTCGGTCGGTGAGAACGCCATCCCGCTCGCGCTGCGCGACCTCGTGCTGTCGGGCACACCGGCAACCCAGCACTTCGTGCTCGGCAACACGCCCCAGATGGGGGTCGGACTTCCCGTCCCCAGTGTCAGCGCGTCGTATTTCGAGGTCTTCTCGCTCGACGACCTGAGCCGGACCCTGCGCATCCTGGCCCTCGCCCTCACCGGCGCGGCCCTGTTGACCACCGCCGCGGGCGCGGTGATCGGGCGATGGGCGAGCGGCCGGGCCCTCCGACCACTGGCTCAGGTGTCGCGCGCGGCGGAGACCGTCGCAGGCGGGAGCCTAGACACCCGTCTCCTCGCCGAGGGCGACGCCGAGCTCTCGGCCCTGGCGTCCTCGTTCAACCGCATGACCGACGCCCTCCAAGAGCGGATCGACCACGAGGTCCGATTCACCGCCGACGTGAGCCACGAGCTCCGTTCGCCGCTCACCACCCTGGCGACATCGCTGGGTGTCCTCGAATCGCATCGCGACGAGCTGCCCCCCCGCAGCCAACACGCCCTCGACCTGTTGAGCACCGAGCTCCATCGCTTCCATCGCATGGTCGATGACCTCCTCGAGATCAGCCGGGTCGACACCGGGTCGGCGGAGCTCTCCCTCGACGAGGTCGAGGTGGGTGAGCTCGCCCGCCAGGCCGCCGCGGCGGGAGGAGCCGGCGATGTTCCTGTCGACGTGGACCCGGCCGTCTCGGGACTACGCCTCTGGGTCGACAAGCGACGCATCGAGCGGGTCGTCACCAACCTCGTCGACAACGCCGAGCAGTACGCAGGGGGTGTCACCCGCATCGCCGTCGAGCCCGGGCCGGGCCCAGCCGTTCGTTTCGTGGTGGTCGACCGCGGCCCCGGTGTGGCACCGGGCGAACGCGACCGGATCTTCGAGCGCTTCTACCGTGGCCAGGCGGCGGGCCAGCGCGGCGTGACCAACGGCACCGGGCTCGGGCTCTCACTCGTCGCCGAGCACGTGCGGCTGCACGGCGGTCGGGTGTGGGCCGAATCCGGTGCTGATGGTGAGAACCGTTTCGTCATCGAGCTCCCGACGGGAGACGACTCGGCCTTGGCTCTGGCGCCCGATCCCGGGCGCGACGCGGAGACCCTGGCATGACCGTCTCCCGAACGACCGGTCCCCGACTCGCCGTCACCGTGTTGGCGACGTGTGCTGTGGCGCTCGGGCTAGCCGGCTGTGGCGTGCCTGTCGACAAGCAACCCGCCGCGTTGTCACGACACGGCATCCCCTTCGACCTCCTGGCACCTACGCAGTCCACCACCACCGTGACCACCGGCCCGTCGCCGATCGCGGTCCCGGTGCAGATCTTCCTCATCGGCCCGACCGGTCACCTGGTGGCCGTGGCCCGCAACGTCACGGTGTCCCCGCCCGACCTGGCCACGGTGCTCAAAGTGCTCCTGGCGGGGCCCACCGACGTCGAAGCCGCGGCAGGACTCCAGAGCGCGGTGGCGACACAGACGACGGTCCTTGCCGCCAACATCGCCGGGGGCACCGCCACGGTGAACCTGGGAGGCACCTTCGGTCAGATCGTCGGACCGCCCGAGATCCAGGCCGTGGCCCAGGTCGTCTTCACGGCGTCGACCCTCCCCGGCGTGACCGGGGTCACCTTCGAGCTGATGGGCCAACCCGTCCAGGTGCCGGTGGCGAGTGGAGCCCTCGTCCCCGTGGCCACCACCGCCCAGTTCGCGGCACTGGCCCCGTGAGACTTGGCGCCGGGCTCAGTCGTCGACGCGCTGGTCGGAGAGGATCTCGTCGCCCGAACGACGCGGCGCATTGCCCCACAGCCGTTCGAGGTCGTAATAGGCGCGCGCCTCGTCCTGGAAGACATGGACGAGGAAATCGCCGTAGTCCATGAGCACCCAGGTCAGGTCGCGCAGACCCTCGGTGGCGCGCGGCGAGCGGCCGGCAGACTCCTTCACCTGGTGCTCGACCTCTTCGACGATGCTGCGGACCTGTCGGCTGTTGGCGCCACTCGTGATCACAAAGGCGTCGGTCACTCCGAGGTATTCCCCCATGGCAAGCACGACGGTGTTCTGGCCCAGCCTCGTGCCCGCGGCCCGCGCCGCCACCAGGGCAGCCTCGGGAACCTCGGGGCGTCCGTTGTCCGCCGATTCCGGCTCGGCGGATGCCGTCATGCGGCGGGAACCGCCACGTCCACCTCGGTCAAACCCCCCGGGCGCCCCCGTTGGGGGCCCGTGGCGGCTCGAACGACATCGGCGCTGTTCATCTCGTGCCAGCGTACAGATTTAGCTGACGGATGCAACGTATGGCGGGCTCGGGAATGAGGAAGTCCACCGATCGTCCCTGGGCCAGGCGCTCTCGGAGCTGGCTGCTCGAGATGTCGAGGGCCGGGATGCTCAGCCGCTCGACATGCCACCCCGGCGGGTCCTCCCCCGGTCCCACGCCGCCGCGGTCGACCACCACGAGGATCACCGCCTTGCGCAGCTCGTCGACCTCTTGCCAGGTTCCGAGCTCGGCGGCCACGTCGGCACCCACGATCACATAGGGCCGGACGCTCGGCATCGCCACTTGCAGCTCGCGCACGGTGTCGACGGTGTAGCTCGGACCACCCCGATCGATCTCCACGCGACAGGGCTCCACTCCGGTGACCCCCGCCACGGCCGCCTCCACCATCGAGAACCGGTCCTCGGCTGGCGTCACGGCCCGGGTACCGGCCTTCTGCCAGGGCACGTTGGCCACGACCAGGAGCACTCGCTCGAGGCTCAACGCCTCTCGTGCCCACGTCGCGGCCACGAGGTGACCGACATGGACAGGGTCGAAGGTGCCACCGAGGATGCCGATGCGAGGCCCCGGGGCCGCCGTCTCCCCGCCGACTCCCCCCACCGTCGCGTCCACGTCACGAGCGTAGGCGTCGAGCATTTACGCTGTAGACCCATGAGCCGAGCCCAGTGGAGCCCGCAGCGGTGGCGGGACCTCCCGGCCGCCCAGCAACCGGATTGGCCCGACGCGGACGGCCTGGACCGGGTGCTCAAGGAACTGGGCGACCTCCCCCCGCTGGTATTTGCAGGTGAGGCGCGCACCCTGACGGCATCACTGGCCGAGGTGGCGGCCGGGAAGGCGTTTCTCCTCCAGGCCGGTGACTGTGCCGAGTCCTTCGCCGAGTTCTCGGCCGATGACATCAGGGACAAGCTCAAGGTCATCTTGCAGATGGCCGTGGTCCTGACCTACGGAGCCGGCGTCCCGGCCCTCAAGGTGGGACGCATCGCCGGACAATTCGCCAAGCCGCGTTCGTCTCCCACCGAGCGCGTCGGCGACGTGGATCTCCCCGCCTTCCGCGGTCACATGGTCAACGACGACGCCCCCGACGCCACGGCCCGGATCGCCGACCCGAGCCGGCTGATCGCTGCGTACCATCAGGCGGCCTCGACACTCAATCTCGTGCGCGCCTTCACCAAAGGTGGCTTCGCCGATCTGTCCCAGGTCCACATCTGGAACCAGCAGTTCGTGGCTTCGAGCGAAGAGGGGCGACGCTACGAGCAGATCGCCGGCGAGATCGACCGGGCCCTGCGCTTCATGGCCGCGTGCGGGATCGACCTGAAGGCGGAGCAGTCATTGCACCAGGTCGACTTCTATACGAGCCACGACGCGCTCATCCTCGGGTACGAAGAGGCCCTCACCCGCATGGACTCACTCACCGGCGACTGGTACGACTGCTCGGCCCACATGCTCTGGGTGGGTGAGCGCACCCGCCAGCTCGACGGCGCCCACATCGACTTCCTGTCGGGGATCCACAACCCCGTCGGATGCAAGATCGGTGCCTCGACCACCCCATCCGAGGTTGTGGCGCTGTGCGACCGCCTGAACCCCGACCGGACTCCGGGTCGGCTCACCCTGATCACCCGTATGGGCGCCACCGCCATCGCACAGTCCCTTCCACCATTGCTCGAGGCGGTCACCGCCGCGCAACATCCGGTGGTCTGGGCCTGTGATCCGATGCACGGCAACACCTTCGTGAGTGACGGGGGCCGCAAGACCCGACGCTTCGACGACATCCTCACCGAGCTCAAGGGGTTCTTCGCCGCGCACCACGGCGCAGGGACCTGGCCCGGAGGTGTGCACCTCGAACTGACGGGGGACGACGTCACCGAATGCCTCGGTGGCTACGGCGACATCCTCGAGGACCAGCTCCATGAGCGCTACACCACAACCTGTGACCCCCGTCTCAACGCACGGCAGGCCATCGACCTCGCCTTCCGCGTCGCGGAGCTGCTGAGGGCCTGACCCCTGGCCGGCCCCGGCGGTGGTTTCCCCACACCGCCACACCACGGCGCCAGGCATCGGTGCAGGTGGGCAACGGTTCTCGGGGCGTCGTTGCTTCGCGCTGCGCACTCCGTGAGAATGGACAGCGGAACCTCGGTTTCTCTGACACCCACGAGAGCCTTGGACACGCGCCATCGCGCAGCAAGGATCGCAGCAACCACTCCATGCCCCGTCTCGCACACAACCTGGCGCGTCTCGGACGCGCGCTCGGTGCGTCGATCATCGCGGTCACCGTTGTCTCGACAGCCGTGATGACGCCAAGCGGCGCGCCCCGGCATCTCGACGATGCAGTCCCCGCCTCCACCCAGGGCGTCCCCGCGTACTGGACCGTGGCTTCGGACGGCGGGGTGTTTGCTTTCGGGGGACTCCCCTTCTACGGGTCCATGGGCGGGGTCAGGCTGGCTGCACCCATGGTCGGCATCGCCCCCACGACGGGCCAGTCGGGCGCGAGTGGGCTCGGGTACTGGACCGTGGCGTCGGACGGCGGGGTGTTCACGTTCGGCAACGCCGGGTTCTACGGGTCGATGGGGGCAGTCAAACTCAACAAGCCCATGGTCGGCATCGCCGCGGACCCCGCCACCGGGGGGTACTGGACGGTGGCATCGGACGGCGGGGTCTTCGCCTTCAACGCGCCGTTCTACGGGTCGATGGGGGCCGTCAAGCTCACCAAGCCCGTGGTCTCGATGGTGGCGACGCCCGATGGCCGTGGCTACTGGCTCTTCGCATCGGACGGCGGGGTCTTCGCCTTCGGCGACGCCGGGTTCGCCGGATCGCTGGGCAACCTGAAACTCCAGGCACCGATCGTCGGTGGGACCGCGCCCGACGGCGGGGGGTACCTGATGGTGGCGGCCGACGGCGGGGTCTTCGCCTTCGGCGACGCCAGCTATGACGGGTCACTGGGCGGTCACGCCCTGTCCCGGCCGGTGGTAGGCATCGCGTCCGCCGACCCCGGTGGGTACTGGCTCACCGACTCCAACGGTGCGGTGACCTCCTTCGGCGACGCCGGGTACTTCGGCTCCGCCCCCCAGCACATCACGAACCCCGTCGTCGGCATCGCCGACGGCCCGGGCACGGGCGTAGCCGCCAACGGCGCCTACCCGTCGGGGACCTTCGGCTACGACATCTCGAAGTTCCAGGACAACCCGCCGGCGTGTACCAGCACGCTGCCATCGGGCCACACCGTGGGCATCGTCCAGGCCACCGGCCAGGCCAACGGGTCTCCCAACCCCTGCCTGGCCCACGAGGCGCAGTGGGCCGGGGGCGGGCTGAACCTCTACATCTTCATGACCTACGGGACCGACACCACCGCCCAACCGGGCTGCAACGGTGACCCGGCGTGCAACTGGGGGTACGAGGCCGGGGTCTACGCCTACCAGTACGCGCAGGCCCAGGGCGTGAACCCGTTGGTGACGTGGTGGCTGGATATCGAAGGGGCCAACTGGTCCACCAACACTGCCGAGAACGACCAGGTCATCCTGGGTGCCATCAACGCGCTGCGAGGTGCGGGGGTGAACAACGTCGGCATCTACACGAGCCCGCTCACCTGGAACGGCATCGCCGGGAACTTCCAGCCCGCGGTCCCGCTGTGGGTGGCGTGGTACACCAACGACCCCCAGGGCAACTGTGCGAACGCGGTGACCTATGCCGCACAGAACGGGAACGTCCTCCCCACGGGCGGGGTGTGGGTCACCCAGTACACCAATCAGGCCAACGGGATCAGCCTCGACGGCGACTACGCCTGTTGAGTCTCGACCACCGCCCAGCCAACGCGGGCCGACCCTGAGGGCGGTGCCAGGCGTCTTAATGTGATCCAAGCCCTGGAGTCACTGGTGGGCCCGGTGCAACACCTGGACCCCGTGGCGCGTGGCTAGACCCTTGTCGTGGCGACCTTGCGCGACGGCGATCGGTGTTCGTGAAACAAGCCGTCGACGAGACCACCGCGACCTGGCTGCGCCAAGAACATCGGACGTAGGACGTCCGCAGCGACATCCTCTGTCTCCGCCACGGTTCTGCCGCGCTCTTCGACGGGAACATCGCCAGCGTCGGCAATCCTCAATTCGACGTCGCCTTCTGGCTACCTAGTCTGGCCCTCGAGAACGGACCTTCCCGAACGCGTCATGCCCGATTGCCCGGTCGAGCTCGCCGCCACGCCACTTCAGGGCGACGTCGGTGGTGTCGTGTCCAAGCCCCGCAGATGCGCAGCATCGTTGTAGCGCACCAGGCGCCAGTCGTCCCCCGCCAACTCCCATTCTGTGAGCGACGTGTGCTCGGTGGGCAACCTGAGGCGTCGACGCCCCGGCGCCACGGGCAGGAATGCGAGAAGCGTCGATTCGATGACACCGGCATGGCACACGATCACCACGAGCTCGCCGCGATGGGACCGGGCCACCCGAGTCACCGCATTCGAGGCCCGGGACACGAACGAGTTCCAACTCTCGCCTCCGGGTGCGACCACGCCGTCGGGATCGACGTCGAAATCGGGCTCACCGTAGCGGACGCGGAACTCGTCCCAGGTGAGGCCGTCGGCTTCACCGGGGTGCAGTTCGCACAGGTCGCAATCCTGCACCGATGCCGTGCCGTCACCGATGCCCGCCGCCGCGATGCCCGCCGTCTCGACGGCACGAGTCAGCACGCTCGCATACTGCGCGCCGGCCGCGGCGAGCTCGCCGGTCGCCACGAGCCGATCCCGCAAGGCCTCGGCCTGGCGCCTCCCTGTGGCCGACAGACCGGTGCATCCCGCATGGCCACCGACCACGCCCTCGACATTGCAGTTCGCCTCACCATGGCGGATGAGGACGACCCGGGTGGGACCCTCCGACGACGTCCCCACCGTGCCCACTCCGGGCGGCGCGCTACCCCCCGCTGTCGCCGCGCTCACGCCAGCTCGGTCACAAAGTGCTCGAGCTGACGCAGGTTCCGACATTCGAAGACATCGTCACAGTGCACCGCATACTCGCCGAGGATCGAGTCGCCGGTCCCCCAGTAGGCCCGAGGCTCGGGGTTGAGCCAGTACACATGACGGGCCCGATGCTGGATCTCCGAGACCACCCAGGCCTGTGAGGCGTGGTAGTTGTTGCGAGCGTCACCGAGCAGCAGCACGCTCGAACGGGGCGTGATCTCCTCGCCCCAGCGCTCCCAGAACACCGACAGAGCGTGGCCGTAGTCCGAGTGCCCGTCGACCCACACCACGTCGGCCTCGGTGTTGATCCGGTGCACAGCGTCGGCGACGTCGTCGACGTTCTCGAAGAACCGCGTGACCTCGTCGATGCCGTCGATGAACACGAAGCTCCGCACCTTCGAGAATTGCGAGCTGATGGCGTGCACGAGATGCAACGTGAAACGCGCGAACGAGGCCACCGATCCCGAAATGTCGGCGATGACAATGATCTCTGGCTTGGCGGGACGGGGATACCGGAACTTGGGGTCGACCGGGACGCCACCGGTCGACAGGGAATGGCGCATCGTGGACCGGAAGTCGAGCGGGCCCTTGCGGCCGTGTCGACGTTTGCGGGCCAGACGAACGGCCAACTTGCGCGTCAGAGGGTGGATGGCCCGACGCAGTGACGCCAGTTCGTCGCGCGTGGCGTGCATGAAGTCGATCTCCTCGGGGAGAGGCTTTCGCAGGGACCGGGCCAGGGCCTCGGTACCGCGGTCGGCCACCAGCCGGCGCCGGATCTCGTCCTCGAGCTCCCGGCGCAACCGATCGAGGCGGCTCTTGAACTCGTCCCGGGCGAGGCGCTCCTCGAGCGGGGTCAACTGCCCCTCCGGAGCAGAGGCCCGGGCGGTGTCCATGAGCCGCTCGAGGACCCGGTCGAGGTCGAGGTTCCTCAACGTCCGGTAGAGGTAGTAGGTCCCCCCCACGGGCCGGCCCGGCTCCATCCCCGCGAAGCGGCTGACAGCCTGGCGGGCCAGCGCGGCCACCTGGGCGTCGTTGGCCGACAGCAGAGCCCGGAACAACATCTCGGCGAGCTCCTCGGGTGACAAGCCCTCGCCCCCGCCACCGCCCTGGCCTCTCCCCTGGCCCCGTCCCCGGTCCTCGTTCTCGGTGTCCGAGTCGTGGTCGCCGGTCGACGTCTCGTCGTCGCCGAACTCGTACTGGGGGCCCCGCATCGAGAAGTACACCTCGAAGGCCGTCTCGAATGCCTTCCAATGGGCGGAGCTCTTCACGAGGGTGGCCGCCAAGGCGTACTTGAGCGCGTCGCGGTCCTCGAGTGGGATGTGATGGACCGCCTCGGCCGCGTCGATGGACTCGGTGAGCGACACCGGCAGGCCCGCGGCGCGCAGCTCTCCTATGAACCCGGTGAGGACGTCGAGCACGACCGACGCCTCAGGCCCGGTCCTCCCCGGCCACGGCCAGCTCCTTGGCCGCACGCTCGAGGTCGCTGCGGTACTTGAGCAGCACGTGCAACGTCGCTTTGGCCTGCTCGGCGTCAATCGACTCCACGCCGAGGACGACCAGTGTCCTGGCCCAGTCCAGGGTCTCGGAGACCGAGGGGTACTTCTTGAGCTCGAGGGTCCGCAAGGATCGCACGATCCTGGCGATCTGATCGGCGAGCTCCTCGGTCACCCCGGGCACTCGGGCGAGCACGATGTCGCGCTCGCGCTCGAGCGACGGGTAGTCGAGGTGGAGGTAGAGGCAACGCCTCTTGAGGGCCTCGGACAACTCCCGGGTGTTGTTGGAGGTGAGGAACACGAGCGGGATCTGCTTGGCCCGGATCGTGCCCAGCTCGGGAATCGACACCTGGTACTCCGACAGTACTTCGAGGAGCAGCGCCTCGGTCTCGAGCTCGACCCGGTCCACCTCGTCGACGAGGAGGACGACGGGGTCCGGGGAACGGATGGCTTCGAGCAGGGGGCGGGTGAGGAGGAACTCCTCGGAGAAGATGTCCTCCTCGAGATCGCGCCACGAGGTGGTCGCCTTGTCCCCCCCGCCATCCTCGTCGACGCGCTGGGCCTGGATCCGCAACAACTGCTTCTTGTAATTCCATTCGTAGAGTGCCTTGGACTCATCGAGGCCCTCGTAGCACTGCAACCGGATGAGGCGGCTGCCGGTCACGCGCGCCACCGACTTGGCCAACTCGGTCTTCCCGGTCCCGGCGGGGCCCTCCACGAGCACCGGCTTCGCCAGGCGGTCCGCCAGATGCACGACCCCGGCGATGCCGTCATCGGCGAGATATCCGACCGCGGCGAGCCGTTCGCGTACCTCGGTCAGCGACGAGAACAGCGGCGGGCCGGGGTCGGGGAACCCGAGCATCCCCAAAGAGCCGGTCTTCCCGTCGACGGCACCGTCCTGGTCGCCGGCCGCGCTCATCGCCGCACCTGCCCGTCACCGTGCACGAGGTACTTCACGCAGGTGAGCTCGCGCAGCCCCATGGGACCGCGGGCGTGGAGCTTCTGCGTCGAGATGCCGATCTCCGACCCCAGCCCGAGCTCCCCCCCGTCCACGAACCGGGTCGACGCGTTCACGACCACCGCGGCGGCGTCGACCTCGCGACAGAACCGTTCCGCGGCGCGCAGGTCGTCGGTCACGATGGCCTCGGAGTGTCCCGAGCCGTACCGGGTGATGTGGTCGATGGCGTCGTCGAGGTCTCCGACGACCGCCACCGACATGATCGGGCCCAGGAACTCGGTGGCGAAGTCGTCGTCCTCGGCGACGCCGATGGACCCGAGGACGGCCCGGCTCGCCTCGTCGCCACGCAACTCGACACCTGCCAGCGCGGCCTGGGCCCGGGGCAGGAATTCGACCGCCACCGCCTCGTGGACGAGAAGGGACTCCGCCGCGTTGCACACCCCGGGGCGCTGGGTCTTGGCGTTCACCACGATGGACAAAGCCATGTCGAGATCGGCATCGGCATCGACGTAGACGTGGCAATTGCCGTCCCCGTCGATCACGTACGGCACCGTGGCGTGCTCGCGCACCGACGCGATGAGGGCATGGCCCCCGCGCGGCACGAGGCAGTCGATGACCCCGTCGAGCTGCATGAACCGGATCGCCGCCTCGTGACTCGTGTCCGCCACGTTCACCACCGCGTCCTCGGGGAGCCCGACCTTCACCAGTGCCTCTCGGAGTGCGCCCACGATGGCCGCGTTGGACCGCGCCGCGCTCGACGAGCCCCGCAGCATGGTGGCGTTGCCCGCCTTCAGACACAGGCCCGCGGCGTCGCTCGTTACGTTGGGCCGGTTCTCGTAGATCACCCCCACCACCCCGAGGGGGACCCGGACCCGCTCGATGCGAAGGCCGTTGGGCCGGACCCATCCCTCGACGACCTCGCCCACGGGATCGGGCAGCGCCGCGACGTGGCGCAGGCTCTCGGCCATGGCCTCGATCCGTTCCCGACTGAGGCGCAACCGGTCGGTCTGGACCTCGCTGGCACCCTCGGCCCGGGCCGCCTCGAGATCGGCGCCGTTGTGCTCGAGCAGCTCCCCTCCGCGCTCTTCGAGCAGGTCGGCGGCCATCCCCAGGGCGCTGTTCTTGGCCGCTCCGTCGGCCACGGCCAGGACCCGAGAAGCCGCCTTGGCTCGACGGCCGAGGTCTTCGATGGTCGGCGGGGCCATGCTCCAGGGTACCCCCGCCACGCGCCCTGGCCTCAGCCCAGCACCACGAGATCATCCCGGTGCACGACCTCGGGCGCGGCACCGTCGGGCAATTCGCTCGTCCGGTGCCCGGCCCACGACGCCACCAAGTGGGCGGGATGACGG
Organism: Acidimicrobiales bacterium; assembly: GCA_035532735.1. Lineage (GTDB taxonomy): Bacteria > Actinomycetota > Acidimicrobiia > Acidimicrobiales > UBA8190 > Chersky-840. The sequence goes on along the minus strand of DATKQM010000031.1, from coordinate 29,062 downwards.
ACAAGGCCCTTGGCGAAGACCACGCCGTCGGGCCCGGCGATCTCCACGGCATCGTCGGTGTCGAAGCGACCAGAGACCGACACCACCCCGGCGGGGAGCAACGAGGCTTCTCGCTCCATTAGCGCCCGCCGTGCTCCGTCGTCGACGATCAGGGTCCCGGCCGCGGCGACGGCGAACGCGATCCAAAGCTTCCGGGCCGGCAGGCGCCGGCCCCGGGCCCTGAACACGGTGCCGACGCCGGGCTCACCGTCCATGACCCCGCGTAGCACCCCGGCCCGACCAGCATCGGCGATGACGGTCTCGACCCCGGACCACGCCGCGATCTTCGCTGCGGCCAGCTTCGACGCCATGCCCCCGCTCCCGACCGGGCTGCCCGCCCCGCCCGCCAGGATCTCGAGCTCGTGGTCGACCTCGATCACCTCTTCGATGAGCGATGCCTCGGCGGTGGTCCGTGGATCGGCCGTCAGGAGGCCGGCGGTATCGGTGAGCAGGACGAGGAGATCAGCGGCGACGAGATGGGCCACGAGCGCGGCCAGCCGGTCGTTGTCACCGAACCGGATCTCGTCGTCAGAGGTGGCGTCGTTCTCGTTCACGACCGGGACCACACCCAGCTCGAGCAGCCGGGACAGGGTCTGGCGGGCGTGGAGATACTGCTGACGATGGATGAAGTCGAGCGGGGCCAGCAGGACCTGGCCCACGGCGAGGCCCCGCGTGGCGAAGGCCTCGTCGTACACCCGCATGAGCTTCGACTGGCCGACGGCGGACACCGCTTGCAGCGTGGCCGGGTCGGTGGGCCGGGGCCCTCCTCCCATGGCGAACCACCCCGCCGCGATCGCACCCGAGCTGACGAGGACGACACTGTGGCCGAGGTCGCGCAACTCGGCCACCTGCCCGCAGAGCCTGTCGATCGACACCGCGTCCACACCACCGCCGGCGTTCGTGATCGACGATGACCCCACCTTGGCCACGACCGTTCGGGGCGCTTCACCCGTCGTCATCGGTCTGATCCCCGGCCGCGACGGGTCGACCGCCTGATCTCGGGCCGCGGAGTCTCTGACACCGCACCCTCGACCCCTTCCTCGCGCTGGTAGGTGAAGCTCAGCTCCCCGAGGTGCACGACATCCCCGTCGCGCACCCCGGCGCGCACCAGGGCGCGCTCCACCCCGAGCCGGCGCAGGCGGCTCTGGACATAGTCGACGGCATCGGCGTCGTTGAGGTCCGACAAGGCCACCGCTCGCAGGGCGGGACGGCCGAGGACCACGAACGAGCCGTCTTCGGAACGGACCACCTCGATCTCCTCCGACAGAGGACGGTGGATCACGACGGACCGGTTCGGGATGGCCTCTGCCACCCGAGCCTCGACCACCATGGCAGCCAGTCGGACGAGGAGCTCGGGGATCCCGGCCCCGGTCACCGCTGAGATGGTGAGCTCGGGCTCGGCGTCGAGCCCCTCGAGCGCCACGTCGGACTTCGACCCCACCACCAGGCGGGGCCGGTCGAGCAGCTCGGGTCGGTAGCGACGGAGCTCGGAGAGCAGGATCCGCTCCTGCTCCGAGGCCGAGATGCCGTCGGCTGGGGCCAGGTCGAGCAGGACCACCAGCGCCCGAGCGCGCTCCACGTGTCTGAGGAACCGGTGTCCGAGGCCCCGCCCTTCGGCCGCGCCCTCCACCAGGCCGGGCACATCCGCCACCACGAACTCGGTCTCATCGCCGGTCCGGCCGACTCGGACCACGCCCAGGTGCGGCTCGAGGGTGGTGAAGGGATAGGCCGCCACCTTGGGGCGAGCGGCGGAGATCCGCGAGATCAGGGTGCTCTTGCCCGAGTTCGGCAGCCCCACCAGAGCCACATCCGCGAGCAGCTTCAGCTCGAGGTCGAGCCACCGCTCCTCACCCTTCTCGCCCTGCTCGGCGAAGGCGGGGGCCCGCCGGCGGTTGGAGAGAAAACGAGCATTGCCGCGCCCACCTCGTCCCCCACCCGCGGCCAGCCAGCGGTCCCCGTCCGTGGCCAGATCGGCGAGGACCGACCCGTCGGGGCCCCGCACCATCGTCCCGACCGGCACGGGCACGTCGAGGGCCTGGCCCCGGGGGCCGTGGCGCTTCTTTCCCTGTCCGTGCTTGCCATCGGTGGCCCGACGATGCGGGTGATCGCGAAATCCGAGCAGCGACGCCTGGTTGGTGGAGGCCACGAGCCACACATCACCACCGTTGCCGCCGTCGCCGCCGTCGGGGCCGCCCTTCGACACGTGCGCCTCACGGCGAAACGACACGGAGCCGGCGCCGCCGTTGCCCGCCTTCACATGCACTTGGGCTTCGTCGGCGAACCCGGACACAGCGCCGATTCTACGAGCCACCGTCACTCCCTCCCGAAAGAGACAGTGACCGGCCGCCCCGGCTCAGGACTCGACGCGGACGCTCACCTGGCGGCGACCCTTGCGGGTGCCGAAGCTCACCACGCCGTCGGCGGTCGCGAACAGCGTGTCATCGCCACCGCGCCCGACATTCTCGCCAGGGTGGAACTTTGTACCCCGCTGGCGCAGGATGATGGCGCCGGCGGGGACGGTCGTACCGTCGTACACCTTCACGCCCAGGCGCTTGGACTTCGAATCGCGGCCGTTGCGGGTGGAACCGCCACCTTTGGTCTTCGACACGAGAACCTCCTCCTGTGCGGCGGGCTCAGCGGCCTGCCGGGACCGTGATCGACACGATCTCGACGGTGTCGTACTGCTGGCGGTGACCCCAGCGCCGCCGGCGCCGCGCCTTGGCCTGGTAGGTGAACCCCCGGATCTTGGGACCGAGCTCCTGGCCCACGACCCGGGCCGCCACCACCGTGCCGGCCAGCTCGTCGGGCGTGGCGAGGACTCGGTCGTCGTCCACGACCAGTACCGGGGAAAGCTCGACTTCGCTCCCCTCGGGCACCCCGAGAAGCTCCACGCGCAGCTGCTGGCCCTCGGCCACCCGCTCCTGCTTGCCACCACTCTGGATCACCGCATACATAGCCAGAGAATCCTACAGGAGGGAGTCGTCGAGCACGATCCCGCGCCCACCGCACACCGTGCACGTGCTCGACAGCGACTCCACCAGGCCCTCAGAGACCCGTTTCCGGGTCATCTCGACCAGGCCCAGCTCCGAGATGTCGAACACCTGGGTCCGGGTCTTGTCCCGGGCCAGCGCCGAACGCAAGGCGGCCGATACCCGATCCCGGTTGTCGCGGATCTCCATGTCGATGAAGTCGATCACGATGATCCCGCCGATGTCGCGCAGTCGTAGCTGCCGGGCGATCTCCTCGGCCGCCTCGAGGTTGTTGCGGTAAACGGTCTCCTCGAGGTTGGACTTGCCGACGTTCTTGCCGGTGTTCACGTCGATGACAGTGAGGGCCTCGGTCCGCTCGATGATGATCGACCCGCCCGACGGCAACCACACCTTGCGGTCGAGCGCTTTGTGAAGCTGCTCGTGGACGTGGAAGCGCTCGAAGATGGGCAGGTTCTCGACAACGGGGTCGTAGTACTCGACGCGGTCGACGAGCTCGGGGTTCACCTGGCCGATGTAGTCGCGCACCTGCGCGTAGAGGCTCTCGTCATCGATGACCACGTTCCGGTACTCGCGGTTGAATTCCTCGCGCACGATCCGCACGGCCAGGTCGGGCTCGCGATAGAGCAATCCGGGGGCGTTGGACCGGTTGGCCTCGGCTTCGATCGCCTCCCACAGCGCCACCAGGCGCTCGACGTCGTACCGCAGTTCGTCCTGGCTCGCCCCTTCCGCCGCGGTGCGGACGATCAGGCCGTGACCGGCGGGGCGCACCTCGTCGACGATCCTCCGCAACCGCTTGCGCTCGTTGTCGTCGAGCCGCTTGGAGATGCCGAAGGCGCTCGAGTTGGGGACCATGACCACGAACCGACCTGGGAGCGAGACCTCTTGGGTGAGGCGCGCCCCTTTGGCCCCGATCGGGTTCTTCGTGACCTGGCACAAGATCACCTGGCCGGGGCGAAGCATCTCCTCGATGCGCGGGGAGGCACTCTTCGCCGTCTCGACGTCTTCGACGTCGTAACGGACGTCACCGCGATAGAGCACGGCGTTCTTGGGGGTGCCGATGTCGATGAAGGCGGCCTCCATGCCCGGGAGGACGTTTTGGACCCGGCCCCGATAGATGTTGCCGTCGATCTGGGTGGCATCGTCCGACACCCTCGACACGTAGTGCTCGACCAGGGTCCTCCCCTCGAGCACGGCGATCTGCGTGGCGTGGGGAAGCACGTGCACGCACATCAGATATCGACCGACCGGTCGTCCCCGACGCTCCCGGCCGCTCCGACGCCGCGACCGTCCCCCCGACGCCTTGGTCTCGGTGGCCTCGGCGTCGTCCTCGACGTCGTCCTCGTCTGTCCCCGACCCCGCCACCACGGCGGGGCGCGGCGCTTTGGCCGCCTTGGCTGCCTTGGCCGCCGGCCGGGTCACCGGCACCGGCACCACGGGCGCACTCACGGGCACCGGCTCCACCGGCACCGGCGCCACGGGCGCGGCCACGGGGCGGGCGGGTCGGGTGTCACCGATCCGGGGGCGTTCCACGGGACGCTTGCGCTCGCCCACCTGGGGCGAGGCCGTGGCGCCGCCGGGGGCCTCTACGGCGTTGTCTCCCCCGTCGTCGACTCCACCATTATCGACCACCCCGGCGTCGTCGTCGTCGGGCGCGTCCGACGCCGTCGCACCCGCGGGGCGCGCCCCGGCGGGGCGCCTGCGCCGGCGACGGGGGTTCGGTGACGGGGCGCGCCCCGGTTCGATCGCGCCGTCGCCAGACCCGGTCTCACCCGACGCGGCGTCACTGATATCGACGTCTCCCGAGGCGACGTCTCCCGAGGCGACGTCTCCTGACGCGCCGTGGTGTGTCGAGGGGTCGCTAGCTGTGATCTCGGGTGTCGACGCGTCGACCCCATCGGTGGCGTTCGCAGCCCTGGTGTCTGTGGATGCGGGAGCAGGCGGCGAGCCGATGGGCTCGGCCGTCGGCTGCCCGGCGCTCGTATCGGACATGGGGACGATCCCTTCTCGTACTTCTCACGAGGCGCGCTCCCAGATGACTGCGGTACCCGCCGGGTCCGCCATGAGAGGCTCCCATCGGGAGCCGTCGCGCTCGATCCATTGACAGGTTCTACGGGCAACACCGAGCTCCACGCCCAATGCCTGGGCGAGCTCAGAAGGTCGGACGCCGCGTGGTCGGGTGCCGAGCTCCGCCAGGAGCGTGGCGCCGTCCGCGTCGGAACCGATACACGACAACGCCAACACCGAAGGACGCAGGTCATCGACGACGGTGTGTCCCTTGCGCTCGCGCTGGATGGGGAGGGAGTCAGCCACCAGGACGCGCTCGATGGCCGAGTCGAGGTCCCCGGGGACCACACCGGGCACGTCGATCTCCCACAAACACGAGGACACGTCTTCTTGCAAGGAGTTCGTACCGGGCTCGAGGAGCCCCGCCGCCATGACGTCGACGCCGTCGGGCAACATGGCCCCGACGTCTCGGGCCAGGTCGGACGGATCGACCGGTGTGTCCAGCGCGATGTCGAGGTACTCGGCGATCGACTCGCATCCCGTGGGGAGGGCGAGGCCGAAGCTCAACTGGGGACGGGGGGTAAAGCCTGCGGTGTAGGACACCGGCATCCGGCCGCGCCGCAGTGCCCGCTCCCACATACGCGCCACGTCGCGGTGACTGGTGAAGCGAACCTTGCCGACCTTGGTGAAGCGGGCCCGGATCCTCATCGGAGGTGGTCCACCGTCGAGGCCGAGGCCACAGCCGCCCCCGCCGTCTCGAGGAACTTGACCGGCACCATGCCCCCGGTGGCCAGGTCCTGCCCGGTTCCCTGGCTCCCGCCCGCGGGTGCAACGGCCGAGGCCACCATGTGCTCTACCCCGAGCCCGGTGCAGGCGCCGCAGTCGTAGCAGGGGGTCCAACGGCAGTCTTCGAGGCCGTGCTCGGCCAGGGCTTCTTGAAAATCCTGCCAGAGGAAGTCCCGGTGGAGCCCCGCCGAGACGTGGTCCCAGGGCAGCACCTCGTGCTCGTCACGGTGGCGGTACACGGTGTCGGAGAAATCGAGTCCGGCGGCCTCGAGCCCGCTCGTCCACAACCCCAGGTCGAAGTGCTCGGACCATTCCTGGAAGGTGCCGCCCTGGCGCCAGACGTGCTCGATCACCGCACCCATGCGGCGGTCGCCCCTGCTCACGAGCCCTTCCACCGCCGTGGCCTCGGGGTCGTGCCAACGCAACGTGAGCCCCTTCGTGCGGCGCGCCGCGTCTTTGAGGAGTCCCACCTTGCGCCGCAACTCTTCCATCGTGTTCTGCCCGAACCATTGGAAGGGCGTGTGGGCTTTGGGGACGAAGCCACCCACCGAGGCGGTGACCGTCACGTTGTGGTGATACCGCCGCCCGATCTCGGCACAGGCACCGGCCAGCCGGGTGATGCCGAGCACGTCCTCGTCGGTCTCGGTGGGCAAGCCGATGAGGAAGTACAGCTTCACCCTTCGCCAGCCCTGAGAGAAGGCGGCATCGACCGCGGCGTAGAGATCCTCTTCACGGATGAGCTTGTTGATGACCTGGCGCATCCGCCACGTCCCGCCCTCGGGCGCGAACGTGAGGCCGGTGCGACGCACCTTCTGGATCTCCGCCGCCAAACCGACGGTGAAGGCGTCGACCCGCAGGCTGGGCAGGCTCACCGACACCTGACCCGAGCACTCGGGGTCGTTGATGATCGACGACACCACGTCGCCTATGCCCGAGAAGTCCGCGCTCGACAGCGACGTCAAGGTGACCTCGTCGTATCCGGTGCGATCGAGGCCGTCACGGACCATCTGGTCCACCTGCTCCGCGGGACGCTCGCGCACGGGTCGGGTGATCATCCCGGCCTGGCAGAACCGACAGCCTCGCGTGCAGCCCCGGAACACCTCGACGTTGAGCCGGTCGTGGACGACCTCGATCAGCGGCACCAGCTGCTGCTTGGGATAGGGCCACTCCCCCAGGTCCGCGATCGTCCGCTTCTCGACTCGATCGGGCACCCCCACCCGGCTGGGTCGCACCCCGGTCAGGCGTCCCGTCTCGTAACTCGGCTCGTAGCACGAGGGGACGTACACGCCGGGCACAGCCGCCAGGGCCAGGAGAAGTTCGTCACGACCCTTCGCCCCCGATGCCCGCCACGTCCCGATCACCTCGGTCAGGTCCCCGACCGCCTCCTCGCCGTCACCGAGGACAAAGGCGTCGACGAAGTCGGCCAGGGGCTCGGGATTGAAGGCGCAGTGGCCCCCTGCCACCACCAGTGGGTGCGATCCATCACGGTCCGCGCTGCGCACCGGCACCCCGGCCAGGTCGACCAGGTTGAGGACATTGGTGTAGGTCAGCTCGGCCGACAAGTTGAAGGCCAGGACGTCGAACTCCCCCGCCGACAGGCAGCCCTCCAGCGAGAACAGCGGAACCGAGGCGGCGCGCATGGCCGCTTCCATGTCGGTCCAGGGCGCGTAGGCCCGCTCGGCCACGGCGTCGGAACGCTCGTTCAATATCTCGTACAGGATCTGGAGGCCCTGGTTGGGCAGTCCGATCTCATAGGTATCGGGGTAGAGCAGCAGCCAGGCCACCTGCTCGGACCCATGGACGGGACGCTGTGCCCCGAGCTCACCCCCGATGTACCGGGCGGGCTTCGTGACCTGGGCCAGGAGAGGCTCGATCCGTGGCCACAGAGAAGTCATGTGCCCGAGGAGTCTAGAGCCCTCCCCGACCGCCTCGGCGCCGGATCGGGCCCAGCGCCCTGGGCGTGGCACCAGTCTTCGAGGTCGTCGTGGTCGTAGACCCCGGGCTTGTTGTCGTCGTTGTCGGTGGGGGCAACGGGACGGCTGGGGTGGTAGCCGGGCCGACGTGGGTCGGGGACTCGGGATGGGCGACGAGGTAGTCGAACCCCTGGCGGGCCACGGGCGCCGCGGCCTGGGATCCGTAACCGCCCCCCTGGACCACCACCGCGATCAGGTACCGGGGGCTCGGGACCGGCCCCCAGCCCACGAACCACGAGTTGGGCTGCTGCTCGTTGGTCGTCGCCGTCCCGGTCTTGCCGGCCAGAGGGAAGCTCGACAATGGGAAGCCGGCGAAGGCCGAGGCGGCGGTGCCCTTGGAGTTTTGGACGACCCCCTCGAATCCCTGGAGCATGGCCTGGTAGTTGGCGTAGGAGAACGTGACATGTCCGGCCACTTTGGGAGCGAAGGTCCGTACGACCTTGCCGTGGGCGTCGACGGTGCCGGCCGCGACCTCGGGGACGTACCGGGTCCCCCCGTTGGCGAACGTGGCGAAGGCGACGGCCTGTTCGATGGGCGTGATCACCGTCCCACCCTGACCGAAGGCGAGCTCCAGGTTGTTCCCGGTGAACCACTGGCCGTTGGGGTAGTCCTTGGGGTCCTGGGCATGCTCTCGTTGGACGACCAAGGGTGAGTCCACCCGGGCGAAGTGGGTCTCGTCGGGAAGGTCGATCCCAGTGACGTCGCCGTAACCGAGCTGCGCCGCCGCGTTCTGGATCGGCGTCTCGCCGTAGCGGCCGTTGGCCTTGTAGTCGTTCCAGAATTGGACGCCGAGGTTGTAGAAGAAGATGTCACTCGAGACCGTGAGGGCCTGAGACACGTTGATCCGGCCTCCGACCTCTCCTTCGTTGTCGTGGAAGGTGGCACATCCCGCCCCTCCCGTCTTGCATCCGGGAACGGTGTAGGCACCGGTGTCGTTGTAAGTGAAGCTGGGCGAGATCAGGCCGGTCTGCAAGGCGGCGGTGGCCGTGGCCAACTTGAACGTCGAACCCGGCGTGTAGAGGCCTTGGATGGCGTTGTTGTTCTGGGCGCCGGTGGCCTGGATCTGGTGGAAGCGAACGGTGGAGATCCCGTTCGTCCACCACGTCGGGTCATAGGTCGGTGACGACACCAGGGCGAGGACCGCTCCGGTCTGGGGGTCGAGAGCCACCGCCGCGCCTTCGGTGGACTTCCCCTTGAGCGAGGCGATCTCGGCGTCGAGCGCCTGTTGCAGAGTCTGTTCGAGCCCGGAGTCGATGTTGGTCACGAGATCGTTCCCCGATGTAGGCAGGGTCTCCCCGAGGCTCCCCACCACCTGACCGTGTGCATCGACCTCGACCCTGTCGACGCCGGGGCGGCCCCGGAGTGCGGCCTGGTACTGGTTCTCCAGCCCGCTCTGTCCGAAGAGGTCGCCCAATTGGTATCCCGCCGACTTGTTCGCCTGGAGCTGCTGGCTCGAGATCTGCCCGACGTACCCGAGCATCTGGACCCCGGTCTGGCCGAGGGGATAGGTGCGGTTGGTGTCGGCGACGGCCGACACACCGGGGAACATCGACGCGTGCTCGCCGACGTAGAGCACGTCGGAGAGCGGTGCGTTCTCGAGGATCGGCACCGGCTTGTACAGGCTGTACTGGACGTTGGCGAGGTCCGACTCGATCTGGGCCGACGACATCTGAAGAAGAGCGGCGAGCTGTCCCACCACGGCCGGGTGCTCTTGGGCGGCCACTCTCGACAGCGTGATGTCCTGGGTCACCTGGTCGCCCACGATGATGTTGTTGTTCCTGTCGGTGATGAGCCCACGCGGTGCGGGGATCTCGACCGGTCGGAGCTGATTGGCGGTCACGGTCTTCGAGTACGCCGAGGTGTCGAGGACCTGGAGGTACCACAGCCGGATGAACATGAGTGAGAAGAGTGCGGCCACGACGACACCGAGCACCCGCAGCCGGATCACCGTGCGCGGTGCCGACGGCTCGCTCACCGTCATCACCCGGTCGACCACCGAACGACGCGGTCGCATGCGTGGCCCGCTGGGCTCGGTGGCCCGCGCCGGGCGAGGGGTCTTCGGCTTCGGATAGAACCGGGTCCCCCGCAAGGGGTGTCGCAAGCGCCCCCCGGTCGGGCGCGCCGGCCGCGGGGGGCGCCGAGGAGTATCCGCGCTTCGCAGTGCCAGCGCGAAGCGACGACGACGGAACTTCACCGTGTGCCCCCGCCCCCTGCGACAGCACCGTGGCCCGGCCGGGGGTCGGGCACCGCCCACGCCACGAAGCGCAAGACGGGAACCGCCAGCAACGCCGCCGATGGCGTCCCCACCACCAAGGCGGGCACCAGATAGGTCTTGAGCATTCCGGGGTCGCCGAGCACCGCCCCCAGGATCGCGTACGTCCCCATGCCGGCGGCTGTCGCCGCTGCGGCCACGACAGGGGGCAACCACCATGAGCTGCGCACCAGCCCCCGGGTCGCCATGCCGGTGGCATAGCCCAACAGGCAGCCCACGAGGGCGGACAGGCCGTAGGGGGTGGGGAGGAACAGGTCCGCCACGAGCCCCGCGATGAAACCGAAGACCGCACCCCGGTCCGGTCCCGCTGCGTAGCCGGCGGCGACGGGCAGGAGCAGCATCAGATCGGGATGCGCCCCTCCGACCCGGACCGAGTCGAGCAGCGTGTGTTGGATGACGAGGACCACCGCGATCACGATCGTGGAGCGGGCCACATCCGCGGTCGTCAGGGAGCTCCCCACACGCATGGCCGCACCGGGTCGACTCATGGTGAGGGCTGCCACTGGAGCACGTCGACGTACTGCAAGACGGCAAGATCGGCGAGCGGCCGGGCCCACACCGTCTCCTGGGTCGCTGATGGCGTCGAGGAGAACGAGGTCACGCTGGCGACCGGTATGTCCGGCGGATACTGGGCATGCTGCAGTCCGCTGGTGGTGAAAACCTCGCCTTTGTGCAGGGTCGTCCCGGGGGCGATGAGGTTCGCCGCCAGGTTCCTGCCCAGACCCGACCCTTGGACCAGGGCCAGGTTTCCCTGCCGACCGAAGCGCACCCCGACCGACGAGTTGACGTCGGTAACCAGGCGCACGGTGCACCCCGACGACCACACCAAGGTCACCTGGCCAACGAGCCCCGCACCTCCCACCACCGGCATGCCGACAGCCACACCGCTGGTGCTGCCCTTGTCGAGGTCGACAGTGGCCGCGAAGTCCGATGGGCCCAAGGCGGTGACCTGTGCGGTCACCGTGGGTGTGGCGCCGACCCAGGGCAACTTGTCGAGGCGTTGCAGGGCGCGCAAGGAGTTGCGCGTCGACTGATTGATCAATATCTGTCGCTGCAGGGCTCCGTTCTCGCGTCGCAGCTTCGCGTTCTGGGCCTCGAGGTCGCCACCGTGCACGGCACCGGACAAGAAGCTGCCCACGGGGCGAGCGATGGCGTCAACGCCGCGCTGCAGGGGCGAAAAGGCGTCATGAGCACCGCGCTTGACTCCGGAGATGACGCCGTGGGCATGGCCCCGATAGTCGAGGGTGATGATGGCGATCGAAGCCAGGACCAAAAGACCGATCGTCATCCCCCGCCGCCCTCGCCGCGCCCGCCGTGTCCGCCTCGGCATGCAGGACCGCCCTCAGGAAGGGGTGCCGGCTCCGCCGGCGCGCAGCCGTCGGGACAGGCGGGGCCGATCAGCGATGGCGAAGCGAGGGCCGCGCCTGGCGCGGACGCCCATCACCCGGCAGAGGACGTGATGAGGACCTGCTTGAGCGCCTCGAACTCCTCGAGGCACTGGCCACTCCCGATCGCCACGCAATTGAGAGGATCGCGGGCCACCACGATGGGCATGCCCGTCTCCTCTTGCAGACGGGCGTCGAGACCGTGCAGCAGGGCGCCGCCACCGGTGAGCACGATTCCCTGCTCCATGATGTCGGCGGCGAGCTCGGGTGGCGTCTTGTCGAGCGTGACCTTCACGGCGTCGATGATGGCCGATACCGGCTCGTCGATGGCCTTACGGATCTCTTCGGTGGACACGACCACCGTCTTCGGAAGGCCGGTCACAAGGTCCCGGCCCCGGATCTCGGCGTGCAGCTCCTCTTCGAGCGCGAAGGCGGAGCCCAGTGCGATCTTGATCTCCTCGGCGGTGCGTTCTCCGAGCGCGAGGCTGTACTCCTTCTTGATGTAGGAGATGATCGCCTCGTCGAGCTCGTCCCCCCCGATACGCACCGACTGGCTCGTGACGATCCCACCCAGCGAGATGACAGCCACTTCGGTGGTGCCACCTCCGATGTCCACGACCATGTTGCCCGTCGGCTCGTGCACGGGGAGCCCCGCGCCGATGGCGGCCGCCATGGGCTCCTCGATGATGTACGCCTTGCGGGCCCCTGCGTATTCGGCGGCCTCCATGACGGCGCGCTGTTCCACACCGGTGATTCCAGACGGCACGCAGATGACCATGCGCGGCTTGGCGAAGCGACGCTGGTGGACCCGTTGGATGAAGTATCGAAGCATCTTCTCGCAGATCTCGAAGTCGGCGATGACGCCGTCCTTCAAGGGACGGATGGCTTGAATGTGGCTGGGCGTCCGGCCGATCATGCGCTTGGCCTCGGCGCCGACGGCCAGAGGACGGCCGTCTTTGACGTTGACCGCTACGACCGATGGCTCGTTCAAGATGATGCCGCGACCGCGCACGTAGACGAGTGTGTTCGCTGTGCCGAGGTCGACGGCCATATCGCGGCCGAGCAAGAAAAACCGGTTGTCCCGCATGGCGTCGATCTACCTCTTGATGGAGCGGGGACCGTCGCCGAATCCGGGCGGCCTCCCGCCTCTGTACTGGGGGTTCCGCCCAGGCTACGGGACTCCACTCGACCACACAAGGCGAGGTGGCGGCCATGCGCGGCGTCGCGACGTGGCGATGGGGACCGAGGGCGTCAGGCCAATCCCGGGAAGAAGATGGCGATCTCGCGCGCTGCGGACTCGGCTGAGTCCGATCCGTGGACGAGGTTCTCGGTCAGCAGTGTCCCCAGATCACCGCGAATGGTCCCCGGTGGCGCCTCGGCGGGGTTCGTCGAACCCATCAAGGTCCGGACGATGCTCCAGGTGTCCTCGGGACCCTCCACCACGAGCACCATCGAGGGCGACCGCGTGATGAACCCCACCAGGTCACCGTAAAAGGGCTTGCCACGATGCTCTTCGTAGTGCTCTGACGCCATGGCCTCGTCGATCTGTCGGAGCTCGGCGGCCACCAGTCGCAGGCCCTTGCGCTCCAGGCGCCCGACGAGTTCACCCACGAGTCCACGCTCGACGGCGTCAGGCTTGCAGATCACAAGGGTGCGGTTCATGGCTCGGAGAGGCTACCGGGGTCGACCCAGGTGGTCGATCCCGCCAGGATGGCCCGGGCATCGGCCACCACGTACAGCGAACCCGTCACTATGAGCGTCCCGGTCGAGGACAGCCGGGCTCGAGCCAGGGTGAGGCCGTCGGCGACGGTGTCGGCGGCCAGGGCTTGGAGCCCGAGGGCTCGCGCCGCCTCGGCGATCGACGCAGCCGGGATGGCCCGCGGCGACGGTGCGGTGCAGGCCACGACCGTCGTGACCCCGGCCGGTCGGAGGGCTTCGAGCATGGCACTGGGATCTCGGCCCTGGAGCATGCCGACCAGTGCGATGGTGTCGTCGGCCGGCGCCAGCTCGGCCATCAGGGCACGGCCCAGCGCCTTGGCCCCGGCCACGTTGTGGGCACCGTCGAGGACGATCACCGGTGCCCGGGAGATGATCTCGATCCGCCCCGGGACTTGCACCGATCCCAGGGCATGGTCGACCACCACCGGCGCCAGGGGGGCACCGAAGAAGGCCTCGGCGGCGGCCACGGCACACGCCGCGTTGTCGCCCTGATGGGCACCGTGGAGCGAGAGGAAGACCTCGGGGTAGCGCGCCCCGGGTGTGCGCAGGTCGAGGAGCCGGCCGCCCACCGCCACCTGATTGCCCACGCAGCCGAACTCCACTCCTCGCACCCAAGTCTCGACCGCCCCCTGCTCCTCGGCGGCGGCGGTGAAGATGCCGAGCAGGTCGGGATCGGTCTCGCCTACCACCACCCGACACCCCGGCTTGATGATCCCGGCCTTCTCGGTGGCGATGTCGCGCAGGGTCGGACCGAGGATCTCCACATGGTCGTAGCTCACGTTCGTGATGACAGCCACGTCAGGTTCGACGACGTTGGTGGCGTCCCAACGACCGCCGAGCCCGACTTCGACGACCGCCACGTCCACGGGACTGTCGGCAAACCACCGAAAAGCCGCCGCCGTGAGGAGCTCGAAGCGAGTGGTGCGCTCGGCGAGCAAGGGCTCGAGGGCCGCCAGCGACCAGAGCACCTCGGCCAGCTCGTCGTCGTCGATGGGCTCGCCGTTTCTGGCCAGCCGCTCGTTGACCCGGGCCAGATTGGGGCTCGTGTACGTGCCGACGGTCAGCCCGTCGGCCATGAACAGCTCGGTCAGGATCTTGGCGGTCGAGCCCTTGCCGTTGGTGCCCGTGACGTGGACCACCGGGCACGATCGCTCGGGATCGCCCAACAGCCGGCACCAGGCGCGAATGCGCTCCAGCGTGGGGGCACCCACCCGGGTGGGCATGGACGACTCGTAATCGGCGTGACCGTCGAGCCAGGCCACCATGTCGTCGCGCCCGGGGCGCGTCGCGTCGTTGTCGGTGTGGGCTGACAACGCCGGGTGGAGGTCCGTCAGGAAGCGGCCCGGCGCGTCCGCACCTTGTTGGCCGGCTCATTTTGGGGTACGAGCGTCGGGTGGACGCGATCGAGCACCACAGCCCGGTCGATAACGCACTTGCCGACATCGGTTCGGCTGGGGAGGTCGTACATAACCTCGAGAAGGACCTCTTCGAGAATGGCCCGGAGACCCCGGGCGCCCGTGCCGCGCAACAGGGCCTGTTCGGCCACGGCCTCGAGGGCGTCGTCAGCGAACTCGAGCTCCACGCCGTCGAGTTCGAACACGCGTCGATACTGCTTGACCAATGCGTTCTTCGGCTCGACCAGGATCCGGATGAGCGCGTCCTTCTCGAGGCTCGACACCGCACCCACGACCGGGAGCCGCCCGATGAACTCGGGGATCAGTCCGAACTTGATCAGATCCTCGGGCAGGACATGGCGGAGAACCTCGCTGTCACGAGCCTCGGTGCTGCGACGGACCTCGGCCCGAAAGCCGATCCCCTTGCGGCCGATCCGGCTCTCGATGATCTTGTCGAGCCCCGCGAACGCCCCTCCGCAGATGAAGAGGATGTTGGTCGTGTCGATCTGGATGAATTCCTGGTGGGGGTGCTTGCGACCACCTTGGGGCGGCACCGAGGCGGTGGTCCCCTCCAGGATCTTGAGCAGCGCCTGCTGGACACCCTCCCCCGACACGTCACGGGTGATCGAGGGGTTCTCGCTCTTGCGGGCGATCTTGTCGATCTCGTCGATGTAGATGATCCCGGTCTCGGCCCGCTTGACGTCATAGTCGGCGGCCTGGATCAGCTTGAGGAGGATGTTCTCCACGTCCTCGCCGACGTACCCGGCCTCGGTCAGCGCGGTGGCGTCGGCGATGGCGAACGGCACATTGAGCATGCGGGCCAGGGTCTGGGCCAACAGTGTCTTGCCACAGCCGGTAGGGCCGAGGAGGAGGATGTTGGACTTCGCCAACTCCACCTCAGAGGCCTGGGCCGTTCCTGCCTGGACACGCTTGTAGTGGTTGTAGACCGCCACCGACAGGATCTTCTTGGCGTACTCCTGGCCGATCACGTAGTCGTTCAGGAAGTCGAAGATCTCACGCGGCTTGGGAAGCTCCTCGAAGGAGAACTCCGGTGTCTCGGCGAGCTCCTCAGCGATGATGTCGTTGCAGAGGTCGATGCATTCGTCGCAGATGTAGACACCGGGCCCGGCGATCAGCTTCTTGACCTGCTTCTGGGACTTGCCACAGAAACTGCACTTGACGAGGTCTCCGCCGTCCCCGAACTTCGCCACCGTGTTCCCCCTTCGCCCTGTACGAGCCTACGCCGCGCCGACGGCTTCGGCGGCACCCACGGCATCACGGGTGGTGATCACTTCGTCGATCAGCCCATAGGTCACAGCCTCATCGGCGGTGATGACGAAGTCCCGATCGGTGTCCCGGGCGATCTTGTCGGGGGCCTGCCCGGTGTCATCGGAGATCATCGAATTCAGCAGATCCCGCATCCGGATGATCTCCTTGGCCTGGAGCTCGATGTCGCTCGCCTGTCCGGCGGCTCCGCCCCAGGGTTGATGGAGGAGGATCCGAGCATGCGGCAGCGCGAATCGCTTGCCCTTGGCGCCCGCCGCCAGCAACACTGCCGCCGCCGAGGCCGCCTGGCCGAAACAGAACGTCGACACGTCGGGCTTCACGAATTTCATGGTGTCGTAGATCGCGAAGAGGGCGGTGATGTCGCCTCCGGGCGAGTTGACATAGAGGTGGATGTCCTTGTCCGGCTCTTCGTACTCGAGAAAGAGCATCTGGGCGCAGATGAGGTTGGCCACGGTGTCGTCGATGGGTGTCCCGAGGATGATGATGCGCTCCTTGAGCAAGCGGGAGTAGAGGTCATATCCACGCTCTCCACGGCTCGTTTGCTCGATGACCGTGGGAACCAGATAGCCCTGGGCTCCGCCCGTGACCCTCACGATTCGGCCTCCGCCGTGGATCGTCCCTCAACCTGCACGTCTTCGCTCCCTTGTTCGCCGGGCTCGGCCTCATCGGCACTGCCCTCTTGGCCGCCTTGTTCGGCGCCACCTGCTCCTTGTGCTGCGACGTCCACGTGCAAGTCGTCCCGGGACAGGGGTTTCCCGTCTTCGTCGACCAGGTCCACTTGGTCGAAGAGCCAGGTCAGTGCCTTCGCCTTCCTCCTGTCGGAGCGTACCGCGGGCAGCCTGCCTGCGCGGTCGAGTCGGCGACGTAAATCGGCCGCGCTGGTGCTTGCCTGCTGAGCCATCTCCCCGATCGATTCGTCGAGCTCCTCGTCTGTGACCTGGACGTCCTCAGCGTCAGCGAGCGCCCGCAGGGCAAGGTCGAGGCGAACGGCCCGAGCGGCATCAGCCCGGATCTCGGCGAGCAACTCACCCTCACCTCGGCCTGATGCCTGGAGGAACTGCTCGACGGTGAGGCGGCGCGCCTCGAGGCGATGCCCGAGATCGTGCAGGCGCTCGCGGACCTCCTCCTCGACGAGTGACTCAGGGGGGTCCTCGGCGACCAGGCCCACGAGGGCATCGACGGTGCGTTCGCGCAGTGCCAGCTGGGCCTGGACCAACTTGAGCTGTCGGAGGCGACCTCGCAGGTCGTCTTGTAAGGCCTCGAGGGTGTCGAACTCCGAAGCCTCGGCGGCCCACTCGTCGGTGGGCTCGGGAAGGATCTTCTCCTTCACGTCTTTGACGAGCACCCGGATCTGGGCCTCGTCCTCGGAGTCCTCGGTCCGGACCGGTGCGGAGAACTCCAGGATGTCGCCGGTCTTGGCCCCCCGGAGCTGCTCGTCGAGTCCCTCGATCTCCGCACCACTGCCGACCTCGTAGAGATAGTCCTCGACATGGAGGTCCTCACCGTGTTGGCGCGACCCGTGGAGATCGATCGACACGTGGTCCCCGTCGCGCGCGGCTCGGCCCACCGAGGTGAGCTCGCCGGATTGGTCACGCAACCGGTCCACCTGTGCGGTGATCTCCTCGTCGCCGACCTCGATACCCGGAAGCGTCACCTGCAACCCGCCGTACCCGGCGATCGACACGGTGGGGCGGATCTCGACGACGGCGTCGAAGGTCACAGGCCCACCGTCCTCACCGGACTTGATGTCGATCTCCGGGGCGGCGATGGGGTCAACTTCGGTGTCGACGACGGCACGCGCGTACAGATCGGGCAGAGCATCGCTCAGCGCCTGTTGGCGCAACGCGGTGGCGCCCCCGAGCCGAGCCTCGAGTACCTGGCGAGGCACCTTGCCAGCACGAAACCCTGGAACCCGGATTTGCGTGGAGAGTCGACGAACGGTAGCGGCGAGTGCTTGGTCCACCTCGGCCTCGTCGACTTCGACGGAGAGGCGAACCTTGTTGCCCTCGACCTGCTCTGCGGTGGCGCGCATAAGGAATGCAGAGTCTACAAGTCCCCGTCACGGACCCGTCGCAAAGGGGCCACAGCCACGGACCGTGGGCGTCATCAGATCATGAAGGCCATGGCGTCGAGCACGCGAGACGCGAGGGCGTCGTCGCCACCCACGTCCACGAGCCCAGCGAGATGAGCGGCCTTTCCGTCCACCCGGCCGCAGGCCAGGCGCCAGAAGACCTCCACGTCCATGTCGAGAAAGGTCGTAGGTTTCTCGTTCAGCTCCACCACAGCCTTGGCCCGGCCGTCGCGCACGATGACGTCGATGCGCCGCGACAGCGGACCGCGCAGGTCGAATCGGACCGAGGCTCCCTCTGGGGCTCCCGCCTGCTTGCCCACGACGAACGGCATCGCCGCGCAGAGGCGGTCGATCGAGAGCTCCGCAGCAGGTCCAGCATCGTGACCGGGCCGACCCGTGGCAACCCGGATGTCCTGCTCGTGCACCCAGGAGTCCATGACCCGCACGTGTATGAACTCGCGGTACGGGACAACGCCGACCGGGCTCGGGCCGATTTCGTCGAAACGAGACTCGGGCCATGACCGCAGCTCGGAGATGCGACGCGCCGTGACCTCTTGGAATTCACGCAGGACCTCAGGCCCGGGATGCGAGCGCCGCGATGCGACCCACGCCTCGTTGCGGGCACCGACTTCGTTTTCGACGTGGGCCGGCAACTCCGCGAGCGGCGGCGGGGGGGCTTCGCCCAGTAGCACCCGTTCGATGCCGATCAGGTGTGACAACACGTCGCGCACCGTCCACCCCGGACACTCCGACGGCAGTTCCCATTCCGCGTCGGCGAGGCCCTGGGCCAAGGTGTCGATGGCACCCCACTCCTCGGCCAGGATGGCGATGACCGACTCCTCGTTTCCTGTCATCACGACATCCCTTCTCGGCGTGGAGCGCCTCTCGGAGAGCTCCCCGGTCCTGGTCCAGTGTGACAACCCATCGCCCCACGGGCCAGCGCCGGGTCCCCCCTGGGGGCGCCGCGAGGTGTCGATGTGGACCGGCGGTTCCCTGGTCAACCAGGTCAAAGGCCACCTTCCTCGTCGCCGGCGTGCCTGGCGTGCCTACCATCCACGTCTGGTGCGAAACCCGGCGATAGCTTCAAGCCGATATCTGGCGGGGCGCACAGTGAGGAGGACGAGCGTGGCTTCGTACGAGGGTTACTGTGTGAAATGTCGTGAAAAGCGACAGTTCGAGGGTCAGGAAGTCGAGCTCGCGAATGGTCGGCGGGCCGCGCAGGGGACGTGTCCGACGTGCGGCACCAAGATGAACAGGATCTTGGGCAAGAAGACGACGTAGGACCGCCAGGGTTCGACGTTGCACCGCCTGGGGCGCGAACTGGCCCCGGCGTCTCCACTCCAGTTCCTCGTTGGGTTCGGCGCGCGCTGAGTTCCTGGTCTTGACGCTCGAACGTTCAACGATGGTGCAGTGCGTCGAGGATCGCTCCTTCGCGTAGGCCCCATTCGCTCACGACGAATCTCCCCACCCTGAGCTCTGACGCGACGGTGGCCAAGACCGCTGCGCCCACCGGGAGGAGTGGCGCCCGGCGGGGCTGCATCCCCGGGAGCGCCAGGCGGGCCCGGAGGTCGAGCCTGGCCAGCTGGTCGGCGAGCTCGAGGACCTGACTCGCCGGCAACTCGACCTGGTTGACCTCCCCCGGCCCTGCCGAGGGCCTTCGTCGGGCACGTGCGGTGGCGAGCCGGGCCAAGGCTCGCACAGTGCCTCCGCTCACCACCGTCCGATCGGTGACTCCGGGGTACCCGGACACCGCTTCGGAGATCGCCTCCATAGCTTCTCCGGTGCGGGATCGGAGCGCGACCTGATCGGCCACCGAGAGCGGGTCGCCGGTCCCGAGCTCGCCCCGGAGACGGGCAGGGCCGATCGCCGCGCTCATGGCCATACTCAGATGCTCGGAGTCCCCCACGGCTGCTTCGAGGCTCCCCCCACCCAGGTCCATCCCCAGGGTCGGGCCTGGGCCTGTCCATACCCCGGCGCATTGACCGATGAAGCACAGCCTGGCCTCTTCTTCTCCTCCGAGGACGAGCACCTTGGTCCCGACCACCCGTTCGAGGCGTTCCACCACCTCGGAGCTGTTGGCCGCGTCTCGCAGGGCTGCAGTGGCGAGGGCGACCACGATCTCGGCTCGAGCTTCGGCGAGCCCGGCCCGGAGTCGCTTGGCGGCCGCCACCGACGCTGCGATCCGGTCCCGGGGGATGTTCCCCCGCTCCCCCACGCTCAACCCGAGGTTCAGCAGCGCCCTGCGGTGGAGGACCGGGGTGAGAGCGTCACCGCTCCCGGCTTCGCAGACAAGAAGGTGGAACGAGCTGCTCCCGAGGTCCCACACCGCCGCTCGAACCCCCACGGCGAGAACGTAGCCTGCTCGGCTCCCTGCAGCGGGGCTCGTCGGGTGCGACCATTGACCATGCGCGCCTGGGAGGTCGTCTCACCTCGGCCCTTGGCCGACGGGCCCCTGCGCATGGTCGACCGTGACCTCCCGCTCCCGGGGCCCGGCCAGGTCCGGGTGGCGGTCTCGACCTGCGGCGTATGCCGCACCGATCTCCACGTCAGCGAGGGAGACCTTCCGGTGCATCGAAGAAACATCGTGCCGGGCCACGAGGTGGTCGGACGTGTCGACGCGCTCGGTCCGGACTGCTCTCGATTCGCCATCGGTGACCGGGTCGGCATCGCGTGGCTGGCGGGAACGTGCGGGCGGTGTCAGTTCTGTCGGCGCGGCGACGAGAACCTCTGCCTCGAGGCGACGTTCACGGGTTGGGACCACGACGGTGGGTACGCCGAGGCAGCGGTCATCGACGAACGCTATGCGTACCGGATACCCGACGGCTTGTCTGACGACCAGGCGGCCCCGATGCTGTGCGCCGGGATCATCGGGTATCGCGCCTTGAGACGGACGGGTCTTCGCCCGGGAGGACGCCTGGGGATCTACGGATTCGGGGGCTCGGCCCATCTCACAGCCCAAGTGGCACTGCACGAAGGCGCTGAGGTCCACGTGATGACTCGATCCGAGGAGGCGCGGGCTCTGGCGGTCGAGCTCGGAGCGGCCTCGGTGGGCCCGGCCGATGCGTCTCCACCGGTGCTGCTCGACGCGGCCATTCTCTTCGCGCCGGCAGGAGAGATCGTGCCCGTCGCATTGGAGGCGCTCGACCGCGGCGGCGTCCTTGTCATCGCGGGGATCCACCTGAGTGACATTCCCTCGCTTCGATACCAAGACCATCTCTTCAACGAACGCGAGGTCCGCAGCGTCACCGCCAACACCCGACGCGACGGAGAGGAATTCCTGCGAATCGCCACGCGCATGGGCGTGGTGGCAACCACGACTCCCTACCCGCTCGAGGACGCGGACCGGGCTCTCGCCGACCTCGCCGGTGACAACCTCACCGGCGCCGCCGTCCTCCACATCGCACCGAGGTCGTGAGGATCGTTCTGTGCACGCTCTTTGTCAGGGAAGGAGCAGGACGCGACCGAACGACTGGCGGCTCTCGATGTAGGCATGGGCCTCTTCCGCGTCCGATAGTGCAAAGCGGCGGTCGATCACGACCTGCAGGGAGCCAGAAGCGATCTCGTCGAGATGGCGGGCGATCATGGCGTGGGTCCGGGGGTTCAAGAAGAGCTCGGCGCCCAGGAAGACCCCGATCAAGCTCTGGTTGTTGGGACGCAACGTCGAGACGTCCAACTGTTCGCCGCCACGTCGACCCGCGTCGCCGACGGTGACGCACCGGCCGCGATAGGCAAGACAGTGCAGGCTCCCCTGCAGGATCGGCCCACCCACCGAGTCCACGATCACGTCCGCACCCCGACCTTCGGTGAGCCGGCGCACCTCTGTTACGAAATCGGTCGTGGCGTAGTTGATCCCGTCGTCGAGCCCCAACGGAGCGAGACGAGAGAGCTTCTCGTCGCTGGATGCGGTGGCAAGCACCCGCGCCCCAGCACGGCTCGCCATCTGGATGGCCGCGATCCCCACACCACTCCCGCCGGCGTGCACCAACGCGGTCTCCCCCGCTTGGAGTCGTCCGAATTCGAAGAGACAGTCGTCGGCGGTCCCGAAGGCCACCGGGACACAGGCCGCTGTTTCGATGGACAGTCCCGTTGGCACCGGCCAGCAGAACGACGTCGGGACGGCCCGGAGCTCGGCATGAGACCCGTCGAGGCCCAAGGCCACGACCCTGTCACCGACGGAGAATCCCTCGACATCGGCACCGGTGGCGATGACGGTCCCCGCACACTGGTACCCCACGATGTGGGGCACCGCGGCGAGCTCGCCCATGGCGCGTGCCAGCGTGTCGCCACCCTCGATGCTGATCGCCTCGGCCCGGACCAAGAGGTCCCGGCTCCCGGCCACGGGGTCGGGAACGTCCTCGTAGCGAAAGACCTCGGGTCCACCGGTCTCGTAGTAGACGGCCGCCTTCATGACGAGGCAGCGTCGATACAGGCGCGCATGAGCCTGAAGCTCCGGGTGTCGCCGGTGGTGCCGATGTCCATTCGGTTCATGACGTATCCCATGCCCAGTCGCAGGTCGGGATCCGCCCATCCGGCCGACCCCCCCATGCCGAAGTGCCCGAACGCCCGTGGGCCTCCAAGGCCCGCCGCGCTGATGATGCCGTTGTTCACGTTGAACCCGAGGCCCCATTGGATGTCGAGGCCCATAAGTACCTCGTCGGGCCCCTTGGTCTGCTGGTGCACCGCCCGATCGACCTGCTCGGGGGACAGGATCCGGAACGCCCGGCCCGACGGGGTGGTGACCTCGTCCACACAGGCGCCATAGAGCAGAGCCAGCGAACGGGCGTCGCAGATGCCGTTGGCAGCGGGGATCTCCGCCGCATGGAGCCGGGGGCTGTGCCACACCTCTTCGTCGGTGAGAGCGCCACCGGGAGCGGACATCGCTTTAAGGAGCGGTCCACCGGGAGCGAAGTAGGTCTTGGCCAGCTCGGCCAACTCCGCCATGTCCGGTCCCGAGTGCGACGCGCCGTCGAGCTTTGCGCTGAGCATCGCCGTGCCTGAACTGAGGCCCTCGATGAACGACACCAGCCTCGCCACGCGGGGCTCCTCGGTGGAGGGCAGGCCGATGAAGAAGTCAGCGCCGAGCGGTCCTGCGATCTCGCTCCGAAGGTAGGTGCCGATGCTCATCCCGGTGACCCGGCGCACCACTTCGCCCACCAGCCAGCCGTAGGTCGTGGCGTGGTAGCCGTGAGCCGTGCCCGGCGGCCACGATGGCGACTGGCGCTCGAGCGCTTCGACGACCGGATCCCACCGGACCATGTCGTCAAATGACATCGTGCCGTCGACCCACGCCAACCCGGCTCGATGGGACAGGACATCGGCCACGGTGACCGCCTCCTTCCCCGCCTGCGCGAACTCGGGCCAGTAGGTGGCGACCGGTGCCTCAACATCGAGGGCACCCTCTTGGGCCAGCCGGTTGGCACACATCGCCGCCACGCCCTTGGTGGTCGAATACACGAGGACCAAGGTGTCCTCCTCCCAGGGTGCTTCGGTACGGGCGTCCGCTACGCCTCCCCAGAGGTCCACCACCTTCTGTCCGCGGTGATAGGCCCCGAACGCAGCCCCCACTTCGACGCCAGCGTCGAAATTGGCTTGGAACACGTCGCGAACCGCTTCGAAACCCGGGGCCACCCAACCGCTGATCGTCGTCACCTGAAGTCTCTCCCCCTCCGGCCCGAGAGCGCCCGAGCAGTGTCCGAGGTTATGGCGTCGCCGTCGACGCTCGCATCCCGGAGCGCCGATGACCACCGGGGTCCGGGCCGAGCGGCGAGGTCACGTCGCCTACGCTCTGGACGTTGGGAGCCCCTCGGTGGCTCCACATGATCCGGGGAGTAGCGGGGCCGGGCACCTGCTTTTGGGAATAGTGCCGCAACCGGCAACCTTTGCCCGCGGTGGACACGGTTGCCGGTTCCTCGCTCAGGCTGCCGAAGCATCCCGGGCGAGCGACTCTCTGTGTCGGTCAGTTTCGACGTCCACAGAGCGGGCCATGGCCGGCCCCAGACCCAACAGGTGGCCCCGTTGCTCCAGAGCCACCCGTCTCGGGTCACGCCGGGTCCGGCCCGGCTGATGCCGTCCGGCTCGACGGTGCGTGATCGCCAACCTGCTCGGGTCGACGTTGACTCCGCCTCGAGGTGACCTCGAGGCGATGTTGATGGCACCCACCAGGTCGCGGTGCGCGCCGAGATCGCAGTGGCGACAGGAGAGGTTCCTGCCTTTGGGTTTGGGAACCCTGTTCCCGCACCGACAGCACGTCGATGAGTTGCCCCACCCGCCAATTGCGGGTGGCCAGGTTCTGGCGGGCCCCGGCGTCGCCATCGAGCACGCCCCGGGGATCACCCACCACCTGGAGGCCGACGCGGTGGCGGAGGGCGAAGTCGACCACGGTCCTGGCCACTTCGTGGCGGGCCTGAGCCAGGCGCCGGTGATGACGACCTCGAGGACCTTGCTCCGGGCCCGGTACTTCTTCCAGCGCCGCGATCCCCGCTGGCCCTTGGAGGGGGTGGATGATGCCCAGGTCCACCCCGGCGATGCGGTCGAGATCAGGTGTGTCTTCGCAGGACTCGACTTCGACCTCCGCCATGACGTCGACACAGAGCCGGGCCCCGTCGGCGAGAAGCGTCGCCGATCTGATCGAGCCAACCGGGTAGGGGATCTCCCGGGTGAGACGCACCACGAGCGGTGCGACACCGGTCGCGGTGGGGATCCTCAGCTGACGTCCTCGAGGCCGAAGGTGCCGGCGTAGTAGCGAGAAGGTACGAGTGCCTTCTTGCGCCTCGGAAACCGGGTCACGCCGCACGCTGGGCCACATCACAACGGGGCGAGTACGACCGAACCACGGGTGCCGTCGTGACATCGGCGTGTCCGGCGAAGCGCTGCAATCCGCAATCCTCTACCCCAACCCGAACCTCTGGTTCGCCACCGACAAACGGTGTTGCACCTCAGCGTCGGCGTTCTCGATTTCCCCGCTGGGAACAAACCATCGGACGACACTTCCCATCACATCAGGGCTACCACCCTTGACCCATTCGGGGGAGCCATGGCGGTCTGATGGAGCTGCCAACTGAAAAATCTCGGCCCACTCAAGTTCGGGTTTGGCGCTCAGCCGCCATTCGATCTCGATCCTGTCGCCGACCTCCTTGACGGTGGTCCGGTCGACGATTCTGATTTCTGCCCGGTTGGCTCCAGCCATATCCACCACCATTCCTTCTGCCAGCTCTTCGCCACTCAACGAAGAGTAATGAGGCCACCCGAAGAGCGTTCCTTAGCGCCCCGGGCTGGTAGCGACCCGCCTGAGTAGATGAAGGTCCTCTCCCCCATCGGCAGATGGCGTAGGCGGCGCCGGATTTAGCCTCTCGGCTGTTGAGTTCGAGCGTCGTCCAGAGTCTTGACAGCCGATACTGACGTCAGGGGGGCGTAGATAGCCTCCTTGCTTCGTCGGGAGGACGTCGGCCCCGACTGGAATCCGATCCCTGGAACTGAAAGGTGCTCGGGAGCAAGCTCGAATGGAACCATACGAAGGGTGCCGGGGATCACGGGGTGCCAGATCCCGTCAATCAGTACTTCGGTGATCCTGTCCACCTCAATGCTTGTCGCGTCTTCCACGGTCATTCTCCTCTGTCCTTGACACGAGGCTACGCGCCCAGAGAGGCGCCCCGATCAGCTGTGGTGACGCGCCAACCTCCATGGGCCAGGCTCCCCCACCGTCCGCAGATCCACCCCGCCATCGTCAGCGCGCCCCTGACAGCCCCGAGGCGCACTTCAGCACCACGGGTCATATGCTCGTGCCGAATGGTTCCGCGTGAGTCCACGTCGATCTGAACCTATGGAACGTTGACCTCAGGTGGCCCAAATTAGGAGGCGGGAGCGCAGGAACGTCGTCACGCTCACCTCCAGGTCCGGCGACGTGCGGTGAATGCATCTCCGCGGGATGACGCTTTCGAGCTTTGTCTGCGGACTGCGATTCCTGGTTCCCAACGACCCAGGTGTCATGGGAAACGCCGAGGATCTGGATCACGATCTCGTGATCCAGATCCACTGGCACTGGAGGACTCGAACGTCACTTCCACCGGAAGTGAACGAACACCCTCCCGAAGTTGCGTGAGTCCTTCTCGACGCGGTCGTACAGCGCCTTGATTTCCTTCTGATCGAGGAATCGAAGGACGCGCTTCTTGAGCTGGCCGCTGCCCTTCCCAGGGATGATCTCGACTCGTTCAGCCTTCTTCTCCACCGCCTCGTCGATGACACCACGGAGTGCTCGGTCTATGTCCTCACCCCGGTTGTAGACTTCGTGTAAGTCCAACTTGAGCTTCACTGGGTCTTCCCGGATCGCGCTGCCACAGTGAAGGTCCACAGGCAGACGGGGTTCGTGCAGATGAGATGCCGGTGGTCGCCGACAGGGCAGTCATCACCGTGGCTACCCCAATCCTCGTCGAGCTGGTCGGACTGGCACTTCGGGCAACTCGGAGAAGGCATGGGTAGTCAGGGACACGGTACTCGCAAAGCGAGCCCGGTTCCCCATCCCCCTTTCGATCTGTGCATGCGGTTTTCCCGCACACAGCTCACCGACGGTCTTCTGGACATGGTTACGCTGCCTTCGGGTATCGGATAGTCCCCATGAACTTGTGCAGGCCCTGGTCGTGGAACCAGGTTCGGGTCCAACAGTCGGCTTGTCCCGTTCGCAGGTTGCGACCAGGCGTCTTCTTGAGCAAGCGCTTCAGCCGCCATGAATATAGCGGTCCATCTCGACGAACTTGTCACCGACCGGGGAGGGATCATCCGCCCGTGGCCGTCCACAGCGAGCTGTGGTCATATGAGGTGGCAATGGCACATCCACCGGCCTGACCCGTTCGCACACGATGAGAGGTTGCCCTTCATGCCAATGAACGTGAAGCCCATTCCCACGCTCGACGATCGCATCAACGATATCCGCATGCGAACGGCGCAAATCGTCAACGACGACATCCTCCCCAACGAGGCAAAGCTGTGGAACCTGAGCCGCGAATCCGACGTTCCCGAACACCAACGTCGCGAGGCACATCAGCTCCGCGAAGAGATCAAGCAGCGGGTGTGGGAAGCCGGACTGTGGGCACCGCACCTCCCGAAGGAGTACGGAGGGATGGGCCTCGACTTCCTCGCCCATGCCTACATGAACGAAGTGCTCGCTTACGCCATCGGGGCGGCGTCGCTCTTTGGAGTGGTGGCACCGAACTCCGGGAACCAAACGATCCTCGTCAAGTACGGCACGCAGGAGCAGAAGCAGAAGTGGCTACTCCCCCTGATCGACGGGTCAATGGAGTCAGGCTTCTCGATGACAGAACCCCACAACCCCGGGTCCGACCCTCGGTCACTCGACACCAGCGCCGTGCGTGAGGGCGATCAGTGGGTGATAAACGGCCACAAGTGGTTCACGTCGAACGGCATCGCCGCGGACTTCTTCATCGTCATGTGCCGGGTCAGCGAACCGGGCAGCCAACATGACATCGGCCAGATGGTCCAGATCATCGTCCCCACGAACACCAAGGGCGTCAATATCGTCCGGGGTATCGGGATCTGGGGGCGCGACAGCTCCGATCACTGCGAGGTGATCTACGACAACGTCCGGGTTCCCGCCGACAACGCCCTGGGTCACGTCGGACAAGGTCACCAGGCCGCCCAGGACCGCCTCGGAGCGGGCCGTATCTTCCACTGCATGAACTCCGTCGGTCAGATGTTGCGGGCCTTCGATCTCATGGTCGAGCGTGCCTGTCAACGCAGGGTTCACGGCGGCATGCTGAAAGAGAAGCAGTTCATCCAAGGGTTCATCGCCGACAGCTACATCGATATCCAGGCCTCGCGCCTGATGACGATCCACGCCGCCGAAAAGATGGACCAGGGGGATGGGTCGGCCCGAACCGATATCTCGGCCATCAAGGTGTTCGTGCCCGCCGCGTACAGCCGGGTAGTTGACCGCGCCATCCAGGTGTGGGGCGCGGCCGGTGTGTCCAACGACCTGCCACTGGCCGCAATGTACTTGGGGGCGCGTACCCTCCGACTCGCCGATGGCCCCGACGAGGTCCACAAGATCCTCATCGCCAAAAACGTCGTGCACCGCTACGAGATCGGGGAGAGCTGGGATTTCGGCAACTAACGCGCCTCGCAGAAGACCAAGTCCAAGACGCACCCGCCATAGGAGCTTTCTCGAAAAGCGGATGGCGTCAAACGGCCCTCTTGCCCCTGACGCGCATCACATCCTTTGTGTGCAGTGAGCAGTAAGAACCTTGGTTGTAAATCGAAAGGCGTGTGTCACACGCATGATCCGCACACAGCCGACCCGACGGGTACCTCCGTGGGGGCCGGTCTTTGTCGTTGAACGCTCTCACGTTAGTTGTGATGCTGGTCTCTGTCCGTACTTGCACCTACTTCACCTTCTAACCCCACGAGCGTCGCACACGCTACGCGAGGAACTTGGGCAAACGAGAGGTTGGGAGATTCCGACCAGATCGCTACTTGCCACAGGAACTGCCTTACCCCGACGGGGTGGCTCCCCCACTCCACCCCGTCGGGGGCAGGACACTTCGATCGTGACAGGTGGCCGGTGGGACTAATAGAGGACTACGGCACAGCGCGACGAGTAACGCTGACAACGCAGCACATAGTGGGCGCGACCTCACGCAATCTCGCTCACTCAATCGTCAGGCAAGAACGCGTTATACGTCGTGACACAGGTTTTGTGGTAGCGGATCCATGGTTTTGGCTCCGATGGGGACTTGACGTCGCCTGTGTCCCTTCCCGAGCACGGACACGACCCTCCACGTCGAGGTCGACATCCTCGCACCCCATCCCGAGCACCTCCGCCCGGCGCATGCCAGTGTCGGCCAGAAGACCGATGATCGCCTCGTCCTTTCGGTCCTCGAAGGCCCTTCGACCGACACGTCGCCAGCAGGGCCTTCAGATCAGCCTCAGTGAGGATGGGCACGGGCTGTTGCGGGGACAAAGGGGACCTTCATCTTGGCCATGGGGTCGGTATCCACGTGCCCGTCGTCCGCCAGCCACCCGGAGAACTGCTGGAGCGCCCTGGACCGCACCGACGCCGTGGCGGCCGAGCGCTCCCAAAGGAGATCCTCCATGAAACCCTCGATGTGCTCGCGTCGAAACTGACCGACTGAG
>DATKQM010000030.1:0-92621 GCA_035532735.1 Acidimicrobiales bacterium | reverse complement strand
TGCACGGATTGGCGGGTGACGCCCAAGGCGTCTCCGATCTGCCGCCACGACCAGCCCTTTTCCCGCGCCGACGCGACGTGGTTCGCTTCGACCCTCTCAGCCAGGCGATGGAGCGCCAACGAGGCGCGTAGCCCAATTGCCGGGTCATCCGACGAGAGACTCACGCCGAGTTCTTCGATGTCCATGCGTGTCAGTTTAGGTTGACACTATTGATTTGTCAACCTAAACTGACACAGCGGATCGCCACACCGGAGTGCCCCAGATAGCCGGGTATTGACACCTTTTCTGACACTTCAGGCCGCAAGTGGGGACCATGAGGTCGACCTCATCGTCGAGCGCCGCGACCAATGTGTCGTGGCGCTCGAGGTGAAGCTCGACGGCGTCCCGGGACCGGCCGAAGTGCGTCACCTCCTCTGGCTTCGCCAGCAATTCCAGCTCGCCCCACCACCATCGAAAAACGCTCTCCGTCTGGCGACGTGACCCGACCGTCTGTGTGCGAGACCCTAAGGTTGCGCCATGCGAGCTGCGGTCACTGTGCACATCGACGCGCCGCCGGAGCGGGTGTGGGGCCTTGTCAGCGACATCACGAAGTTGGGTGAGTACAGCCCCGAGGTGGTCGAGGCGGAGTGGACCGGCGGCGCCACCGGTCCGGCGGTCGGTGCAAAGTACCGGGGCCACGTGAAACGCAACGAGAACTGGCCTTTCCTCTACTGGACCACATGCACGATCACCGAGTGCGCTCCCGGTGAGGTCTTCGAGTTCGCGGTCGTCATGTTCAACCGACCGGTCAACACGTGGCGCTACGAGTTTCGCGCCTCAGACGACGGCGGTACCGACGTCACAGAATCATTCGACCTCGGCGACCATCTCATTCTCAAGATCTGGTGGCCGCTGGGCGGGTTCTTGCGAGAGCGCCGCAACCGTCGCGACATGCTCCGGACCCTCGAACGAATCAAGGCAGTTGCCGAGGGTTTGTAATTGGGTCCACCCGGCAACGTCGACCTAGCAGCGATAGACGCGCTCGGCGTTGCCGGCAAAGAGCTTCTTGCAGGATCCACTGTCCAGGCCGGCCGTCACGGTGCTGAACGTTTCGTAGAGCTCGTCGAAGGTGCCGTACATCGAGTCGACCGGGAAATTGCTGGCGAACATGCAGCGGTCGACGCCGAAGACGTCGATGGCGTGTTCGAGCCACGGGGCGAAGGCGTCGACACGCATGGACTGCAGTGGCATGGCGAGGCCCGAGAGCTTGCACATGACGTTGTCGCCGAGGTCACCCAGCGCGTCGATGCCGGACCGCCACAGGGACCGCTCCTCGTCGGAATTCGACCGGGGCCATCCGGTGTGCTCGACGACGACGGTCAGATCGTCGAAGCGGGCCAGCTCCGTCGCCGCCGCTCGAAGCTGATCGGGATGAGTCATCAGCTCGAACACGAGGTCCCGGTCCGCCAGCGCGTGGAGCACGCCGACGTCGGGGACCGGGCCCATGGTGGCGCCCATGGGGCGGACCCCGCGAAAGCGTGTTGCTGTCATCTGCCGGTCGATGAGCTCGACGGCCTCAGCCACCGTGTCGGTCGGCGGGAGGCCTCCGATG
This sequence comes from Acidimicrobiales bacterium, assembly GCA_035532735.1. Classification (GTDB taxonomy): domain Bacteria; phylum Actinomycetota; class Acidimicrobiia; order Acidimicrobiales; family UBA8190; genus Chersky-840. The sequence continues at coordinate 91,030 of DATKQM010000030.1, read as the reverse complement.
ATGGCGTCGGGACCACCGTTGCTCTGCGCGCGGTCATCGAGCTCGATGGTTTCCTCGATCGAGTGACGACCGGTGGCGGCCGCGACGTTGATGATCTTCTCGACGTTCCACCGGGCTGCTTCGGCCCGATAGACATCGGCGTCGAAGCGGCGGTACATCCTCGAGGCATCTCCCGAACCGCCTTGCGGGGGATGCGAGAGGTAGGGATACCAGTCCGTCCGGGCCGGGTCCCATAGGTGCACGTGCGCGTCGACGACGCGCCTGGGCTCGTCCACCATCAGGACTCCATTCGCAGTGCGTCGTCGTCGGCGCCGACGACCTCCCGGAGCGTGGCGTCGAGCCAATCGGGAACGTCGGGCCCGCCGTAGGTGATGGCGCCGATCGGTCGGGGATGACTGCGAAGGCCGAGCCAGCCCGCACCTATCACCAGTTCCGCACCGGCGAGCGCCGATGCCTCGGCATGGCCGAGCAGATGGGCGACCAGCGCACCGGCCGGTGGGCCGGCCGCCTTCTCCGAAGCCTCGATGCCCGCCGCGAAGGCCGTGACGCGCCCTTCGGTCGAACCGGCGGCCGCGCGAGCGAGCTGCACCGCGGCCTGGGCCCGACTCCGACCCCCTGTGGTGGAGGCGTCGGTGAGGGTGACGAGCTGCACCGGCCGAGCCGTGCCCGAGGCGTAGTCGGCCGCCGCCCGGGCCCATCCGGCGTCGGCATGGAGGTCCTCGACGATGCCATGATGCTCGGCCAGCACCCGCTCCCAACCGGTCGTGGCGGTGGTCGTCGGCTGATGATCGCCGGGGGCGAAGACGACGGCATCGACCGGCCCGGCCGCCTCGACCAGAGAGCGCAGCGCACCGGCGGCGTCGTCGAAGCCGTGCGTGACCTCGAGGCGGTGGCAGGTCACGGAGCGGGCCTCGAGCGCGGCGGTGATGGCCGCTGCCAACACGGGCCGGTCCGTGACGACGGCACACGATCGAACGTGGCCTGTCGCGACCTCGGCGGATCGGGGCTCGTCGAAGATCGCCCCGAACCGGGGGTTGCCCCCGCCCCCGCTCACCTGCTTCGTCTCGGCTGAGGCGAAGGCGCGGGGGACGACGACCTCGAGCATCCCGGCGAGAGAGGCCACCCCGTCGCCCCGGACCACCTCGAGAAGGCGGGGCTCGTCGACGATGGCAACTTCCGAACCGCCGGCGAAGAGCACCTGCCCGGTGCACCATCCGAAGCCGTCACTGACGAGGTACGCGCCGAGAGGTCCGAGGTCCTCGGGACCAGGCATTGACCGGAGCGACATCCCGCCGCCGCGCGAGGCCCCGCCCATCTGACGGGCGCGCTCGACCGCCGCGGCGACCATGCGGGTGGCCGCGATGGGGGAGATGGCGTTCACGGTCACGCCCGGCGGCGCCCGACGACCCAGCTGCCAGGTGAGGGCGGCGACGGCCCGCTTGGCACAGCCATAGGCGCCGGCGTCGGCGGGGCGCCAGCCCGATCCCGAGGTGACGCCGAGGACGCGGCCGTGCTCGGCGGCGGCCATGAGCGGCAGCGCGGCGTCGAGCACGTTGAGATAGCCCCCGAGGTGGACGCCCAGGAGCGCGACCCAGTCCTCCTCGGTGCCCTCGGCGTAGCTGCTCTGCCGGGTGATGCCGGCCACGTTGACCACCGCGTCTATCCCACCGTGCTCGTCGACGAGCTCCTCGAACAGGCCGCGCACCGCCTCGCCGTCGGTGACCGACGCCGACGAGGCCCGGGCCGAGCCACCTGCCGCCACGATCCGACCGGCGGTGGTCTCCTCGGTCTCGGGGAGGCGCTGCGAGCCGTCGAGGGTCACGAGAGGGTCGAGGGTGACGACGAACCAGCCGCCCCGGCCGAGCTCCTCGGCGATCGCGGCTCCGATCCCGCCCCCGCCGCCGGTCACGACGGCAACCTGCTGACGAGCGCTCACGACGCCGTCGACCGCACCTCGAGCTCCAGGCCCTCGAACGTTGCGGCCTCGAGCCACTGCTCGAGCCGTTCGCGGTAGGCGAACCAGTCGCCCATCCCCCGGCCGTAGTTGCCGTTGCGGGGATTCATCGCTTCGGGGTGACCCTCGTTGTTGATGCGCGACGGCGTGCAGGCAGACATCACCGCACTGCCGTCGACGAAGGAGTCGATGATCTTCTGCGTCCATGCCTCCTCGGCCTCGGCGCTCACGTCGAACACCTCCACGCCCTGTTCCTCGAGCAGCCGGACGGCGCCACCGATGAACTCGCCCCCGAGCGTGGCCAGCTGCGTGTAATTGACCGTCACCACGGCCTGCTGTCCGGGTGCGGGCATGACGAACATGTTCGGAAATCCACGGCTCATCATCCCGAACAGGCTGGCGGCGCCGTTGGCCCACTTCTCGGCCAGGGTGACACCGCCGCGGCCGACGATCTCGTGCCCGACCCGACGGAACAGCGGGGTGAGCTCGGCCTCGAAGCCGGTCCCGTAGATGATGCAGTCGACCTCGTACTGCTGTCCGTCGACGACCGGGCCCAGGTCGGTGATCCGCTCGATCCCGGCGGGGCAGTCGACCAGCGTGACGTTGGGGTTGTTGAAGGCCAGGAGGTACTCGTCGTGGAAGCAGGGACGCTTGCATAGGTACCGGTAGTACGGCTTGATCATCTCGGCCGTCGCCGCATCGGCCACCAACGTCTCGACCCGTCGCCGGTGTGCGTCCATGATCCGGTAGTCGAGCTCCTCGGCGCTGCGCAGGTACTCAGCCGTCGTCATGCCCTCGCCCCGCGGAGGGTGATGGACGGCCGCGTAGTGGTGCGTCCACCCGTCGTCCACCTCGTCGACCTCGACGGGCCGGCCCAGCATGATCGACTGGAAATTGTCCATCCGGGCCCGCTGCCATCCGGGCTCGAGGCCCCGGGCGAACTCGGGATCGGTCGGTCGGTTGCCCCGCTCGCCGATGGCCGACGGCGTGCGTTGGAACACATAGAGGTGCTTTGCCGATTCGGCCAACGGCGGCACGCACTGAATGCCACTCGCCCCCACACCGACGAGGCCGACCACCTTGTCCGTCAGTCCGATGAGCGGCTCGTGCGGCCCACCGCCGGTGTATCGGTAATCCCACCGCGCCGTGTGGAACGAGCGACCGGCGAAGTCCTCCATGCCCGGGATGACGGGCAGCTTCATGAGGTTGAGGATCCCGACGGCGAGCACGTACCAGGGGGAGTTGACTACGTCGCCGCGGTCGGTGCGGATCTGCCACCGACCTGTGTCCTCGTCCCACTCGGCACGGGTCACTCCGGTGTGGAACAGCGCGTCGGACACGAGATCGAATCGCTGGGCGATCGCCTCGAGGTGGTGCAGGATCTCCTCGCCGAACGCGTAACGCCGGGTGGGGATGTAATCGAGCTCCTCGAGCATCGGGATGTACATGTACGACTCGACGTCGCACATCACGCCCGGGTAGCGGTTCCAGTACCAGGTGCCGCCGATGCCCCCCGCCTGGTCGATGATCCGAATCCGTTTGACGCCCGCCTTGCGGAGCTGCGCGCCGGCGAGGACCCCGGCGATGCCTCCCCCCACGATCACGACGTCGACGTCGTCCGCTATCGGCTGGCGCTCGGAGACCGGCGTGAACGGATCGTCCCGGTACCGGGCGAAGTGCTCGTCGGTTCGCAGGTCAAGGATGTCGGCGCGCCCTGGGACCAGCCGCTTGTCACGCTCGACGAGGTACTTGGCACGGACGGCATCTGGGTCGTAGGTCGCGGATCGGTCAGCTTCCGCCATTGGCCCTCGTCGCAGCGATGAAAGAGCCCTCGGATGGAACTCCAGACATGTGCCAACACTACTTTCTGGACCGGCCACGGTCTTGGGGTGGAGATCGTCGGTGGAGTCGTGCGGGTCAATCTACGATTCGGCCATGTCGGCATCCGGTGACGCGCCACCGAACGAGGTGCCGTCTCGGACCGCCGAGGCCTGGCTGGCAGCCGTGCGCGATGCAGAGCGACGCGGCGAGTTGCTCTCGGCCTTCGATCTGGCTGAGAGGGGCCTCGACGAGCATCCCGGTGACATGGCCCTGCGATACCGCGCCGTGCTCGCCCTCGCCCGCACGGGCTCGACCGGCCAGGCGGCGCGTCGCTTCTCCGAGCTCGGTCTGTCCTCGGTGGACACCGAGGACGTCGCCGCCCTCGAAGCCCGTATCCGCAAGGACGTCGCACTCGGCGCGGTGGGTGACGAGCGCCGTCGCCTGGCGGTCGAAGCCGCTCAGGCCTACCGGGGAATCCGGGAACGGACGCACGGCTACTTCCCCGCCATCAATGCCGCCACCCTGACGCTTGTGGCCGGGGACCCCGCCGGCGCCCGGGCGCTCGCCCGCGACGCGCTCGATCTCGTGGTGGCCTCGGGAGAGTCGTCGTACTTCGCGGCTGCAACCGAGGCCGAGGCCCGTCTGCTTCTCGGTGACGATGCCGGGGCCCGCAGGGCCCTGGCGCGGGCCGCGACCTTGCACGGCGGGGACTTCGGTGCCTTGTCGACGACCCGCCGTCAACTGCGCATGATCTGCGCCACGAGCGGGATCGACCCCGAGATGCTGTCGGTGTTGGCCGGTCCGGCAGTGGCGCACTACTGCGGGCACCGGATGGCCGGGCCCGGTGAGGAGGGTCGGTTCCGGCTCGGGCAGGAACCCGGCGTCGCCGCTCGCGTCGAGGAGGCCGTCCGACGACGCCCCACTGGATACGCCTACGGATCGCTCGCCAGTGGAGGTGACATCTTGTGGGCCGAGGCTCTTCTCGCCCAGGGGTGCGAGCTCCACGTCGTCCTTCCCTTCGCACTCGACGAATTCATCGGGACGTCGGTGGCTCCCTCCGGGTCGGGCTGGGTGACGCGCTTTCGGCGGTGCCTCGACGCGGCGATGTCGGTCAGCTTTGCCACCGAGGGCGCCTATCTCGACGACGACGTGCTCTACGGCTATTGCTCGGAGCTCGCCATGGGGCTCGCCCTGGTGCGGGCCCGGCACCTCGACTCCGATGCATACCAGCTGGCGTTGTGGGACGGCGACGCACCCACCGGTGTGGCGGGAACCGCGGCGGACGTGGCGAGATGGAGCTCGACGGGCCACGACGTCGTCGTGGTCTCACCGGAGCCGGGCGCATCTCTGTCTGTCGACGTCGACGAGCTTCCGATCCCTCCAGCCGATGATGATGGCCGACACATCCAGCGGGTGATCCGGGCCATGCTCATGGGCGACATCAGCGGGTTCTCCAAACTGACAGATCAACAGCTGCCGCGGTTCGCCGACGTCGTGCTCGGGACCTTCGCCCAGGTCCTCGCCGACCACGAGACGGATGTCGAGTACCGAAACACGTGGGGCGACGCGCTGTACGTCGTGTTGTCCGGGGCCCCGGCGGCAGCGCGGTGTGCCCTGGACCTCCAAGATGCCCTGGGCGCGGTCGACCTCGAAGCACACGGACTTCCCTCGCACCTGGCGTTTCGGCTGTCGGGGCACATCGGACCCGTGTTCCCGATCAGGGACCCGGTGCTCGGGGCCGACGCGTTCATGGGGTCCCACGTCAGTCGCACGGCACGCATCGAGCCCGTGACGCCGCCGGGCGCGGTCTACGTGACAGAGGCCTTCGCGGCGGCACTCGAGCTGTCGGGCTGTGCAGACGTCGCATGTGACTACGTCGGGCACATGCCCGCGGCGAAAGACTACGGACGCCTGCGCATGTACAGGGTCAGGCGACGAGGTCCCGCCGGCGCGCAGAACTGAACACTCCGGTCGGACCTTTGTCTCATGCCGCGACCGCACCGTGCGACGTCCAGAACTTGTTGAGATGCCCCTGGACCTTGAACAACCAGACGAAGGAGCCGATGATCGGGAGCACGATCCAGAAACCCGTTACTCCGCGTACCGGCTTGGGTTGACCTTCGGCGGCGTACAGATTGCCGACTTCAGAGGGCATGACGAAGACGTTCACGATGGAAAGAAGGATCGCCAGGACGACGCCGAGTACGCCACCGATCCCTTGTCCCGAGTAGTCCTTCATCTCCTTGAACATCGCATATTGCCAATAGATGCCATAAATGCCGAGGGTCACGACCGAAAGCAGGATGACGATCCACGGGCTTCTGATCTTGCCAAGCGGTCCGGGCACTGGGTGGCCCCTTTCGTTGACGAAAAGCAGAGCTTCCGGACCGAACGCTACAGGTTGATCTGATCGACCCTCGGGATCGGATGAGCCCGAAACGGACGGTCATGGTCAGCGGCCTCTGTAGCTGTCTCAGCGCGGTGTGATCTGCACTTCATCGCCCCCGGCGTAGTGCAGGTGGCGGAACTGTCGGACGCCTGATCGATCGCTCACGGTCAAGGTTCCGGTGCCGACCAGCTCCGGTACGGGGACGTTCAACGATGCCAGCCCACCGGAGTCGGAGGTGGCGTGGACCACGCCGTGTCCGGTGTCGAGCGTGAGGTGTGAGCCCGGCGCCGTTCCCTTGACGATCACCGGCGCGGCGTCGGTCACCCAGAAGTCCTTGAAGTTCGACACGTAGGGGATCTTGCGCCCCTGGACCTCGAGGTAGGCCTGGAACGGAGCCGGGTCGTTCATGTGGAGGTGGTGGTTGGAGTACACCTGGCGATCACCGAACCACACGGTCAGGGTGTGGTGCCCGTCGGTGCGAATGGTGACCGGCTCGCTCGAAGGGGCGTCGGCCCGAAGCGGCTCCTGCCACAGGCGGTCGGTCACGGCGTCGGCGACAACTCCGTGGGCCGAGCCGATCTGCCACGTGCTCTTGCCCTGTGAGGAGTATGTCGCCACCACGACGTAGTTGATCGTGCCGTTTCTCTGGGTCGATGCCGACTGCACGGCGAGAACCGCTTCACCCACACCCGATCCGACCGGCGTCGAGGGCCGGGACATGACGGCGTGCCACACGACGTCGGGCCCCGCGGCGCGCAGCGTCACCGCGAACCAGCCCGACCAACTGGAGTGCGCTCGGACCCCGACGTCGAGACCCCGGTTCGACGCGTTGATGAAGCCCACCCCCGGCGCCGCCGAACCGTTGAAGACGTAGTGGTCCAGGAGCTGGCGGTTGGGCGTCGCCGTCTTGAAGGGATCGGCGATGACCAACCCGGAGTGGGTGAGGGTCAACCCCGGCGGCATGAGCCGCGTCGGGGCGGCGACGGGCCACGTCGTCAGCGCCATCGTGACGAGCACGAGGACGACGGCCCCGATGGTGACCTCGATCCGCCACAGATTGGCCCGCGCCTGCGCCCCGCGCCGGGGTCGCAGGCGGCGGTCGTGACCCTGTCCGGTGTGTTGGTAAGGCCGGCGAGTGACCGGTGCGAGCTGCATGACCATCGTCGACGCCCTCTCGCCTCAGAGCGTCCGGTAGTAGGTCAGGTCGGCCCGGGTGAAAGCCCGGTGCGCGAGGGCTACCGCCACGGCCGCGTAGACACCGGCTCCCGCCACGAGCCCGGCGACGGCTGCGACCGTCGGCCCCGCCCACGCTGTCCCGATCGATGTCGTCGTGAGAGCCGCCAAGCCGGCCCACGCCGCGGCCAGCGGCCGCATCGGCGCGGACAAGGAGAAGAGGAGTTGGCTGCAAAAGAGCCCGATGCCGAGCAGGAGGTAGCCGACGGTGCATGCCGCGAGGAGGCCCGGGTGTCGGGCCAGATCGGCGAGGATGGGAAACGTCGCCCCCAGGCGAGGGGCACCCACGATGACCCCGGCGCCGGCCACCACGGCGAGGCCGCCCAGCACGAGCAGCTGCTCGTGCCAGTACCGCACCACTTTCCGTCGGAACTCGTCGGTCTGTGCCACGGTGAAGAGCGACAACCAGGCCGGGAACTGGCGCGCCAGCAGGTGCTCGCTGGCGGCCACGGTCTGGGCCAACAGTGGCACGAGCACCACGATGGCGACGCCGCTCGTCATGGCGAACGGGGCGTTGAAGGTATAGCCGCCTCGGAGAAGGCCCCCACTGATGAGCTGCGGAGCGACCACGATGGCGAAGAAGGCGAAACCGAAGAGCCCGTAGGGCGCCACCGCCCGCAACAGGGCCGAGCCGGAGGGACGCCACAGCTCGGCGGGCGCCGAGGAGTCCACTCGCAAGAGCCACCACGCACTCGCCATCCAACACACAGCGGCCATGATCGCCAGTAGGCGCAGCTGCCACACGATGAGCACGGTGGGATCGGTGTAGATACCGGAGTGGCTGGCGTACCAGATCAATGCCGCGGCCCCCCCACCGACGATGACCCCGATGGAAAGGAAGGCGCGCCGTACGTAGAAGGCGGCTAGTCCGAGTTGCAACGCCGCGATGGTGACGGCGGCGGCGATGCCCAATTTCGCCGTTGCCGGAGTGCCGGCCCCGAGCACGTCATTGCGGACGAGAAAGAGGGCCAAACCTGACAAGACAGTGGCCAGGAGGCCGACCTCGAGAGTCCACCGCGTGATCCACACCACCATGCCCTGGTCCCCGAGACCGATGTAGAACGACGCCCTCCGACCGAATGCCTGGATGAACGGACCGGTGACGAGGAGAGCCAAGGCGGTGGCCAACGTGACGGCGTTGGCGATCGAGGGGATCGAGAAGTTCGACGACCAGAACGACACGCCCGAGATCAACAACGTGGCGAGGCTCACGAGCCAGGGCGACGAATAGGCGAGACCACGGGCCAGGTCCACGGGCCCGGGAGGTCGGGAGCGGATGGCGACGGGTGCCAGCGTCTGGCGCGACATTGTCGACGCGTACAGAGGGACGAGCGCAAAGACGCGCTCGGCCAGAGCGTTGAGCCCGTCGGACCCCAGAGCACGGGCCCGCGTCGCGGTGTAGCCACATGTCTCGAGCACCACGGCGACCTCCACCGCGTTCAGCGGAGCCGGGCATCGACCGATGACGGTGCGCGCCGCGATGTGGAGGCCGAGCTCACCTGACTCGGTGGTCTGAACCGTGCCCGTGGTCATGAGACCGAATGCGCCATGGCCCTGTCCGAGACAGGCGAGACATCTGCGAGCGCCGTCGTCGCGGCGACACCGATCTCAGGTGTCGCCGACCTCGCCTGCTCGAAGGACGTGTAGACGTCGTCGTAGTCGTCGAACATGCGTTGGGCGGTGAACAGGGTCAGGGCGCGGCTTCGGAGCCACTCGCCCAGATGACCTCGTTCGACCGCCGACGCGCCGAGCACCGCGAGCAAGGCTTCGGCCATGGCACCGGGGTCGCCGGGCTCGACCACCATGCCCGTCCCCCGACACTGCGCCGGGCCGATGGCCTCGGCGACACCCCCAACGGCGGTGGCGACGATGGGGCGCGCCGCCAGCATGGCCTCGACCGCGGTGTAGGGGAAGGCTTCGGAGATCGATGAGAGTCCGATCACGTGCGAGGCGCCGTAGGCGGCCGCGATGTCGATGGTGGAGCCTTCGAAGGTCACCGCGTCGCTGAGCCCGAGATCGCGCACCGTCATCTCACACTTCTCGAGGTAGCTCTGAGAGGTGGCCGGCCCCCATATCCGGAGCCGGGCGTCCCGGATGACGCGTCGGACCCGGGCGAAAGCCTGGATCAACGTCAAGACGTCCTTCAACGGGTCGATGCGACCCACGAACCCGACCGTGGGAGGGCCCTCGGGCTCCGGCCAGACGTCGATGCGGGCCGGGTCGACGCCGTTGTGGATCACCCGAATGCGCTCAGGATCGACGCCGAGCGCCTCCTCCCACCCGGCGTTGTAGGCGCACACGGGGGTGAGCACATCGGCCTCGCGATAGGCGAGCTCGACCACGGCCCGGTAGAAGTTGGCGAACAACACCTTGGTCCCGAAGGGCTCGGCGGACATGGCCAGCAACCGCTCGCGCAGGTAGATGCCGTGCTCGGTGAGCACCAGCGGTGTCCCGTAGCGGTACTTCGCCACGACGGCCGGCAGCGCGCACAGCGCCGCAGCCGTGCTGTGCACCACGTCGCAGACAGGAGTCGCCGCGGTGAGGGGGAGAAGGTAGCGGTACATGGTGCGGGCGAAGTCCATAGCCGGAGCGAGGCCCGTCCGGGCATGAATGGGGTTGGCTTGGAGCCGGTCGAGGAGCAACGCCCATGTTGCCGCGTCACCCAGGGCGCGACGCAGGTCGTATCGCTCCGCGAAGTGGGCTACGGCGGACAGGCTGTCGCCGAGCGCCCGGGAATCGGCTTCGGGTGCAGCCAGACAGTCGACGAGATGCTCCCATGACGGCAGGAAACGGTCGCGCACCACCGGAGACGACGTCCGCAGGGCGCGGCGCCAACCGGCGCGCCGCGGCAGGTACTCCTCGGCCAGCTCGAGGCCCCACAGCGGAATGGGCTGCAGAGTGACGTTGGGCGGCGGCCGGTACTGGATGCGGTGATGAGGGTTGTCGACGAGGGCACCGATCTCGAAGTGGTGGTGGGGGAGGCCGTGGACGAGCTGGTCGACCCAGGTCGACACGCCTCCGAGCACGAACGGATAGGTCCCTTCGGTCGAGAGGTAGATCTTCACGCCGACTCCGTGTAGCCGAGGGTCTCGCCAATGGCGATGGCCTTCGACAAGCACTTGTGGGCCAAGGGAAGGTTGCCCGCCTCCAAGAAGCAGCGGGCACTTTCGCGATATGCCATGAACACTCCCTGAGGGAGCGTCTCGGACTTCTCGGCGATCTCCAGGTAGGCCTTGCCCGCCAGTCGCTGCAAGCGGTTGGCGTGGTCGCCCCGGCCCGCCGCCAGGGCGGCGGCACCCGCGGCGCGATAGGCAATGGCTGCCCGCTGCGGGGCGCCGGCCTCGGCTGCTTCTGCGGCCTCGGCCTCGAACGCCGCCAGCGCTTGCGCGTGATCGGCGTCGCGCGACGCCACGAGCCCCCGGACCCACCCGTCGGCGCCGGTACGGTCCCCGGCAGTCGATGCCGCCCCCGCCCCGTTCGTGGTCATCTGCTCGTCGACCGAGAACTGCGCCTGATTGAGGTCCGACCCGTAGCGCAGGTGCCAGCGCTCACAGTCGGCCCGGATCGAGGCGCCCTCGGGCGCCCCCATCTCCTTGAACAGCTCGCGCAGCAGGGTGTGGCTGGCGGCGATGGCGCCCAGGAACGACGGGGCCAGATCCGAGGCGTAGCGCTCAGGGCTGACCCGACCGTTGTGGAAGTAGGTCGACCCGATAGCCAGAACGACCCGTTCCTCGCCGACCGTGTCGGAGGGGTTCGGCCCACTCTCGTCGGGCTGCGGGCCAGAAGGCGGGGACTGCGCAGGTCCGGCCGCATTCGAGGCGCCATGACTCGGCGCGGCTCGGGCCAGCCGGGCGGGCTGGCGCAGCTTCTGGGGGGTCGGCTCCTGGTTCGGGGCGGCCATGGTCACGTGCATTAATCGACCAGGTCACCCCCGTCCTTGATACGCAGGCCACCCTGATCTGCGCCTGGCCACGGTGGGTGGGGGCCGCTTCGGCTCAAGCCCGGCCCGTTCGAGGCCGAAACTCAACCCGTGGTGCTGAAAGACGCGCCCAAATCAAGCGTCATCAAGTTGCCAACCAACGTGAAGGGCGGAGGTGCGGTCGTGGCAGCGCCACCGAGGACCCCAGAGGCAGGTCTGTCGTGACGTCGCTCGTCGGCGCTCCTAATGAGGTTCTCGCCCCGCCGTCGTCATGGCAAGCCTCGTCGTTGCGGACATGGGTGAACCCTCGATGATCGTGACTCTGGCGGGAGGGATCACGGCGCAGGTCCTCGACCAGACGATCGACGCTGTCGTCGTGGCGGTACTGGTGGCGGGTGCGGTCGCCTACGGCCTTCGGTTGAACCGGGATCTGCATCGCGGGCCTTGGCGGGCGGCGTGGCAGGCGCTGGGGTGCGGGCTGGTCGGTATCACTGCGGGACAGCTGTTCCAGGCGCTGCATGTGGGCGGTCCGCCCACGCAGGTCGGTGTCCCCATGATCCTGAGCACCGGTGGCGACCTCCTCGCCATCATGGGGCTGATCTCACTCATCCATCAGCGACTCCCGGAGCGTTCCGCCGACTCGCTGGCCGAAGCACTGCTTTCCACCTTGGCCCTGGGGTTCGTCATCCTCGCTCTGGTGGTCGTTCCCTCGCAGGGTTGGCGCCCCGGTTTCCAGCTGCCGGCGATCGCGGCGCCGTTGCTCGACATGATCTTGCTCTGGCTCGTCTGCTGCTTGGTGTCTCTCACCGAACGTAACCCGGCGTTGTACCGGTACCTCCTGTGTGGATTCCTATGTCTCTTCGTGGCCAACTCCAGTTACGCCGCGCTGGCCCTCGGTGGTAGAGGGCATTCGTCGCACCTGGTGGCGACGGTCGCTCTGGCGGGGGCTCTGTTCTGGGGAGTCGGGTTCGTCCATCGGTCTCGGAAAGTCGCCTTCGACCCGGTTCCGCTGCGATCGGTTCGGCCCCGGGGAGTGCGGGTGGCGATGCTCGTGGCCGTCGGGCTCGTCGTCCCCGCCGTGCTGAGCGCGGAGTCAGTCCTGGGCATACGCGATCACCAGCCGGCGCTCATGATCGGTTCGACCCTGTTGCCTTCGTTGTTGGTGCTGTATCTCCTGCACCAGGTGTTCACCCACGCCGCGGCCGAGTACCGGGCCCAACATGACTCCCTGACCGGTGTCTGTAACCGTCTGCTCTTCGAGGATCGGCTCCAGCGGGCGTTGGTCCAGGCGGACCGGTCCAACAGCGCGGTGTCGGTCATGTTCTTGGACCTCGACCGGTTCAAGGACATCAACGACAGTCTCGGTCACGCTGTGGGCAACGAGCTCCTCAAGGCGGTGGTCAAGCGACTCCAAGGGTGCCTGCGGGAACACGACACCCTGGCCCGGTTCGGCGGCGACGAATTCACGTTCCTGATCCCCGACAGTGGGCGCAAGGACGGGCTCGTGGTCGACTTCGCGGAGCGGCTCCTCGATCGGTTCGAGGACCCCTTCAGCGTCGGGGGCCGGCAGTTGACGGTCAAGGCCAGCATCGGGGTGGCGGTGTCTCCGTGGGACGGCGCTGATGCCGACACACTGCTCAAGCATGCCGACACCGCCATGTACCAGGCCAAGGCGGCGGGCCGGAACACCTACCAGGTCTTCGATTCGGGCATGAGTGCCCGGGCCCGACTGCGCTTCGCCCTCGAGGACAGCCTCCGGGGGGCCGTGGACTCGGGTCGACTCGCCGTCCACTACCAACCCAAGCTCGACATGGCGAGCGGGGACATCGTTGGGGTCGAGGCGTTGGCGCGTTGGCGCCATCCCAGCCTCGGCTTCATCCCTCCGTGGGCGTTCATCCCGCTCGCAGAGGAGACGAGCCTCGTGGCAACCCTCGGTGAGTGGGTGCTCGACGTCGCCTGCCGACAAGCTCAGGGATGGCAGGAGCAGGGACTTCCGGCCATCCCGGTGGCGGTGAACCTCTCCCCTCGCCAATTCGCGCATCAGCCGGTGGTGGAGATGGTGACGAGCGTCCTCAAGCGGACCGGGTTGGATCCGACCTTGCTGGAGCTCGAGGTGACAGAGAGCGTGCTCATGGAGCGCGTGGACGAGGTGGTGGCCAGCCTGAACGAGCTCCGGGCCCTCGGTGTGCGCTGTTCGATCGACGACTTCGGGACGGGATACAGCGCGCTGACGTATCTGGCCGAGATGCCTATCGACGCCATCAAGATCGATCGTTCGTTCATCCAGCGCATCGACGGCGAAGCGAGCGGTGCCTCGATCGTCGGGGCGGTCATCGCGCTGGCCCACAGCCTCGACCTCGTGGTGGTGGCCGAGGGCGTCGAGTCCGACGAGCAGCTCCAGTTCCTCGACGCGCATGGCTGTGACCAGGTGCAGGGCTTTCGATTCAGCCCTCCCCTCCCGGCCGCGGAGATCGTCGAGCTCATGCGGACCCCCGCCGGGGTCTTCACGGAGTGGGCGACGGAGCCGGTGGCGGTGCCGTTGCCGATCTCGGGAATCTCACCGGCCCGACTCGAAGCCCTGCTCGAGTCGATCATGTCGGATCGCCACTCGCCCTCCGAGCTCGACAGCGAAGCCATCGAGGCGGTCCTCACCGCCCTGCAAGCCGACGAGCTGACGAAGGTCAAGAGCGTCCGCCCGGGCCGGGCCCGGTCGGCCAAGGTTGCGGTCAGCACCCTGGCCAGCCTGGCCACGATGTCGGGTGGGGCTGCTGCGGCCGGCGCGCTCACCATTCCCGCCGAGAGTCTCGGGGCCAGGATCCTCGACGAGGGAAGCGTGACGGCAGTGGCAGCCAGCGCTGTGACCGAGGCGACCCAGACCGATGCTGGTGCCGCGCCGTCCGAACACGGATCGGGTGATCCTGTCGCCGACGGTCAGGTCAGCGCGTCGTAGCGGGCGAGGGCACGACGATCTATCTTCGGGCGCCGTGCACAAGGATTCAGGTCAAGGGCGAGACTCGCGACGGATCCTGAGTCGCCGGCAGGTGCTCGGCGGTGGGTTGGTGGGAGCCGCTGGGATCGTCGCCGCGGGAGTCGGTGTCACCGGAGGTGTCGACGCCGTAGCCGACGCCGCTCCAACGGGTGGCCTCGGGTCTGATCACAAGAGCCCGACGGCACTCACCGTCGACGGGCTGGCCGCACCGATCGGACTCGGCCTCGACGACATCTATTTCGCGTGGCATCTCGACGATGACCGACGCAGCGCGGTCCAACGTGGCTACCGGCTGGTGGTGTCGCGCCCTCGACTGACCGGCGGGGGCGGCTCGGGTGGGTCGGGGTCTCCGGTGGTCTGGGACACCGGCCGGGTGGCGTCCTCGCGACAGGCGTTCGTCGCCTATCGCGGGCCCAGATTGGCACCCGACACCGTCTATCGCTGGACGGTGCAGACCTGGCCGGCGACGGGAGCTCCGAGCCCCTTCGCGTCGCATGCCACGTTCGAGACCGGGCTCGCGGACCGCGACTGGAAGGCCAAATGGATCGGCCGTTCCTTTCCCGGGGGCCCGGGTCCCGACGAGTACACCTACGCGCGCCACGAGTTCGCGTTGTCGAGCGCGCCAATTGTCCGGGCCCGGGCCTATGTGTCGGGCGACCAACAGTACGAGCTCTACGTCAACGGCAGTCGCGCCGGGAAGGGGCAGGCGTACTCGTTCCCCGACTCGCAGTACTACGAAGCCCTCGACGTGACCTCGCTGTTGCGGCCGGGCGCGCCCAACGCGCTGGGCATCGTCTCGAGTTGGCAGGGTGCGACCAAGGGACATCCGGCGGGCAAGCCTGCCGTCGTGGCGCAGATCTCGGTGCTCCATCGAGACGGCCGTCGCCAGCTCGTCGTGACCGACGGCTCGTGGCGAGTCCGCAAGGGGCCATGGTTGCCAGGCACCCAACGTGACCTCGAAGGTGACTTCGTCGACTTCACCGAGAACATCAACGGCCCCGACGAACCCCTCGGCTGGAAGTCGCCGGGCTTCGACGACAGCGCCTGGGCCCGGGCCACGGTGCTGGGGTCGACGGGAGTGGCGCCGTGGCGACACCTGGTGTCGGTGCGGACGCGCATCATCGAGGAGCCCGTCCCGGCGGTGACGCTCAACCGCCTGGCGTCAGGAGCGGTGGTCGCCGATTTCGGGAAGGTGTACGCGGCGGTGCCCACTGTCACCTTTCACAACGGGGTGGCCGGGCGACTCGTGACGATGCGCGCCGGCTACCTGCTCGACGAGCCCGTCGCCGGCCAACCATTCTCGGGAGTGCCGGGTCAGGTGTCGACGACGCGCGGCACCCAGCACACAGACATGAGCTACAGCTTGGTCCAGCGCGGTGGCGCCGAGGAGTTCCATCCCTTTGACTATCTCGGGTTCCGTTACCTCCAGATCGATGACCCCGGGGAGATCCTGACATCGGCGGACGTCGTGGCCCGGACGCGTCACGCCGCGGTGCCCGATGAGCACGCCGCATCGTTCGCGTCGTCGTCGTCCACCATCGATGCGGTGTTCGAGCTCGGTCGTCATTCGGCCCTCTTCGGCGCGCAGGAGCAGTGGATCGACACTCCCACCCGGGAGAAGGGCCCGTGGTTGTGGGACGGGTTCAACGAATCCCAGACCGCCATGGTGGCCTTCGGGGAGCAGAACGTGACGCGCAAGTCGCTGCTCGAGTTCGCTCAGTCCCAACGCCGCTTCTGGGAGAAGAGCGGCTCCATCAACAAGATCTATCCGACCGGCCTCGGTGCCGAGGACATCAACGAGTACACCGAGATCTATCCCGAGTGGGTGTGGCAGTACTGGATGCGCACGGGCGACCGCGCCCTGCTGGCGGCGGTCTACCCGGTGCTCGTGAACATCGCTGGCTACGTTGACACCTATGTCGATCCGGCGACCAATCTCGTCGACGACCTCCCGGCCACGAGTGTCTACTACTCCTACCCGATCGTCACGAGAATCAACGTGTTAGGTGTCAACGTGTTCCGCCGGGCCGCCGATGCCGCCGCCGCCCTCGGTCGGCCCGCTGGCGAGGTCACCCGACAACGACGCAAACAAGCGCAGCTCACCGCGGCGATCAATCGCCATCTGACGCGGCCGGACGGCACCTACGTCGACGGCATCGACAACAACGGGAGGAAGATGGCGACGGCGTCGCAGTACGCCAACGCCTGTGCACTCGCCTATGGCGTGGTTCCCCAGGGTCGCCGGTCTGCGGTGGCGGCCTACGTGGCCGAACTGGGCATGGGCGTGCCGGTGAGCAGTGCCACCGATGTCTTGCGGGGCCTGGCCGACAACGGCCACGTCGACGACATGATCCGGATCCTGACCGACCCCGGCCATGACGGCTGGGCCAACATCCTGGCGCAGGGGGGGACCTTCACCTGGGAGGTGTGGGAGCCGTCGGACGCGGCCGGGGACAGCATGTCGCACGGCTGGGGATCGAACGTGCTCGTCGAGATCCAACAGACCTTGCTGGGGGTCCGCCCCACGAGCCCCGGGTACGCGTCGTTCGATGTCGCAGCGCCGCCCTCGGGGCTCGACTGGGCCGGCGGGACCGTCCCCACACCCCGGGGAGCCATCGCCGTGGCGTGGCGCCGACCGTCGTCTCGGGGTGCCGAGTTCGTTCTCGACGTCACCGTGCCTCCCAACGCGTCGGCGACGGTCCATCTGCCGGCGACCACTGTGCGCGACCTCACCGAAGGGGGCCGACCGTTGCACGATGCGTCAGGCATCGGTCGGGTGACGGCTCGCCATGGCGAGGTGGTCGTCGCTGTGGGTGCGGGGCACTACGAGCTGCGGTCCGCGTCCGGAACGTAGGGCCCGAGCCCGGATCACTGTCGGACCTTCTCGCAGGATGGGCACTTCCGGCAGGATGGGGACATGAGCCCTCACCCCGACTCCGAGGACGACGAGGCCCGCATCACGCTCGAGTCCTTCACCGGGCCCTGGGCTGACGACGACCCCGATGCCAATTTCAAGGCCGATGTAGCGCTCTACGCGCAGGTCGACCCCATGGTCACGATCCGCACCTTGAGCCGGAACGTCGGCGTGCCGGCCGGCGCGCTGGTGCGCTACGTGCTGGCGAAGTACGCCACGGGCGGGAGCGGCGGCCTGTTGGAGCTCGGGCCCACCATGGTGCACCGTCTCTGGGAGCCCATCGACCGCGCTGAGCGGGACGGCTCGATCGAGGCCCGTCTCGCTGCCTACGGCCAGTTGCGCCAGATGATCCAGTGGCTGCGGCTCCCCCTCGAGGACCCGTCGATCTACCCCGAGCAGCACTGAGCCTCACAGGAGCGGACCTCCGACGTCCCGCTTCGCGGCCCGGGCCATTAGCGTGGGAGGAGCACGACGCCGGACCGTAGCGCGGAGGGTTCGCCATGACCGAGTCCCACGATGTCGACGTCCCGCACTGGCGGGGGATCAACCACCTGGCTCTGATCACCGACGACATGGACGCCACGGTGCGCTTCTACCACGGCGTCCTCGGGGCCCGGCTGGTAGCCACGATCGGCACACCACGGTTCCGCCACTACTTCTTCGAGTTCGGTGCGCAGAACACGGTGGCCTTCTTCGAATACGCAGGCATTCCCGTCGAGCGTTTGGCCAAGCCCGCAGGTGTCCCCGACCCACGGGCCGTGCAGTTCGACCACCTCTCGTTCAACCTTCCCGACGAACACGCCCTTCTCGACCTGCGCGACCGGCTCAAGTCCGCCGCGTGCGAGGTCACCGATGTCGTCGATCACGGCTTCATCCGCTCGATCTACTTCACGGACCCCAACGGCATCGCCCTCGAGGCGTCGTGGTGGGCGCTCGATGCCACCGGTCGGCCTGCGGACTACGGAGACGATCGGCTGTTCTCGGACCCGAACCCCGTTCCCGCTGTGAGCGAGATCCGCGAGCGTGGCTCGGTGAGCTCGGTGCCTTCCACCCGTCTCGCCTGACCCTCGGCCGTCGCCCGGTTCTCCGACACACGAGCCCCCGGGCGCTGTCACGTCGACGCGCCGTGGCTCCGTGGCGCCGTGGCGCCGGGGACAGAGCTCAGATCGCGGCGGAGTTGAAATTCAAGGTGAAGGGGACCGATGACGGTTTGAACAACCATTTCGGCACGGTCTTCCCGTTGACCTTGACCTGCACCGTCACGAGCGATGCACTCATGCTGAGCGTCAGTTGTCCGTTGGCCGGGTTGAACTCCTTGACCTGACCCCCTTGGAGGGTGGCCGCGAAGACCGGCGAGAAGCTCTGCGGGGTGTGGACCACGGTCCAACACGGCGCCCATGCCGCCACCACGACGGTGTAGTTCGACGCTCTGACCGACACCGAGGCACTGCCGGCGCCGGTGTTGGTCAACGACACCTGCGCCGAGTGCGTCGGTTGCACCGGCGCACCGCCTCCGGTGGTGGGGTTCCCGCCGGCCACGGTGGGCACCGTGGTGCCGACGTGGTGGACCACGTGGATGTCCGCCAGGAGCTGCGGGTCGTAGTGCTGGAGGGCGAGGACTCCGAGCGCGATGGCGAGGATGGTCACCGTGACCCAGATGGCGCCGCGCAGGATCAGCGGGACGGCCCGGGGCGGTGCGTAGACGGGCGGCACTATGGGAAACGCGCCGGTGGCGTGGAAGGCGCCGTTCGCGGTGGTGTGGCCGTTGGTGGCAGCAAGCTCGGCGCGTCGTACGCCGGGGACCTCGTCGGTCTGGGTGAAGGCGCGCAGATGGGTGCCGTCACCGGGGTACCGGCTCAGATGGCCGGCGGAAACCGATTCGGTGAGGTAGACGCTCTGGGTCCGGTCCCCGTTCGTCGAGCCGTTCCCCGCTCCACCGGCACCGTCGAACCCCGCCAGGGGCGTTCCCCAGTGCTTCTCGACCACACCGGTGAATTCGTCACCGTCGACCTCGACGAGGTCGCAGTAGCGCCGCACCGCAGTCCGGGCTGAGCGCAGGTCGGGAAACCGCGAGAGGTCTCCGGCTTCGAGTGCCTCGAGCCGGACCAGGGCGACACCGGTCCGGTCCTGGATCTCGACCAGGCTCGTGTCCGAGGCCTCACGCGCAGCACGAAGTGCGGTGCCGACGTCGGCGGGCGTCGAGCCCGGTTTCTGGCGTCGTCCCCCGCGGCGCCGCATCCTCCTGTCGCTGGCTGCGGTAACCACGTGCGCCCTCCCTACGGCCCCCCTGATCGTACTGCGAAGTCTCGAATACTGGTCCTCGCCATGTCATCGGCGCGTTCAGCCCGATCCTGGACCGCTCTGCCCCGTAACCGCTCTGCCCCGTACTGGTGCGATGACGGGTGCCGAGCTTCCTCGTCGGTAAGCGACCCGTGCCTGGCGACCGAGCCGTTGGTGGCCGCGCTCGGCCGGGGGGCAATTTCCTATCACCCCCGCCCCCGTAAGACGGTGACCCACCGTGCCCGATTTGCACCGTGCGTGAGGAACCGGCCCCGGTCGATGATGCTCGGCGGTGCCGCACCGACCCCAACCGACCTCAAACAGACCCGACAACGACCGTCGCCCGCCCGCCGGACCCTCCTTGATGAAGACCAGATGCGTCAGAGTGGCCACCGGACGTGACATGTTAGGGCCTTCTCAGGCTCAAACGGAGCAGGACTGACGGGGATGTCAGGCCTGACATTTGCGTCAGGAAACGCTAACGTTGGCGGCCAGGGGCGGTGGGCGTGGTGACATCGAACGTCCTGGGTGATTCGCACGACACCTTGGTCTTAGGTGCCACCGGAGCCCGGTGCGAGAGGAGTGCGAATGCAGGCCGAAGAAGAGAGCGCAGGCACGTCTGCGGGCATGGTGGCCGATCTGGCTTCGTCGGACGATCCGCGCGCGATCTCCCGCTCGCTGCGCGAAACCCCGGTGATGCGGATCGACGACATGTTCACGCTGTTGACCCGTCGGGAGCACGTCGAGGACGCCCTACGGAAGTCAGCGCTGTTCTGCTGGAGCGAGGTCCCCATGGACCTGGGCAACATCCGGCCCCTGATTCCCCTGATGATCGACCCACCGCAGCATGTGAAGTACCGCCGGATCCTCGACCCCCTCTTCGCTCCGAAGAAGATGGCCTTGCTCGAGGACGAGGTGGTGGCCCTGGTGAAAGAGCTCGTCGACGGGTTCGCCGCCAAGGGCTCGTGCGACCTCCACGAGGAGTTCGCCGTCCCCCTGCCGTGTCGTGTCTTCCTGCGGCTGATGGGTCTGCCCTTCGCTGACCTGGACATCTTCTTGGCCGTCAAGGACGACATCATCCGTCCGCCCGGGTTCACCATGGAAGAGCAGGCCCCGCACCGCAAGGCGGCGGGCCAGAAGGTCTACGAGTACTTCGACGCCGAGGTGAAGAAGCGCCGCGCCAAGCCCCCTACCGACGACCTGCTCGGCCAGATCATGGAGAAGGAGGTCGACGGGATCCGGCTCACCGACGAGGAAGTCCTCGACATCTGCTTCTTGTTCATCATCGCCGGGCTCGACACCGTCACCGACTCCCTCGACTGCTTCTTTGCCTACCTCGCCCAGGAGCCCGACCAGCGTCGGCTGCTCGTGGAGGACGAGACGGCCATCCCCTCCGCCGTCGAAGAGCTCCTGCGCTGGGAGAGCCCGGTCCCGGCCGTGCCCCGGGTGGTCACCGAGGACGTGGAGTACGAGGGTTGTCCCGTGAAGGCCGGTGAGCAGGTCATGCTCCTCATCGGGTCGGCCAACACCGACGATGCCGCCCATCCCGGTGTCGACACCGTGGACCTGCGGCGGAACCCCAACCCCCATCTGGCTTTCGGGGGAGGGGTGCACCGTTGCCTGGGCTCGCATCTGGCCCGGGTCGAGCTGCGGGTGGCGCTGCGGGAATTCCACCGCCGGATCCCCGACTACTGGCTCAAGCCCGGGACGGTGCTCGAGTACACGCCCGGGCTGCGGTCGCTGCTGACCCTGCCGATCGAGTTCACGCCGGCCGGCTGATCCCGAGGCATGCGCATCCGGCTCGACACCGAGGCGTGCCAGGGCCATGGCCGCTGCTACACGTTGTCCCCCATGCTGTTCGACTCCGATGACCTCGGCCACTGCGTGGTGCTCGTCGACGAGGTGCCCGCCGGCCAAGACGACGCGGCCCGCACCGGCGTCGACAATTGCCCGGAGCAGGCCCTGACCCTCGAAGGCTGACCACCGGCCCGACTCAGAGGGCCGGTCCCGAGGCCGATCAACCGACCGGTCAGGCGCCCCGCATGGTGTTGGTCTTGTCGGAGCTCGAGAGCACGACGCGGGTCCCGACCCCGTCGTGGCTCAGAAGCTCGGTCGTGAGCGTCTCATCGGCGCGGGCCAGGGTGCGACGACCACCCATGTCGATGAGGCCGATCGCCGCTTGGGGACCTCGCTCGCGGTCAAAGGGCGCGGTGTAGGCCACGATCGTCCCCCGGGTGCCGGTCCCGACGGACGCCACCACCTCGAGCGCGTCGGCCAGCCCGTCGATGTGCTCCTGGAGCTTCTCGGGCGGTCGGGGCTCCTCGTCGGGGGCCCGGCGTGAATAGAGGCCGACCGAGTGCTTGGTGAGGTAGTAGCCGTTGCCGTGGACGAGGGCGTGGTCGCCGTGTCCGGCACGCAACCAGTGGTGGGTGTTGGCGATGGAGTGGGTCACGTAGTTGCTCCCCGGCCCCCCGTGATAGGGCAGGCCGCCGGTGAGCGTGAGGGGTCGGGGGTCGTCGGGGTCGATGTCGAAGCTGTCGCACGCCACCTCCACCGAGCTCGGGAAGCAGGCGTAGAGGTCGAGCCCTCCGACCTCGTCCATGGTCACCTTGGCCGTGTCCAGGGCGCGCCGGGCGCATGCGGCCAATGCCGGCGAGCGGTGCAGCACGGGGCGCTCTGACAGGTACCAGAGGTCATGGGCGTCCGCCCAACCCGAGAGATAGACGACCTCGTCGGGGCCGAGCCCCCAGGACCGGGCCGTGGCCGCGTCGGTGACGACGAGGGCCGCGGCCATGTCCACGTCCATGACCGCGTTCACGTACTTGGGGTACGGGAAGTAGATCATCCGGTTCTCGGGAGTGACGGTCATGATCTCGTGCGCGTCGCGCCGGGTGGGGAACCACGAGATGGGGTTGGCGACCGCCACGGCGTTGAACCGGGCCATGAGATCGCCGATCGCAGCGGCGTGGGTGGCGGGGTCATGTCCCGCACCGTGGGCGACGGCGGACTCCACTAGCGCGTACATGGCGGTGGCCTGGGCCAGCCCGTGAGCGCCCTCGACCGGGTGCAGGCCCATGTCGGGCTCGAGGGGGGGCCAGGTGTCGGGCCATCCCTCCGACGACGGCCAGTCGAGCTCGATGCCCTGCTTCTTGGCGCGCCGGCGCGTGGCGAGGGCCTCGGCACCGGCGATGAGCACGCGCGGTTGGCTGCCCGTTGCGATGAGCTCAGCGGCGCGGTTGACGAGCCACTGCGGGATCGACCCACCCATGCCCGAGCAGCGTGCTTGTACCTGAGGTGCTCCGAGCCGACGGGCGAGCTCGGGGGCGGGGTCGCCGTGGCGCAGGGACAACGAGTGGACCATGAAGAGATGGGTCAGGTCTGTGGTCGCCGCGCCGGTGTCCGCCATGGCCTGGCGCGCCGCGGCCTCCATGAGGTCGAAGGGGTTCGGCGCCGCGCCGGGGTCCGCGTCGCGGTTGGTGAGCTGACCCGCCCCCACCACCACGGGGACCCGTGTCCAGTCCATTGTCAGGTACGTTCCTCGGGCTCGAGTGGGCCGCGTGTCCTCTCGGTCCCCCGCCCCGACAGACTCAGTCGTTCTTTTCGGCGAAGCGCCCGAGATCCGCGGCCAGGATCTTCTTGCGCTCGCCGGTGTTGCGCCGGGGCCTGATCGAGGTGTCGACGTCGGCCGACTCGGCGCGAAGAGCCGAGACTGTGCACTTCTCCCTGGCGCGCGTGGCGAAGGGGTCGAAGCGGAACAGGCGCATGGCGTTCTCGTGGGTGATCTTGTTGACCTCGGCGTCGGGCACGCCCGCCAGGTACTTCATGGCGATCTCCGGCGCATTGGGCCAGGTCGAGTCCGAGTGGGGGTAGTCACACTCCCAGCAGACGTTGTCGAGCTCCAAGAAGCGCCGGTTCTCGACGCCGAAGGCGTCGTCGATGAAGCACGTGACGATGCGCTGCTTGAACACCTGGCTCGGCAACATGTCGCCGAAGTCCTGGCCCGTCCACTTGTGGTGGTGCTGGTAGACGTAGTCGACACGCTCGAGGAAGTAGGGGATCCAGCCGATCCCGCCCTCGGACAAAGCAATGCGCAAGTTGGGGTACTTGCGCAGCACCGGCGAGAAGAGGAGGTCCGCGGCGCACTGGATGATGTTCACAGGCTGGAGGGCGATGAGGACGTCGAAGGGGGCGTCGGGCGCGGTGATGGCCAGTTGCGACGAGGAGCCGATGTGGAGACAGACCACCGTCCCCTCGTCCTCGCAGGCGGTCCAGAAGGGGTCCCAGTGGTCGGAGTGGAAGCTCGGCCAGCCCAGCTTGGAGGGGTTCTCCGAGAACGTCACGGCGTGACAACCCTTCGCCGCGACGCGCCGGACCTCCGACGCCATGAGGGCGGGGTCCCAGATGGGTGGGATGGAGAGCGGGATGAACCGGCCCGGGTAGGCCCCGCACCAGCTCTCGATGTGCCAGTCGTTGTAGGCCCGGAGCATGTCGATGGCGAGCTCTTTGTCCTCGGTCCGGGCGAAGAGCTGGCCGCAGAACTGGACGAACGATGGGAAGCACATCGACCCGAGGACACCGTTGGCGTTCATGTCCCGGACTCGCTCGTGGATGTCGTAGCAGCCGGCGCGCATCTCTTCGAAGGAGGTCGGCTCGATCCCGTACTCCTCGGGGGGTCGGCCCACCACCGCGTTGAGGCCCACGTTGGGGATGAGGTTGCCTTCGAAGGACCACACGTCGGTGCCGTCGTCGTTGTGGATGATGCGCGGGGCGCGGTCCTTCCACTTGGCCGGCACCCGGCCGTTGAACATGTCGGGGGGCTCGACGACGTGGTCGTCGACGCTCACGAGAATGAGATCTTCGGCGTGCATCGCGCTGTCCCCCTCCGTGCTTGGCGACGGAGGGATCATACCTGACGTCGGTGTCAGGCACAGTCGGGCCGGCGGTCCTACACTGCGGCCCGATGCACGCCGACGCGCCCCGGGGACTGGCCGCGGTCGCCCGGGTCGACCCCGACCGGGTGGCTCTCGTCTTCGGCGACCGGCGGATGACCTTCGGCGAGCTCGACCGGTCCGCCAACGCCATGGCACATGCCTTCGCGCCCCACGCCGCGCACCCCGGTGACCGGGTGGCGGTCATGACGGGCAACTCCACCGACTCGTTCGCGGTGTGGCACGGCGCCACCCGACTCGGCGCGCTCGTCGTGCCGGTTTCGACCCGGCTCAAAGAGGCCGAGGTGGCCTACATCGCGCAGGACTGCGCCGCATCGCTGCTGGTGCACGACGGGTCCGACGTTGCCGGGCGGGCCGCCGCGCAGGCCGGGGTCCCCGCCCTCGACGTCAGCTCCCCGGCGGTTGCCGAGATGCTGGGCGTGGGCCGCGCCGATCCCCCCACCGAGGAGTTCCTAGGCACCCCTGTGGTGGCCATGACCTACACGTCGGGGACCACGGGGCGGCCCAAGGGCATCGCCCGACCCGCCCCCGCCCCGGCCCGGGAGACGCCCCCGAGCCCTTTCGCCAGCTTCTGGGGCTTCGGCCCCGACGACGTCCACCTGATGTGCGGGCCGATGTACCACACCGCTCCGAGCGCGTACGCATTGATGAGCCTGGGCGAGGGCGGGACGGTGGTGATCATGGCCAAGTGGGACTCCACGCAATGCCTTCGACTCATCGAGATCGAGAGGGTCACCACCGCGCAGATGGTGCCGGCCAACTTCATCCGGATCCTCGAGGCGGACTGGGAGTCCTATGACCGGTCCAGTGTGCGCAAGGTCCTGCACGCCGCGGCGCCGTGCCCCGTGCCGGTGAAGCGGAGGATCATCGACGTCTTCCCCCCCGACACGGTGTGGGAGTACTACGGCGCCAGCGAAGGGATGGCGTCGGTCATCTCCCCCGCCGAGTGGCTCACCAAACCCGGCAGCGTGGGCCGACCCTTCCCGGGCCTGACGGTGCGGATCGTCGACGAGGACGGCTCGGATCTCCCCGCCGGCGAGGTGGGATCGATCTACATCTCGGCCTTCGGGGGCCAGCGGTTCCAGTACCACAACGCCCCCGAGAAGACCGAGTCGGCGTGGCAGGGCGACTACTTCACGGTGGGCGACATGGGGTGGCTGGACGAGGACGGCTATCTCTTCCTCGCCGACCGGCGCACCGATCTGATCATCAGCGGGGGCGTCAACATCTACCCGGCCGAGGTCGAAGCGGCGTTGATCGAGGACGACGACGTGGTCGACGCGGCCGTGATCGGGCTGCCCGACGAGCGGATGGGCCAGAAGGTCCACGCCGTGGTGGAGCTGCGGCCCGACGCGGCGCGCGACGCCGATGCGCTGACGGCGCGCCTCGCCACGCGACTGGCGGACTTCAAGCTTCCCCGGACGGTCGAGTTCGTCGACGAGCTGCCGCGCGAGCCCAACGGCAAGGTGCTCAAGACCAGACTGCGTGAAGAGCGGAAGGAACCGGCTCCGGCCGGTGGAGGGGAGACGACATGACCGACGCCCACGACGTGGCGGGCGAGGCCCGCCTGCTCATCGACGGCAAGCTCGTCGAGGCGAGCTCGGGGGCCACGTTCGCCAACATCGACCCCACCACCGAGGAGGTGCTGGGCGACACCGCGGACGGAACCGAGCAGGACATGTCCCATGCCATCGGTGCGGCCCGCCGGGCCTTCGACGAGACCAAGTGGTCCACGGACCACGAGCTGCGGCGGCGTTGCCTCGAGCAGTTCCACACCGCCTGCGCCGCGCACATCGAGGAATTGCGGGCCGTGACCGTGGCCGAGGTGGGCAGTCCCATCGCCCTCACCTACGCCAATCAGGTCGACCTGCCCATCGACGACCTGGGGTACTGGGTCGACAAGCCCGTGTCGTACCAGTACGAGCACTGGTTGCCCGAGCGCGACGTCTTCGGCCAACCCCAGCGTCGGCTGGTACGGCGCGAAGCGGTAGGGGTGGTGGGAGCCATCACGCCGTGGAACTTCCCGCTCAACCTGAACCTGGCCAAGCTGGGCCCGGCCCTGGCCGCCGGCAACACCGTCGTGCTCAAGCCCGCCCCCGACACACCGTGGTCGGCGACGGTGCTGGGCCGGATCATCGCCGAGGAGACCGACATCCCCGCCGGGGTGGTCAACGTGGTGGCGTCGTCGGACCACATGGTGGGCGAGGTGCTCACCACCGACGCGCGGGTGGACATGATCACGTTCACGGGGTCCACCGCCACGGGCCGGCGGATCATGGCCAAGGGTGCGGAGACGGTGAAGAAGGTCTTCCTCGAGCTCGGGGGCAAGTCAGCCAACATCGTCCTCGACGACGCGCCCGACCCCGGTGGTGCCATCGCCGTGAGCGCCATCGGTGTGTGCACCCACGCCGGCCAGGGTTGTGCCATCACCACCCGGCTCCTCGTCCCCCGGTCGCGCTATGACGAGTACCTGGGGCTCGCCGACGCGCTGATGGCGAGTGTGACCTACGGCGACCCCTGGGACGCCGGGAACCTCCAGGGCCCGCTCATCAGCGCCAAGCAGCGCGACCGGGTCATGGGGTACATCGAGAAAGGCAAGGCCGAGGGGGCCCGGCTGGTGCGGGGCGGCTCGAGGCCGGCCCAGTTCGACAAGGGGTTCTTCGTCGAGCCGACGCTGTTCGCCGATGTCGACCCCAAGGCGACCATCGCCCAGGAGGAGATCTTCGGGCCCGTGCTGGTCGTGATCGGATTCGAGGACGACGACGATGCCGTGCGGATCGCCAACGACTCGATCTACGGGTTGTCGGGCGCGGTCACGAGCGCGTCGGAGGAGCGGGCCATGGCCGTGGCGAAGCGGGTACGGACCGGCACCCTCATGGTCAACGGCGGGTTCTGGAACGCTCCCGATGTCCCCTTCGGCGGCTATCGCCAGAGCGGGGTGGGCCGCGAGAACGGCGTGGAGGGATTCGAGGAGTACCTCGAGACCAAGGCCATCGCCCTTCCCGCCGGCTGAAGCGGGTTACTCGCGCCCGAGGATGGCGGTGCCGGTCGAGGAGATCCAGCCGCCGGTGGCGTTGACGGCGGCCAGCTTGGCGTCGGCGACCTGACGGTCCCCGCATTCGCCGCGGAGTTGCTTCACCGCTTCGACCAACAAGAAGATGCCCCGCATGCCCGGTTGACACGACGAGAGTCCGCCCCCGTCGGTGTTGGTGGGCAGTGCTCCACCCACGCGCAAGGTGCCGCCTTCGACGAAGGCGCCCCCCTCACCCTTCTTGCAGAAGCCGAGGCCTTCGAGGGTCAGCAAGACGGTGAGGGTGAAACTGTCGTAGACCTCGACGACGTCGATGTCGGCGGGGGTGACACCGGCTTGGCCGAAGGCCTTCTTGGCTGAGCGGACACAAGGTGACTCGGTGAAGTCGGTCCACTCGCTCATGGTCGTGTGAGAGATGGCCTCACCGGTGCCGAGGACCCAGATGGGGGTGTTGGCGCAATCCCGGGCCCGGTCTTCGTGGGTGAGGAGGATGGCCCCGCCCCCGTCCGAGCGGATGCAGCAATGGAGCTTCGTAAAGGGATCGGCGATCATCTTCGAGGACTGGACGTCTTCGATGGTGATGGGGTCGCGGTAATAGGCGTCGGGGTTGAACCCGGCGTTGTAGCGGGCCGAGACGGCGATCTCGGCCAGCTGCTCGATGGTGGTGCCGAACTCGTGCATGTGGCGGCGGGCCGACATGGCGTGCTTGGCGATCAGGGTGTGGCCGAAGGGGGCGTCGAATTGGATGGGGCCCCGGTTGCCGAAGAAGAGGTTGGCGGTGCGGAACTTGCGCTTGAGGTCCGCGCGCGAGGTCGAGCCGTAGGAGAGCAGGACCGTGTCGATCTGGCCCTGGGCGATGGCGGCCACGGCGTGCTCGAGGAACATCTCCCAGCACGAGCCGCCCACGCCGGTCGAGTCGATGTAATCGATGTGATTCGCCATGCCGAGGTATTCGGCCAGCTCGATAGGTGGGAGGGCCCCGGTCCCATGCGACATGAAGCCGTCGACCTCGTTGCGGGAGATGCCCGCGTCGGCGAGGGCCCGGCTCGTGGCCTGGTGGTGCAGCTCGAAGGCGGACTTGTCGTCCACCCGGCCGCAGTCCGACAGCGCCGCGCCCACGATCGCCACCCGTCTCGCCATGAGGTCCCCTTCACCGTCTCGATCGGCGTCGTCCCGGGCCGCCGGAGAAACCTGACACCGGCGTCGGAGAACGCGGGGTGAAGGGTAGCGTGGCCTCATGACCGAGGGCACACCGGTGTCGTTGCGCGCCCCGCTCGAAGACGTCCCGGCCCGTGTCCCGGGCTCGGTGCGCCGGACCATGCACGTCGACGTGGGGCCCCGGGGGGAGTGGAGCTCGCCGCTCGCCATGGAGGGCGCGGCGCGCGATCTGCGGACGGGGTCCGACGGGTCGGGCGGGCCAGGTGACGGAACCGTGTTGGCGGAGGTCCACGTCAGCGCGGGGTTCGACATCTCGCGCCGGCTCGAGTCGCTCGTGACGACTCCCGCCGTGCGTTGGACCGACGCCGTCATCGGGACGCGGGCCGGCGGGGGGTTCCGGCGTCACCTCGAGGAGGTCGTGCCTCCCGAGGAGTCGAGGTCGCTGCTGCGCCAGGTCCTCGACGACATGCCCGCCGCCGCGCTCATCTCTGGCTACGGGCTCATGCGGATGGCGCGTCGGAAGGGGCATCATCCCGGCAGCCTCATGCCGGCCGGCGCCCTGGACCGGATGACCGACCTGTGCTCGGGATGGCGGAGCGGGGGGACGGCCGTGGTGAGCACGGCGTCGGGACAGGGCGTGCCCATGCAGGACTGCCCCCCGGCGCCGGTGTTGTCGAAGGGTGATCCCCAGTCCTGGCACGAGATCTGCCCTCTCGAGATGGACTGGATGCGCCGCCGGAGGTGCATCGATGTCTCGGTCGACCCCGACGGCACCTTCTCCATCTGGGCCATGTTCCGCGACACCGTGGGCGAGGGCGGGGGCGACGAGGTCGTCCTCCACGAGTACGCGGTGCGCGCCGATGGAATGGACGGAGTCATGGGCTCGATCGTGGCCGAGCCGCGGGTGCTGCCTTTCCCCGAGTGCCCGGCGGCCGCCGATGCGGTCGGGGCCCTGGTCGGTTCCGAGGTGCGGTCATTGGCGTCGGTGGTGCCCGACACCCTGACCGGAATCGCGTCGTGCACGCACCTGAACGACCTTCTGCGCGCGCTCGGAGGAGTGGGGGACCTCGTCTCTCTGGCTGACGGGGGCTGAAGGGGGATCTCTCCGTGATCGCTCAGGCCAACGGGAGCAGCGCCAGGCTCCGGATCGTCTTGGCGCACGCGTGAGCAGCCTCGACACCCTTCACCCGGAAGTGTTCGGCGAAGAACGAGGCGTGTTCGCCATGCCCGTGGAAGTGATGCGGTGTGAGCACCACCGAGATGACCGGGACGTCGGTGTCGAGCTGGACCCGCATGAGACCGTTGATGACCGCTTCGGCCACGAACTCGTGGCGGTAGATGCCTCCGTCGATGACGAACCCCGCTCCCACGATGGCGCCGTAGAGGCCGGTGGTGGCCAGGCGCTTGGCATGGAGAGGGATCTCGAACGATCCCGGGACGCGAAAGACGTCGATCCGTTCCTCGACCACGCCCAGCGTGGCGATCTCGGCCAGGAACGAGTCCCGACAGCGGTCGACGATCTCCTCGTGCCAGGTGGACTGGACGAAGGCGATGCGCAGCGTTTCATCTCCGAGCTCAGGGTCCCGGATGGTCATGTGTCCTCCCTTCCCGGGCGGTGCATGTCGGCCCGAGCACGTCAACTTCCGGGTTGAACTAGAACGCGTTCTAGATTAGTCAGCCGGACGTGCTCCCGCCAGAGATGGCCGCGAAACGCCATGGGAGCCCGACCAGCGATGGAAGGTCCGGCGTCCCGGCCCTTGGGGTGAACTACTCGAGCACCCCGTCGTCGAGGAGACGTTGCTGTTCGGCGGTGTCGAGCCCGAGGACCTCTCCCAGGACGTAGTTGTTGTGCTCGCCGAGGGTGGGGCTCGACCGGGTGAAGCCCGCCGGGGCGTCGCTCAGTCGGAAGCCATTGTGCTCGTAGCCGCACTCGCCCATGCAGGGGTGCTCCAAGGTGACGAAATGATGGCGGTGATGGAGCTGGGTGTCCGCCGAGGCGTCGCCCAGGTCGGCGACGGGCACGGCTTCGATCCGTGCTCTTTGGAGGGTCTGTGCCACCTCGTCGGCCGAGCGCGACGCCGTCCATTTCGCCACGAGTGCTTCGACCTCGTCGATCGAAGCCCGGCGCGCGTCGAAGGTAGCGAACCGCGACGCCGTGGCGTCGTCGAGGCCGATAACCGTCGCCAGCCGGGCCCAGTCGTCGTCGTCCCAGGCCGCGATGGCCACCCAGCGGTCCTCGCCCGCGCAGGGAAAGGCCCCGTGGGGCACGGCCCGTTCGGAGCGGTTGCCCTGGCGCGAGCCGACATGGCCGTTGACGTCGAAGTCGAGCACCCACGGGCTGAGGGAGTACACCGCCGCCTCGACCTGGGCCACGTCGAGATGGACGCCCCTTCCCGTCCGGCGCCGGTACATGAGCCCGGCCGCCAGCGCGCTGGCGACGAAACGCGGGGCCAGTGAGTCGGTGATGGTGCCGTAGGGCCCCACCGGCTCGCGATCGGGCCATCCGGTGAGGAGGTTGTAGCCACCGAGCGCGGAGCCCTGGCCGCCGAAGCCCGGGTAGTCCTTGTGGGGCCCGGTCTGTCCCTGGAGGCACGAGCTCACCATGACGAGGTCGGGCTTCTCGGTCACCATCGAGCCGTAGTCGAGGCCGAAGCTCCGCATGGCCCTCGGCGCGAAGTTCTCCGCCACCGCGTCGGCCCACTGGACGAGTCGCTTGGCCAGGGCCACGCCCTCGGGGTGCTTGAGGTTGAGGGTGACCGAGAGCTTGCCCACGTTCAAGGCGTCGAACATGTCCGAGCCCTCGAGCCCACAGGGGTTGCCTGGTCCCATCCCGTAGGTGCGGAGGAAGTCGGGTCGGGAGCGCGACTCGACGCGGATCACGGTGGCGCCGTGCTCGGCGAAGTAGCGGACCGCGATGGGCCCCGCCGCCCCGGTGCCGAATTCGAGGAGTTTCGTGCCCGTCCAGGCGGGTGCCGACCCTGTGGCACGCTCATGCGACGGGGCTGTGGGACGCGCCGGGAAACGCACGGCCTCGCCGGCGGGGACACGGCGCGCCGGTCCGGACGGGCCCGGTGTCGCCACACCGTCGCCGGGGCTCGTGACATGGAGGAACGAGCGCGGGAAATGGGTGGCGGGACCGAGCTCGCAGAAGAACCCACGGGACTCGAGTTGGCGGCTCTCGATGAGCTGGCTCGGGGAGTTGGCCGGGGCCAGCATGAGGTTGGTCTCCACCGCGATCTCGTAGAGCTCGGCCATGGTGTGGCGGGTGAGGTACTGCGCGATGGGCGCGGCGATGGCGTCGAGCTCTTCACGGCTGACGCGGTTGTGGTCGTAGGTCGTCCAGTCCCGCTCCGTGAGGGCGGGGCTGTCCAGGCCGTCCTCGGTGACGAGACGGGTGATGGTCTGCATGTTGGCCACCCTCGCCTTGCCGCCGCGCAGGCCGAAGGAGACGAACCCGTCCTGACAGGGCCAGATCTCCCGGGTGATGCCGACACTCGCCCCCGAGCGCTTGCCCCGCATCTTGGTGCGGGGGTAGCGGCCCACGTGGCCCATCGACGCGATCATCACCGCTTCCTGGGCCGACACGTCGACGACCTGGGGTCGGCCCGAGGCCAACGCGCTCAACGTGGCCACGACAGCTTCTGGCCCGACGTGTGACCAGGCCGTGGGCTCGGTGCATCGGACCGGGGCCCGGTCGGGGTCCCCGGTGCAGTACATGTTCCCCGTCGACGCCATGACACCGAGGTCAGTCGCCCTCCACTGTGCCCGGGGCCCGTCGGACCCGAAGGGGGTGACGAGGACCCAGACCAATCCGGGCGCCCACGAGGGATCGAGCTCCAAGGCCCCGGGCCACCCCGGCGTGGCGAGGACGACGTCGGTGTCACCGAGGAGCGCAGCCAGTCGGGGGTCGTCGGGCCCGGTCACCTCGACGCAGGTCTTGCCGGCGTTCCACGCTGCGAAGCGAAGCGAGGTGCCGTCAGGACCCAGGGGTGCGACCCACCGCAGGGGGTCGCCACCGGGAGGCTCGACCCTGATGACCGTGGCGCCGAGATCGGCGAGGATCCGTCCGGTCATCGCGGCGGGCTCGCCGGCCGCGTCGACGACGCGCAATCCGGTCAGCAAGGCCTCGGGCACGCCCCCCTCGGTCGGCACCCCGGTGGTCCTCGCCGCTCGAGGACGCTACGAGGCGGCGCGCTCGAGGACGTGGACGCCGCAGGCCGATCCCAGTCCGATGACATGGGTCAACCCCACCCGGGCACCCTCGATCTGGCGGTCGCCCGCCTCCCCGCGCAGATGGGTGGCCACCTCGTAGAGGTTGGCGACTCCGGTGGCGCCGATGGGGTGGCCCTTGGAGATGAGACCGCCCGAGACGTTGACGGGGATGGCCCCGTCACGCCACGGCCCGCGCCGATCGATGAAGTCACCGGCGCCGCCGGGCTCACAGAGCTGGAGGTTCTCGTAGTGGATGAGCTCGGCGGTGGCGAAGCAGTCGTGGAGCTCCACGAGGTCGAGGTCCTGGGGAGAGACCCCGGCCTGCTCGTAGGCGGCCGCGGCGGCGCGCTTGGTCAGGGTGGAGACGTCGGGCTGGGCCGTGTCGGACTCGACGTAGGGATCCGAGGTGAGGACCGAGGCCGAGATCTTCACGGCCCGCCGCCGGACATCGGGGTCGAGGGTCTTGAGCTTGGCGTCCGAGCACAGCACCACCGAGGCAGCCCCGTCACCGGTGGGGCAGCACATCAGGAGGGTGTTGGGATAGGCGACCATGGCCGCCTCCATGACTTCCTCGAGGCTGAAGACTTTGCGGTACTGGGCGAGGGGGTTGAGCGAGGAGTGGGCGTGGTTCTTCTCAGCCACCTTGGCGAACTGCTCGAAGCCCACCCCGTCGTGACGCGACGCGTAGTCCATGCCGGCCTGGGCGAAGACGCCGGGCATGAGCTGGGTCCCGAGGATCCCCTCCACCGGCATGACCGATCCGTAGCGGCCCGATGGCTCGAA
This sequence comes from Acidimicrobiales bacterium, assembly GCA_035532735.1. Taxonomy (GTDB): domain Bacteria; phylum Actinomycetota; class Acidimicrobiia; order Acidimicrobiales; family UBA8190; genus Chersky-840. The sequence continues at coordinate 57,398 of DATKQM010000030.1, read as the reverse complement.
CCCCGTGGGCGCGGACCGGGCTTGGCCCGCACCGCCGAGCAGTCCCATCTTGCCCATCTGCTCGACGCCGACGGCGAGGGCCATGTCGGCCTCGCCCGCCTTGATGGCCATGATGCCGGTCCGCACCGCGGTGGCGCCGGTGGCACAGGCGTTGGCCACGTTGTAGACGGGGATCCCGGTCTGGCCGATCTGCTTCTGGAGACGTTGGCCGAGCATGTTCGAGGCTTCCATGAGGCTGCCCGCGGCGAGGATCTGGATGTCGTGGATGGTGGCCCCGGCGTCGTCCATCGCCGCGAGGGCGGCCTCGCTGGCGAGGTCGATGGAGTCCTTGTCGGGGTAACGGCCGAACTTGGTCATCGAAGCCCCGATGATCCAGGCGTCTCCTGGCATGTGTCGCTCCTTGCTGGGTTCTAGACGGGGGTGAAGCCGAAGGCGACGGCCTCGGTGCCGTCCTCGTCGAGGCCACACGGGAACGTCGTGAGCCGGACCTTCATCCCGAGCTCGAACTTCTCCGCGTCGGAACCGGCGTCGACGATGTTCCCCTTCACCACGCCGCCGCCGTCGAGCTCGATCACCGACGAGACATAGGGCACCGGGACATTGGGCGCGGCCCGGTGGACGATGGTGAAGGACCGGACCGTGCCGGTCTTCGCCAGGGCCTTGGCTTCGAACTCCAACTTGCCGCAGCGCGCGCAGGCGTTGCGGCGGTCGAAGAACAGCGCGCCGCAGCCGGTGCAGGCCTGGGCTACCAGGTGGGGATCACCTTCGAGGACCAGGTAGTCGACAACGGGGATGCGGTTTTTGGCCTCGCTCACGGGCGAGACCCTAGCCGGTGATGTGACACGGCTGTCAGTCGACACAGCCCGGCATGGCACACTTTGCGGCGACCGCCCCCGCGACCCGAGGAGGACGAGGCCGTGTCGAACCAGCCGCTCGAGGACCAGGTACAGCACCGCGTCAAGAACCGGGTGTCGTGGATCACGCTGAATCGACCCGAGGTGCGCAACGCCATCACCCACGACCAACGCGAGCGCGTCATCGAGCTCCTCGACGCGGCCAGTGCCCAGGTCGAGATCGGAGCGGTGGTGCTCACCGCCACCGGCGACGGGTTCTGCACGGGGGCGGACCTACGCGCCGGACGCCGTCCCGCGCCGCCGCGTCCGGAAGGCGCCCCCGACCGGATCATGGGAGACGCGTCGCGGATGATCCGACACGGGGCCCAGCGGCTCATCTCGGCCGTTCTCGACTGCGAGAAGCCCGTGGTCGGAGCCGTGAACGGGACCGCGGCGGGGATCGGGGCGCATCTCGCCTTTGCCTGCGACCTGGTGGTGGCGGCCGAGGGGGCCAGGTTCATCGAGGTGTTCGTCCGCCGGGGCATCTCACCCGACGGAGGTGGCGCCTACCTGCTGCCCCGGTTGATCGGGTTGCAGAAGGCCAAGGAGCTCATCTTCTTCGGCGACGACCTCCACGCCGATGACGCCGCCGAACTCGGACTGGTCAACAAGGTTGTGCCGCGCGAGCAGCTCGAGCACGCCGCGGGCGAATTGGCACAGCGCCTCGCGGGCGGCCCGACCAAGGCCATCGGGATGGCCAAGTGGCTGCTCAACCGGTCGCTCGAGTCGGACCGGCGCACCGCCTTCGACGAGGAGGCCTGGGCCCAGGAGCTGATCGTCGGCACCGCCGATGCCGGAGAGGGGTTGCGGGCCTTCGCCGAGCGCCGGGCCCCGGAGTTCAAGGGGTACTGACGGCTTTATCCGCTCGGGCGCCCCGAAGTAAGCTGACACGAAAGTCAGAGAACGCCTGCGGCCGGGGTGGTCGGGGGCGGCCCCCTCCGATGGAGGGGCAGCAGGGGAGGTGCGATGGCTCGCGAGTACCGGCTCATCTCAGCTGACGGGCACGTGGTCGAGCCGCCGAACATGTGGACGAAGTACCTGCCCAAGAAGTTTCACGATCGGGCCCCCAAGCTGGTCAAAGACGCCAAAGGCGGCGATGGGTGGGAGCTCGTGCCCGGCACGGCCCCGATGCCGCTCGGACTGGTCACCAACGCCGGGCGCTTCGGCAAGCGCTACGAGGACCTGGAATGGTTCGGCGCGACCTACGACACCATCTTGCAGGGGTCGTTCATAGGCAAAGCCCGTGTCGAGGAGCAGGACTTCGACGGCGTGGACGCCGAGGTGCTGTTCCCTTCGCAGCGCACCATGGGCGCCTTCATGGCCCAAGAGGACGACGACTACCACCTGGCCGGGCTCGAGGCCTACAACACCTGGATGCACGACGAGTTCATGGCGGCGGACCCCGAGCGACTCATCGGGCTGGCCCAGATGCCCGGCGTGGACATCCAGACCTCGATCAAGTGGCTTCGTGACGCCAAGACGGCGGGATACCGGGGTGTGATCATCTCGGCCTACCCGTCGGGCAACTCCGATCTGTCCTCCGACGACGACCCGTTCTGGGAAGCCGCCCAGGAGGAGCAGATGCCAGTCCACATCCACAGCGGGCTCCGCCAGGCCGGCAAGCGCAGCGCGGGGTCGTTCCAGAAGGCAGCCGAGTCGGCGGGTCGGGCAATCGGGCTGGCGGAGATGGGCGGCCCGGTGGGCGACGCCTCGCAATTCATGTCGAAGTTCATCTACTCCGGCATCTACGACCGCTTCCCCGACCTGCAGATGGTGGCGGTCGAATGCGGGGCGGGATGGGTGCCGCACTTCCTCGAGCACATGGACGACCACTACTGGCGCAACCGCACCTGGACCGGCACCACGCTCGAGCGCCTGCCGAGCGAATATTTCCGGACCAACTGGAAGGTGACCTTCATCCGCGAGCCATTCGCGGTGGCGGTACGTCACTGGATCGGCGTGGACAACATGATGTGGTCCACCGACTACCCCCATCACCGCCACGACTGGCCCTACAGCCGGCGCATCGTGGAGGAGTCCATGGGGGGCGTGCCCGAATCCGAGCGGCGTCGCATGGTGTGCGAGAACGCCCGGGAGTTCTACCGCCTGGGCTGAGCCGGCTAACCGACGGCGCGACCGGACAGGGTCGCGCACGAGACAGACGGGCAGCCGCGCGCTGATGGTACGCGGGTGCCGAACGAAAGGAAGAACAGACCATGGGACTGCTCGACGGCAAGGTGGCGGTCGTCACCGGCGCGGGCCACGGCATCGGCCGAGGCGAGGCGCTCGAGCTCGCCCGCCAGGGAGCGAAGGTCGTGGTCAACGATGTCGGGGGATCGGTCCACGGCGAAGGGGTGGACAAGCGTGCCGCCGAAGAGGTCGCGGAGATCATCCGGGCCCGTGGGGGCGAGGCGGCCGCCAATTACGACGACGTGGCCGACTGGTCCGGGGCGTCGAACCTGGTGCGCCAGGCGGTCGACGAGTTCGGCCGGCTCGATGTGCTCGTCAACAACGCCGGCATCGTGCGCGACGCCATGCTCTTCTCCATGTCCGAGGACGACTTCGACGCCGTGGTGCGCGTCCACCTGAAGGGCACCTTCGCGACCACGCACCACGCCTCGGTGTACTGGCGCGAGCAGTCCAAGGCCGGGAACCAGCCCCGCGCCGCCATCGTGAACACGGTGTCCTCGGCGGGACTCCAGGGAAACGTCGGCCAGGCCAACTACGGCGCGGCGAAGGCCGGCATCGCGGCGTTGACCGTGATTTCGAGCCTGGAGTTGTGGCGATACGGCGTGCGGGCCAACGCAGTGGCGCCTGGTGGGATGACGCGCATCACCGCCACGTTGCGCAAGGACGCCGAGGTGCGCGAGCCCGACCAGCTCGACGAAGGAACCGACTACGACCCCATGAACCCGGCCAACTCGGCCCCTATGGTGGCCTGGCTGGCGTCGGACGACGCGCTGCATGTCACGGGGCAGGTCTTTCGGGCCGTGGGCCACCGCATCACCCACTACGTGCCCTGGTCACTGGGAGCCACGGTCGAGCCCAAGGGCAAGCCCGCCCGCTGGGAGCCCGAGGACATCGGGCCTGCGGTCAACGCGCAGGTCTTTCATTCCCGCGCTCCTGGTCTGCAGATGGGCGGCTGAGCCACACATTGCAACACGCCCGACGGGGCGACACACTGCGCGCGCCGCATCGGCGCGGCACGGACGGCGGGGAGGCGAGATGGCGGGCGTGTGGAGCTACGAGGGCAAGCGGGTGCTCGTGAGCGGTGGAGGCGGCTCGGGCATGGGGGCCGCCGCGGTGCGGGACCTGCTCGAGCTCGGTGCCGAGGTCCACGTCTTCGACGTGAAGGAGCCGGCTTCCGACGTGGCCAGCTACCGGTCGGTGGACCTGCGCGACCCCGGGGCCATCGAGTCGAACCTCGAAGACCTCGGAGGCCCGATCCACGGGCTGTTCAATTGCGCAGGCCTGCCCGGTCCTCCCTTCTCGGGTCTCGACGTCATGCTCGTGAACTTCGTGGCGGCCCGGCACCTCACCACCCTGGCCGCCAAGCACATGCCCTCGGGCTCGGCAGTGGTCACCATCTCCTCGGCGGGCGCCTTCGGGTGGGAGAACGTCATCGACCAGGTCATGCCGCTCGTCTCCACCGCCGGCTACGCCGAAGGTCGGCAGTGGTGCGAGGAGCACCCCGCCGCGGTGGGTGAGGGGTATCTCCTCTCCAAGCAGGCCATCATCATCTGGACGCTGCACGCCGCCCTCGACCTCGCGCCCCAGGGGATCCGGGTCAATTGCACGAGCCCCGGGCCCACCCAGACCCCGATGATGCCGTCGTTCGAGGCCTACATGGGCAAGGATTTCATGGACCGGTTCCCCAAGCCCCTGGGCGGACGCAATTCCACCCCCGAGGAGCAGGGGCACCTGGTGGTGTTCCTCAACAGTGACGCGGCGACCTACATCACCGGCACCAACGTCTACGCGGATGGCGGCTTCTCGGCGGGCATGCTCACGTCGCGCCTCGATTTCTCGGTGTTGTCGGGCGAGACCCCGGCCGGCTGAGGCGAGGCGCCGTGGCCAACAAGCCAGCGACCAAGAAGCCGGTGCTGCCTCAGCGTCGGGGTGACCTGGAGGAGTTCTTCCATCCCAAGGCCGTCGCCCTGGTGGGGTCGTTGAACCGCAACGCCAAGCCCGAACGCCTCCGGGCCTCGTACGCGGAGCGCTGGGGAGACCGCTGGTACCTCGTCAATGCCAAGGGCGGCACCATCGGCGACATCCCCGTCTACGCGCACGTCACCGACATCCCCGCCGAGATCACCCTGGCCGTCGTCAACGTGGGGACCAAGCTCGTGGCCAGGACGGTGGAGGAGTGCGGCAAACACGGCGTCCCCTACGTCCTGGTCTTCACCGCCGGGTTCAGCGAGGTGGGCGAAGCCGGTGCGGAGGCCGAGCGCGAGGTGGGCGAGGTGGCCCGCCGCTACGGGATCCGCGTCTTCGGCCCCAACACCAACACGAACGCCTTCGAGGTCCTGCCCGAGCCACCGACGCGCCGTGGTGGTCGCATCGGGCTCGTCACCCAGAGCGGGCACCAGGGTCGTCCCCTCGTGCAGGGGACCGAATTCGGGGTGGCCTTCAGCCGTTGGGTGCCGACGGGCAACGAGCTCGACCTCGAGGCCGCGGACTTCATCGAGTACTTCGCCTATGACGACGACACCGACGTGATCGCCGGCTACTTCGAGGGGTTCAAGGACCCGCCCAAGCTCCGGCGCGCCCTCGAGGCCGCCAACGCCCAGGGCAAGCCGGTGGTGGCGCTCAAGATGGGGAGCACCGAGGCGGGGACCCGCATGGCGAGCTCGCACACCGGCCATCTGGCGGGGTCAGACGCAGTCGTGGAGGGACTCTTCGCCCAGTACGGGGTAGTCCGGGTGCGCGACCTCGACGAGCTTCTCGAGACCGCCGCGCTCTTCGCCAAGCTGCCCGCCGGCTCCGGCGGCCGGTGCGCGCTCTATTCCATCTCGGGCGGCTCGGGGACCCTCATGGCCGAGGTGGCCGAATCCGCCGGCGTGCCGGTGCCGGTCCTCACCGCCAAGACCCAAGCCGGGTTGCGCGCCATGATCCCCGACTACCTGACCGTCGCCAATCCCATCGACAACGGGGCCCAGTTCCTCGTGAACGCGCCCATCGAGGACAGAAAGCGCGTCTTCGACCTCGTGGCCGCCGATCCGAATATCGATGTCATCGTGATCGGGCTCACCGGCGCGCTCGGACGGCTCACCGATCGCTTCGCCGAGGACATCGTGGCTTTCATCGACGAGGTGAAGAAGCCCATCGTGGTGACCTGGAACTCCTTCAAGACCGACGAGCAGGGATTCAAGACCCTGATCGAGGCAGGCGTGCCCATGTTCCGGTCGTTTCGGAACTGCTTCAACGCACTCCGGGCCTTCGCGCTCTACGAGGAGGCGTCGTCGACGTTCCGCCCTCGCAAACCCATGGCCGGCCGCCTCCCGAAGGGGGCGGCGAGTGCACTCACCGGCGTCGACGGACGCGGTCCCTCACCCCTCGGCGCCGACGCGGCCCGGCAATTGCTCGAGGCCTTCGACATCCCCCTGGCCGGGGAGGGCCTGGCCCATTCTGCTGCGGAAGCGGCCCGCATCGCCGGGGAGATCGGCTTCCCGGTGGTGATGAAGATCGCCTCGCCCGACTTCCCCCACAAGTCCGACGCCGGACTGGTTCGTCTGTCGGTGGGCACGGGGTCCCAAGCCAAGGCTCTCTACACCGAGCTCGTCGACCGGGCCACGCGGGCCAAGCGCAATGCCCGCATCGAGGGCGTCCAGATCCAACAGCAGATCGAGGGGGGAACCGAGATGATCGTCGGGGTCACCCGTGATCCGGTCTTCGGCCCCGCCGTGCTGGTGGGTACGGGCGGCGTGTTCGCCGAGATCTTGAAGGACGCGGCGGTGAGACCTCTTCCCCTCGACCGGCGCGACGCGCAGGAGATGATCGAGGGCCTGCGCGGCTACCGGCTGCTGACCGGGGTGCGCGGTCGCGATCGTGGTGATGTGAAGGCCCTCGTCGATGTGGTCCTCGCCGTCGCCCGCCTGGCATCAGCGTGTGGAGACCGGCTCGTCGAGCTCGACCTCAACCCCGTCGTCGTCCTCAAAAAGGGCGCGGTTGCCGTCGACTCTCTCGTGGTCACGGCGGGTTAGCCCGTGGAGCTCGAACTCTCCGACGACCAACAGGCGCTCCAGGAGTCGGTACGCGCCGTGCTCGAGCGCGAATGTCCGATCTCACTGGTCCGCAGCGTCGTCGAGGACCACAAGCACGCCGAGGAATTGTGGAGCCGTATGGTCGACCTCGACTGGCCCGCGCTGGCGGTTCCCGAGGAGGATGGCGGCCTCGGGCTCGGCTTCGTGGAGCTGGCCGTGGTGTGCGAGCAGCTCGGCCTCGTGATCTGCCCCGCACCCTTCCTCGCCACCGCCACCCAATTCGTCCCCGCCCTCCTCCACGCCGGGAGCACCGAGCAGCGCAGTCGCTTCCTGGGCGCGGTGGCCCAGGACGGGATCGCCGCCACCCTGGCGGTGGCCGAGGCGGCGGGGAACTTCGACCCCTCATCGATCACGACCACCGCAACCCCCGACGGGGCGAGCTACATCCTCGACGGTGAGAAGCATTTCGTCTTCGACGCCGATGTCGCCGTCGAGGCCGTCGTGGCGGCCCGACTCCCCGGCACCACCGGAGAGGACGGTGTGGCGCTGTTCGTCGTCCCCCGGGACTCCTTCGACTCCGAGCCCATGGTCGGCCTCGACGCCAGCCGGAGCTACGGGAGCGTGGTGCTCGATTCGGTCCGTGTCGAGCCCGACCGTGTCCTCACCGGTGCCGGCTCGGCGGGGCCGGTCCTGGCTTCGATCGTCCAAGAGGCCACCGTGGCGCTCGCCACCGAGATGGTGGGGACTTGTCAGGCCATCTTCGACATCGTTCATGCCTATGTCCAAGAGCGCGAGCAGTTCGGGGTGAAGGTGGGATCGTTCCAGGCCATCAAGCACAAGCTGGCGAACATGTACGTCTCGGTCGAGTCCGCCCGTGCCACGGCCTACTTCGCGGCGGCCACCATCGCCGAGTCTGACGTTCGCCGCGACGTGGCGGTGGCGATGGCCAAGGCCAGCGTGGGCGACTGCCAGAAGCTCGTCACCACCGAGGGCATCCAGTGCCTGGGTGGCATCGGCTACACCTGGGAGCACGACATGCACCTCTACGTGAAGCGGGCCAAGTCCGGCGCCGCGCTCTTCGGCACCGGTCCCGAACACCTCGAGCGGCTGTCACATCTGCTCGGGCTATAGCTGCGCCTCGCGATGCCCGTACTACTTTCGGTCTAGCTCCAACATCTTGATGGCGTTGCCTCGCAGGATCTTGTAGGCCACTTCCTCGTCGAGACCGGCGCACAACTTCTCGATGTACGACTCCGAGTGCGGCCAGGTGGTGTCTGTGTGCGGATAGTCCGTCTCGAAGCAGATGTTGTCTTCACCTACTTCCTCCAGTGATCGCAGTCCGTGCCGGTCGGCGGTGAAGCACCCGAAAATACGCCCGTAGTACTGGGTGGACGGGGGTACAGGGATCCGCTCCTTGGCGTGTGTCCACGCGTCGTGCATTTCCCACACGGTGTCGGCGCGCTCGAGGATGTAGGGGATCCACCCGATCTGGCCCTCGGAGTAGGCCAACTTCAACTTGGGGAACCGAAGCAGGTTGCCGGAAAAGAGCCAGTCGGCGAGAGACGCAATGGCGTTGTTGAAACCGAGAGCCACTCCCACCGCCTTGTTTGAGTCAGGGGATGCCACCGGGTTTGAACTGCTCGATCCGACGTGCATGCACACAGTCACCCCGTAGTCGTTGCATACCTCCCACAGTGGATCCCAGTAGTCGGTGTTGATGCTCGGCAGCTTGAGACGAGTGGGCATCTCGCTGAAGGCGATGGCCCGGACCCCTCGCTCGGCATTGCGTTTGGTTTCAGCAGCTGCGAGCTCTGCGTCCCACAGAGGGATGAGACACAGGGGGATGTTGAAGCCGCCTGACGGCCCGCACCATTCCTCCACCATCCAGTCGTTGTTCGCCTCTACACAGGCGAGGCCGAGGTCCTTGTCGTTGCCCTCGTAGAACGTCTGACCGCAAAATCGAGGGAAGGTCGGGAAGGGGAGCGACCCATCGGTGTGGTTGAGGGCAAGGTCCTTGACGCGCTCATCCCGGTCCCAGCAGCCTTTGCGCATCTCGTCGAAGGTCGTAGCCGTCATCGTCATCTGCGTCCGGTCAAAAACGATGTTGCCCTGACCGTCGATCGTGGTCGAGGCCTGGGGAATGGCCACGAACTTCTTCTGAACGTAGATCAGCTCGTCGTCGTAGTACCAGGCGTCGCCCCAATCCCCTTCAGGGTCTTCGACCATGTCGTATTTGGCGCCCGACAGGTGTTTGAAACCGCCCCACCTCTTGCGCTCGACTCGCGGGCCCCTCTCCCGGTACTGCTGCGGCAGCCAGGTCTGCCATACGTGGGGAGGCTCAACGACATGGTCGTCCACACTTACGATCTTGGGCAGCGTCATGGACCCGAGATTACCCGCACCCTGACGTCGGTGTCAGGTGCGGGATGCCTGATCACGTGGTTGATCACTGCCTCATCACTGACACAGGCTCAGTGCTCTAGGGCACGCTCGGGATCGACACGTTGGGGATGGTGATGACCGTGGCCCCGGCGGGCAGGGAGAAGTCACTGGCCGGCGGCGACGCGCTGAAACCCGAGAGCCGGAAGGTCCCGCCCGCGGAAGCGGCGTAGGCCAGGATCCCCGAGTCGGTGACGCAGTACTTGACCGACTGGGTCGAACTGCTCGTCCAGCGCACGCACCGGGCGTGCACTCCTGCATCCGTGGTGCTCGAGAAGTCAGTGCTGTAGCCCAGGGCGTGGCTTGAACACCGACTTCGGAAGCTTCTGCTCGATGGTGATGGTCTGAGCCGTGCCGCTCGTCCTCTGCGAGGTGTAGGTGGCGCTGTACGTGGCAGGCTGGCCTGCCTGGACCTGCGTGGACAGTGCCTGGAATCGACTGGCGTCAGAGGACCCCGAGGACGATCCAGCCGATGTCGTCGTGGCAGAAGCAGTCGGGGTGGTCGTCTTCTTGGTCGACGAATTCGTGGGGCTGCTGCACGGCTGAGCACACCGCCGGCGACGAGGAGCCCAATGAGACAGACAGCGCCGAAGCTGCCCCCTTGGGACCGGCAAGACGAAGGGAATGCAGACACGGCGGGCTCCTTGTCTTCGGCCCGTCCTCTGGTCTTCGGCCTGTCTCCGGGGGGTGGGCTGATCAGCGGCCGGCTCCTGGATAGCCGCCGCCACCGTAGTTCGCGTCCAGACTGTCGTAGTCGACGGCGAAACCGTTCCGGGGGAGGGCATCGGTGAACTCGACCTGCTTGGGCTTCTTGTACGAGGCGATCCGGTCCCGGCAGTGCTCGATGATCTCCCCGGCACTCGCACTCTGTCCCTCGCGCAATACCACCACCGCGGTGACGTTCTGGCCCCAGGTGGGGTCGGGGACGCCGATCACCGCCGCGTCGGCGACGGCGGGGTGTTGCTTCAGACACCCCTCGACCTCAGTGGGGTAGATGTTCTCTGCCGCGGACTTGATGAGCCGTGTCTTGGGACCGATGAAGGTGAGCGAGCCGTCGCTCTCGATGCGGCCGAGGTCATTGGTGTGGTGCCAGCCGCCGGCCTGGCGCTGCTCGTTGAGCTCGGGCCGGTTGAAGTACCCGTTCATCACGGTGGGACCCCGTACGCCGATCTCTCCGGTCTCGCCCGGACCGAGCTCGGCGCCGTCGGGATCGAGGGTGGTGATCCGTACGAAGGGGGCGGGCCTCCCGCTCGATCCGATGCTGGGCTCGAGCGCGTTGAAGGTGGCGAGGCCCATGACCTCGGTCTGGCCGTACCCGGCGGGGCGTTTCCCCCACGGGCTCTCGTCCACCGTGATCATCGCCGTCCACTCGGGCTTGCCCCGGAACCCCCGGAGCGTCTTGAGGTCGTATCGACCGTCGGCGTTGAGCTCGACGATCTGGTCCATGGTGGGCGGCATGATGAACCCGCCCGTGCAGTGCTCCTCGGTGATCAGCCGGCACAGCTCCTCGGCGTCGACGCGCGGGGTGAAGACGTTGTTACCGCCGACGAGGAACGTGGCCAACGTCGTCATGAAGGTAGCCACGTGGAACAACGGTCCGCAGTTGAGATACACGTAATCCGCGCCCACACCTTGGATCTGCGCGATCTGCGACCCCTGGAGCACGAGCGCCCGGTGCGAGAGCAGTGCGCCGTTGGGGCTGCCGGTGAACGCGGCGGTGTACATCATGAGCACCGACGCCCTCTCGTCGGTGTCGCCGGCGGGGTCGTGGTCCGAGCCCTCCGCCACGAAGGCCTCGTATCCCCCCTCGCCCTCGACGTCGTGGCCGATCCACAGCGCCTTGGACCCGCTCTCGTCGCGGGCTTGGCGTAGGGTGTCACCGATCTCGGACTCCTGGTAGAAGACGACAGCCGGATCACTGTCGCCGATCACGAAGACGAACTCGGCCGCGCTCTGGCGCCAGTTGGCGGGGCAGAACACCGCTCCGAGCTTGGCCGCCGCCAGCAGTCCCTCGAGCAACCGGTGGCAATTCTGGCCCAGCCACAACAACCGGGCACCGCTACCGACGCCCTGCGCGGCCAGCGCGTTGGCGAGTCGGTTCACCCGCCCGTCGAGGGCCGAGAAGGTGAGTCGGTGCTCGCCGCACACCGCACCCATCGAGTCCGGACGCGTGCCGACATGCGCCCGGAGTACGTCGGCCAAGGTGAGGTCGTGGAGGTTGTCCTTCATTCGTCGACGACCCGGGCGGCCTTGTAACCCGAACGGGGGATCGTCTCCCGGTCGAGCACCTCGATCACAGTCTCGATGCCGAGCCGTTCTCGGAGCGCGGCCGCACACTTCCTTGCGATGTCGTTGTCGTCGGCGGGTGCCCCCGAGCCGCGCTCCACCCGGACCGTGACCGGCCGCGTCTCGTCCAGCGGTCGGACCATCTGCCACTCGAGGGTGGGCTCGGTCACCTCGGGGACGCCCCGTAGGGCGGACTCCACCTCGTTGGCCTGGAACCGCGTGCCCTGCACGGCGATGAGGTCCTTGAACCGTCCGCCCCAGAGCCCCCGGATGCTCGTCTCACCGCACGGGCACGGCTCGCGCAAGATGGCACAGGCCTCTTCGAGGTCGTACCGGAGCAACCCGTTGTCGCGATCCAAGGTGGTGACGACGAGGTCACCCCATTCGCCGTCGGCGACCTCTTCACCGGTGGCGGGGTCGACGGCCTGGACGATGCCCCAGTCCTCGTTGATGTGCGCGCCCGGGAGCTGGCCGCAGGCCCCACCCACGTAGGCGTAGCACTCGGCCCCCGCCGTCATGAGCGGCATGCCTTTGCCCATGCCGAACCCGGGCATCCCCTTGAACTCGAGGCCGGCGTCTTTGGGGTCGATCCCGAGCTTGGCGGCCACCTCGAAGAACCGACCCGTCGAGAACCCCATGAAGGGGATGTCGGGCTTCACCCGGGTCCAGAACCGCAGGCCCTGTTCGGCGGCCTCGTCGGTGTCGGGCGGGGGAACCCAGATGTTCAGCATCCCGAAGTACTCGTAGGACCCCGACAGCATCGGCCCACCGCCGTAGAGGTAGGCGGGATGGGCGTGGGTGGCGATCATCCCGGGGCGATACCCGAGCCGCCACCACGTCCGGGCCGACGACTCGTACTCGATCCAGATATCGCGCCGCGTCCACAACGAGATGGTGGGGGTCCCCGTCGTCCCCGTCGAGGTCCCCACCCGCACCGCGGCCCGGGGGTCGGTGAACCGGTACCGGCCGAAGGGCGGGTCTGCGGCCTCGGAGTCGCGCAGGTCCTGCTTCATCGTCAGCGGCACGTGGCGCAGATCGTCGACGGTCTTCACGTCCTCGGGGCCGCCGATGCCCGCCGCCACGAGCTTGTCCTTGAAGAGCGGGACGGGGTTGTCGAAGACCTTGCGCAGCAGCGTGCCCAACCGCTCGTTCTGGAGAGCCCGCATCTTCTCGGGGTCCATGGTCTGGACATCGGGGTCCCAGTACTTCTGGTCGGGGTCCCGGGGCGGGGGCCCCAGGACCTCAGGTCCGTAGCTCGGCATGGTCCCTCCCTGTGTCTCGATCCATTTGCGCCACGTGCGGGCTACTCGCGTTACTTGCGGGGCAGCCCGAGGACGCGCTCGGCGATGATGTTGCGCTGGATCTCCGAGGTCCCCCCGGCGATGGTGCCGGCGAAGCTCTGGAGCCAGTGGACCAACCAGGCCTCGCTGTCACCTCGTCCGACCGACGGCGCCTCGTGGCGCGACATGTCGAGTCCCGTCGCCCCCAACGCTTCACCCACGTCGAGGGCGAGACCACGACGCAACTCGCTCCCGAGGAGCTTGAGTACCGAGTGCTCCGAGGGCTTCTCCCCCTTGGCGAACTTGGCGAACCCCCGGTATCCGAGGAGCTTCAGGGACTGGGTCTGCATATAAGCCCGCGCCACGATGGTCCGGAAGGCGGGGTCGTCGGCGAGTCGACGCCCGCCGGGCAGCGGAGTGGTGGCGGTGGTCACGACCCGCTCGAGGATCTTCTCGGTTCCGGTGGCCTCGTTGATCCACAGCATCCCGCGCTCGTGTGCCAGTGACCCACCTGCCACCGACCATCCGTGGTGGAGCTCGCCCACCAGGTTCTCGGCCGGCACCTCGACGTCGGTGAAGAAGACCTCGTTGAAATCGGCGTGCTCGCTGTCGGTGAGCTCGGCGATGGGCCGGGTCACGATGCCCGGCGTCTTCATGTCGATGATGAGCACGCTGATCCCGGCGTGCTTGGAGGCCTCGGGGTCGGTCCGGACGAAGCAGAAGCAGTAGTCGGAGTGGTGCGCCCCCGAGGTCCACACCTTCTGCCCGTTCACGACGAACCGGTCGCCGTGGAGCTCGGCCCGGGTCCGCAGGCCGGCCAGGTCACTGCCGGCGTTGGGCTCACTCATGCCCAGGCACCAGCTGATCTCGGCGCGCAGTGTGGGCAGCGCGTAGCGCGCCTTCTGCTCCTCGGTTCCCCAGTCGAGGATCGACGGCGTGATGATGGACAGGCCCTGGGGGTTGCAGCTCCGGGGCACGCCGAGGCGCGCCAGCTCCTCGAAGTACACCATCTGCTGTACCGGGGTGGCGTTCCGACCGCCGTATTCCCGAGGCCAGCCCGGCACCAGCCAGCCGTTGTCGAACAGCTTCTGTTGCCAGACCCTGGCCCACTCAGGGATGTGCGCCGATGACTTGACCCGCTCGGCCCGTTCGGAGGACGGCGGCAGGTTCGCCTCCATCCAGGCCCGCAATTCGCGGCGAAACTCCTCGGTCTGCTCGTCGTAGTGCAGGCGCACGCTGGGATCGTAGCTGTCTGACGTTCGTGTCAGCTAAAGGGGAACCGACCTCGGACGGGTCTCGGACGGACCACGGACCGGACTACGAGGTCCCTCGGGTGAGCAGCATGCAGCCGGCGATGGGACCACCCCCGGCCGCCACCGCGGCCACCTCGGGGGAGCCGCCAACCTGGCGCTCCCCACCTTCGCCGCGCAACTGCACACACGCCTCGTGCATCATCCCGAAGCCGTGCAACCGGCCCGCCGAGAGCTGTCCACCGCTGGTGTTGAGCGGCACCGCGCCGTCGAGAGCGATCCGCCTGCCTCCGTCGATGAAGGGGCCACTCTCCCCCTTGCCGCACAGGCCCAGCTCCTCGAGCCACACCATGGTGAGGATGCTGAACCCGTCGTAGAGCTCGGCCACGTCGACATCGGATGGGCGCAGCTCGGTCCGCTCCCACATGCTGGCGGCGGCGTCGCGAGCGGAGAACGTGGTCATGTCGTCGAACTGGTCCCAGCTGGGCCGCCCCCGCAAGGCGGTGCCGATGGCGTTGACGTGGCACGCCGTGGCGGGCGTGTCGGGGGCGTAGTCCACATGTGAGATCACGACCGCCGTTGAGCCGTCGCAGGGCGCGTCGCAGTCGTAGAGGCACAACGGTGTGGTGATCATCCGGGCCCCGAGGTAGTCGTCAAGCGACATGGGGTCGCGGTAGATCGCCTTCGGGTTCCGCTGGGCGTTGCGCCGGCCGTTGAGCGCGATCCACGCCAACTGCTCTCGGGTGAGCCCGAACTCGAACATCCGTCGCTGCGCGATCATCGCCAGCCAGTTGGCGGCGGACACCGCGCCGTAGGGGAGTGTCCACTGCATGACACCGGGGAAGCGCGGGATCCCCCGACCACCTCCGGCCGCGCCGGCACCCCCGCCGATCCCCTGGCGCCCGCCCTCTCCCTGGGCGGTGGACTCGGTGACGGTCCGGTACACGAGCACATGCCGGGCCAGACCAGCCGCCACGGCGAGACAGGCGGCGAACACCGCCCGGAGCTGCCCCGGCCCCTCGAGCCCGCCGTCGTGCCAGTTCAGCCTGAGCCGCAGGGCGTCTTGGACCTCGGGCGTCGACGGCCCCGCGAAACCGCTGGTGCCGATGCCCGCGCCCGGAAACGTGGCCAGCCCGTCGATGTCGTCCCGGGTGAGCCCGGCATCGGCGATGGCCCCGAGACAGGCGTCGAGGGTGAGGTCGAGCTCGCCACGCCCGAGCCGCCGCCCCACGTCGGACTGACCGATGCCTGAGATGATCGACCGTCGCTCGAGCCGCTCGGGAGAAGTCGCGCTCATACCGACTGCTCCCTGCGCGTGCGATCGGCGGGCCTGAACAGCGGCAACCAGACGTCCTCGGACTGTTCGAAGGTGACCTCCACCGCCATCCCGACGCGTACCTCGTCGGGCGAACAGTCCACCAGGTTGGTCGTCAACCGGACGTCGTCCTGCTCGGCGATGGTGACGAGCCCGATCACATACGGGTCTGACCCCGGGATCCACTGCTGGTGGTTCACCGTGAAGGAGTGCACGATCCCGGTCCCGCTGACGGGCTCGGGCACGAGGGACCCGTCGAGGCAGTAG
This sequence comes from Acidimicrobiales bacterium, assembly GCA_035532735.1. Classification (GTDB taxonomy): domain Bacteria; phylum Actinomycetota; class Acidimicrobiia; order Acidimicrobiales; family UBA8190; genus Chersky-840. The sequence goes on along the minus strand of DATKQM010000030.1, from coordinate 41,465 downwards.
GGGCAGCGAGGCACCGGGGGATGCACGTAGTGACGACACCCGGCGCACCGCAGGAACCGGAGGTGCCCGTCCTCGCCCGAGGTCCAGAAGAACCGGTTGGTGTCGTCGAGGCGGGGTAGGACCCGCACGGCCGGGCCGCGTGCGGCGTCGGGAGTGCTCATGCCAGGCGGACGCGCCGTGCCCGGTGGGCGCGGCTCGTGGTGCATGCGCGGCGAGAGGTGGGGACGAGGCGGGTCACGGGCCGAGATGCTACGCCACGCCGGATGAACCTGACGGTGTCGTCAGAGTCGTGGCGCTACCTTTGCACGAACGGATCAACAGGAGGAACGCCGGTGACCATCCCCACCAGCCTCGCGGGACGCCGGGTGCTCGTGGTGGGGGCGTCCTCGGGCATCGGCCGCTCCCTGGCCCTGGGCGCGGGTGCGGCGGGAGCACGGGTGGCGTTGGCGGCACGGCGGCTGCACCTCGTGGAGGAGGCGGCCGAGGCGATCCACGCCGCTGGTGGGCAGGCCCGGGCCTGGCACTGTGACGTCACTTCGGAGGAGGACTGCGCCCGCCTGGTCGCCGACGCCTCGGCTTGGATGGGCGGGATCGACGTCGTGTTGTACATGTCGGGCGGCTCGCCCCTGGTCCGGGTGGCCGACGCGCCGGCGTCTTTGTGGCACGAGATGTTGGCGACGAACCTCGTGGGCGCGGCCCTCGTGGTGCGTGGCGCGCTCGAGTACCTCCGAGCCGCCGCCGACCCTGTGGTGGTCGTGACGACCGTCTCGATGGGCTCGCCCTGGCCCTGGCTCGGTGTCTACGGGTCCACCAAGGCGGCCCTGGTCGAGTTGGCACGCGCCTTGCGGGCCGAGGAGCCTTTCCTTCGGGTTCTGTGCGTAGCGGTGGGGAACACGGCCTCGTCCTTCGCCGACAACTGGGATCCGACCGTCGCCGGGCAGGCGTTCGAGCAGTGGGTGGCCGACGGCCTGTTGCGCTACGAGGTGCTCCAGTGCGACGAGATGGCGGACTCGATCCTGGCCGCGGTGCTCGACCCGGCGGGGCCCGACGAGATGCTCATCGCGGGTGCCGAGGTGTAGGAGTAGGAGCCGGAGTAGGAGCCGGTCTGTCCGCAGGCGCCGAGGCCACCAGCGTCCCGAGCGCGGTGCGGTCGATTTTCTCCATGGCCGTGCGGGGCAGCTCTTCGGTGAGGACGAGCGCCTCGGGCAGCTTGTACGCCGCCAAACGTCCCCGGCCGTGGTCGCGCAGCCCCTCCAATGTGAGCTCGTCGCCGATACCGATATGGCGCGGTACCACCACGGCCACACCGATCTCGCCCATGACAGGGTCGAATCGCGGGATCACCGCCACATGGGCGACGCCGGGATGATCGGCGAGCACGTTCTCGACCTCGAGGGGGTAGACGTTGTAGCCCCCCCGGACATACATCTCCTTTGACCGTCCCGACAGGTGCAGTCGGCCCCGCTCGTCGAGGTACCCGATATCCCCGGTCCGCACCGCGCCGTCGGGGGTGAACACCGCCGCGCTGGCGTCGGGGTCGCGCCAATAGCCCTGCATCACCGCCGGCGAACGCAGGCAAACATGCCCGAGCTCGCCCGCCGGCAGTGTTCCGTCGTCGTCGGAGCGGATCGTGAGCTCGACGCCCTTGCGGGCCCGCCCCACACTTTCCTCGGCATCCTCGGGCGGATCGTCGGCGGCCGTCCCCACTCCCACGCCCGCCTCAGTGCAGGTGTATCGCACCACCACGGGGACACCGAAGCGCGCCCGCGCCTCGCGCACGAGGGCGGCGGTCGAGGGCCCACCCCCCATGGCGATCATGCGCACGCGGCTCGTGTCGGTGGAGTCGAACCGGTCGTGACGCAGCATGAGCGCGATCTGGGTGGGGATGCCGCCGAGCGCGGTGATGCCATGACGCTCGACAATCTCGAGGGCGTCACCCGCCGACCACCGGCCCATGATGAACGTGGTCCCGCCTCCGCGCAGGGCTTGGGGCAGCTTCGTCATGTACCCGAGATGGGCGAACGACGTCGACGACAGGCCTCGCCCGCCATTGCCCCACTGCCCGCCGCCGTCGATGTCACCGATCGCCTCGAGCTGGCGCCACGTGAAGACCGCTCCCTTGGGCTCCCCTGTCGTTCCCGACGTGAAGACCACCGCCACGGGTCGGTCGGGGTCCGGGGGGAGGTCCCTCCCGGATGTGTAGGCGGACCCGGTCGCACTCCGAGGTGCCGGTCGCAGCTCGACGAGCATCGAGAGCAGGTCGCTACCGGCACCGGCACCGGCACCGGCACCGGTGTCCACCTCGATCGTGTCCTGCACCTCGGCCACATCACCGATGGCGGTGTCGCGTGCGAGCTCCGCCGAGGTCACGACGAGCCGCGGTCGGACCACGGCCAGACAGTGACGCCGTTCGGGCGGCGACAGTCGGTCGTTGACTCCGGCCGTCACCGCGCCCATCTTGGCGGCCGCGGCGTAGACCACGGCGTAGGCGGGTCCCGAGGGAAGGACGAGGGCGACGACATCGCCGGCGCCCACGCCCCGGGCGTGCAGGCCCTCGACGACTTCGTCGGACAGTCGGTCGAGTGCGGCGTAGGAGAGCTCGCTCCCGTCAGGGGTGACGTAGAGCGGGGTGTCTCCATAGCGCGCCGCCGCTTCGCGTATGACGTCGTCGAACATGTTCAAGTCGCCAGACGCCGTGGGCGGGGTAATCCGTAGAGCTCGGACGCGTTGGTGCCGAGGATCTTCGCCTGGACGTCCGCGGCGAGCGGGCCCATGGTGGCGCGCAGCGTGTTCACCGCACCTGGGAACGTGGCGTCGTGATGGGGATAGTCCGAGCCCCAGACGATGCGCGACTCGCCGATGAACGGAGCCAGAGCAGGAAGGGTCTGCTCGTCGATCTCGTAGCTGATCCAACATTGCCGGGCGAAGTATTCGCTCGGCTCGAGACGCAACTCGGGGCAGAAGCCCCCGAAGCTCTCGGCCTGTTCGTCGAGGCGCTCCAACCAGAACGGCACCCAGCCACCGCTGGATTCCAGAAAGACCACACGCAGGGTCGGATGCCGCTCGAGCACACCGAAGGCGATGAGCTGCGCGCACGCCAACATCTCCTCGAATGTGTGTGACACGGCGTGGAGCACCAGGGGGTTGAAGGGGCGGTCGGAACCGAGCGTCGGGACGATGACGGAGCTTCCCTCGTGGACGGCGATGGGCATCGTGTTCTCCTCGGCGGCGTCCCACACGGGCTCGTTGGCCGGGTCGGACAAGGAGCGTCCACAACACGGGTTGGGTCGGACGAAGGCGGCCACGAAGCCGAGCTCGTGTCTGGCCCGGCGCAGCTCGGCCGCGGCGGCCTGAGGGTCCTGCATCGGGATCATGGCCGCTCCGAACAGGCGGGTCGGATCTGCCGCGCAGTACGAGGCCAGCCAGTCGTTGTAGGCACGCGCGATGGGCACCGCGGCGCGGGGGTCGTCGAGGGCCCAGAAGTAGAGCCCGATCGAGGGGAAGAGCACCGCCTGGTCGATGCCTTCGCTGTCCATGTCGAGGAGCCGGGCCGAGGGATCCGAGCCCCCCGGGTGGGCTCGTTCGATGGGAAGAAACGACTTCGGGTCAGAGAAGACCGACCCCGGGGTGGCCAGTGTGCCGAGCGGCACGGCCAGGATCTCGATCCCGTCGACGACGACGTGCTCGTACCCGTTGGGGTCGGGCCTGACGATGGGCCGATACGGCTCGGGCACCGTCGTCCATGCGTGGCGGGGCTCCACCACGTGCCCGTCGGCATCGACGACGAGGTCGCGCTCGACGGTCATGACACCTGACCGGGCGTTGGCTCCTGCGCGTGAGGATGGCGCCAGTCGTCGGCGGGTGGCATCGGGTGGCGGAACAGCTTCGCCGCGTTTCCCGCCGCCATCATCCGCAACTCGTCGTCAGGGAGGTGCCCCAGGGTCTTGTCGAGGACGAGCTGGGTATCGGGCCAGGTGGAGTCGGCGTGCGGGTAGTCGCTCTCCACCATGATGTGGTCCACGCCGATCCGGTGACGCAGGTCGATGGTCGATGGGTCGTCGATCGTGCAGAACCAGAAGTTGCGACGCAACACCTCACTCGGACGAAGCTCCGATGGCCAAGAGTTGCTCTCCGAACCTGAGGCGGAGTGGTCGAGGACATAGTCGGCCCGGTCGAGGAGCATCGGCACCCAACCGATTCCTCCCTCGGACATCGCCACCGCCAAACCGGGGAAGCGAAGAGGCACGCCTGACCAGAGCCACTCGGCTGCGGCGAGGAGCGCGTTGACCGGGAACAGAGTCGGGAAGAGCTCGAACGGCGGGTCCGGGGACGGTAAGGGAGCCCACCCCGAGGCACCGGTGTGCAGGCACAGGACGGTCGAGGTCTCTTCGCACGCCGCGAAGAACGGGTCCCAGGTGCCCGAGAAGATCGACGGGACGCCGAGTCGGGCCGGGAACTCCGGGAAGCTGACGGCCTTGAATCCCCGCGCCGCATTGCGTCGGATCTCTTCGGTGGCGATCTCGACATCGGCGAGCCAGGGGAGCTGGAGCGGGATGATCCGTTCGGGGTACGTGCCCGCCCAGACCTCGGCGTGCCAGGCGTTCCAGGCGCGCAGACACGCCAGGCCGAGCCCGGGGTCCTCCGATCGCGAGAAGACCGAGCCGCAGAAGCCGGCGACCAGCGAAGGGAAGCACAACGACGCCCATACTCCGTTGATGTCCATGTCGACGATGCGGGCATCGATGTCGTAGCAACCGGGCCGCATCTCGTCGAAACGCGACGGGTCCATGCTCCAGGTATCGCGACGGCGCCCCGCCACGGCGTTGAGACCGACGTTGGGGTAGGTCCGATCCTCGTACAGCCAGTACTGGACACCGTCGTCTCGTTCGACGATGCGAGGGGCCCGCTCGGCGAGATGCGTAGGCATGCGGCCCTCGAACATGTCGGGCGGTTCGATGAGATGGTCGTCGACGGAGATGATCGGCACCCGGATCGCCCGGGGCGTGGGGTCGGGGAGCAGCACCCCGCCCGTGCCGGGGCCGGTGTGGTCGAGCGGGGTGGGGCCGGTCATGGGCGCAGGGCGGCGGCGCAGAACGCCCACAGCTCATCGGCGACTTCGGTCGGAGGTTCTTCTATCTGGTGGCAGATGAGCGCGTGGAGATGCGACAGCACCAGATGGAACAGCGTGCGGGCGTCGCGTCGCGCGTCACCGGGACGCACCGCGCCACTGACCTGGGCGGCGGTTACGGCGTCTTCGAAGACGTCGACGAAGGGGTGCAGAACGCCTCGGAGCTGGTCGGGGTGGGATTCGGCGAGCCGAAGGTGCTCACGGACCAGGGCAGCTGCATAGGGAAGGCGTCCCTCGACGGTGAGGAAGCAGAACAACCCGACGACCACGACACGGAGCCGCTCGAGCGGTTCGGCCTCGACGTCGACCATGGCCGACAGAGCTTCGGCACCCCGTCGGGCGTCGTCCTCGAAGAGGGCCACCAGCAACTCGTCCTTGCCGGCGAAGCATCGATAGAAGCTCTTGAGCGACGTCCCCGCCGCCGCCACCACCTGGGTGACGGTGAAGCTGGGGCCGCCGGCATCCCACACGAGGTCTCGCGCCGATTCCACCAGCCGGGCCGTCACCTCGATCTGTCGGGCGCGCACATCGGGCAACGAGCGCAGCTCGGCGCGTCTCGCCTCGGCGGGATCATCGAGGGTCTCCCCGTCGGCCGGGACTCCGCGTCGCAGTGGTTCGGCGCCCCCTCTGTCACGCGCCCCTGACGGCATCGAGATCGGAAACTATCATCCGCCGGAGAACGGCATTCTCCGAACAGGAGGGCGACAGGTGGGCGATGCGATCGGGCTGGTGATCGACGGCGGGGTGGTGCCGGGTGAGGCAGGGACGTATCCCGTGACCAACCCGGTTCGTCCCGTCGAGGTGGTGTTCGATGCGCCCTCGGCCTCGCCGGCGCAGCTCGATCGCGCTGTGGCCGCGGCCCGGGCCGCATTCGCGTCGTGGTCGGCGATGGTATTCGAAGAACGCGCCGAGCTCGTCGCCAAGGCGGCGTCGGCAGCCGGTGCCGCTGTCGAATCGCAGAATCTGGCGACCCTGTTGACGCGCGAACACGGCAAAGTGCTGTGGGAGGCCCAGTTCGATTCGGGCACCGTGGGAGGGATGGCGGGCGCCTTCGCGCCGCTCGTGGCCGAGGCGCTGGCCACCCGGTCGCTCACCGGCGGCGGTCGCAGGACCAGCGTGGTCCACGAACCCTACGGCGTCGTGGCCGCGTTGTTGCCGTTCAACTGGCCCGTATCGGTGCTCGGCAACAAGGTCCTTCCCGCTCTTCTGGCCGGCAACACCGTCGTGGTGAAGGCCCCGCCCACCTGCCCCGGGGCGGTGCTGGCCGTGGCTGCCGCGCTGGCCGGCGCCTTGCCGCCGGGAGTCGTGAACGCAGTCAACGGCCCGGGGCCCGAGCTGGGCGAGATGCTCGTATCGCATCCCGGCGTGGACATGGTGTCGTTCACTGGCGGCGTTCCCACCGGGCGGGCCGTGATGGCAGCGGCATCGAGCGCGGTGCGACCCGTCGTGCTCGAGCTCGGCGGCAACGATGCCGCCATCGTGGCGCCCGACATCGAGATCGACGACGCCTTGGCGGACAAGCTCGTCGGGGCGACCTTCATCACCTCGGGGCAGGTGTGCATGGCCATCAAGCGCCTGTATGTCCCCGAGGACAAGGTCCAGGGCATGGTCGAGGCACTCGTGGCCCGGGTCGGGACCGAGGTCGTCGGTGACGGGCTCGTTCCCGAGGTGACGATGGGCCCTGTCCACCGCCCCGCGGCCCGCCAGCGGGTCGAGGACATGTTGGAGGAGGCGGCGGCGCTCGGCGCCCGTGTGCACCGTCCGGCGCGCGTCCGCGAGGAGGATGCCGGCGCCGGTGGATATCTGGTGTCTCCCGCCATCGTGGAGGGTGCGCCTGACCATGCCCAGATCGTCTGTGAGGAGCAATTCGCGCCTGCGGTCCCGGTGATCGGCTACCGAAGTGTCGACGACGCCGTGCGTCGCGCCAATGACTCGCCCTACGGGCTGTGCGCGTCCATCTGGACCGCCGACGATGATCTGGCGGCCAGGGCGGCGGGTCGGCTGGAAGCGGGCACCGTGTTCGTGAACAACCACGGCACCGCGGCCATGGACCATCGGGCCCCCTTCGGCGGATGGAAGCAGTCCGGCTACGGGCTGGAGCTCGGGCCCGAGGGCATGTTGGCCTTCACCCGGCCGAAGACGATCCTGCAGTTCGCGGCGCCCACGAAGTGACGTCGTGATCATCGAGGAGTTGTTCCTGCTTCTGCTCTCGACACGACCGGAGTCGTCATGCTCGATGTGCTGATCCGTCATGGCACCGTCGTGGACGGAACGGGAGACCCGGGCCGACGAGCCGACGTGGCTGTCCGCCACGGGCGGGTCGTGGCGATCGGTGAGACCGATGAGCCGGCCGCCAGGGTGATCGACGCCGAGGGCCTGATGGTGACACCGGGATTCGTTGACCTCCACACCCACTACGACGCGCAGTTGTCGTGGGACCCGACGGCCAGCCCGTCCCCGCTGCACGGGGTCACCACCGTGATCGGTGGCAACTGCGGGTTCTCGCTGGCGCCGGCTGGGCCCGAGCACGCCCGGTACCTGGCGCGGATGATGGCCCGGGTCGAGGGCATGCCCATTGCCGCCCTGGACCAGCTGGACTGGTCATGGAGCTCATTCGGCGACTGGGTTTCCAGGCTCGACGGTTCCGTCGCCGTCAACGCCGGGTTCCTTGTCGGCCACTCCGCGGTACGTCGTGTCGTGATGGGCGACGACGCCGTCGGTGCCGTCGCCAGCGACGACCAGGTGCGGGCCATGGCATCGGTGTTGGCCCGCTCGCTCGAGGAAGGAGGTCTCGGCTTCTCGACCTCCCAAGCCCCGACCCACAACGACGGCGACGGCATGCCCGTGCCGTCCCGTGCCGCATCGCGCTCTGAGTTCGAAGCACTGTGCCGCGTCTTGTCGACCCGCCCCGGGACGACCCTCGAGCTCATCGTGCCCGGCTGTCTCAACGGGTTCAGCGAGGACGAGGTCGACCTCATGACGACGCTGTCACTCTTGGCCGATCGTCCCGCCAACTGGAACGTCCTCGGGGTTTCCGCCCACAATCCGGGCGGCCTCGAGCATCAATTGGACGCGTCGACATCTGCCGCCAAGCGCGGCGCCACCGTCGTGGCGCTCACCTTGCCCCACACCATGAAGCTGCGGCTCTGCTTCGAGCCCGGCGCCATCCTCGACAGCCTGCCGGGGTGGAGTGCGATGTTCGCCTTGCCCGTTCCCGAACGGATGAAGGTCCTCTCCGACCCTGCCGAGCGGGCCCGGCTGGACGCGGGAGCGAAGTCAGAAGAAGCCGGCATCATTGGCGCGCTGGCCCGGTGGGAGAACCTGATCATCGACGAGACCTTCGCGGCGGAGAACGCGGCCTATGAGGGGCGCTCGGTACGCGACGTCGCGCAGTCCACGGGCAAGGAGCCCTTCGACGCGCTGCTCGACATCGTCGTCGCCGACAAGCTCCGGACCGGGTTGCGCCCGCCCATCGGCGAGTCCGAAGCAGACTGGGAATTGCGGGCCAAGGTGTGGCAGGACCCGCGTGCGGTGGTCGGCGGGTCCGACGCCGGGGCGCACCTGGACATGATGTGCGGGGCGATCTATTCAACCTCCATGCTCGGCGACGGCGTCCGGGCCCGACACCTGCTGTCGTGGGAGGAGGCTGTTCGCCAGCTGACCGACGTCCCCGCCCGTCTCTACGGCCTGCGCCAGCGGGGTCGGTTGGCACCGGGTTGGTGGGCCGACATCGTGGTCTTCGACCCCGAGCGGGTGGGACACGGGACCGAGCGCACACGCGACGATCTTCCCGGAGGCGCCAGTCGCCTCTATGCCGAAGGTGTCGGGATCGAGCACGTCATCGTGAACGGCGAGGAGATCGTGCGGTCGGGCGAATTCACCGGTGCACTCCCGGGCGCGGTTCTGCGGTCGGGAGCCCAGACCGACACGGTGACCGCCGGTTTCGGAGCCGCGGCAGCAGTCGCGGCCGGCGCCCCGGGTCGATGAGCACGCCCGGCCCGAGAGGGAACACCGTGCGGGCCGCCGTCGTGCACGAAGTGGGTGCGCCCTTTGTCATCGAGGACATCGAGCTCGCACCGACGGGGCCCCATGACGTGCGGGTCAAGATGGTGGCAAGCGGTGTCTGTCATTCGGACCTGTCGGTGCAGAAGGGGACCATCCCGTTCATGTTCCCGACCGTCCTCGGTCACGAGGGCGCGGGGGTGGTCGTCGAGGTGGGAGAGGCCGTCACGCGTGTGGTTCCGGGCGACCACGTCGTGCTCACCTGGATGCCGGCCTGTCGCAGCTGCTTCTGGTGCCTGCGGGGCCAAGTCATGTTGTGCGAGGTGGGCCTGACCGAATCGCTGTCGGGTGCGTACGCGACGGTGCGGGGCACTCCCCTGGTGCGAGGGCTCGGCACCGCCACCTTCGGGGAGGAGACCCTCGTCCCGGAGGGCGAGGTCGTCCGCGTCGACCCGACGGTGCCTCTGGAGCTCGCCGCTCTCGTGGGATGCGCGTTGGCCACCGGCGTCGGAGCGGTGTGGAACACCGCACAAGTCACTCCGGCGTCCACGGTGGCCGTCGTCGGATGTGGCGGAGTGGGGTTGTCGGTGATTCAGGGGGCGAGACTGGCCCGAGCCAGCACGATTGTCGCCGTGGACCGGGTCGCGTCCAAGTTGGAAATGGCCAAGGCCATGGGAGCGACCGCGATCGTGGACTCGTCGGCTGAGGACCCGGTGGCGGCCGTCCGGGCCCACACCGGGGGCCGAGGGGCCGATTTCGGCTTCGAGGTGGTGGGCCGGGCCGAGACCATCCGAACTGTCTTTGCCTCGGTCCGGCGGGGGGGAACGGCGGTGCTCGTCGGAGCCGGATCGCCGGCCGAGCAGGTTCCGTTCTCGGCGTTCGAGCTCTTCGTCGACGCGAAGACGGTGATCGGCTGTGTCTATGGCTCGACCGATGCCGACCGGGATTTCCCCATGCTTGTGGACCTCGTCCGCCAGGGTGCGATCGATGCCGAGGGTCTCGTCACCCGTCGCATCAGGCTCGATGACGTGAACGAAGCCTTCCGGGCCATGGAGGCCGGTGAGGTGGCGAGAAGCGTGATCGTCTACGACGACAACGACGGTGCCGTGATGGGATCGTCGTGAACGAAATGGAGAGATGATGGCGGCGGACCTGCACGTCGTGGACGCAGACGCTCACGCGGTGGAGCCGCTCGAGTTCTTCGCCGAGTTGCTACAGCGCTTTCCCGATCAGGTGGCGTTGCGGACCGACACCAAGCTCGGCGTCCTCATCGAAGGTCGGCCCTATCCCCAATACGAAGGTCCGGGGGCGGGCTGTCCCCCGCAGCACGGTCTCACCACTGCCCCGGGCGTCGACCCCGGAACCGTGGACGGCGTCCTCGCCAACGCCGACACAGACGGGATCGACGAGATGGTGTTGTTCCCGAGCTTCGGATTGTGCGTGCCCACCATCGACGATCCGGTGCTCGGAGCCGGGTTGGCCCGGATGTACAACCAGTGGGCCGCAGAGTTCTGCCACAAGAGCGCGGGGCGCCTGCACGGTGTGGCGGTCGCGCCCATCGAACACGGCGAGCTGGCCATCACCGTGATGGAGGAGGCCAAGGAGCTCGGGCTCGTCGCCACGATCGTCCCGCCGGGGCTCAAGACCAGGAATCTTGATCACCCTGACATGGACCCCTTCTACGCGGCGGCGGTTGGGCTCGACATGCCGTTGGGCGTGCACGGGGCCCCCGGGATCCATCTGCCCAAGATCGGGGTGGACCGCTTCGACAATTACATCCAGGTCCATTGCGTGAGCTTTCCCTTCGACCAGATGTTCGCCATGACGGCTCTGGTGAGCGGGGGGGTGTTCGATCGACACCCCGCTCTGCGGGTCGCCTTCTTGGAGGCGGGGGCGGGATGGCTGCCATGGTTCGTCGAGCGCCTTGACGAGCACTACCAATCGCGTGGCGACTGGATCCCCGACGGATGGCGGCGGCCACCCGCCGAATACGTTGCCGCCGGCAATGTCGTCGTCACCTGTGAGCCCGACGAGGATGCACTGCCCTGCGTGGTGGACCTGCTCGGTGACCGCTGCGTCATGTTCGCCAGCGACTATCCCCACTGGGACGGGGCCTGGCCCCGGGCCACCACCGAGCTGAAAGAGCACGCCGAGGGACGGATCACCGGCGACGCCCTGGCGCGGGTGGCGGGTGCCAACGCCCAGGACTTCTACAAGCTGGCCCGATAGGCGAGGAGCATCCATGCCAGGTACTACGACGACGCCGGCGGCGACCGCCACCACCAGCCTCGACTACATCGACGCCGACGGGCACGTGCTCGAGCATCCCGACGGGTTCCGGGAGTTCGCGCCCAAGGGGTTCGAGGACCGGGTGTGGCACATCGAGGTCGACGACAAAGGACGCGAGTGGGCGGTCATGGACGGGTCGCGCCACCTGGCCAACTTCATGTCGCTGGCGGGCACGGCGGGCATGTCGGCCGATGATCGAGACCGAGCCCAGCGCGGAGAGCTCCGTTACACCGAGGTACGCCCCGCCGCCTGGGACGCACCGGCGCGGCTCATCGACATGGACACCGACGGCATCGACCAGTCGGTGCTGTACCCGACGCTGCTGCTCGGGATCCAGGGCCACCCTGACGTCGAATTCGCGACGGTCATGTGCCGCGCCTACAACGATTGGCTCTCCGAACACACCCAGGCGGGATCGGGACGACTCTTCGGGGTGGCAGTGCTCCCCCAACAAGACATCGAGCTCGCCGCGGCCGAGATCGGTCGGGTGGCTGATCTGCCCGGTATCGTGGGCGTGTTCCTGCGTCCCAACCCCAGCGCCGACTGGCGACCGTTTTCCGACTCCGTGTACGACCCCCTGTGGAAAGCTGCATCGGAGACCGGGATGCCTGTGGGGCTCCACCCGTTCCTGGCCGCCGATCTTCCCGGGGCATGTCAGGGCCTGCGTATCAACCGGCTTCGGTCATCGGCGAAACCCCTTCCCGATGAGACCGGGACCGTCGCCATCGACAACATCTTCTTCACTCAGGCCATCGCCAACCCCTTCGACATGATGAACTCGATGGCCTTCCTTCTCGCCGGAGGTGTGTGCGAGCACTTCCCCGACCTCCGCCTCGTCTTCTTGGAGGCCGGCGGGGGATGGCTCGTGCCCTGGCTCGAGCGTCTCGACCACCACTACGAGATCTTCGGGTGGGATGTGCCCCAACTGACGAGAGAGCCCTCGGAGTACTTCCGTCGCCAGTGCTGGATCAGCTTCGACCCCGACGAGTCCACCCTTGCCTTTACGGCCCGGTCACCACTGTGCGGTGCCGATCGCATCGTGTGGGCCTCGGACTATCCTCATCCTGATGCAGTCTTCCCGGGCGTCACTCGCGAGTTGTCCGAAGCCATCGCAGGGCTCTCGGTGCAGGACCAGCGTCTGATCGCCGGTGCCAACGCGGCCGCCCTGTACGGACTGCCCGCCGCTCCATCGGGCAGCCCTGGTACTTGACCCGGCGCCAGACCTGGCGCTTCCCCCTTCCCCCGTTCCCCGCTTGGGGTGGCACCGCCGCCCTGGGTCTCTGCTGAAGTGGATTCGAACGCCGTCGCCGAGCGGGCACTCAGGCCACCGCTAACCTCGGGCTCGTGAACGAAGACTTGCGACGCAGAATCCCCCTCGTGATCGCGCTGGGTCGTGTCGCCTTCGGCCTGGGTCTCATGGCGACACCCACGGCCGGAGCCCGGGCTTACCTCGGTGCCGAGGCCAAACGACCGAGCGTCCGTTTCATGAGTCGAATTTTCGGTGGCCGTGATCTGGCCTTGGGCATCGTGTTGCTCCAGGCTCTGCGAGAGGATCGCCCTGAGGAGGTGACGCGAGCCTTGTTGCTCGGGGCCGGCTGCGACGCGTGGGACGCGTTCGCGGCGCTGCGTAGTCGTGAGCTGCCGATCTGGAGCCGTTTCATGGTGGCGATGCTGGGTGGGACGTTCGCAGCCCTGGGTGTCTCGGCCGCGTTCGCTCCGATCGAACCGAGCGAATTCGCGTCCGCCTCCCCCGCCGCCTAGATGTCGAGGGCGACACCGGGGCGCGTCGAGGACGACGCGGTCCGGGAACAGGTGCGAGCGCTCGTGCGCGATGTCGTGGGGTTTCCACAGCCCGGGGTGACGTTCAAGGACATCACGCCGGTGCTCGCCGACCCGAAGGCTTTCGGCGATGTGGTGGCGTGGTTGGGGGCGCCCTTCACCGGAAAGACGGACAAGATCGCCGCCATCGAGGCGCGAGGTTTCATTCTCGGCGCCCCCGTTGCCTACTCCTTGGGCACGGGGTTGGTTCCCGTGCGCAAGGTGGGGAAGCTCCCCGCCGACACCATGGCAGAGGCCTACATGCTCGAGTACGGCGAGGCCACGCTGGAAATGCACACCGATGCCGTCGCGCCCGGCGACAAAGTCCTGATCGTCGACGACGTCATCGCCACCGGAGGGACCCTGATCGCCACGGCTGCGGTGCTCCGCCGGGCCGGTGCCGAGGTCGTCGGTGTGGCCGCGCTGCTCGAGATCTTGGCCCTGGGTGGCCGGGCCCGGCTCGGTGCGCTCGACCTGCACGTCTTGTTGTCGGTGTGACGCGGGGGTCGTTGTCGATCGAAGCGGTCGACGCCCAGGAGGAGCGGTTCGCGATCGCGTTCGGGGCTGGTGACATCTCTCTGGCCCTCTCCATGTATGCGCCCGATGTCGTCTACGTCAGCCCCACGACCCGACTGTTCGGGTGGCCCGCGGAGGTCGTCGGGGTGGAACACGCGCTCGAGTTCATCCAGACGACCATCACGGGGCTCTCCGACATCGCCTATGCAGTCGACGAGAGGGCGTTGATCTTCGGGAACACCGAGCAAGACAAGCCCGTGCGGGTCGGAGCGTATGTCAAGGTACAATTCGACTTCGCCATGCAAGGAGCGCGTCTGCGTTCGACCTACGTCGTCGTGTACCGCTACCGCGACGGGCTGATCGCCCGGCAAGAGCTCTACTACGACCCGAGCGGCGAGCTCGAGCGTCTGCCGGCGCCGTGACGGACGACCGGATCGAGTTCGTCAGGCCCGCCGGCCTGTTTCGCGAGGCTCCGTACGCCTATGCGTCGGTGGCGCCGTCTGGTCGGCTCGTGTTCAGCGCCGGCGCGTGTCCCGTTGGGAAGGACGGGATCGTGGTGGGCCCGGGCGATCTGGCGGTCCAGGCTCGGACGACGGTCTCCAACCTCTTCGAGGCGTTGGCGGCGGCAGGGGCGTCTCCAGGTGATGTGCTCAAGACGACGGTGTACGTCGTCACGTCCTTGCAGGAGGATCTCGTCGAGGCGTGGGGGGTCGTGACGTCAGCCTTCGAGCCGTTCGACCCACCGAGCACGCTGCTGGGTGTGACCGTCCTCGGGTATACCGGCCAGCTCGTGGAGATCGAGGCCGTCGCCCTGGCACCGACGCCGAGCGAAACGGCCCCGTCTCCGTAGCGAGCAGCAACTACATCGGCATCGCTTCGTACACCTCGACGGTCCCGCCGCCGGCGAGGACCGGGCAGCCCCTGGCCTTACTGGCTGCCTCGGACAGGCTGTTGGCGGAGATGACGGAGTATCCACCCGCCCCACCGGCGGCGCCGTCCTTGGTGGAACGGTCAGACTTCACCGTGCTCGACGCGCCGAAGGGGTTGCCGGGGTCGAGGATGTCGTCGCCGAGGGTTCCGAACCATCCCATCCACGCGTCCATGGCCGCCTTCTGAGCCTGGGGCGTGTCGGCCATCTGACCGCCTGTGTAGAGAAATACGAACTTGCCCATTGTGAGTCCTACCTTTCTTGTTGGTATTCGGTCCGGTTGGTGTTTTGGTCGTGTCATGGCTGCTGTGGAGACGTGTCTCTTCTCGGTGTGGAGATGTGCTGAAGAAAATGTGTGGCGCTTCGGTGAGGCGATGTGGCGAGATGAGGCGCAGTTACGCCGGCCCCAGGTCCGGCCCCGGGTCTCCACCACCTCCGGCGATGGCGAGTCGGGACAGGTAATGGCGCCATCCCACCGCGTGGGGAGCGACGGCCTGGAGCGGTAGGCCCCGGTGCACGAGTCGGACGATCGTGTCGTCGCCGTCGGGTGTGAGCGTGATCTCGACCGTGCTCGATCCGGGGGGAACGGGGTTTCCGTCGTCCTCCCACCCCCACGTGAAGGTCACCCGATGCGGAGGGCTCACTTCCACGTACTCCCCGCGCGCCACGTGAGTGCCGTCGATGTTGACGCGGTAGATCCCACCGGGCTGGGCATCGACTTTGTGGTCAATGCCCTTCCAACGCCGCATCTTGTCTGGGTCGGTGAAGAACGGGAACACGGCTTCGGGCGGCGCCGCGATCCGGATCTCCTGCTCGATGACGTCATCGCCTGCTGGCACGTTCGCTGTCCTCCATGTCTCGCTCTACTGCCCGCTTCAGGCGGCGCAGTCCGGTCGCCCAGAACACCTCGAGGTACTCACGCAGCTCGTCGAGCCCTTCGGGTCGGGCCCGGTAGATGATCCGGGTCGCGTCTCGACGACTCTCCAGGAGGCCGGCCTCGACGAGTACCCGGAGATGCTGGGACACCGCCGGGCGGCTCAGCTCGAAGTGCGACGCGATCTCCCCGGCGGCGAGTTCGTCCTCGCTGACGAGTCGGAGGATCTCCCGTCGATGAGGCTCGGCGATGGCTCGGAGAGCGGCGTCCACACACAGAATGTAAGCAGATCCTTACGTAAGTGACAAGTGACAAGTGACAATTGGCCGACATGACTCTGCACCGGGGCAATATCCGCCCCTTTGCCTCTTGACCAGGACCTACGCTCCCCGGCGGGAGGACGACCGATGCTGGGATCGAGTGACCTGGTGGCATTCGTGGCGACGACCGACCTCGACCGGGCCCGCGCCTTTTACGCCGCGGTCGTGGGGTTGTCCGTGATCGAGGAGGGCCCCTTTGCATGCGTCTTCGATGCGAATGGCACCCAACTCCGGGTGACGCCGGTAGGCGAGATCCGGTCGGCTCCCTACACCGTGCTCGGCTGGATCGTCGACGACATCGTGGCGACGGTGAGGGCACTGAGCGCCGCGGGTGTCATCTTCGAGCGATTCCCCGGGATGGACCAGGACGACATCGGTGTGTGGGCGTCTCCGAGCGGAGCCCGGGTGGCCTGGTTCACCGACCCCGACGGCAACGTGCTGTCGTTGACCCAGGCTCTGTGATCCAGGCGATGTGACCGAGGCTCTGTGATCCGGCCTCTGTGACCCGGCCGCTGTGACCCGGCCTCTGGACTCAGCGTCGAGGCATTTTGATGGCGCGGTCGGCGATGATGTTCTTCTGGACCTCGGTCGTCCCTGCGCCGATCGACGTGTAGCGCTGCCAGACGTAGTTGTGGCTCCAATGGCCTTTGTCCACCGCATCGGGGCCGCCGCGCGCCAAGACACCCGACGCCCCGAGGATGTCCACGCCGAGCTCGGCGATGGTCTGTGAGAGGTAGCTCCACTGCAACTTGGCCAGTGGCACCTCGGGCCAGTTCTTCTCGCCCTTCAAGACCTTCGAGAGAGCCCGGGCGTTCAACAGGCGGGTGAGCTCGAGCTGGGTCCACAGGCGGGCGATCCGATCGCGGATGCCGGGGTCCTCGAGTGCTTCGGGATTGTTCTTACGCGCCGTGGCGATGAGATTATCGAGCTCGATTCGCATCGACACCGACAGCCCCGATGTCCCTACCCGTTCGTTGGCGAGCGTTCCCATGGCCACATTCCAACCTTGGTTCTCTTGGCCGAGTCGGTAGGCGGCGGGCACGCGAGCCCCGTCAAAGTTCACCTCACAGAACAACTCTCCGCCGGTGATGTCACGGATCACGTTGACTTCGATGCCTGGCAACTCCATGTCGACGATGAGCGCCGTGATCCCTTCGTGCTTGACCCCGCGTTCGATGGCCGTGGGATCTGTTCGGACGAGGAACAAGCCCCACTTGGCGAGATGGGCAGTCGAGATCCAGATCTTGCGGCCGGTGACGACGTATTCGTCGCCATCTAGGACTGCGAGCGTGCGGAGGTTGGCAAGGTCGGAGCCGGCTTCGGGCTCGGTGAACCCCTGGCACCAGTGGACATCTGCGTTGAGGATCCCCGGCAGCCACATCTTTTGTTGTTCCTCGGTTCCCCAGCGCAGGATCATGGGGCCGATCTGCCACAAACCGTTGGCGTTGTAGATGCCAGGGGTCTTGGCCCGGGCCATCTCCTCGGAGTAGATGGTGTTCTGCATGACCGTGGCCTCTCGGCCTCCCCAGGACTTCGGCCAGTTGATCGCCGCCCACCGGCCCCCGTGCAGGCAGCGCTGCCACGCCTGGCGCCGGAGCATGGTTCGGCGGTCGGGGTTGTTCTCGTCGCCGATCTCCCCCGATGCCATGAATTCGGGCAGGTTGGCGTCCAGCCACTCGCGCAGCTCGGCTCGGAAGGCGTCGTCCTCGTCGGTATAGGAGAAGTCCACGTTTCCCTCTGTAGTTCAGGACGTCAGTGCTCAGGAGCTCAGTGCTTCAGGACGTCGGGGTTCACGATGTTGCGCGGCGAGGCGCCCGCCAGCAGTCGGCACAGGTCGTCGGCGATGGTCTGGGTGTGATTGACCTCGGTGTTGTAGGTGGCACCGCCGATGTGCGGGGTGAGGACCACGTTCGGGAAGGTCGTGAGGGGGTGGTCGGTGGGAAGGTGCTCGCCCACAAAATGGTCGAGCCCCGCCGCAGCCACCTTCCCCGATCGCAGCGCAGCCACGAGGGCATCGCCGTCGTGGAGCTGGGCGCGAGCGGTGTTCAGGAAGACGACGCCGTCACGCATGGCCGCGAACTGAGCCGGCCCGATCATTCCGGCGGTCTCTTCGGTGACCGGCGCGTGCAGCGACACCACGTCGGATGCCTCGAGGAGTTGCTCGAGGCTGTGAGTGGCGTCCGCCGCGTAGGGGTCATAGGCGACGACGTTCATGCCGAGGCCTTCGAGGCGCCAGCGCAGGGCCCGGCCCACGGCTCCGAGGCCGACCAGCCCGGCCGTTCTGCCTGCCAGCTGCCAGGCCCGGAAGCGCTGATAGGGGATGGTTCCGTCCTTGTAGACCTCGCCGGTGCGGACGTCGTGGTCCGCCCCGAGCACGCCTCGGGTGGCCGCGAAGAGGAGTGCCACCCCGATCTCGGCGACGGCGTCGGCATTGCGAGCAGGAGCCCGCAACACCGGCACACCGGCGGCCGTGGCCGCGTCGATGTCGACGTTGTTGGGGTCACCCCGGGTGCTCGCCACCGCCACCAGGGGGAGGTCGAAGACGGGCCCGGCGCAGCGGTCGGCTTCGACCATGAGGATGGTGGCGCCTTCGGCCGCGGCTCTCTCTGCCAGCTGTTCGGCGTTGTAGATGCGGAGGGGTTGGTGGTCGATCCACGGGTCGATGACGAGGTCAGCGAGCTCACCCAACAACTCGACCCCGGGACCCCGAACGGGGGAGGTCACAAGCGCCCGAGGGCGGGTCCGATCCATCGATCCTCCTTGGGGCGCCCAACTCATTCATAATGGCCGATCATGACGGTCGTGTCAGGTTCGGTCACAGTGGGTATCGACATCGGGACGACGGCCGTCAAAGCCGTCGCCGCCGACGAGAACGGGGCGGTGCTGGCCCGAGTCCGCATTCCCCACCGCCTCATGACGCCGGCCCCGGACCAGCTCGAGCACGATGCCGGGCGAGCCTGGCGGCGTGGACCTCTGCGAGCGCTCGCCCAGGTGGCACAAGGAGTGGGCGAGCTCGCCGGGGTCTGTGTCACGAGCATGGTGCCGTCTCTCGCTGCCGTGGACCGGCGCGGCATCCCCCGGTCGCCGGGCCTCCTCTACGGCGACGCGCGGGGTCGCGAGATCGCCGGAGCCGATGCGAGCGACACGGACTCGGTCATGCCCGATGCGGGGGGATTCGTGCGTTGGGCCGTGCACGAAGTGCCCGAAGCCCGCGGCTACTGGCCTGCACAGGCGGTGGCCAACTACGCGCTCGGTCGGATTCCGGCCATCGACACCGGTACCGCCATCTGCATGGGCTCGATGCGGACCGGGAACCACTGGAACGACGACGTGTTGGCGAAGTTCGGCGTCGCGGTGGAGCAACTCCCGGTTGTCGTGCCCATGGGCCAGCCGGCGGGAACGGTCACCGGCTCAGACGCCGTGCTGGCGGCGGGTACCGTCGACGCGTTGTGCGACCAGATCGTCTCGGGCGCGACGCAGTCCGGCGACGTTCTCGTGATCTTCGGAGCGACACTCATCGTGTGGGCCGTGGTCGACGACTGGGTCGAGGCCCCGGGATTATGGACGCTTCCCCACACCGCGGCCGGCAAGGTTCTCGTGGGTGGTCCGAGTAATGCCGGGGCCCTCTTCGTGGACTGGGCCCGTGCCATGCTCGAGGGTGCCAAGCGGCCCATGCCTCGACGGCGATCAACCGAGGTCGAGACAGCGGGCTCGGCCGTCGAGCCGGAGCGTGGGGGTGACCCTGGCCGCGTGCCGGTGTGGACGCCATATCTGCGCGGTGAGCGCGCGCCGTATCACGACACCACCTTGCGAGCCGGTCTCCATGACCTCGACATGACCCACGACGCGCAAGCGGTGGAGCGCGCTGCCTACGAGGCGAGTGGTTTCGTCATCCGACATATGCTGGACCGAGCCGGGATCACGGCCCGTCGTGTCGTGGCGAGCGGAGGCGGTACCCACGTCACAGCGTGGATGCAGGGCGTCGCCGATGCGACTGGTCTCCCCGTCGACACCGTGGGGGTCGCCGAGGGATCCGCCCTCGGCGCCGCGTATATCGCCCGCTGGACCGCGGGGCTCGAGTCATCGCTCGACGGAGCCCAGCGATGGGCGCGTGCGGGGCGACGGGTGGAGCCCGACGCGCGGTGGGCCGCGGCAGCCTCGGAGCGCTATGCGCGTTTTCTCGCCTTCGGCCCTTGACGGCTGAACCGACACCCGACCCGACAGCTGGACCGACCTGAGGCCCTCTGCCGCCCGGTTGGGAGTGGCTGGGGTGCTCTGCCATGCTGTGGCCAGGAGGTGGAGCAGTGAGCCCCGAGTCTCATGAAGATGACGACGACCTCGCAGGTGCGGGCGACGACTGGGTGTTTCCCTTCGAAGCTGAGCTCCACGCCTTCGCGCCAGGGTTGCACGACGCCCAGAACGCCTGGTTGGCACAGATCGACTCCCTGCGTGCCCCGGACAGAAAGACCCATGAACTCATCCGCATGGTGTGCACCGTCATCATCCGGAATCCCCCAGGCGTCCAACGCCACGCCATGCTGGCGGCGGAGGTCGGTGCGACCTGGGAGGAGATCGCCGGCAGCATCGTGTTGACCCAGCCGGCTTTCGGGATCCTCCGAGTGGTCGAAGCACTTCCCTGGGCTCGTCGCGGCTGGGAACGAGGTTCGTCGCCGGTCGATGAACGAGGAAAACACCGGCGTCCACCGACCTAAGACGTCGGACGCGCCTGAGCGGGTGAAAGCCGCTCGTCTACGTCGTGTCGGTGTCCTTGTGGTCCTTGTCGCCGCCGCCCGACAACACGTGCGCGGGCGGTGGTCCGCCTCCGAAGAGCGCTCTGTGGACCATCGTGGTGAGGGTGTCGAGAGCCGACGCGTCGACAGGTTCGCCGGCGAACTGTCGGAGTTGATGGAATCGGTCGACCATGGCCACCACGGCTTCGGCCGCGGCGTTGGGATCGATGCCGGGGTGCGGGCCTGCCCCGTCGATGCGCGCCGCCAGGGTCTGGGCGACCCCGCCCGCGGCTGCATGAGCCTGAGCCCCGAGCTCGGTGTCGCTCATCACGAGGTCGGTCCAGGCGCGCAGCACGGGGGCGTAGCGCTGCCAGGCTTCGGAGAACCGCTCCATCCAGGTCCGCAGCTCCTGCCATCCGGCCGCGTCCGGTCCCACCGGGCCCAGGGCGTTGTCGAGGGCGGCGACGACCTCGCCCGCTTCTCCCACGAGGGCGCGCAGGAGGTCTTCCTTGTTGGAGAAGTACAGGTAGAAGGTGCCGTGCGAGGTCCGCGCCACCTTGACGATGTCGTCGACCCGCGCCGCGTGGTATCCCCGGCGTGCGAAGACGACCATGGCCGCGTCGAGGAGCTTACGCATGGTCTTTCGACCCTGGGACCGCAGGGCGCGCTTGCTGGCGGGCTCCCCGGCCACGACCGCCACCTTGGCGCCGCGGGACGCAGCCCCTTTTCCGTTCGTGCCGCTCTTCGCGCCCCCGTTGCTCACCGGGTCAGGCCCGGTTGGGGCGCTCGGCGTGGAAGCCGGTCCCATTTCCGGGGCATCGTAGTCACCGAGGGGCTCAGGATGCCTCGAAGGCGACCTTGATCGCTCCACTCTCGTCCTGCCGGGCAATGGCTCGCAGTGCGTCCCACCAACGATCGAGGGGGAATCGGTGCGTCAACATGCCGGTGAGGTCCACCCGTCCCGAGGCTGTCATGTCGAGGTAATGGGCGATGGCGTGCTTGCGCACCCCGTCGATCTCCTCCATCCCGAAGGCGTTGGACCCGGCGATGGTGAGCTCCTTGAAGTAGATCGGCGTCCACTCCCATCGTCCCGGGGTCGAGACACCACTTTGGACGAGGGTGCCGCGCTCGGCGAGCACCCGTACCCCGACTTCGAGAGTCTCGGGCCTGGCGATGGTGTCGTAGACGACGTCGATCCCTCCCGGGTGAGCCACAGGGAGCCCGTCGAAGGGCTTGTGGAGGACGCCGCCGGACCACTCGGCCAGCTCTTCGACCACGGCGAGGCGCGGCTCGTGCTCGACCACCTTGCTGGCGCCGAGTCGGGTGGCGAATGCGGCCTGGGCGGCGAAGCGCGCCACGACGGCAACCTCGACGTCGGGGAACAGGGCGCGCAACGCGGCGACACTGGTGACGCCCAGCGCACCGGCGCCGTAGACGAGGGCTTTGCCCCCGGGCGGCGGGGGATGGCGCAAGATGGCGTGCATCGACACCGAGAAGGGGTCGGCCAGCACCGCCAAGGTGTCCGACACGTTGGCGGGGACAGGGATCAGCATCGAGTCGTGGGCAGCGAGGAGGTCTGCCCAGGCCCCGGGGGCGTCAGTGGTCACGCCCACATGGACGCCGGGCCCGAGGGCGCCGCGGGTGAAGCTCCAACACAGGTTCAGGTCGCCCGCCTGACACGGGGGACACATCGGCTCGACACCGCGCGGGGCGCACGTGAGCCACGGGTTCAGGACCACCCGGTCCCCGACCTCGAGGCCCTGCGCGGCCGGCCCGAGCTCGATGACCTCGGCCACCACCTCGTGGCCCGGCACATGGGGGAGTGACGAGAAGGCGGACATGGGATTGTCGATGTCACCTTCGCCGAAGTCGCCGAGGACCAACTTGGCGTCGGACCCGCAGATGCCCGACAGGATCGGCCTCGTGACCACCCAGTCCGGGCGCGGGGGTCGGGCGTCCTCGACGACGTGAAGCCCGAACGGCAACGATGCCAACATCCGTTCGAGGTCGTCAGTGGGTTGTGGCCGGGCTTCGTCGGGTGCGGGCGCGGTGCCGAACACCAGGGCTCTCACATCGACCGTCCTTGATGGGGCTCAGCGCTCACACGATTCCCTTGGCTCGAAGGTCTTCCAATTCTGATGACGACAAGCCCACGAGGTCGCACCACACCTGGTGATTGTCCGCCCCGAGTGTGGGCGCTCCGGAGGGCACGGGTGCGGTCTCCCCCACGAGCCTCGGATAGGGCGACTGTTGGCGGATCGGTCCGAGGACCGGGTCGTCGACGGCGACGAGATCGTGGCGGGCTTCGAAATGGGGGTCGAGGGCGATGTCCCGAGCGTTATAGGCCGTCGCCACCGGTACGTCGTGGGCGACACATGCCCCCTCCACCTCGGCTGCGCTCTGTGTCGAGGTCCACTGCGCCACCAAGGCGTTGATGGTGTCGCCGTTGCGAGCCCGGTCGGCCAGGGTGGTGAAGCGGGGGTCCTCGAGCAGGTCGAGGCGACCCATGGCTCGGCACAGGCGGGCGAAGTTGGCGTCACCTCCGGCCACCACGCAGACGTAGTTCCCGTCCGCTGTCGGATAGTTGTCGAGCGGAGCCGAGTTCGACAGGCGGTTGCCTTCACGACCACGGATCCTCCCCAGACGGTCGTAGGCCGGGATCGTCCATTCCAAGATACGCAGGACCGACCCGTAGAGCGAGGCGTCGATGACGGCGCCGCCCCCAGTACCGGTTCCCGTACCCGTACCGGTGGTGTCGCGCCGGTACAGCGCGGCGAGTGCCGCCTCGGCGGCGAACACCCCGGTGAGGTGGTCGGCGACCGTCACACCCGGACGGACTGGTGGTCGGTCAGCCTCACCGGTCAGATTGAGCAGGCCCCCGTAGGCCACACCCAACCGATCGAGTCCGGGCCGGCCTGAGTACGGGCCGTCCTGGCCGAAGGCGCTGATGCGGACGAAGACCAGTCGGGGGTCGAGCGCAGCGGGGCCTAGTCCCCATTCCTCCATCGTCCCGGGCCGGAAGTTCTCGCAGAGAACATCCGCCGTCGAGGCCAGGCGACGAAAGAGGTCTTGACCCTCGGGCGAGCGCAGGTCGCAGGTGACGCTCTTGCGACCTCGACCCTCCACCGCCCAGAACAGTGAGTAGCCGTCGACGAAGGGCCCGATGGTACGCATGAAGTCACCAACGCGGGGCTGCTCGACCTTTATGACGTCGGCTCCCCACTCGCCGAGGAGCCCGGCGCAGAACGGCGCACCGATCCTGGTTCCGACGTCGATGACCCGGAGGCCCTCGAGGGGGCGCGCCATGCTGGAGTCAGGCCCGCTCGGGAGGTGCTTCGGTCGCATCCCCCCGGTCGCGGGCCGCAAAGACTTCTTTCATCGAGCCCATCTGCTTACGTTGTTCGAGCGCGGACAGCGCGGTGGCGGTGTTGTGGGCCCATTGGTGAGCCATGAAGTGGTATCGCCACGACGCGCCCTTGCCCATCAGCTCACCCACGTGGTTGATCGACTCCTTGACCACCTGTGCCGTCACCGGGGGGACGAGGGCGACTCGCTGGGCGAGCTCCATGGTGCGAGCCGCCAGATCGGGACGGGGCACGACCTTATTGACGAGGCCGAGTCGCAGCGCTTCGGCGGCATCGAGCTCCTCGGCGGCGAGGAGGAATTCCTTCGCCTTGCGGATACCGAGCTCCCAGGGCTCGACCAGAAGCTCGACGCCGGCGCCGGTCATGCGCAGGACCGGGTTGGAGAACGATGCGTCGTCGGAGGCCACGATCAGGTCGCACATGCAGGCCAACATGAGGCCCGCCGCCACGCACTTGCCCTGGACCGCCGCGATGGTCGGTTTGCGGAAGTCGTGGATCCTGCGGCACCGGTCGACATACATGACCTGCTCGTGGTGGAACTTCCCCTCCGGCGTTTCGCGCATGGCGACCCAGTCGTCGGCTCCCTCGTTGCCCACAATCGCCTTGAGGTCATGCCCGGAGCTGAAGTGCTTGCCCGCGCCCGCCAAGATCACGACGCGGACGTCGTCGTCGGCGTCGGCGCGGTCGAAACACGCATCGAGGGCGTCGATGAGGGCGCTGTTCTGCGCGTTGGCGACTTCGGGTCGGTTCATTGTCAGGGTCGCCACCGGCCCGTCGACCTCGTAGCGCACTACCGGCTCATTGCTCGACACCGCATGCCTCCTTCGCCGTCAACCTCGTCGGCGTCGTTGCCGACGGGTCGGTTCCCCCCGGCAGTCCCAGATCAACGAGACCCCTCGGGCGCAACCGGTTCCCGAGGCAGGCCCAGCACCCGTTCGCCGACCACGTTGCGCTGGATTTCGTTGGTTCCCGCGAAGATCGACGCCGCCTGATAGTAGAGCCACGCCCGCTGCCACGATCCATCGCCGGGATTCGCCGTGGCATCGCGCCACAACGGTGCGGCCGGGCCGAGCACGTCGAGGGCAAGTGCGTGGAGACGCTTGCTCATCTCGCTCCAGTAGAGCTTCAGGATGCTTCCTTCGGGGCCCGGCTCGAGCCCCCGCTGGAGCTTGGAGAGCGATCGCCAGTTGTGGAGCTGGAAGAGACGCACTTCGACGTAGGCCTGCGCCAGCTTGCGACGCAGCCGGGTGTCGTCGAACGCGCCCGAGGCTGCCGCAGTCGAGAGGAGCTCTTCGAGATGCTGCATGTGGATCACGAGCTGCCGGGGGTTCACCCCTCGCTCGTTCGACAAGGTCGAGCCGGCCACCCGCCAACCTTCTCCGGGCGCGCCGACGAGCTGATCGTCGGGGACGAACACCTCAGTGAGCTCCACCTCGTTGAACTCGGCCTCGCCGGTGAGCTGGACCAGGGGGCGGACATCAACCCCCGGGGCGTGCATGTCCACCGCGAAGAAGGAAAGGCCTTTGTGTTTGGGGGCACCGGTGTCACTACGAGCGAGGCACACCCCCCAGTCGGCGAACTGCGCGTAGGAGGTCCAGACCTTGCGCCCGTCGAGCTGCCATCCTCCGTCGACCCGTCGGGCGGTGGTGCGCACCGCGGCGAGGTCGGAGCCCGCGTCGGGCTCGGAGAAGAGTTGACACCACAGCGCTCGTGCCGTGGGGATCGACGGCAGCCACCGGGCCCTCTGATCGTCGGTCCCATGGGCGAGCAGGGTGGGTCCGGCCAGGTTGACGCCGATGCGACCCACGAGCTCGGGAGCGCGGGCACGCGCCAGTTCCTCTTGGACCACGAAATTCTCGGCGGGGCCGAGGTCCCGCCCGCCGTATGCCGTAGGCCAGGTCACCGCCACCCAGCCCGCCGCGGCGAGGTCCGCCTGCCATCGGCGGCCGAAGGCCACTTCTTCGGCGAGATCATCGAAGCGCGGGGGCAGACCCACCCCGTACTCCCATGGCAGGTGGCTGCGGAGCCATCCCCGCAGCTGTTCGCGGAGGCGCTCTTGTTTGGGCGTCGTCGTGAGGTCCATCGCCCGCGCCAGCATGACACATGCGTCAGGCTCCCGAACGGGCCTGTCGGTAGGCTCCGGCCCGTGGACTTCGAGCTGTCAGAGGATCAGGTGGCGCTGCGCGACGCGGCGGCGAGCCTCCTCGTCGGCGCCTGCTCGTCGGCCCGGGTCCGAGAGGTCGCCGACAGTGCTCGCCATCGCGACGACGCCTTGTGGGCGGCCATGGCAGAGCAGGGGTGGCCCGCCGTCGATCTCCCTGAGGAGGTGGGGGGACTCGGGCTCGGGTTGGTCGAGGTGGCAGTGCTGTGCGAGCAGCTGGGACGCCATCTGGCTCCGGTGCCTTTCGCCGGCACCGTGGTGACCCAGGGTGCGATGCACGCCGCATCGGCGAGCGGCGCCCTCGAAGAGCTCGCCGGGGAATCACGTCGCGCCCTCGGGGGCGTCGACGCGGCGGAGTGGGCACGGCGTCTCTCGAGGGGCGAGGCCACCGGGGCTGTCGCCTGGTCGCGTCGCGTCGACGCGGTGGCGGCCCGGCGTGACGACGATGGGACGTGGCGGTTGACCGGTCGGTCCGACCCGGTCGTCGAAGGCCCCTTGGCCGACGTTCTCTTGGTGTTCGCCGAGACTGGTGGTGGCCCCGCGGTGTTCGCCCTGGTCGCCGGAGAGGCCGGTACCCGACCGCGTGACGAACCGGCCATGGACCGCACCCGCAGCATCGGGTGGCTCGAGCTCGACGACCGACCCGCGCTCTGGCTGGGCGATGACCGGTTCGCCGGTGCCGTGCTCGACCGGGCACTCGTCGCGGTGTGCGCCGAGATGCTCGGTGCCGCCGATGTCGTGCTGGCGATGACCGTCCAGTACGCCCAGGACCGCGTGCAATTCGGGCGACCCATCGGCGGGTTCCAGGCGGTGAAACACCGGTGTGCCGACATGCTGGTGGACGTCGAAGGCATGAGATCCGCGGCGTACTACGCAGCGTGGGCGGTGGGGGCCGGTGACCCCGAAGCCGCAGTGGCGGCATCGGCGGCCAAGGTGTGGTGCTCCGACGCGGCCCGGCGTGTGATGGCTTCAGGACTGCAGGTGCACGGCGGCATCGGGTTCACATGGGAGCACGACCTCCACCTCTTCTTGAAGCGGTCGCAGCTCGACCAGGTGACCTTCGGCGACGGCGCGCATCATCGAGAGCGCATCGCCCGCATCCTCCGGTGGCGCCTCGAGGCCGGACTGCCCGTGCTCTGAGTCTGGTTCGACCGCTGTTCAGGCCCGTCGCTCTTTCCGACGGAGTTCGGCCGCCATGGTGCGCATGGTGGCGCGGTCGGGCTTGCCGGCGGCGAGAACAGGCAGGGCGTCGAGTTGGACCACCATCTCGGGGGTCTTGAATCGGGTCACACCTCGTGCTGAGAACCAGGTCCGGCATGCAGCGAGGTCGAAGGGCGAGGCGGCCTCCACGAAGGCGGCCACGCGTTCCCCGACGTCAGGGTCGGGAACCGCCACGGCCACGGCGTGGCGGACATCGGGATGGGCTTCGAGGACGGCTTCGACCTCCGACGCCGAGATGTTCTCCCCGGCGCGGATGATGATGTCCGAGAGCCGGCCCACCACCTGGAGCCATCCCTCTTCGTCGAGCGCGCCGAGGTCGCCGGTGCGAAACCACCGGCCCCGCTCCGAGACCACCCCGGCTGTGGTGTCGGGATCGACATATCCCGCGAACAGTTCGGGCCCCCGCAACCAGAGCTCGCCCACAGTGCCGGGCCCGAGTCGAGCCGAGGTCTCAGGATCATGGACCTCGAGCTCGACATCCCCCAGAGCGCGGCCGTCGGTGTCGCGTGCCCGCTCGACGCTGTCGTCGGGTCCCGACGTCGTGACCGTGGGCGCCTCGGTCGATCCGTAGGTCCGCTTCACGCGACACCCGAACGCCTCGCTCGTGGCTTCCACGAAGGCCGGGCTCACCGACGCCCCTCCCGTCGAGATGAGCCGCAGGCTTCGCACCTTCTCGGGGCCGAAGCCCGAGGACGCGGCCATCTGGGTGAAAAAGACAGGCGGCGCCCCCATGAACGAGACGCACTCTTGTTCGATGAGACGGACCGCCTCTTCGGGGTCCCACGCCGCCATGAGCACGGTCGGGATCCCTGCCGTGGCGGGAAGGAGGACACCGTTGAGGAGCCCCGACACATGGGCCAAGGGTGCGGGCATGAGCACGGCGTCGCCGGGCCGAAGACCGTGCACCGAGACCATGAGGTCCGCCTTGTAGCCCAGGCCCCGGTGGGTATGGAGCGCCGCCTTGGGCACTCCGGTCGACCCGGATGTGAACAGCGCCACGGCGATATCGGTGGGTCGGGCCGGCGATGAGCCCCTCGACACCGAAGGCCCTGACCCGAGGACCTCCATCAGGTCCTCGGTCCCCGTCCCGGCGGGAACGAGCGCACCCGTCCACTCCGAGCCCGGCATGTCGGAGGCCGCCATGACCAGTCTCGGACGGACCTGCTCGAGCGCAGCCGCGACCTCGCCGCCACCCAACCGGTGGTGTAGGGGGGCGGCGACCGCCCCGAGACGCCAGCACGCCCGATAGAGAAGGAGAGGGGGAGCGCCGTTGGGCAGCTGCCAGGCGACGACGTCTCCTTGGCCTACTCCGGTCGCGGCCAACCGTCCGGCCAGTGCCGCGATGGCCGATTCGACTGCCGCAGCGTCGAGACGGCCCGATCCGTCGATCACGGCGCCACCCGATCCAGCCGCCCCATCCGATCCGGGGACCCCCGGCCCCGTGGCGAAGGACGCGTCCAGTGCCCCCCGGTCCCACGCTCCCCCGGCGCGCCGATAACGCGCCGCTCCGGCCTGAACCAATGTGGGACGCAGCCGGGGCGCGGCGCCGCGACCGGTTCGCGTCGAAGCCCTGCGGACATGGGGCATCCGGCCACGCTACCGCCGGGCCGGTTTGTCTAACCTGACGCCGTGGTCAGAGAACGCGGTGCGTCCCGGACTCATATCGTGGCGCCCCCTGACGTGGCCGAGCGGGTGGCATTGGCCCCAGCGCCGGGCGAAGCCCCGCTGCCCGCAGCCAACGCCGCCGAGCTCCTCCGGCGCAACGGCACGGACCCGGTGTACGCGGCCCGTCCCGCACTGCACTTCGGCGATCGAACCTGGAGCCACGCCGAGATGTACGCCGAGTCCACCCGCTACGCGGCGCTCTTCGGTGAGCGGCTCGACCCGTCGCGCCCGCCCCATGTGGGTGTGCTTCTCGACAACACGCCTGAATACGTGTTCTGCCTGGCCGGCGCGGCCCTGGCCGGTGCGGCGGTGGTGGGACTCAATCACACCCGGCGCGACGAGCACCTTCTCACCGACATCGGGTACACCGATGTCGGTCTCCTCGTGACCGAGCCACGCCATCAGGAGTTGCTCGCCCCCGTGGTCGGTGACCTCAAGCTGCCGGGGGGCCTCCTCGTCTCTGAGCGGTCCGATGGGGGTGATCCTCCCCGGACCATGGGCGAGTCCCTCGACGAGGCACTGGGACAATGGGCGCCGGGGGTCGGTGACCCGGGCCTTCAGCCCGACGTCGAGACCTTGTGGGTCTTGTTGTTCACCTCGGGGACCTCGGCCGCGCCCAAGGCGGTGCGGTGCACGCAGCGACGGCTGCTCACCACCGGCAACCGGATGACGATGGTGCTCGACGTGGGCCCCGACGATGTCGGGTATCTGGCCATGCCTCTGTTCCACTCCAACTCGCTCATGGTGGGTCTGGCGCCGGCGTTGGTGGCGGGTGCATCGGTCGGTCTGGCTCGGCGGTTCAGCGCGTCGGGCTTCTTGGACGACGTGCGGCGGTACGGAGCCACGTGGTTCAACTACACAGGGAAACCCCTGGCCTATCTGTTGGCCACCCCTGAACGACCCGACGACGCGGAGAACCCGCTGCGGTTGGCGTACGGCAACGAAGGCTCGCCGCACGTGGTGGAGGCGGTGGCCAAACGCTTCGGTGTGGCGGTCGTGGATGTGTTCGGGTCCACCGAAGGTGGCATCGCCCTGGACCGATCCGGTGGTGTGCCGCGTGGTTCGGTGGGCAAGCTGCGCCAGGGGATCAAAGTGGTCGACCCCGACGGCGAGGAACGGCCCCGGGCCGTGTTCGACGGCGACGGACGCCTCGTCAACGCCGAGGAGTGCGTCGGAGAGATCGTCAACGTCGAAGGGGTGGGGCCCTTCGAGGGGTATTACCGCAATGCCGAGGCCATGGCCAAGACGACCCGCAACGGTTGGTACTGGAGCGGCGACCTCGGATACGTCGACGCCGATGACTGGGTGTACTTCGCGGGGCGTACCTCGGACTGGCTCAGGGTGGACGGCGAGAACTTCCCGGCCGCGCCGATCGAAGCGATCGTCGCCCGGCATCCGGACGTGATGTTGGCGTCGGTCTACGGCGTGCCCGACGTCGATTCCGGGGATCAGGTCATGGCGGCGCTCGTCTTGCGCGCCGGCGCGGTCTTCGATGCCGTCGCCTTCGCGGCCTGGGTCGACGCGCAGAGCGACCTCAGCCCCAAGTGGCGGCCACGGTACGTGCGGGTGTGTCAGACGCTGCCCACCACGCCCACCAACAAGGTCCTGGTGCGGACGTTGGTGCACCAGAAGTTCCGGTCCGATCGGGTCGGGGGGGACCCGGTGTTCGCTCGTGGTCGGGGCGAGGACCGCTACCGGCCCTTCGGAGCCGACGAGGAGTCGGGATTGCGGGATGGCTTCGGCGAGAGCGGTCGGGCTCAGGCCTGGGACCTGTAGGAAGATCTGTAGGACCAGGTGGACCTGTCGCTGACCGAGGCCGAGCAACGTTTCGCGCATGACGTGCGGGCGTGGCTCGAGGCCAACGTCGTGGCCTGGCCCGACCCAGACAACGACGCAGACCTCGCCGAGACGATCGGGCGCGGCCGGGCCTGGCAGGCGACGTTGGCCGAGGCGGGATGGGTCGGGATCAATTGGCCTGCCGAGTACGGGGGTCGGGGCGCGTCGCCCGTCGAGGTGGCCATCTTCAATGCCGAGTACGCGCGCAGCGGGGCACCGCAGCTCGTCAACCGGGTCGGGATCAACCTGGCCGGCCCCACGCTCCTGGCGCACGGGAGTCCTGAGCAGTGCAGCCGGTGGCTGCCCGCCATCGTGAGCGCGCAGGAGATCTGGTGCCAGCTCTTCAGCGAGCCCGGCGCGGGGTCTGACCTGTCGGGGCTCGTCACGCGGGCCGAGCCCGTTCCCGGTAGCGGGGGTTGGCGGGTGAGCGGCCAGAAGGTGTGGACGTCGTACGCGCAGTTCGCCCGGTATGGATTGTGTCTGGCGCGCACCGAGCCCGAGACGACCGGCCCTCGAGGTTTGTCGCTGCTGGTGGTGGACATGGAGGCTGAGGGTGTCGATATCCGGCCTCTGGTGCAGATCACGGGCGAAGCCGAGTTCAACGAGGTCTTCCTCGAGGACGTGGCCGTGCCGGCCGGGCATCTGGTCGGGCCGGTCGGGCAGGGCTGGGCCGTGGCGTCGACGACGCTGGCCCACGAGCGGGGTACGAATTTCCCGTTCAAAGAGGAAGTGGTGCACGAGGGTTACCTGACGCGGTTGTTCGCGCTGGCGGCCCGCAACGGCACACTCGACGACCCCGATGTCGCCGACGCGTTGGTCGACGCCTATGTGTCGCTCGTTGTGCTCCGGACGCACAACTGGCGGACGCTCTCGAAGCTGGCGCGCGGCGGTGAGCCCGGGCCCGAGTCGAGCTGGGTGAAGCTGACGTGGTCGGACATGTCCCAGCAGATGTCCGAGGCCGCGCTGGCGGTGGAGGGCTCCGCCTCGGGCTTGTGGGGACCGTGGCAGTGGCAATGGCTGTGGTCGAAGGCAGCGAGCATCGCCGGCGGGACGTCGGAGATACAGCGCAACGTGATCGGGGAGCGCATCCTGGGGCTCCCACGCGAGCAGAGGAGATAGCAGTGCCTGTCCACTACGAGCTCGGTGACGACCATGTGGTGTGGATCACCATCGATCGTCTGGCCTCGATGAACAGCCTCGACATGGAGCACTTCGCCGCGCTGCGAGGAGCATGGGACCGCTTCGGCGACGAGGACGAGGCGTGGGTGGCGATCATCACCGGTGTCGGCAATGCCTTTTGCACCGGTGCGGATCTCAAGACCTACATCCCCCAGGTGACCAAGCTCCAACGGGAGATCGCCTCGCGCCAGGTCGAGGAGCTCGACGGCTACCGGATCGACGACGGCGTGAAGGCGGTGTTGCGGGGCGTGAAGCTCTACAAGCCGATCATCGCGGCGGTGAACGGCGCCTGTGTGGCGGGCGGGATGGAGATGCTCGGTGGTTGTGACCTGCGCCTGGCGGTGCCCGAGTCCTACTTCGGCGTGATGGAGCCCAAGCGGGGGCTCTTCGCCGGCGGGGGGACCACGGTGCGGCTTCCCCGTCAGATCCCGTACCCGGCCGCCATGGAATTCCTGCTGTGTGCCGATCGGGTGCCGGCCGAGAAAGCGCTCGCCTTCGGTCTGCTCAACGCCGTGGTCCCCGCCGATCAGTTGCGGGACAAGGCCATGGAGTACGCACACCGGATCACCGCCAACGGACCCCTGGCCGTGCGCAAGACCAAGGAGAGCGTGCTCCGGGGGTTGGCGGTCGACATGAAAGAGGCGTACCGGATCGAGTCCTCTATCGCCACCGAGGTCTTCTCCAGCGAGGACGCCAAAGAGGGACCGGCCGCGTTCGTGGAGAAGCGTCCACCGCGCTGGACGGGTCGGTAGGGCCCGAGGTGGAGCACGTCACCCTCGAAGACGCTGTTGCCCGTCACGTCCACCCCGGCGACACCGTGCAGGTGTTGTGCGGGCACAGCCGGTGGACCGCGGCGGCGCGCGAGATGGCCCGTCAACATTGGGGTGGTGATGGAGGCTTCACCCTCGTCATGCTCAGCCTGAGCTCACTGGGCGCGCTGTTCTTCGGGGGGAAGATGGTCCGGAAGGTCATCACGACGTATTCCGGTGACACCTTCCCCACCTACACGCCCAATCCCATCTTCCAGGAGGCCTATTCGTCGGGGGAGGTCGACGTCGAGCACTGGTCGATCCTGACCTTCACCCAACGGTTGGAAGCCGCGGCGAGGGGACTGCCGGCCATCGTGACGGGCTCGTTGCAAGGGTCGTCGATGGCATCGAACGCCGACTTCAGTGTGGCCGAGACATCCTTCGGACCCGTCGGGCTCCTGGCGCCGCTCGTGCCCGACGTGACGCTCGTGCACGGCGCGGTGGCGGACCGGGAAGGAAACGTGGTGCTGTCCGAGCCCCTCCTCGAAGGCGCGTGGGGGGCGTGGGCGGCGCGCCGTGGTGTGGTGGCGACAGTCGAGCGGGTCGTGGAGAGTCTCGACGGGCTCGGCCATCGGGTAAAGATCCCCGCCCATCGGGTCCTGGCCGTCGTCGAGGCACCCTTCGGCGCGCATCCCGGCGGGTTGTACGCGCCGCAGACGCCGGTGGCGTCCTATGGCGAGGACATCGGGTTCTGGGGCGAGGCGCGCGCCGCCACGCGCCAGGACTTCGACACCTGGGCCCGCCACTGGGTGCTCGAGCCCACCAGTCACGACCGGTATCTCGAGCGGCTGGGACGGGAGCGACTCGACTGGTTGTCGTCGCGCACCGACCCCGAGTCCTGGCGGTCCGACGCCGAGGCCCATCCCGTCGACACCACCACGGCGCCGAGCAAGTGGGAGCTGGCTGCGGCCTACGGTGCCCGGGAGCTCGAGGTCGTCGCCCAGACCCATCGGGCCGATGCCGTGCTGGCGGGCGCGGGTGTCGCCAACCTCGCCGCCTGGGTGGCCGTGGCCCGGGCCCGGGCCCGGGGCAGTGCCATCCGGCTCACCGCCGAGCTCGGCCTGTGGGGGTACACCCCCACCCCCGCCGATCCCTACATCTTCAACCACCGGGTCTTCCCGGGCTCTCCACTGCTGGCTGACGCGTCGACCGTGCTCGGCATGGTCGTCGGCGGTCCGGGCACGCGGACCATCGCCTGTCTCGGCGCCGCCCAGGTCGACCGGGACGGGAACCTCAACTCGACGCTCATCCCCGGTGGTCCCTTCCTGGTGGGGTCCGGAGGTGCCAACGACGTGGCCAGTCGCGCTGCGGCGTGCGTCGTGGTGGCGTTGGCCCGGCCCGACCGGATGGTCGAGCGGGTCGGCTTCGTCACCAGCCCCGGCGAGCGGGTCACGAGCGTCGTGACCGACCTCGGGGTGCTGAGGCGGCTCGACGGCGAGCTCAAAGTCGCCGCCGTCCCGAGTGGTCCGGGCCCGGTGGACGACCGCGTGCGGGCTCTTGCCGATGGATGTGGGTGGGACGTCGGTGTGACGAGGTCGGTGGGTGAACTCGACCCGGTGACGACCGACGAGGTTCTCGCCCTACGTCGGTATGACCCCGAGCGGCTGTTCTTGGCCTGACGCGGGCCTGTCCAGACGGTTGCCAGGGGCCGCTCCAGGCGGTGGCCGTAGAATGCACGCCCAGGCTACAGTGACAAAAGCACCAGCTGACACAGACGTCAGGCATGGCGTCGATCCGGGGCCTCGCCGGACCCGCGGGGCCTGGCCTTCGTGGTGACGGTGACAGGGAGAGGGGGACCGATGTCGCGCAGTCGGCGAGGGAGATTCGCGACTGTAGGCGCGGTCGTCGCGCTCGCGGTCGGGATGGCCGCCTGCGGGAACGCCAAACAGGGGGTCAGCACCGGTGGGGGCACCCCCGGCGTGACCGACCACCAGATCGTCGTGGGCAGCATCGCCAATGCCACGGGTCCCCTGTCCTCGGGCTTCGCCCCCATCGTCAACGGGGTCCAGGCCTACTTCTCGATGGTCAACGCCGAGGGCGGCGTGGACGGTCGGACGCTCAAGCTCGCGTACCAGGAAGACGACCAGGGCAGTCCCACCACCGACCTGGCCGTGGCCCAGAAGCTCGTCCTGCAGAACAAGGTGTTCGCGGTGGTAGGTGTGGCGACCCCCTTCTTCGGGGGTGCGGCCTTCCTGGCCCAGAAGGGAACCCCAACCTTCGGGTATGCCGTGTCGACCGACTGGCAGGACCGGCCCACCCTGTTCGCGGACTACGGCTCGGTCCTCTGCTTCGCCTGCGGCGCGCCGGGCGACGCCTATCTGGCCCAGCAGTTGGGGGCCAAGTCGATCGCGGTGATCTCCTACGGGGTGCCCCAATCCGCCGCCGCGTGTAACGCGGCTATCAAGGGCATGCGGGCGCTCGGGCTCAACGTGTCGTTCACCGACACGAGCCTCGTGTTCGGTGGTGACCCCACGCCCGATGTCCTGCAGATGAAGAACAACAACGTCGACATGTTCTTCTCGTGCCTCGACGTCAACGGGAACGTGGGGTTCGCCCGGGCCATCCTCCAGAACGGCCTCACCATGAAGCAGGTGTGGTTCAACGGCTATGACCGCACCACCCTGGCCCAGTACGGGTCGATCATGAACGGGGTGTACTTCGGGCTGCAGCACGTACCCTTCGAAGCCGCCTTGGCCTATCCCGGTGTGTATCCCGGCCTCGACACGTACATCAAGGAGATGCAGAAGTACCAGCCCAAGTTCACCTACGACGAGGTCGCCCTCGACGGGTGGATCGCGGCGGACCAGTTCGTCACCGGGCTCAAGGCGGCGGGCAAGAACGTGACGCAGAAGAGCCTGGTGGCCGCCATCAACAAAGAGAAGGCCTACAACGGGGACGGGCTCACCACGCCGGTCGACTGGACAAAGAGCCACTCCGGGTCCCCACCGCCGTACTGCCAGGCCGGGGTGGTGGTGGAGAACGGTGCCTTCGTGCCGTCGTTCGTCCAGCCCGACAAGCAGGTGTTCACCTGTTTCACCTTGCACAGCGCCACCCCTGTGCCCGCCGCGCCCGGGACCCCCGGCCCTTCCGGGAACTGACGCAACCGGGATTGCGGATCCGGTGAACGCCAAGGGTTCGGGGGGACCGTGAGCCACCTCCTCAGCTACGCCATTCCCGGCATCCCCTACGGCTGCAACTACGCCCTGATGGCGGTGGGGTTGGTGCTGACCTTCCGGGCCACCGGAGTCTTCAACCTCGCCTTCGGCGCCCAGGCTTTCGTGGCCGCCTTCATCTTCGACCTCATGGTGAGATCCAGCCACATCCCGGTGGGGATCGCCTTCGTCCTCGCCGTGATGGTGTTCTCGCCGTTGCTCGGTCTCGCCCTCGACAGGTTCCTGTTCCGGTACATCCCCACCGCCTCGACGACGGCCAAGCTCGTGTCGTCGTTGGGACTGCTCATCGCCATCCCCCAGGCGCTGCCGATCTTCTTCGGCAACGGCCAGCGCCTGAATCCCCCCTACCTGTGGCTCAATCCCGCCCGGGTCTATCTCCACGTGTTCTCGACGCCGATCAACGGGGGCGACGTCACCACCACCGTGATCACCGTGGTGGTGGTGGCCGCGGTGGTGGCCATGTTCCGGTGGACCGACATCGGGTTGCAGATGCGGGCCGTCGTCGAGAGCCGTCGCATGTCGCAACTCGAGGGGATCAATTCGCCCCGGGTGGCGGCGGGGGCGTGGGCCCTCTCCAGCGCGCTGGCCGGACTGGCCGGCGTGCTCTTCCTCCCCCTCACGGCATCATTGAGCCCGACCGACCCCCTCCAGTTCACCGCCCTTCTCGTGGCGGGCCTCACCGCCGCGGCGGTGGCGAGCATGCGGTCGTTGCCGATCGCGCTGGCGGCGGGCATCGGGCTCGGCATCGTCGAGAGCCTGTTGTCGGGATACCTCCCCTCGGGTGGCGTGTTGGCCCAGACCGTCGTCCCCGCCTTCCCCTTCGTCGTGCTCGTCGGGACGTTGCTGCTCAACCCCGGCCTGCGCCGGCTCGAGTACAGCTCGGACCCGTTGGCCGCCGCCGACCCACCGCCGGCACCGCCGTCGGTGTCGATCCGCGACCGCCGCCTCGCCGTCCCCACGAGGGTGGGCTTCTGGGTGCTGGTGGTGGCCTTCCTGGCGTCGAGTGTGACCTGGGTGCCGGGGTACTACGTCACAGCTTTCGCCGAAGGCCTGTGTCTGTCCATCGTCTTCCTCTCGATCACGCTCATCACGGGCATGAGCGGCCAGCTGTCGTTGTGCCAGGCCGCCTTCGCCGGCATCGGCGCCTTCGCGGCGGGACAGTTCGCCGAGCATCTCAACCTGCCCGTGCTCGTGGGCGCGGTGGTGGGTGGCCTGCTGGCCGCGGTGATCGGGACGATCGTGGCGGTGGTGGCCATCCGGGTGTCGGGCCTGTTGCTGGCGCTCGTGACCCTGGCCTTCGCGCTGTTCGCGGACCAGTCGCTGTTCCAGTACTCGTGGACGGGAGGGGGGCTCGCCGGGGTCACCGTGCCGCGCCCGTCGATCGGATCGATCGACTTCGGCAACGACCGGACGTTCCTGGTGCTGTGCTTCTTGGCGCTGGTGCTCTGCAGCGTCCTCGTCCTCCTCGTGCAACGCGGGACCGTGGGCCGCTACCTGGCCGCCATGCGGGGAAGCCCCGTGGCCGCGGCCAGCATGGGCATCAGCCTGCGGACGGCGCGCCTCACCGTCTTCGCCATGTCGTCGGGCATCGCCGGGTTCGGCGGGGCGCTGTACGGGTCGGTCCTCAGGCAGGTCAGTGCCGAACTCTTCGGCTACGCGTTCTCCCTCGTCTTCGTGGTGGCGGTGATCACCACCGGGTCCCGGACCGTCGAGGGAGCCATCCAGGCCGGCATCGGGTTCAGCGTCATCCAGCTCCTGCTCACCTTGTACGTGCCGGCACGCTTCGGGGGCATCGAGCCCATCCTGTTCGCCTTCGGTGCCATGACCTACGCCGCGCACCCCGAGGGCATCGTGGAGTACCAGAAGAGCAAATGGATGGTGCGGGTCAGCAAGGCGTTCGCCGCCTACGACGCCCGGCGGGCCCGTAAGACGGGTCCCCCTGTCGGAGGTGCCCACGGTTCGATGGAGGGATATCCGGCAGTCCCCGCGGTGAGCATGCCTTCGGGGAAGCAGTTCGGTGGCTGAGGTCCACGCCGGCGCACCGGCTCCCGCTCCGGTGTTCGGTGCCCTCGGGGGGGCGGGCGCGGCGCCGTTGCTCGACGCCCGGTCGATCTCCATCCGGTTCGGTGGTATCGCGGCGTTGAAGGACGTGTCGGTGTCGGTCGACGCGGGCGAGGCCGTGGGTCTGGTGGGCCCCAACGGTGCGGGGAAGACCACGCTGTTCAACTGCCTGTGCGGACAGCTCCGTCCCAATGGGGGGACGGTGTCGTTCGACGGACACGTCCTCGACGACATGCCTGCGCACATGCGGGCCAGGCTCGGGATCAGGCGGACCTTTCAGCGTGTGGAGGTGTTCCCCGAGCTGTCGGTGCGCGACCACATGATCGTGGCCGAACGGGCCCGGCGTGGTGACGGGGCGCTGTGGAAGGACCTCTTGAACAAGGGCAAGGCTCGTCCCGAGGAGCTCGACCATGTCGAGGCGGTGCTCGACCTGGTGGGGCTGACCGAGATGGCCGACGTGCCGGTGGCCGCGCTCAGCCTCGGTCACTGCCGGTTGGTGGAGTTGGGTCGGGCCCTGTGTGGCGAGCCCCGGTTGTTGATGGCGGACGAGCCCTCGTCGGGGCTCGACATGACCGAGACGGCCGCGCTGGCCGGGGTGTTGCGAAGTGTGCAGCGAGACCAGGGCATGGCGGTGTTGCTCGTCGAGCACGACATGGAGATGGTCCGGACCGCCGTCGACCGGGTGGTGGTCCTCGACGTCGGTGAGATCATCGCCCAGGGAAGCTTCGAGTCGGTCGTGGCCGACCCCGAGGTCCGTCGGGCCTATCTGGGGCGAACCGCATGAGCGGCCCGATCCTCGAGCTCGAGAACGTCTCCGCCGCCTACAGCACGTACCGGGCCCTGTTCGGGGTGTCGCTCACGATCCCGCACGACGGGATCGTCGCCCTGGTCGGCTCGAACGGGGCCGGGAAGTCGACCCTGGCCCGGGTGGTGTCGGGGCTCGTCCCCGCCGCGGGCGGCTCGATCCGGTTCGAGGGCCAGGACGTGACGAGGTGGCCGGCGCATCGGATCGCCCGGGCCGGGATGGTGCACGTACCCGAAGGTCGGGCCATCTTCTCGTCGCTCAGTGTCGAGGAGAACCTGACGGTGTCGTTCAGCAGGCGCATCGGTCGGAAGCAGACTCCCGAGGCTTTGGCGCGCGCGTATCAGGCCTTCCCCGTCCTCGCCGAGCGTCGGAAGCAACTCGGGGGCACGTTGTCGGGCGGCCAGCAACGGATCCTGTCGTTGGCCAAGGTGCTGGCGGTGCCACCCAAGCTGCTCATCGTGGACGAGCTCTCGCTCGGGCTGGCCCCGGTGATCGTCGACCAGGTCTATGAAGGGCTGCTCGCCATTCACGGTCAAGGGTGCGCGCTGCTCGTCGTCGAGCAACAGGTGGACCGGGTGCTCGCCATCGCCGATCGGGCCGTGCTCCTGGTGAAGGGCGCGGTGGCCTGGGAGGGCCCGGCCCGTGATGCCCGGTCGACCCTCGAAGCGCACATGCTCGGCGGGGCCTCCGCCAACGGATCTGCACCTCTGTCCGCCAACGGGTCGCATTCCGCGCCACGCAACGTCGTCACGAGCCCGGTGTCACCCGGTGGGCCGAGGTCGGTGTCACCGGGCGCAGCCGGACCGACGGCGAGCGGTGGTCCGCATCCCCTGGGCGGGTCGGGGGCGGGTGGCGTGAGTCACCCGTCGGATCTTTGGGTGGTGGGACCGAACTTCCCCAGCCCGAACTGAACCCCGAACTGAACCCCGAACTGAACCCCGAACTGAACAAAGAGCGAGGACGACACAGATGGGTTTGCTCGACGACAGGGTGGCGGTGGTCACCGGAGCGGGTGGTGGAATCGGACGCGAGATCGCGCTCTGTCTGGCATCGGAGGGCGCACGCGTCGTCGTGAACGACCTCGGGACCACCCTCGACGGTGCCGGCACCGCGCAGGGCCCCGCGGCCGAGACGTGTCGGCTCATCGAGGAGGCCGGGGGAAAGGCCGTGGCCAACGGTGAGTCGGTGGCCGACTTCGAGGGGGCGGGACGGATCATCAGTCAGGCCGTGGACACCTTCGGGTCCATCGACATCCTCGTGAACAACGCCGGCATCGTGCGCGACCGGACGTTGGTCAAGATGACCTCGGAGGACTACGACGCCGTGGTGGCGGTCCACCAGAAGGGCACCTTCAACTGCACACGGCACGCCGCGGTGCACATGCGCGAAGCTGGCTACGGCCGGATCGTGAACATCACGTCGTCGGCGGGGTTGCGGGGGAACTTCGGCCAGAGCAACTACGGCGCGGCCAAGGCGGCCATCATGGGAATGACCTTCGTGTGGGCGCTCGAGCTCGGGAAGTACGGGATCACCGCCAACGCGGTGGCTCCGGCCGGGCTCACCCGGATGACCGAGAACCTCTTCGGGGGCGCCGACGCGCCGCCCGACCAGGATCCCGCCCTCAACGCCCCGCTGGTGGCGTTCTTGGCCTCGGAGCAGGCCGGCTATGTGAACGGCCAGGTGCTCGGCCGGACCGGCTACGCGTACACGATCTTCCAGACGCCCCGACAGGTGGCGGCGATGTGGCGGGAAGGTGGCTGGACCCCGGGCGAGCTCGCCGAGCACTTCCACGAGGTCCTCGGACAGCACCTCCAGCCCGTGGGGATGCCCGCCCACCCCCTGCTCGGCAAGAAGGACGGCGGCTGAGCTACTGGAGCTGAGTTACTGGGGCTCGAGGATCACGACCGGGATCTCGCGGTCGGTGTTCTTCTGGTAGTCGTCGTAGGGCGGCCATGCGGCGGCGGCCCGGGGCCACCACAGGGCGCGCTCCTCGGCGTTGGCCGTCCGGGCCACGAGGTCGGTGACCACCGCACCGTCCTGCAGTGTCACGTGGGGATCGGCCATCAGGTTCAGGTACCAGACCGGATGTTGCGGTGCTCCACCCATCGACGCCACCACCACGTACCGACCGCCGTGCTCCACCCGCATGAGCGGGGTCTTGCGGACGTCTCCGGAATGGCGGCCCCGGGTGGAGAGGATGATGACGGGCTTTCCCTCGAGGGTGTCGCCCTCCTTGCCGTCCGTGGCCTCGTACAGCGCGACCTGGTCGGCGATGGGAGGCCACGCGCTCGGTACGTAATTCCCCTCGAGTGGCATCGCCATCCTCCGATCTGTTCCGGCACAGGCCCGTGCCATGGACGGACAGAGTTTTGCACCCCGGAGTCCGAAGGTGAGCCTCAGCCCGTATCTCGGAACACCGTACCGGTCTCGAACTTCGCTCCCCCGGGCGGTTCTCGCCATTCCCAGGATCCCCCTCGGTCGGTGAGCTTCCATCCCTCGTTGGTGATGAGGTTGTGGTGCCACGAACAGACCCGGGCCAACCCGGCCAGGCTGCTCGTCTTGCACTGCGCGTAGTCCACATCCCA
>DATKQM010000029.1:0-5473 GCA_035532735.1 Acidimicrobiales bacterium | reverse complement strand
ATCAGGTGGAGCAGTGGCTGGACGTCCTGGCCGCCGAGGATCGACGGGCCCGGTCGCGCCGGCCCGGGATGGTGGAAGGACGCGCCGACGTGATCGTCGGTGGAGTGATCATTCTGGCCGCCGTGATGGCCGGTTTCGGCTGCTCGGACTGCCTCGTCTCGGAGGACGACATCCTCGACGGGATCGTGAGCAGCCTCCGCTAGGAGAGAAAGGGGGGGGGCTTGGAGGCGGTTCAGCGGTAGGTGACCCGGGGAGGCCACGAGAGCGAGAAGTCCTCGATATCGAGCGTCAAGTTCGGGTTGTAGGCGGGGTCGTGGAGCAGGCTGTCGCCCCAGCGGGACTTGATGAACTGAATCTCCTTGGCGAACTCGTGCACCCGGAAGCCGACGTCGTCAGGTCCCCGGCTCACCGATTCGTGGTGGTAGAGCGTCGCATGCGGAGTCCAGATGATGCGCCATCCGGCTTGACGGAGACGGAGGCAGAAGTCGACGTCGTTGAAGGCGACGGCCAAATTCTCCTCCTCCAGCCCCCCCACCTGGTCCCAAGCCTCCCGCCTGACCAGCATGCAGGCCGCGGTGACGGCAGACAGGTTCTGGGCCACCAGGAGACGCCCGCAGTAGCCCGGAGCGAGGCGGTCGCTCATGCGATGCGAATGGCCGGCCACGCCGCCGAGACCGACGATGACACCGCCGTGTTGGATACGGCCGTCCGGGTAGAACAGCTTGGCTCCCACGGCGCCGACCCCGGACATGAGGACGTGGCCCACCATTTCCGTCAGCCAATCCTCGGCGATGACCTCGGTGTCGTCGTTCAACAGACACAGCAGGCTTCCTGACACCCGGTGAACGGCGGCGTTGTTGAGAGCCGAATAGTTGAAGGGGCGATCATCACGGATGACGGTGAGGTGGTGTTCGTTTTCGCGCAGGAATTCGAGGGTGGCCAGTTCCCGGCTTCCGTTGTCCACGACGACGATCTCGAAGTTGGGATAGGACGTAAAGGCCAACAGGCTGTTGACACACCGTTCGAGCAGACGCCCGTCCTTGGTGGGGATGATGATGCTCACCAGTGGCGGATCCTCCGGGAGCCGCCATGTCACGCGATTGTGGCCGAGCGACGGGATCCGGGTGACGTCGCCATGCACACCGGTCCGGGCCAGATGCTCCTCGACCGCCCGCTGACCGGCATCGAGGGCATAGGGCTTGGCTTGGACCAGTGACGCGGTGGACTCGTCGTGCAGCCGCCAGTGATACAGGACATGGGGGACATGGACGACTTGTGACGGCTCGAGACGTTCGGTCACTCGGAGGACCAGATCCCAGTCCTGACTCCCTTCGAATCCGAGCCGGTAGCCGCCTGCCGAAACCACCAGATCGCGACGAAGGAAAAGCAGGTGGGTGAGGTAGTTCTGGCCCTGGAGCAGCAGAGGGTCGAAGTCAGGCTTGAAATAGGGGAGCTGCCGGCGACCCTCGTCGTCGAGCTTGTCCTCGTCGCTGTAGATGACGCCCGCCTCTTCGTGCTCGTGAGCGGCCAGCATGCCCATGGCCAGGGCATGTTCGGGCAG
Organism: Acidimicrobiales bacterium; assembly: GCA_035532735.1. Classification (GTDB taxonomy): domain Bacteria; phylum Actinomycetota; class Acidimicrobiia; order Acidimicrobiales; family UBA8190; genus Chersky-840. The sequence goes on along the minus strand of DATKQM010000029.1, from coordinate 3,912 downwards.
GACGTCGTCGTGGTCGAGTGGGGTGATCCACATGCCGCCGGCCAGGTCCAGAGCGCTGTTGGAGGCGGCCGAGATGTGGCCGTTCTCGGATCGGGTGGTCAGCTTGATGCGTGGTTCCTGCGCCGCATAGCGGTTGATGATCTCGGCCACATGGGGCTCGGTGGAACAGTCGTCGGCGATGCACAGCTCCCAGTTGGCGTACAGCTGTCCGATCACCGATTCGATGGCCGCCTTCAGGTAGCGCGGCGGTGTGTTGTAGACGGGGAAGATGATCGACACGAGGGGTTGCTCAGGAAGCTGATCGAGCCGGTCCCGAATGGATCGGCGGTCGGCATCATCGAGGGTGTCGAACTCTTCGACCCACCGGGAGTAGGTCCGCTCGACAACCGCCGATGCCGGATCCTGGGCGGAGGGAGCGCTCTCGATCCTCCGGAGCTTGCGGTAGACCCGGCGAAGTGTCGCCGTGTACCGGAAGATCTTGGTCCGCTGGATCGCTTCGATCTCGGCGTCGCGCTCTCGCAACTCGAGCAGGAGATGGTGATTAGTGGCGTTGTGCGCGGCGATCATCTCCTGGGCGGCGTCGAGCTCGGCCTTTCGGCGAGATTCGAGCTCGTGGTACTCGAACGAGAGCGTGCGAACCTGTTCGGCCACCAGCGCGTATTCATCAGAGAGCGCCAGGTTGTTCTGAGCGAGTGTGTTGTAGCGCTCGGCCAGCCGGTCGTGCTCGGCCACCGCATCTTCCAGCTCCACCTCGGCTCGCCACCCCCTTCTCGCATCTAAGGAAAGAGCCGAGAGAGCACGTTCATACTCATAGACAACGTCTTCCACGTCGGCCGTGGATCTGCGGAAGACCACGGCGTGCGTAGCGAGATACGAAGCGTCGTAGTCGACATCTCGGAGAAATCCTTGTCGGATGAAGTGTCTACTCCAATAGCCGGTGGACTCGACGTTCAGATGGGTGGGCTCGTCGAAATCGTCCGGCGTAGACGAGAAGAGGACGGCGTCGGTGTGTCGGCAGATATTGGCGATAGCGTCGGCCACGGCAAAGGTGGGGAGATGCTCGGCCACCTCGATGCAGGTGATGAGGTCGTAGGTTCCGCTGAGCTCCTCGGTGACACTGCCGACTGTGCAATAGGGGCGCAGCGGCTCTGGGACCTGCCCGATGGCCCACCCCGAGACATCGATGCCTCGAGCGTCGACACCTTCATTGCGTAACGCCTCGACCAACATACCGGTGGCGCAGCCGACGTCGAGGACGGACCGGGGGTGAAGGGTGGCTACCACCGTTTTGGCGATCCCGACGAAGAAGGTGACCCAATGCTCCTGGTCTCGGTTGTAGGGAATGCCGGTCGTGTCGTATGACTCGCCGTAGTAGTCCTCGTCGTAAAAGGTTGCCACTTCGCCTAGGAGTTCGGCGTCGGATTTCCACTGTTCCGGGTCGGGGTGCAGACCGCCCATGCGGTCAAGGATCCGCTCGAGAGTGTGATGGTCCTTCGTCATGAGGGCGGGACGGGGCGGGACCGCGTGTGTTTCCGACTCAGCGGCCGTTTCGAGAATGTCGATGGCCGACTCGATGCCCCCCTCGCCGGGCGCCAGGCCCCATTGTCCGAGGAGTTTGGCTACCAGATGGACCTGGGCCTTGGTCTGACCGAGCACGCTCTCGTATCGCAACACGGCGGAGGGCCACTCGAAGCACTGGGCCATCGCCGCCCGGTTGTAGCGGTCCCACTGCATGACGAGCTCTTCTTCGTCGAGCGCATCGAGGTCGGCACCGTGCAGGTTCGTCGGTGTGCGGTGAACCAACAGTGCGCCGGGGCTGATTCCGAGGGCGCCCTGCCAGAAGGTGGCCAAAAGGCTGAGCCGGGGATCGGCCCAGACCCACGGCGTGCCGCCGTCGCCGGGTCCAGCCGGCGTGCCGAAGGACTTCTCGAAGACGTGTGCCGCTTCGTCCTGGTGGTCGGCGAGCAGCCGGGCCACCTCGCCCGGGCCCAGGGCAGGGAGACGGAGATGACTGCCGCCCGCCATCTTGAGCAGGTGGTCATTGAAGTCGCTCAGTGCATCCGAGCCCACCGACTCGAGGTCAGTCAGTCCCAGTCGGTGCAAGACCTCCCCGATCAGGGGAACGCCACTGCCGAACATACCCATGACGAAGACGCCATCGACGCCCTGGCGCCTCGGTGATGTGCGCGACCTGCTGCTCACCGGATGCAGCCCTTGGGCACGGAGGGAGGATAGCACCGGCACCCATCCTCCGGACGGAGCGAATCGACGGTGACCGACACCCATCGCCCCGAGTCCGTGGGTCTCGGCGAAGGCGGCCAGGCCCGCCAGCGGTGATGGGAGTGGCCAGTGATCGCGATTTCATGCCTACCATCCGGGGGTGCTGATCACCGACCGAGTCCTCATGGGACCGGGACCGTCCAATCCCTATCCCGAGGTCTCGGCCGCCTTGTTCCGGCCGATGCTCGGCCATCTGGATCCGGAGTTCCTGGCCCTGCTGGACGAGACCTGCGAGCGGCTGCGTCGTGTGTTCCGGACCGACAACGCGCTGACGTTCCCGTTGAGCGCCACGGGGTCGGGGGGAATGGAGGCTTCTTTCGTGAACTTCGTGCGTCCGGGCGACCCCGTGGTGATCGGCGTGAACGGGATGTTCGGAATGCGGATGTGCGAGGTGGCCAGTCGCCTCGGAGCCGACGTTGTGACGGTGGAGGCCCCGTGGGGAGAACCCCTCGATCCGGACGCCGTCCTGGCCGCTCATGCATCTCCCGCCATCATCGCTCTCGTCCACGCCGAGACGTCGACCGGCGTGCGCAACGACATCGGGGCCGTCGGGAACGGCAAGGGAGACGCCCTTCTTCTGGTCGACATGGTGACGTCGCTCGGAGGGATCGAAGTCGACACCGATGGCTGGAACGTCGACATCGCCTACAGCGGATCGCAGAAGTGCCTGGGTGTTCCTCCCGGTTTGGCGCCGATCACGGTGGGGGACCGCGCTCGGCGGCGGATCCTGGAGCGACCCTCTTCGTGGTATTTCGATCTGGGTTTGCTGTCGCGCTACGTCGATGCACGTGAGGGTCGTGCCTATCATCACACCGCGCCGGTATCGATGATCTTCGCGCTCCACGCCGGCCTGGGAGTGCTGCTCGAAGAGGGACTCGAGTCGTCGTGGGTGCGTCATGAGGAATGCGGCCGGCTTCTCCAGGACGGACTCGTGTCGATAGGGTTGCGCCTGGTGGCCCGGGCCGAACATCGGCTCCCCCAACTGACGACCGTGTGGGTCCCCGACGATCTGGGTGCGATCGGCGAGGAGGCCGATGTGCGGCGGTTGCTCCTCGAGGACTTCGGCATAGAGATCGGGGCGGGGGCGGGTCCGTTGGCCGGGAAGGCCTGGCGTATCGGGTGCATGGGTCACACGGCACGGCGGCGCAATGTGGCGCTGCTACTGGCTGCTCTGCGTGAGATCCTGGGTCGATGATGGTACGTGGGGCGCGGGTGAGCCCGCTGGAACTGACCGGCTGGCGGGTCCGTCTACGCACCTTGACCGAGGACGATTACGGCGAGTGGTACGAGGTCCGGGCCCGTTGTCGCGAGTGGCTTGTTCCCTGGGAACCGCGCCCCGACGGGGCGCCCACGACGCCCGAGGACAAGGCCAGCTTCGTGGCCCGCTGTGCGGCCCGCGAGCGTGAAAGACAAATGGGCACCGGGTACGGATTTGGCATCTTCGTGGGCGGGAAATTGGCCGGCGAGATCACGTTGTCGTCCATCCAACGTGGTCCGTTTCAGAATGCCTTCGTGGGTTACTGGGTCGACAAGAGTCTGGCCGGAAGCGGCTACGCCCCGGAAGCCACGGTGGCCGTCCTGCGGTTCGCCTTCGAGGAGTTGACCCTGCACCGGATCGAAGTGGCCATCGTT
>DATKQM010000028.1:0-57919 GCA_035532735.1 Acidimicrobiales bacterium | reverse complement strand
TCGCCCGGTACGAGCGCACCCGCACCTCGATCATGGCAGGCAGTGCTGTTCGTGCCGCTCGCCGAAAAGCCGGTGTCAGCCAGGTCGAGCTCGCCCAAAGGGCGGGGATGAGCCAACCCTCGATCGCCCGCCTGGAGAAGGGGCAGGTGTCTCCGACGGTGATCACGCTGGACCGCATCGCGCGAGCACTCGGATCTGATCTCGTCATCGACTTCGAACCTCAAATCGAGAAACCCCCGTCAAAGGGTCTTTGAGGCGCATTCGTAGGTTTTTGCGCAGCCCCACACCAGCGCGCTCAGTCTGGTCACAGACACCGCAACCGTGCCCGACTCGGCAAGAGGGGAGTGCGTCATGCACTACCGTTGTCCAGATGCGCAAAATCGTCGCCGGGGTGCTCGGTGCCCTGATGGCCCTCACGGCGACGTCGTGCGGCTCGTCGGGCCCGACCGCCAAAAAGACCACCTCCACCACGAAGGCCCCGGCCATCGCAAACGCCAACGCCGGCATCCTGAAGGGCAAGACCGCGGCGCAGATCCTCAAGGCGGCCACTGCCGCGGCAACCAAATCGGGCTCCGCCCACTACGTCCTCAGCGCCATCGAGGGCACTTCGTCGCAGACCATCAGTGGCGACGCATCGATGACTGGCGGCGATCAGACGGTCGCACAGGGCGCACAGCACATCCAGGTCGTCTATGTCGGGGGAGTTGCCTACGTGCAGGGCAACGCCAGCGGCCTGACCTCGGCCATGGGATTCGCCGCCACCGTGGCGACGAATTATGCGAACAAGTGGATCGCAGTCCACAGCACCGACAGCTTGTTCAAGTCGATCGTCTCCGCTGTCACTCTCACCGGCACCCTGTCCCAACTCAACCCCACCGGGACGTTGTCCGTGACCGGTCCCTCCACCGTGGCTGGTCGAAAGGCCGTGGGTGTCAAAGGTGGGCTCCCCGGCACTCCCCAGGCCGGTGTCACCGGATCCACCACGCTCTTCGTGGCAACGACAGATCCAACGGTGCCCCTCGAATTCAGCGGGACGGCGGCCCAAGGCACCCAGCATGTTCAGGACAAGGGCACGTTCACCGACTGGGGTAAGCCGTTGAAGCTCACCGCTCCCACCGGTTCGGTGCCCTTCTCGTCTGTACCGACGAAGTAGCCTTCCCAACGGGCGCGGCTATCCGGCCATCGCCACCGGCTCGGAGAAGGCAAGGCCGCGCCGGGGGACGATGATGTCGTCGATGAGCCCGTAGTCCTTGGCTTCCTGCGCGGTCATGAAATAGTCCCGGTCCAGATCCCTCTCGACCTGGTCGACAGGACGCCCGGAGTGGTGCGCGATGACCTCGGCCAGTCGCTTGGTCACGGCGAGGACTTCTCGTAACTGGATCTCCATGTCTCGCGGCGCGCCGCGGGTTCCCGCCGAGCCCTGATGGATCATGATCTTGGCGCTCGGAAGCGCTAGCCGCTTACCCTGCGCCCCGCCGCACAGCACCATCGCCGCGGCCGACATTCCCATGCCGACGCACACTGTCGAGACATCGGGGCGGATGTGTTGGATCACGTCATAGATCGCCATCCCCGCATAGGCCAGGCCGCCGGGGGAGTTGATGTACAGCGAGATGTCCCGCTCGGGATCTTCGGCCTCCAGATACAGCAGCTCGGCGATGATGAGGTTGGCGATCTGGTCGTCGACTTCCTGGCCGAGGAATACGATCCGCTCCCGCAACAGGAGCGAGTAGATATCGAAGGCACGCTCACCGCGCGCCGACTGCTCGAGGACGGTCGGGATCACCGACTGACGTAGTGGCACGACACTCCTCCTCTTGCAGACACGACCCGAAGCCCAAAGCCCTTGGTCGAGTGATATCTCATTGGTGAGATATCATATTCGAGGTAACATCGAGTGTCGACAAGAGTGCGACACGAGGAGGCCGGTGACAGCGCGCCGACACGAAACCGTGTTCCCGGGATTCCGGGAGGTGGCAAGACGACGCAAGGATCTCAGCGTCGCACTCGTGGACAGACGACTGTCCGTCGGCCTGTCGCAGACGGAGGTCGCGGCGCGCATGGGGACGTCGCAGTCCGCAGTGGCGCGCCTCGAGGCGGGGGAGGCCGACATCCGGCTCTCCACGTTGGAGCGGTATGCGGCCGCCGTCGGCATCGAGCTCGACTGGACGCTGGGGGAGAGGGGCCGGTGACCGCCCCTTCGGGACCGCCGGGTGGGCCCTTCGATGCCGAGCCGAAGGACCGGGGCCGACAGAGCGTGCGGGACCGCCTCTTCGACCAGCGGGTGGTCTTTCTTTGGGGCACCCTCGACGACGCCCTCGCCGGCCACCTGGCCGCAGAGCTCATGACCCTCGACGCCACCGGCGACGACCCCATCCACCTCCACATCGACAGCCCCGGCGGCACGCTCGAAGCCGCTCTGTGCCTCGTGGACGTGATCGACCTCCTGGGCGTGGAATTGACCGCCACATGCGTGGGCCAGGCCGTCGGGCCCGCCATCGCACCCCTGGCCGTGGCCCATCACCGCCGGGCCACCCCTCATGCCCGTTTCCGCCTCTCCGAGCCGGTCTTCGACCGAGCCGGTTCGGCCCGGGATCTCGACGCCTGGGCGACCAGCCAGAGGGCACAACTGAGACGGTTCTGCGCCCGGGTGGCGATGTCGCTGAACACCAGCGCCCAAGCCTTCGAAACGGACCTAGCCACCGGCCGGTTCCTCGACGCCAACCAGGCGTTGGAATACGGGCTCGTCGACGAGATCTGCGGGCCCGGCGCCCGCGTCTACCCCTTGCCCGGCCCACGGCTGGGCTTCACGCCCAGGTCGTAGGCCCTTTCTCCTCAGGGGAGGGGCAAACCTTGGTGGGACTCCAGGCCTGTCCCAGGCACACCATTCGTCCCCACACTAACTTTACATAAGATACATTATCGGCGGCTTTCCACGTTAGGGACCGGCCGGGAATCGCCTCCACGGACCGCTCCCTGCACCCCGGCCCGCCCGTCGGGGCCCGGGCCCGGGCACCGTCATATGCGGGCGAAATTGGCGGGCAGACGCAGAGGTGGCCCCGCAGGGCTTCGGGACGCCGCCTTTTCGTTCGGGTTTGTCCAGCCCAGTGTTCATTCGGCGCGATCCGTGGACACCTGTCGTACCGAGGCGTACCGTGTCTTTCCGGCACCACCCACGACCTCGCTGGCGACCGTTTTAGATGGGCATCGGCGGGGCGCAGGCTTTGTTCTCACAGCGGGGTCAGCGCCCCTGCCGGTCCCAACCCCCAACCGCTTCGGCGACTTTGCCGCGCCCATGGGCCGGGAAGCCGGATCGATGCTCAGGTCTTCACCAGGTATTTTTCGAACCACGCTAGGGTCCGCTTCCAGGCGTCTGCGGCCGCGTCGGGGTGATAGTCGGGCCGCATGTCGCAATGGAATCCATGCCCCGCGCCGGGATACCGGACGATCTCGGTGTCCACGTCGGTGATTGCCACCGCCGCCCTGAGGGCCTCGACCTGCTCTACCGGGATGCCCTGGTCCTCGTCCCCGTACAGGCCCAGCCACGGCGTTTGGAGCTCCGGTGCGAGGTCCAGCATCGACGCCATCCCGAATCTGCCCTCGGTGACACCTCCGCCGTAGAAGGTCACCCCGGCGCCCAAGGGCCGGCGCACCGAGGCCATGTAGGCCACCGTCCCACCCATGCAGAAGCCCACCACGCCGATCCGGCTCGGGGCGAACCCCGCCGTCTCGAGGTAGCCGATCGAGGCGTCGATGTCGTTCAACACCCCGGCTTCGGAGAGCCCGGCGAACTGGGGCATGATCTTGTCGTAGTCCCCGTACTCGATGACGGGGTCCCCGGTGCGGTGAAACAGATGGGGGGCCACAGCGCGATAGCCGGCCCCCGCCAGGCGCCGCGTGATGTCCTCGATGTGCGGGTTCACACCGAACGCCTCCTGGGCCACGATCACCGCCGCCCGGGCCTCGCTTTCCGGTTCGACGTCGTAGAGACCCATGTCCCCGTCGGGCGTCTTGAGTGTCACCGTCGTCGTCATGGAACCCCCGTGCTCACACCTTCATCGTCGTGATGACCCCGTCGACTCGGCGGGGCGACACACGATGCCACCCGCGGCGCCCTTGTGGCCATCGGGGCCGGGTGCACCGCCGAAGGTGACCGTTTCCCGGCGCTGTACTGTGAACCGGTGCCAAGCCGGCAAACCCGAGTGCGGCGTCGCCTGAGCGAGTTGCGGCACCTCCCTGACACTCCCCGACACCTGTGGCCCGTCGTGGCCACGCGGGGTCTGGTCTCCCGGGCCGAGGCGCAGCTGCTCTACAGCCTCGCCCGCAAGGTGGATACAGGCGCCATCGTCGAAATCGGGTCGTTCCGGGGACGGTCGACGGTGGCTCTGGCACTCGGCTCTCGATCAGGACATCGCGCCCCGGTCTATGCCGTGGAGCCCCACGAGCAGTTCCAACAGCACCCGAAGGCGCCTCAGTTCGGCCCCAAAGACCGGGCCGCGTTCTTTCGGACCATGCTCCGGACCCGCTGCTATCGGGACGTGCGGCTGGTCAACCTGTCGAGCGAAGAGGTCGCTCCCGGTTGGAACCGCCCCGTGGCGCTGCTCTGGATCGACGGCGACCACTCCCCTGTCGGCGTTCGTCGGGACCTCCACTGTTGGTGGCCCCACCTAGAAGATGGCGCCGTCGTGGCCTTTGACGACTCCGTCGAGCCCGATTCCGGTCCAGGACTCGTGATAGCGGAGGAGATCGAAGCAGGGCGGCTCGAGAGGGAGGCCTCAGTCGGCAAGGTCAGCGTCTTGCGGGTGACGAAGCGAAACGTCGTTCCTGCCACGGGGTGACCCCGAAACGTCCCGCTATACCATCTATGAGATCATATCATTCTTGGTATTGGTGGGTGCCGAGGAGTACCTGGAAAGCTTCGTCACGACGACGTCATGTGCCTTTGAAACTCACGAGCGCCGATGTCGGCGTCGCGCTGAGTTCAGCCACGGCGCCGTCGAATTGGCCGGCGACGTTGCGCCGGGTTCGCTGCACTGGATCCCAAACGAACGTGAACACGCTCACTTCCAGACCGGCCGGGAAGTCGACTGACGTGTGCTGATCTCGTTGACCCCAATCGACTCGCCCCTCCCCACTCCCCACCGGCTCGAGCCCCGACATCACCTAGCCTGCCCGGGTGATGGCTACTGCGGTGTTCTTCCATGCCCATCCCGACGACGAGGCGATCCAAACCGGGGGCACGATGGCCCGGATGGCGGCGGACGGGCACCGTGTCGTCCTCGTGACCGCCACCCGCGGCGAGCTCGGCGAGGTCCCCGACGGGATCCTCGCCTCCGGGGAGACCCTGGCGGCACGACGCGTCGAAGAATTGGCCGCCGCGTGCGAGGTCCTCGGGGTGGCACGCCACGAGTTCCTCGGGTACCACGACTCGGGTATGGCCGGTGAGCCCACCAACGAAGCCCCCGGGTGCTTCTGGCAAGCCGATGTCGACGAAGCCGCGGCGCGACTGGCGGCCATCCTCGACGGCGAGCAAGCCGAGGTCTTCGCCACCTACGACGAGAACGGCGGCTACGGCCACCCCGACCACATCCAGGTCCATCGCGTCGGGATTCGAGCCGCAGAGCGCGCCGCGACGCCGCGCGTGTTCATGGCCACGATCAATCGCGACTACATGCTGTCGCTTGCTGATCGGGCCGACGACTTCGGCCTGGGCATGCCCGAGCAGCAACGGTCCGTCCTCGAGACGTTGGGCGTGCCGGGCGCACGCATCACCACCGCCGTCGACGTCAGTGCCTACCTCGACCCCAAACGCCGGGCCATGGAAGCCCACGCCTCGCAGATCTCCGACACCTCGTTCTTCCTCAAGATGCCACCCGAAGCGTTCGCGGCGGTATGGAGCACGGAGTGGTACATCCGGGTCGGGTCCGAGGGCGCGTCGCAACTCGAGGATTCGCTTCTCGCCGTGTCATGACCTCGGAGCAGAGCTCGGACCACGACGTCCCGGCCATCGTCTCGGGAGAGCGCGACACCCTGCTTGCCTTCCTCGGGTATCTGCGCTCGAGCGTCGACGCCAAGCTCGCCCACCTCTCTGACGAAGACGCCCGCCGTCGCCTCGTGGCATCGGGCACAACGCTCCTGGGGCTCGCCAAGCACTTGGCCTTCGTCGAGGTCTACTGGGCACAGCGGCGCTTCTTGGGCTCCGACGTAGTGCTCGTCGGGGACGGGTTCGAGCTCGACCCCTCCGACACTGTCGAGTCGGTGCGACGCGAGTACCGAGAAGCAGGACAGCGCACCGACGAGATCGTGGCCTCGTGCGAAGACCTCGACAAACCCCTCGCCCGGGGACGCCACGGCCTGACGCTGCGCTGGATGCTCACCCATCTGGTCGAAGAGACGGCCCGCCACGCCGGCCACGTCGACATCCTGCGCGAGCTGGTCGACGGCCGGACCGGTCGCTGAGCCCGACCGACGAGCTACAACAACTAGCCCGCCGGAGCCAGGCCGAGCGTGGCCGACACCGTCAGCTTCTGCTGACCCCGGTACAAGGTGAGCCGGACACTCGTCCCCGACGACAGCGCCTGGACGTCGTTGGTGAGACCTTGGGCCGAGGTGACGGCCTTGGCGTTGAAGCTCACGATGACGTCGCCGGTGCGGATGCCCGCCGTGTCGGCGGGTGACCCGGTCACGACCGACACCACCAGAGCCCCCGAGGAGGGCACGAGGCCGTACGCCTGCTGCTGTTGCGAGGTCTCGTCGGTGACCTCGACCCCGAGATACGCCTTGGCCTTGCCCGCCGTTCCGCCGCTGCGCAACGTGGCCACCAGTCCCTGAATGGTCGACGACGGGATGGCGAAGCCGATGTTCTGGGCCGGCGCGTTCCCTGTGCTCGACGCCGCCACGGCAGTGTCCATGCCCACGACCTGTCCCGCCGAGTCCACGAGGGGGCCGCCGGAGTTGCCCGAGTTGATGGCCGCGTCGGTCTGGATCATGTTCTGCAGGGTCTCGCCTGCACCACCCCCCGAATCACCGGCCTGCACCGTCCGACCCGTGGCCGAGACGATGCCCGACGTCACCGTCGGAGTCCCCGCCGAAAGTCCCAGGGCGTTGCCGATGGCGATGACCGCATCACCCACCTCGAGTTTGGTGGAGTCCCCGAAGGTGACCGGCTGAAGATTGGCGGGCGGGGAGTTGATCTTGAGAAGCGCGGCGTCACTGGAGGGATCGGCTCCCACCAAGGTGGCGGGCAACGACGTGGTCTGACCATAGAGGGTGACCGTGATGGTGGTGGCGCCCGAGATGACGTGATTGTTGGTGACCACCTCTCCGGTGTCGGAGATGATCATCCCGGTGCCCTGGTCCTCGGTGGGGCCGCCGAAGATGCCACTTGCGCCCGACCCCGGGCCCTTGGCGTCGATCGACACCACCTCGGGCAGGACACTCTTCACGATGGTGGGGATCTGTGCTCCCCCGGCGAGCGCGGGGCCAGGTGTCTCCTGTCCGACCCTGACCGCCGGGGCCGAGGTTGCGTTGTTGGTGGTGCCGAGTGCTTCTGCGATCCCCGCTCCGGCCCCGCCACCGATGAGTGCGGCGACCACGGCGACGACGATCCATCCTCTGGCTCCACGGGGACCGGGGCCCGCTTCCGGTGGTGGCGGCGCAGCCCACGTCACCCCGGGGGTCAGGCCGGGTAGCGCCCCTGAGGGTGCCGCGCTCGGAGGCGGCCAGCCCGGCACGACGGGCGCCTCGGGACCTCTCCACACCGGACCCGCCCCGACAGGAGACGCCACAGTTGGGCCCGCGCCGTAGGGGGCCGGGGGCCCGGGTGTGGGTCCCGCGGATGGTCCATCGTCAGGCGACCCCGCTGACTGGGTCGTCCCAGAGGGCGGTGTGCCTGCAAATGTCGATGCACCCCCGAGCGCAGGGGGCGGTGCAGGCGTCGATTCGGCGTCGTCGGCCCCTTGGTCCTGACGCTTGTCGTCCACCGCTCGTACTCCTCTTCCATCGGAGAACCACCGACGGGCTCCCGACGCCTGTCAGATTAGAGAACGACCGTGGCCCCGGGGCGCGTTTGGCCCGTATTCTCAGAACCTCCACAGAATGGCTGGCTACCGGCATCGGGTCGGGATGCACGACGTGTTCTCGTCGTGTCGGTGCCGACGGTAGCGTGGTCCGACCTCATGACTCGAAGAATCGACATCGAACTGACCAGCAGCCGCGACGACGGCACGTGGACCTGGCGCGCCCCAGGAGCCCGCCAGCCCCGCGGCTCGCTCGAGGGCACCATCCTCCCCGACGGCGCCAAGGTGGGCGACGTCCTGCGTGCCGACGCGGAATTCGATCTCGACGGCATCGTCGTCACGTCGGTCCTGGCCCCGAAGGACGATCCCCGCACCGAGAAGGTGGCCCGGATCGAGATCATCGGATCGGGACGCGACAGCGCCCCCGGCGGGGTGTCGGTGGTCCTCGCCCCAGGTGGGCGCCGACGCGACGAGGACGGTCGCGGGGAGCGGCCCCGGCGCGCTGGCTCGGCCCGCGGCGCACCCCCACGGCGCAACGGTGCGTCGCCGGGAGAGGGCCGAGACCCCTCGCGCGCGGCGCGGCCCGGACGCGACGGTCGCCCCACCCGAGAGGCGCGCCCGGCGCGACCCGACCGGGCCACACCCGGCGATCGACCCGAGCGCTCCGGGCGTGACGCCTCAGGACCGCGCTCGGTCCGACCCGACCGGTCCGAACGCCCCCGTCGTCTCCAGACGGTGTCGACCTATCGCAACGCGGCGCTCGCCGAGCTCCGGCCCGAGCAGCTTCCGGTGGCCGAACAGCTGTTGCGCGGTGGCATCCCCGCCGTTCGCAACGCCATCGACGAACAGAATGCCCGCGCTCGGTCCGAGGGGCGCGCCGAGGTGTCCCCCGATCCCCTGCTGACCATGGCCGAGGAGCTCCTGCCCCGGATGACCCTGGCGGGATGGAAGGACCGCGCCGTGGCAGCACGCAACGCCGGTAAGGAAGCTCCCCTCCGTGAGGTCCGTTCTGTAGTGGCCTCCGCCTCCACCGTGAGCCTCGACGACGAGGGTCGCGAGATGATGACCAAGCTGCGCGACGCGTTGCAGACCCGGGTCACGGCGCTACGCGACGGGTGGTTGGCCCGCATCGTCGCCGCCCTCGACACCGGCAGGGTCGCCGACGCGCTCCGAGTCTCGGCGAGACCACCCGAGCCCGCAGCGCGCGTACCCGCCGACATGGCCGTCCGCCTGGCCGAGGCAGCGAGCAGTGCCATGTCCGCCGATGTGGCCGAGGACGAGTGGAAGTCCCTTCTCGACGCCGTGATCGACTCGCCCGTCCGCAGGACTGTGAAGCCCGTCGGACTCCCCGACCCGGCCGGGGAAGAGCTTCGCTCCTCGGTTCGTCGTGCTGCGGGACAGGTTCCCGAACTGGCCCGTCTGCTCGGCCTCCCCATCCCCCCACCGCCGGGCCCACGACGGCCCAGCCCCTCTGGCGCTCGGGGAGCCTGACCCGGCACCGCCTCGTTTGACCCGTGAGCGCTCAGGCGATCACGGCGTGGGTCCGGAGGAACTCCTCCAAGCCTTCCACCAGCGACACGGTGGCAACGTCACCCAGGGGGACCCAGGCCACCGCGGCCGCATCGCTGCCCGCCACCGGATCAGGACATGGGTCGGGCACCGTGACGGTGAAGTCCAAGATGACGAAGTGATATCCCGGGCCCGTGCGCTCGGCGTATCCGAGCAAGGCCCCGCAGCGCACCTCGAGGCCGGTCTCCTCACGCGTCTCACGCTCCACAGCTCGGGCCAGGTCCTCACCGGGCTCGACGTGGCCTCCGGGGACCGTCCACCTCCCCGCTTGCGGGTCGGTGGCGCGTCGGACGAGCAGCAACGCACCGTGATGGACAGCCACGCCGCCCACGGCCAACACGGGAGACGCCGGTGCTGTGGCCCTGTCCAAGCTGGTCAGCCCAGGGTGCGGTGCAAGGTGATGAGACGCGCCTTGAAACCCGACGCCTCGAGAAGGTTCTTGGTGGCGCGGTCGCCCGGCAGTGCGCAGATGTCGATGCCCCGACACCCCGAGGCGGTGAACCACGTCACCAAGCCGTCGAGCAGCGCCCCACCGACGCCGACGCCCCGGGCCCCCTCCTCGACGTAGAGCGCGTCGACGACCCCGAGCCTCGTCTCCCCTACCTCGTCGAGCCTGCCCATCACCATCCCCACCACCGACTCATCGACGGTCCCCAAAAGCGTCCGGCGTCGGGGATCGGCCAGCAACCGGTCGAGCCCTCCGGGTCGCAGCAGAGCCTTGGCGATCAAACCGGTCTCACGGCGAGCGAACAGAGGGCCCCCGCGCGCGTCTTGGATCTCGGCCAGGGCTCCACGACAGAGATCGCCACAGCGATTCGCGTCTTCGCGTCGTGCCAGCCGGGTGCCCTCCACCGGGCCGCCCCGTTCCGTTCCGCGGTCCGCTACGGCGTAGGGACGTCCCCGCCGGTGAGCAGCTGCTCCACCCGGTGGAGAATCGTGCGCCGCTGCCTGTGGGCGGCCTCGTGGGCGCGCACCTCCTCTAGCTCGGCCGGTGAGAGCCCTTCGAGGCGTTGGACCACCTGTGACGCCGACAAGCTGTCATAGCCGGGAATGGCGAGCGACGGCGGTGAACCCGAGCCGTTGGGTCCCCCACTGCCGAGCCACACCGACGGTCGCCACGGCGTCGGGGGCCCGTCGGCCGCTCCCCCACCCGCCGGAGCCGGGCCCGCACCGCCAGACGTCACCCCAGGCCGCGCATCGGCGACGGCGGCGCCGGAGTCCTCGACCACCTCGTGAACCTTGTCCTCGGTCGTCAGGTCGTCGGACACGCGGCCCGTAGTGGCAGGGTCGGCGCTCACCCCGGCGTGCGGTGTGTCGCGGTCCCGAGTGTCGTGGTCCCGAGTGTCGTGGACCCGAGTGTCGTGGTCGGGGCTCCCACCGAGGTGCCCGAGCGACTGCTCGAGCTGGCGCCGACCCATCTGGAAGGCGAATTGTCCCACGAGTCGGGCCGTGTGCACCTGACCCTCGACGCGGTGCCGACCCTTCTCGACGAACTTGGGAAACTCCTCGACGAGGGTCACCGCCAGTCCCGTCGGCCCGAAGACCACGAGCTCGAGCAACCGGTCTCCGGGAGACTTGTTGTCGGTCACCTGCCGCCCTCCTCTTGGTGCGATGACATGACGAAGGCTCTCACACGCAGTCCCGGCACAGCCCCTTTTCGGGATCGGCGAGCTGGCTGGAGTGCTTAACCAAGAAGCAGGAGCTGCACACGAACTCGTCGGGTTGTTTGGGGAGGACCCGCTCCGAGCCCTCGGACCGGTCATCTGGCTCGACGACCTCTTCGTCCTCGGTCTCCTCTTCCTCGACGACCAGACGCTCCTTCAGGATCTCGTCCAGGCTGGCCTCGACGTCCTCGTCGTCGACCTCTTCTTCTTCCTCGTCCCCCTCTTCGGCCGTGGTGACCGCCGCCACGGGAACGACCACCACGTCGGGCACGTCCTCGTCCGCGGCGTCGATGTCGACGACGACGTCATCGTCGTCGTCGTCGACGAGGGCGACCTCCAGATCCTCCTCGTCGAGGACCTCTTCGAGCATTTCCTCGTCCGCGAGGTCTTCGAGGTCCTCGGTATCGAGCTCCTCGGGTTCTGACACATCATCCAGGTCGTCGGCCACTTCTGCCCTTTAGGTCGTCGGACGCCGCGGGAGCATATCGGCTCCGATGCGTCATTCCGATCACCGCGACGGGGTCAACGGGAGATCGTGGTGTCACGCAGACGTCACGGGCGGCAGGGCCCGGGGACCTTTGGTGCCATCTCCACCAGACCGGCGACACCCGCCGGGGTCATGGTGGGGACGTTCTCTACTCGGTCCCCCGGGACACCCTCCGCCTCTCACAGTAATCCCCCCCTCGCCACCCGCTCAGCCGGGAGAACCGGTGGAGCAGCTGTAGGGGCGTCTGGGACTGGGGCGCACAATAGGCCGCTCCATCGCGAGGACTCAAGCGAGTGTCGTACGAGCCCACCAGGAACTTTGCACATCCCCCCTGGTCAAGACAACGAGGTCTTTTCTCGTCGCACCACGAACCCGGCCCGGCGCGATCGGGAGGGTCAAGTCGGCACCGCCGCGGACCGACGAGCTTCGGCGCGCTTTTCGGATCCGAGTCGCTCGAGGTCATAGGGTTGATGGTCCACAAACGTCATGGCCTCGGCAATGAGCCGGTGCCCGGCGTGCTCGGCGATGAGCCGGTGCATGTCCTGGGCCACCCTGCGGTACGCAGGGTGGCCCTGTTCGCCTGAACGCAGCTCCAACATGTGCATGGCCTCCCGGGCATTCATCTGCATCGCATACCGGATGCGGAAGGCGAGCGCGACGGCATAGGGCGCTTGTGTCGGACACACGCGCGACATGACCTCATAGAGCTCGGCCGAGCGCGCCATGGACCGTGCATAGCGCTCGCCGAGCCCCGCCTCGATCACGGTGTCGGGCATCTCGTACCCGAGCCCGGGGCCGAGATCCTGCCACTCGATGGTGAGCATCCGATGACGTTGCAGATCGCGAAAAGCGCCGTAGTCCGATACCACGTCGAACCGGTACCCGCTGCGCTCGAAGGCCCGGCCCGGACGGTGTCGCCGGTTTGTCCGGTCCCCCACATATGCCCGCATGATCGAACGCCGGTCCTCGAGACCGAGGGCCCGAACACGGCGCAGGACCTCCTGGTCCGACAACGACGTCCTCGGGTAGCACATGGCCGCGATGACCTTCTCCTCGCCTTCGGGATCCCAGTCCACGAGGGCGACACTCGACGCTTGTTCGGGTGGTGTGCCCTGGGCGTCGGGCCACAGGCGCGCCACGACCTCGTCGGTCCGGGCCGCGGTGTCGGCCAGGTACTCGGTCCACACTCCCCCGCGCTCGGGGATGTCCACGCGTTGGAGAAACGACGGGATGACCTTGCGCAGCTCCTCGAGCATGAGCTGCGCGTACCGGCGCGCCTCGGGAAGCGGATGGGCCCGCATGCGCAACAACAACATCTCATAGGACTGTCCGGTGCCGTACACACCGACGTTCGACAACGATGCTGCGGGCAACAGCCCCCGCAAGGCGTCGAGCGCCTTGGCCCGAATCGACTGCCGATACACGAAGTCCGAGTCACCCGCCGCCTGCGGGAAGCGCTTCGAGAGCCACGCCTGGAGCTCGGGGAGCGACGAGCCGTAGGTGTCGAACATCCGGTCCATGTCACCGACATACCGGGCCCCGAGCGCAGACTCGAGCACCTCGGGATCCCGGTGGTAGCGGTAATGACCGGTGCTGAGCCGGCTGTCATAGGGCACGTAGCGCGTGGACTGCTCGAGATACGCCATCAACCGGCCCCACTCGAGGACCTTGGTGAGCATGTTCGAAGCCTGCTCGCACGCCAGGTGCACACCACCGAGCTGTGCCACCGAGTCGTCGCCGTACTCGAGGAACACTCGATCATAGAGCTCTTCAGCGCGCCGCAGTCCCATCGTGGCGTCGACGCCGGCGTCACCGGTCACGTCGAGCTCACCCACGAACTCGTCGAGAAACAGTCGCCGCAGGCTCTTGGCCGAGCGTGAGTACCGGGCGAACAACGCCCCTTTCACGACTTCGGGCAGGTTCACCAGGGCAAATACGGGCCCTTCCACATTGGTGACGTACCGGCGCAACACCTCGGTCTCGTCGGCGGTGAACGTCTCCTCGGCGTAGGGGAACATGGCCCCGGCAACACTACGACCGGCGTGGAGCCGGGGTGGCGGACCCCCGGTTACCTGCTCCGAGACCCCGGACGGCCCTCGCGAGGCTCCTCCTCACCCCGGGCCGACGACTCGTAATCGATCGCCACAGAAGCCTCGTCGGCCCCGAGGGACCCCGGGAGCACGAGGTCGTCGTCGACAGGAAGGGCCGGGCCCGCCGAAGCTGCCACCACACCCCGCTGCAGCAATGCCGCGGCCTGTCGGGCCGCGGCATTGGTGTCGGGCCGTCCCACCACCGACAGTTGCCGCAACAAGTCGATCAGCTGTTTCACGTTCCGCACGAAATCACCCGGCGCCAGCTCGGCACGCTCGAGGACGCGGTCGAGGCCCTGGCCCCGGGCCCAGCGCCAGGCCACATCGGCGAACCCGTCGTCGGGGAGACGAGTCCGGGCCAGGCGCGCCGACTGTTCCTCGTCGCGCAGGTTCTCCGAAACGTCGACGACAGCGTGCAGTCTGGAGCGCAGCGCCTTCGGCGGCGACGACACCACCGGTCCACGGCCCGGTCGGGTCTCGAACGTGCACGAGGAGACCACCGCGGCGAGCTCAGGGGGGTCGAGCCCGTCGAAGATCCCCTCCGCGAGCGCTTCGGCCACGAGGAGGTCGCACTCGTGGTAGATCCCCGCCAGGATCGCACCGCGTGCGGTCAGTCGCCACGCGGCTCGGTCCACGTACCCGAAGTGGTCGAGGAGGCCGAGCGCCCGATCGAGTCGCCGCGACAAGGCGTCATGATGCGCGCTGTCGAGAAACTGCGCGAAGGACCGGTCCAAGATGAAATGCGCCTGGTCCACCTGATACCGCCGCACCAGGTTCACGGCCAAGTTGTAGGTGGCCCGGAACGACGAGCGCAGATCGGGCGGTGGCGAGGTAGCCAGGGCGGCGAGTCCTGTCAACGACACCTGTGGGGACCACACCACCACGGCGTGGCCGACCGAGTCGAGCCCCCTCCGGCCGGCCCGACCCGTCATCTGCGCGTACTCCCCTGACGACAACCCGCTGCGCCCGTGTTCCCGGATCTTCGTGAGTCGCTCGATCACCACGGTGCGCGCCGGCATGTTGATGCCGAGCGACAGCGTCTCGGTGGCGAACACCACCCGCAACAGATTCGACGAGAAACAGTCCTCCACCGCTTCTCGAAAGGCAGGAATCAACCCGGCGTGATGTGACCCCAGGCCGGCCTCGAGCCCCGCCGCCCACGGCCCGTACCCGAGGACGCGCAGCTCCTCGTCGGGAAGGCCCTCGGTGTGCTCCTCGCAGCGCCGTCGGATCTCGGACCGCTCCTCGGGGCTCGTGAGGTGCAACCCGTCGGACAGGCACTGGGCCACGGCGTCGTCGCAGGCGGCTCTCGAGAAGATGAACACGATGGCGGGCAACATCGTCTGGTCGTCGAGCGCCTCGATGAGCTCGCTGCGACGCGGGCCCACCAGGCGAGAGTGTCGAACACCACCGGGGCGTCGGGCCAGCCGCGCCACCCGTTGGTCGAGGGCGAGAGCCTTGGGGTGGACCTTGCGGTCGTGCAGCAACGGGACGAGCTCGACCCGACGGCTCCCCTTCTCGGCCGTGGCAACGTGGTTGCGCAACTCGACGGGCCGATGCGTCTCGACGATGACCTGCGTGGGACCCCGCACACTGGTGAGCCAGGCGCCCAATTGCTCGGCGTTGGCCACCGTCGCCGACAGGCACACGAACACCACCTCGGGCCCCGTGAGGATGATCACCTCTTCCCACACCGATCCCCGGTAGGGGTCTTGGAGGTAGTGCACCTCGTCGAGCACGACCAGGCCCAGGCCGTCGAGCTGCGGGGAGCGGGCAAAGAGCATGTTCCGCAGGACCTCGGTCGTCATCACGACCACCGCCGCGTCGGGCCGGTGCGAGACGTCGCCGGTCAACAGCCCCACCGAGTCGGCCCCGTACACCTCGGCGAGCTCCGAGTACTTCTGGTTGGACAACGCCTTGAGCGGCGTGGTGTAGAAGGCGCGTTGGCCCCGGGCGCGCGCCTGGGCCACGCCGTAGTCCGCCACCACGGTCTTGCCCGAGCCCGTCGGCGCCGACACCAGCACCGACCGGCCCTCGTCCAGGGCGTCGCAGGCGGCAACCTGGAAGGGGTCGAGGGCGAACCCCAGTCGCGACAGCACCTGGGCCCGTACCGTGTCGCCGACCCCCCGACGGGCCGTCACCGGGCGCGGCGACTCAACGGCGCAAGAACTTGCCGATCAGGATCGACACCTCGTAGAAGATGTACATCGGCACCGCCAACGCCAGCATGGAGAACGGGTCCCCGCTGGGCGTGATCACCGCCGCGAACACCACGATCAGCACGATGGCCCATCGCCGCCACGACGCCAGTTTCCTCGGCGTCACCACTCCGACCAACTCGAGCGACACCAGGACCACGGGGAATTCGAAGGTGAGGCCGAACACCGCCATAAGTGCCACGATGAGGCCGAGGTACTTGTTGGGGTCGTAGATCTGCTGCAGCGAAGGGCCACCGATGTTCTGGAGGAACTTCAAGGCGTGCGGGAACGTCTCGAAGGCGAGGAAGGCGCCGAATACGAAGAGCACGATCGACGAGGCGACGAAGGGGACGGCATAGCGCTTCTCGTTGCGGTGCAATCCCGGCGTGATGAAGCGCCACAGTTCCCACAAGATGACCGGTGACGCCAGGAACATGCCCCCGTACGCCGCCAGCTTGATTCGAAGCGACAGTCCGTCGAGGGGACTGCTGACAAACAGCTTGCAGGGCCGAGGCTTGGTCACCCGGCAGTAGGGCGCCTGGAGGAAATTCAATATGTGTGGATAGACGATGAACGCCACCGTGGCGCCCACGCCGAAGGCGACCACACAGATGACGACCCGCCGGCGCAGCTCGGCGAGGTGCTGCCCGAGCGTCATGGCCTCGGCCGACGATCGGGCCGAGCCGTTTCGGAACGGCATTCGCAGACGGGTGACCATGACGGGGCTCGGCGTCGCCGATCAGTTCATGCTGGGGTCGTCGGGCACGGCGGGAAACCCGCTGGGCTCGACCGTGTCGGGCCGATCGCCCGCGCCGAGACCCGACCCCGACGACGCCGGGACGCCGCCACCCGAACCATTGGCCCCGACAGACCCGTTGTGCACCCCCGGGCTCGGAGACGCGGCGCCATTGCCTGAGGCGGCGCCATTGCCTGAGGCGGCGCCATTGCGTGAGGCGGCGCCATTCGGAGAGACAGCGTCATCGGGAAGGGCACTGCGGTGGGAAAAGGCAGCGCCGTCGGGAAAGGCCGTGTCATCGTCGAGGGGTGGGCCTGGCCCGACCCCCGCGTCGCCGTCCTCGGTGCCGGTGGCTTCAATGGCGCTCGGCTCGTCGGATTGCTCGGTCAAGGCCCGCTCGTGAGCGTCGGCGAGACGGTCGAGGAAGGCCAGGGGCGACCGCACGGCTTGGGCCACCTCGTGGGTGGGAGGCAGGTTCGGGAACGTGCCTCGGACCTCGCTCTCGATCCGGCTGCGCCACCCCCGCAGGTCGTGCCAGGCCGCGCCGATCTGCCGCGCCACCTGGGGGAGCTTCTCGGGCCCCAACACGATGAGCGCGATGACGAGGATGACCAGCAGTTTCGCCGGGCTGAGCGACAGCATCTGGGGCCGAGTCTACGACTCCGGGCCTCGCCGGACCGGCGCTGGCGCCCGATCACGGCTCACCGGGCGGGGCCTCTGGGGAGCACCGGGCCCACGGTGAGATGACACGGTGGGATCAATAGAAGTGGAATGAGGTGATCGGCCAGATCTTGACCACCACCCGACCCACGATGAGCGATTGGTGGATGGGTCCGAAGAACCGGCTGTCTTGGGAGTCCGACCGGTTGTCCCCCATCACGAAGAACTCCCCGGCGGGGACCTTCTGCGTCGTGATCCCGGTGGTGACGGTCCCGGGCACGAGCCAGGGCTCTTTGAGCGGCTTGCCGTTGATGACGACCTGGCCCCCGGCCGACGAGATGGTTTCGCCGGGCAAGCCGATGACGCGCTTGACCAGGTCCTTCACATCGGGACCGGCATCCTCGCCCGGAGGGGTGGCGAAGACCACGATGTCGCCCCGGTGCACGGCGTGGAGGTGGTACGACACCTTGTCGACGAGGATCCGGTCGTGGACCATGAGCGTGGGCTCCATCGACGCCGACGGGATGTAGAAGGTCTGGACGACGAAGGTCCGGATCCCCACGGCCACGACCACGGCCACCACCAGGACGACGGCCCACTCGATGAGCCACCGACTCCCCCGTCGGGCCCGACGGGTCGTGGGCGCTTCGCCCCCGGAGGGCCCGGTGACGAACGGCCCCCGGTCGCCGGGAGGCATGGGTGGCGGGAGGGTGCTCGGAGGCCTGGGCGGAGGGAGGTCGGGCTCCGACACGACGGGCCGGGAGGGGGCGGCCACGGTCCACGAACTCACCGCAGCCACAGGGGTCGGCTCGCGCAGCCACAAGGCGTCGCGCGGGCTCGTCGGGAGCGACGTCTCGGGCCGGTCAGAGGTCACGAAATTACGAGGCTAGTG
The DNA here is from genome assembly GCA_035532735.1 of Acidimicrobiales bacterium. Lineage (GTDB taxonomy): Bacteria > Actinomycetota > Acidimicrobiia > Acidimicrobiales > UBA8190 > Chersky-840. The sequence continues at coordinate 39,605 of DATKQM010000028.1, read as the reverse complement.
GACGACACCCCGCTATTTGCCTTCGGCGAGGCTCAAAGACTGGCAATCAGCTTCTCCACCCGCTCGTCGTGGGACCGGAAGGGGTCCTTCAGCAACACCGTCCGCTGGGCCTGGTCGTTGAGCTTCAGGTGCACCCAGTCCACGGTGAAGTCCCGGCGCCGCTCCTTGGCTCGCCGGATGAACTCGCCCCGGAGCCGGGCCCGGGTGGTCTGGGGGGGCCGGGTCATGGCCTCGGAGATGGCGCTGTCCTCCACGAGCCGGTCCATCCGGTCACGCGCCTCCAACCGGTAGTAGAGGCCCCGGCTGCGGTTGACGTCGTGGTACTGGAGATCGAGCAACGCCACTTTGGGATGCCCGAGCGGCAATCCGTGGCGTTCGCGATAGGCCTCGATGAGCTGATGCTTGGCCACCCAGTCGCATTCGCGCCCGAGGGTGAGCGGGTCGAGCTCGAGGGCCTTGAGGCAGTGCTCCCACATATCGAGAGCCCGGTCCTCTTGCGGCGACAGCCCGTGCGTGTCGCGGAACCGCAAGGCCCGGTTGAGATACTCGGACTGGATGTCGAGGGCGCTCACTTCCCGGCCGTTGGCGAGCCGGACCTTGCGCCGACAGGTGAGGTCGTGGCTGATCTCCCGGATGGCCCGGATGGGGTTCTCGAGGGTGAGGTCGCGCAACACCGTCCCGGGGTCTTCGAGCATCCGCAACAGGATGCTCGTCGACCCCACCTTGAGAAAGGTGGCGTACTCACTCATGTTGGAGTCGCCCACGATGACATGGAGCCGTCGGAACCGCTCGGCATCGGCGTGGGGCTCGTCCCGGGTGTTGATGATGGGACGGCTCCGGGTGGTGGCCGACGACACCCCTTCCCAGATGTGCTCGGCCCGTTGCGACAGACAGAACACCGCCCCCCGGGCCGTCTGCAGGACCTTCCCGGCGCCGGCGAAGATCTGCCGGCTCACGAGGAACGGGATGAGGACCTCGGTGTAATGGGCGAAGTCGTCACGCCGGCTCGTCAGGTAATTCTCGTGGCACCCGTAGGAGTTGCCGGCGGAGTCCGTGTTGTTCTTGAACAGGTAGATGACGCCCCGGATGCCTTCTTCGCGCAACCTGGCCTCGGCGCCGGTGACGAGATGGTCGAGGATCCGCTCCCCCGCCTTGTCGTGGGCCACCAGGTCGGTGATCGAGTCGCACTCGGGCGTGGCGTACTCGGGGTGACTGCCCACGTCGAGATAGAGCCGGGCCCCGTTCTCGAGGAAGACGTTGGATGACCGCCCCCAGCTGACGACCCGTCGGAACAGGTACCGGGCTACTTCGTCGGGAGACAACCGGCGCTGACCGCGCAGAGTACAGGTGACGCCGTACTCGTTCTCCAACCCGAAGATCCGCTTGTCCACCTCACCCACGGTAGTGCCGGGTGCGCACGGGGCGGCGTCTCATTCCCCCGGGCAGGGCGGGGCGACACTCGGTACCCTGTGGCTGTGGCAACGCCGCTGATGGTCCACCTGACGACGGTGGGATCGATGTTCGAGGCTCGCGTGGTCATGGCCCGGCTGGGCGCCGAGGGCATCCTCACCCAACTGCGAGGTGGAGGCGAGGGGCCCTATCCCCTCCCCGGGCCGGTCGAGGTCCTCGTAGTCGTCGACCAGGCCGGCGAAGCCCGCGAGCTCATGCTGGCCGATCAGGTCGAGGCGTTGTTCGACGGTTTCGAACAAGACGTCGACGACGCCTGACCGGCTCACTCCGACCGGAGTGGTCCCCCGTCGCTGTCAGAGGGCCCGGCCGATGCTGTCCCCGTCGACCTCGACCCGCGCGGCGAGGTCTTCCGACCTCCACCCAGGAGCTCGCCCAACTCGTCGTAGCCGAGGCGGCGAAAGGCCCGCCGGCCATTCCCCCGCGCCAGCACGGCCACCTCGAGGTCACCGGGCTCGAGAGTCCGGTCGGGCCCGGCCAACGCGCCGACCGTCGCCCGCAGGGCGGCGTCGAGAGCCCAGTCGAGCCGGTAGGCCTCGGCGACCCGGTCCGAGATCGTCTCGGTCTCGCCCCCGAGCACGGCGAACCGGTCCTCGTCGGTGATCGTGCCCTCGTAGGCGATGTGGTACAGCTGTTCGGGCTTGCCGTCGACACCGAGTTCGGCCACGAGGATCTCGACCTCGAGCGGCTTCATCTCGTGGGTGAAGACCTGGCCCAGGTATTGGGCATAGAGGTTGGCGAGCGATCGGGCGTCGACGTCTTCACGGCTGAAGGCGAAACCCTTCGTGTCGGCGTGGCGCACTCCCGACACCCGAAGCTGGTCGAACTCGTTGTACTTGCCCACCCCCGCGAAGGCGATCCGGTCGTAGATCTCGCTCACCTTGTGCAACGACCGCGACGGGTTCTCGGCCACGATCAGGATGCCATCGGCGTAGACACAGGCCACGAGCGAACGACCCCGGGCGATGCCCTTCTGGGCGTACTCGGCCCGATCCTTCATGACCTGCTCGGGCGCCACGTAGAAGGGCATGGTCATGACCCGCCACCTCCCGTGCCGCCCCCGAGGCTCCGTCGCTGCACCAACGACGTGAAGCTCTGGGCCACTTCGGCGTCATCGAGCCGCGCATACCCGCTGGCGGTCACCGTCGCCACCACGGGGAAGATCCCCCGCACCAGGTCGGGCCCACCGGTGGCCGAGTCCTCGTCGGCCGCCTCGTACAGGGCCCGCACGGCCAGCTCGATGCCGTCGTCGCGTCCGAGCCCGGGCTTCCATCCGAGCTTGATCGTGGTCCGGGCGTCGCGTCCGCCCGACCCCGTCGCCGCGTAGTCGGCTTCTTCGAAATGCCCACCGGTGACGTCGTAGGTGAAGATCCGCCCCTCGGTGGTGCGGAGGTCGAACCCACAGAACAAGGGGACGACCACGAGGCCCTGCATCGCCATGGGCAGGTGGTCGCGCACCATCTGGCCGAGCTGGTTGGCCTTGCCCTCGAGGCTGAGCGCCACGCCCTCGACCTTCTCGTAGTGCTCGAGCTGGGTCTGGAAGAGCTTCACCATCTCGACGGCCGGGCCGGCCGCGCCGGCGATGGCCACCGCCGAGTGCCGGTCGGCGGGAAAGACCTTCTCCATGGCCCGATGGGCGATGATGTTCCCCTCGGTGGCGCGACGATCTCCTGCCATCACCACCCCGTCGGCGAAACGCATTGCCACCACCGTCGTGCCGTGCGCCACAGAAGGCACCGCACCCCGGCCGACGTCCACCCGCGCCGGTGCGGGCCGGTTCGAATCGCCCAGGCGGATGAGCGCCGCGAAGCTGGGGCCCGGGTCGTCCCCGGGCGGAAAGAGGGGCAGACCCACCCGGCTACTCCCCGCCCTTCTGCACGTAATTCCGGACGAACTCCTCGGCGTTCTCCTCGAGGACCTCGTCGATCTCGTCGAGCAGGTCGTCGAGCTCGGCCTTCAGCTTCTCGCCCTGGGGAGACGGCGCGGGAGCCTCGGCCTCCTCGGTCGTCGTCTCCTCGCGCGTCGTCGTCGCCGGTCGGCGCTTCTTCTCTTGCTCTGCCATCAACCCACTCCTAGCCGCTCAACCGTGCCAACAGCTCCGCCGGTGAGGAGCTTCCATCCAGAAGCTCCTCGACGAATTCAGCTGTTCCACGTAGCGGATCCATCATAGGGACGCGTCGCAGCGGATCGGTACCGAGGTCGAACACCATCGAGTCCCAGTTGGCGCTGGCCACCGACGACGCCCATCGCTTGAGGCACTGGCCACGGAAATAGGCCCGGGTACGGCGGGGCGGCTCGGTCACCGCGTCGAGCACGTCCTGCTCCTTCACCAGCCGCTCGGTGTCGAGCCGGGCGAAGAGGGAACGCTCGGGCCGCAGGTCGTGGTACTGGAGGTCCACCGCGGCGAGCCGGTGGTCGTCCCAGTCGAGGCCGTGGCGATCCCGGTACGCCTCGAGCAGTCCGAGCTTGGCCGCCCAATCCACCTTGTCGGCGACGACGCTCGGATCCGTCTCGAGGCCGTGGAGCACCTCTTCCCAGCGCAAGAGCACTTGTTGCCCCACGGCTTCATCACCGAGACATTCAAGGCCCCGGTCCTCGGCGTACTTCCGGGCCAAGCCGAACAACTCCCACTGCAAGGCCAGTGCCGTCGTGGTCCGACCGTCGGCAAGGTCGATCGGCGCGCCCAGGCTGAGGTCGAGCGCGACCTGGCGGATGGCCTTCACGGGATTGGCGAGGGTGAGCTCACGCCCCTCGAAGGCGTCGTCCTCGATGAGCGCCAGGACGAGCGCTGTCGTCCCCACCTTCAAGAAGGTGGCCACCTCGCAAAGATTGGCGTCGCCCACGATCACATGCAGCCGCCGGTACCGCTGCGGATCGGCATGGGGCTCGTCCCGGGTGTTGACGATGGGCCGTTTCAACGTCGTCTCCAGGCCGATCTCCTCTTCGAAGAACTCGGCTCGCTGCGAGATCTGGAAGGTGATGTCGCGCCCCACGTTCCCCGCCGTCTCGCTCCCGACCTTTCCGGCCCCGCAGAAGATCTGGCGCGTGACGAAGTGCGGGGTGATGAGATGCGCGATCCGGGCGAAGGGGACGGCCCGGTCCATCAGATAGTTCTCGTGGGTGCCGTACGAATTGCCCTTGGAGTCGGAGTTGTTCTTGTACACGACGATGGACTGGCCCTCGGGAAGGGTCCGTCGCACCGCGATCATCGACCGCCGTAACACCTCCTCCCCCGCCCTGTCGTAGAGCACGGCTTCGAGCGGGTCGGCACACTCGGGCGAGGAGAATTCGGGATGGGCGTGATCGACGTAGTACCGCGCTCCGTTCGTGAGCACGGCGTTGACGAGATGGGTCTCGATCTCGGGGGGCATCGACCCCTCGCGTGCGAACCCTCGGGCGTCGTTGCCCGGTGACTCGTCCTCGAAGTCCCACCCGGCCCGGGCCAGATCAGAGACGTACGCGTTGACGAGCAGCGAGGACGACGCGACAGGGTTGCCGTCGCCGCCGACGTGGTGAATTCCGTACTCCGTCTCGATCCCGCACACCTTCGCGACGACCACGAAACCGACCCTAGTGCGTGGCGGCTGGGCCGGCGCGGCCCTGTGGCGAACCGACCGCGAACCTCTTCAGCCTGCTCACAGGTACTGGCCGGTACCCACCCGTTCGATGGAACGGCCGCCCTTGGTCTCCTCGGTGTCGGCCTGGAGGGTGCGCACGTAGACGATCCGCTCACCCTTCTTTCCCGAGATCCGGGCCCAGTCGTCGGGGTTGGTGGTGTTGGGGAGGTCCTCGTTCTCCTTGTACTCCCGGCGGATCGACTCCAAGAGGTCCGAGGTCCGGACGCCGGTCCCCTCCCCCGCGATGGCCCGCTTGATGGCCAGCTTCTTGGCTCGACGGACGATGTTCTCGATCATCGCCCCCGATGCGAAGTCCCGGTAGTACAGCACCTCTTTGTCGCCGTTCTGATAGGTCACCTCGAGGAACTTGTTCTCGTCGTCGGCCCTGTACATCTCCACCACGGTGTCCTCGATCATGGCCTGCACCGACTTCGCGGCGTCGCCACCACCGAGCCGCTCCACTTCCTTGGCGTCGATGGGAAGATCCGCGGTCAGGTACCGCGAGAAGATCTGCGCGGCGGCTTCCTCGTCGGGTCGCTCGATCTTGATCTTCACGTCGAGCCGACCGGGCCGCAAGATGGCGGGGTCGATGAGGTCTTCTCGGTTCGAGGCACCGATCACGATCACGTCGCGCAGGGCCTCGACCCCGTCGATCTCGGCCAGGAGCTGGGGCACGATCGTGGACTCCATGTCGGAGCTGATCCCTGTTCCCCGGGTCCGGAACAACGAGTCCATCTCGTCGAAGAAGATGATGACAGGGACGCCCTCTTCGGCCTTCTCCCGGGCCCGCTGGAAGACGAGCCGGATCTGGCGCTCGGTCTCGCCCACGTACTTGTTCAACAGCTCGGGGCCCTTGATGTTCAAGAAGTAGCTCCGGATGTTGGCGTTGCCCGTCACCTGCGCGACCTTCTTGGCCAGGGAGTTGGCGACCGCCTTGGCGATGAGGGTCTTGCCACACCCCGGCGGCCCGTACAGCAAGATCCCCTTGGGCGCGGGCAGCTTGTACTCCTTGAACAGCGCCCGGTGCAGATAGGGAAGCTCGACGGCGTCGGTGATGTCCTCGATCTGGCTGTCGAGCCCGCCCACATCCGCGTAGGTGACGTCGGGTACCTCCTCGAGCACGAGCTCTTCGACCTCGGGCCGGGGCAGCTTCTCCACGAGCAACCCCGAGCGGGTCTCCATGAGCACCGCGTCGCCGGCGCGTAGGTGCACGCCCAGCAGGTCGTGGGAGAGCTCGACCACGCGCTCCTCGTCGGCCCGCGCGTACACGATGGCCCGCCGCCCGTCCTCGAGGAGGTCCTTCAAGGTGACGACCTCGCCCGAATCCTCGCCCTCGCGGGCCAGGATGACGTTGAGCGACTCGTTGAGCACGACCTCTTGTCCCCGCCGCAGCTCGACTCCGTCGATCTCGGGGTGCACGGCCACCCGCATCTTCCGGCCGCCCGAGAAGACGTCGACGGTCCCGTCGTCGTTGGCGTGCAGGAACGTCCCGTACGCGCTCGGGGGTTGGGTGAGCTTGTCGACCTCCTCGCGCAGCGCGGCGATGTGCTCCTTGGCCTGCTGCAGCGTGTAGGTCAGCTTCTCGTTCTGCGAGACGGCCTGGGCCAACTGGCCCTTGGTCTCGAGCAGTCGCTCCTCGAGCGACTGGACGCGGCCCGGCCCCTCCGACAGGCGTCGGCGCAGGACGGCGACTTCCTCGTCGGCCTGCAGGCAGCGTTCGCGCAACCGCTCGAGCTCTTCGCGCAGCGCCAGCTGTCGTTCCTCTTCCGGCTCGGCCGTCGGAACCACCTCCTGGGCTTGTCTCCGGGCGCCTCTGAGCGACCATACACCGGCCCTGGGGCCAAAATGACCCTCAAGGGAAGGGGGATTCAGGTCGACGCCCCGGTAGACTCTTGGTCCGAGTGACAACGAGGTGGCCGGCCATCGCCGGTGGTGATCCGGCCAGCTGTGCAGGCCGGCCGACCGACCGGTCCGATGATCGGTCAATTGACACCGCGAACCGGCCATCGTTACCTTCCGAACACGTCGACCGAGTACCCGAGAACGAGACCCGAGAAAAGGCGAGAGCGAGCTCATGAAGGTCTGGATCGACCAGGATCTGTGCACCGGCGACGGCCTGTGCGAGGAGATCGCGCCGGCCGTCTTCACGCTTCTCGACGATGGGCTCGCCTACGTCAAAGAGGGTGACCAGGTCAAGAACGAGCCCGGTGGATCAGCCGGCCTCGCCCTCGTCCCCGACGACCTCGAGGACGCCGTCACCGAAGCAGCCGAGGAATGCCCCGGGGAGTGCATCTTCATCGAGCAGGGCTGAACGCGCCCTACTACTCCGGCTCGGGTGCCAGTTCCGGCTCGGGTGCCAGTTCCGGCTCGGTTGCCAGTTCCGACCCGGGTGCCAGTTCCGACCCGGTTGGCGACTCGGGTGGCGCCACGAGCAATCTCGCCGTCGTGATGAATCCGGTGTGGGCGACCATGCGATGGTCAGGACGCACCGAACGTTCTTCGACGTGCCACGTCCTCCGCAAGATCTCGAACGTCTCTGCCATCCCGAACGACTTCGACGCCATGGCGGCGCGCAACGTGGCCACCTGGGTGATCGACGGGAGATAGGCGAGAAAGATCCCACCGGGTCGCATGGCGTCAGACGCAGGGCCCAGTGCGCGCCACGGCTCAGGCAGGTCGAGCACGACACGATCGAAGTTGCGCTCCTCGATCCCCTGGTACACGTCGCGCTCTTCCACCCGGTACCGGACATCGGGACCGGCCCACGCCGAGACGTTGGCGCGCGCCCCGGCCGCGAAGTCGGCGCGCACCTCGTAACCCACGACATCGGCTCCGGCCCGTAACAGGGCCATCGACAGCGCCCCTGACCCGACCCCTGCCTCGAGCACCCGCATACTCGGGCCGATGTCCGCCGCGATGAGGATGGCCCCGAGGTCCTTCGGATAGATGACCTGCGCGCCGCGCGGCATCTTGAGCACGACCTCGGCCAGGGTGGGACGCAACACCACGAAGCGACGGCCCGTCGACGCCCCGATCGTGGATCCTTCGGGGCGCCCGATCACGTCATCGTGGGCGACGATGCCCGAGTGGGTGTGGAAGAACGCCCCGGGGTGCAACGTCACCAGATAGCGGCGCTCTTTGGGGTCGACCAGCAATACGCGCTCTCCGGCCGCCAACTGGCCCCCGGGCGCGTCGGCCTGGCCCGTCACTCCCCGCCGGTCGACGGGGCGGGCGTGGAACGATCGCCGACGGCGATCACGAGCCGTTGGCCGGGCTCCACCCGTCCGCTCCAGGCCACTTTGTCCCGACTCTTCAAGGTGCGTCGCACCATCCAGGCCGCGCCGGCGACGGCCAACCAGATCGGCTCCCCCCCGCGACCGCGCCGCATGGCGCGCGTGACGAGGAAGCCGAGGATCCGGTCCACGGTGAGGCCTCAGACCTTGCGGATCTCGATGACGGCCGAGCGGGACCGACCGCGACGGCGTCCGAGCAGGTACGCCACCAAGGCCACGAGCAACACGCCGGCGACGGCCGAGCTGATCAGCGTGGGCCGGGTCGCCTCGACGGTCTCCTCCACGCCCCCCGACATCTCGCGGAGCTTGGCCTCGAGGTCATCGCGGCTGATCTTCGCCGTCGTCGCCATCGTCAGCTCCCCTTGTCATCGCGCCGGGCCCGGGGCTCGTCGGCCCGCACCCTCTTCGCACCCGGTCCCTTGGTGATACGCCATGCTGCCAGCCCCATCACCGCTATCGCGACCGCGGCGACGATCAGATACGGCAACCAGCTCAAATGCCCGGTGAACGACGACCCGGTCTCGGTCTGCAGGGCCCGGAGCAACGCCAGGAGGAGCAGGACCGCACCGGCGGTGATGGCGATCGACCCCACCAGGCCGAAAAGGAGGAAGCGCCCCAGGCTCTTGAGAGGCCCGAGAGTCTCCTGCTTGGCGTAATCGACGACGAGATGGAAGAAGTCGCCACCGGCCGCGGTCAAGCCGCCGCCGCGTCCTGACTTTCCACCGTCACGTGCCAACCGACCCTCCTCAGAGGCGCCATCCTCCCCCGCCCAGGTCCGGTGCTGCAAGCACCCGACCGGCTACCCGCGGGGCGAGAGGAGATAGGTGGAGCTGGCCTTGGCCACCAGCCGACCGTCGGCGTCGGTCAGCTCGGCCTCGACGAAGGCCACCCGGTTCCCTCCTGAGATGACCCTGGACGTGCAGGTGAGCGTGCCCCCGGGCCGCACCGGGGCCAGGAAGCTGACCTTCATCTCGGCGTTGGCGGAGAAGACCTTGCGCCCTTTGGCCCACGTCACCGTGGCCGCCCCCATGGCGGAGTCGCAGCACGCGGCGAGGAACCCGCCCTGGAGCACTCCCACCGGATTGGTGAACCGTTCATCGGCCGGCATCTGCCACACCGTCGTCCCGGGCTCGGACTTGTCCACGCACACCATGCCCAAGGTGAGGTCGCAATTGGGCGGCACCTGTACCTGGGGATCGGCCACGGCGATACCGTACGACCCGCGTGCCCAGGCCACGAACCGACACCACCGGCGCCATTGTCGGGGCAGCCACCGTGATCACACCGGCCGGGCCCCTGACCGACACCGAGGTGGTGGTCGAAGACGGCCGGATCACCGAGGTCCGGCCCGCCCTCGGCCCCGTGCCCGACGTGGTCCTCGTGCCCGGGTTCGTCGACCTCCAGGTCAACGGGATCGGCGCCGTCGATGTGGCCGGTGCGACCGCCGCGGGCTGGACCGCCCTCGACGAGGCACTCCTGGCCCAAGGCGTGACCACCTGGTGCCCCACCATCATCACCGCACCGCTCGACGCGCTCGAGGCCTCGTTGGCCGGGGTCGCCGCCGCGGCGCGCCGAGACGCCGGCGCCCGGCCCGAGATCGCCGGCGCCCATCTCGAAGGCCCCTTCCTGGCCGTCCACGGCGCCCATCGTGGCGAGTTCGTCCGCGCCGTGGTCGACCGGCGCTGGCTCGAGAGCCTCGATGACGTGCTCCGCATCGTCACCCTGGCTCCGGAGCTCCCCGGCGCCATCGACGCCGTTCACGCGCTCCACGACCGGGGAGTCTTGGCGTCGCTCGGCCATTCGGCGTGCACCGCCGAGGTCGCCTTCGAAGCCATCGAGGCCGGGGCCCGCCTCGTGACCCATCTCGGAAACGCCATGGGGCCGCTGCACCATCGAGCTCCCGGGCTCCTCGGGGCCGCCCTGGCCGATGACCGTGTCTCGGTGTCGGTCATCGCCGATCTCGTCCACACCCACCCCGTCTTCGTCCGCACGGCCTTCGCCGCCAAGTCGGCGCAAGGCGTCGCCCTCGTCACCGACGCGGTGGCAACGTCCGCGGGGTCAACCGTTGCGGGGTCAGCCGTTGCGGGGTCAGCGGGGCCGCCTCGCCTCGCCGATGGCACGTTGGCTGGCTCGGTCTTGACGATGGACGGCGCCGTCTCGAACGTGGTGAGCCATTGCGATGTCGCGCTCACCGACGCGGTGGCGGCGGCCAGCACCACCCCGGCCCGGTTGCTCGGGCTCGACGACCGCGGCGCGCTGGCCCCGGGCCGGCGCGCCGACCTGGTCGCCCTCGAGGAGAAGGGCGACGGGCGCTGGGGGGTGGCGTCGGTCTGGGTGGCCGGGACCCCGGCATGGTCGGCGCCGCCCGAGTCCGGTAGTGGGTCAGTTTGAATCCACGGAGCGTTGACGCCGAGGGCCCAACCCGTAGGCTGGTGATATGCCAAAGCGGTCAGGCAAGCCCCGCGATCTGAACGCCATGGCCGCGGCCGTGGTGGCGCAGAGTACGTCCGAGGAGCCTGAGCCAGACCGCTATGAAGGCAAGGACCCCGCCGCGGTCGAGCTGGGCCGCAAGGGAGGCCAGAAGGGCGGCAGAGCGAGAGCCGCAGGTATGACAGCCGAAGAGCGATCCGAGTCTGCCCGGAAGGCCGCGCAGGCGAGGTGGAAGAGCAGCGGTCAGGCCGCGGCAGCAAAGGGGTCGGAATCATCCCGGGGATCTCGCGCCTGAACGATGGCCTCGCGATAGCTCCGCAACTCGGGACTACGGAGGTAGTACCGGCCGCGGCGCTCACCCTTCGGAATGAGAAGTCCGGCCTCCACAAGCTGGCGCAAATCCCTGCCTGCGACCGCCTCACTAATGGGCTCCTCGATCTCCTCAAAGATCGCTCTATAAGTCGCGTTCCGAACTCGATACCCCATGGCTGCGTCCCACAGGACAGAGATGGTTCGGTCAGGCAGAGAGGAGGGTTCGATCACCCTTTCCAATCTGTCCCAGAGCTGTTCGCTCTCTTTGACACGCCGCAGCAGGGTCTTGGCTTGTCGGAGATGAGCAGACAAATTGAATCGCACCCACGGTCGGGCATCCTGGCTGGGATGCCATGCCCCCGCTCCTACTTTGCCCAAAACCTCGTAGTACTCCTCGGTGTTGCGTCCCAAGTACTCCTCAATACTGCAAAAGACGGGGGAAAGAATCCCTTCTCGGGCAAGCACGAGAGTCTGCAAAGCCCGACCCATTCGTCCGTTGCCATCCCTAAATGGATGCACCATGACCAGATCGAGGTGGGCCATAGCGGCACGGACCATCGGGGGAGCCTCATCGGGCACATTGAGACAATTAACAAGCTCACTCATGAGATCGGGCACCAGGTCAACGTCCGGACCTTCGTAGACGATCTCTTCTGATTCGTCATTTCGGACGTAGATGGAGCCGGCTCGCCAAAGCCCGGGGCGCAGCTTCAGGTCATAGCTGGTCATCATGAAATGCAAACTCTTCAGAAGCTGCTCTGAGTATGTGAAGTCGGGCTCGCCAGCCAACTGAAGGACATAGGTCATGGCGTCCCGGTACCCCTTCACGGCCAGGTGAGTCTCTTCATCGGCATCAAGGGGCTCCTCGCCGAGGTCGATCGCGGCAGCATCATCGAGAGTGGCGTCAAACCCCTCGATGCTGTTCGAGCCCTGAACCGCTTTGGCGAACTGCATACGCCGCAATGAGCCGAACCAGCGGCGCGGCTCGTTGAGCTGCCACCGCAGCTTCTTCTTCATATCCTCGATCTGGGTTAGGACCTGGAGCTCGATTTCGTCGGGTTCCGGGGTTTGAAACAACATGCTTGATATTCGGTTGGCGTCCATCACTGAGTAGTATAGTAACCGACATGAAGTTGGTTGACAACTACCTAACCCTCACGCATAATGGTCAGTATGAACAGGCTTTCCACCCAGCGCCGAGGCCAGGTGTTCTCTTGCCTGGTGGAAGGCATGAGCATTCGGGGGACTGTCCGGGTGACCGGCGTGGCGAAGAACACCATCGTCAACCTCCTCACCCAGCTGGGCGAGGCCTGCGCCGACTACCAGGACGACGTGCTCAGGAACCTGGACACGACCAGGGTCGAGGCCGATGAGATTTGGTCTTTCTGCTACTCCAAGCAGAAGAACGTCCCCGAGGAGTTCCAAGACACCTTCGGCTACGGGGACGTGTGGACCTGGACCGCCATTGACGCCGACACCAAGCTCGTCCCGGCGTGGCTGGTGGGCGAGCGCACCAACCGCGACTGCTTCTTCTTCCTGTCGGACCTTCACTCCCGGCTCAAGAACCGCGTGCAACTCACCACCGATGGGCACCAGCCTTACCTGACCGTGGTGGAGCCGCTGTTCGGGGCCGATGGGGTCGATTTCGCCATGCTCCACAAGATGTACGGGCACGACGTTCACGACGACCAGACCAAATACTCACCGGCCACCTGCACCGGGATCGACAAGCGTGTGATCACCGGCGACCCCAACAAGAAGCTGATCTCCACCAGCTACGTCGAGCGCCAGAACCTCACGATGCGGATGGGGATGCGCCGGTTCACCAGGCTGACCAATGCCTTCTCAAAGAAGGTCGAGAACCTGGCCCATGCAGTGAGCCTCCACTACATGCACTACAACTTCGCCAGGCCCCACCAGACGCTCACCAAGCGTTACGGGCGCCCCACGACGCCGGCCATGGCGGCCGGGAAGGCCGATCACGTGTGGTCGGTGTGGGAGATCGCCGGGTTGCTCGACTAAGTAGCCTCGATGCGGCAATGAGGGTCTACGTTCGGGTTGCCAAGCGGCTGGCCACCGAGCCGCATCTTCCGCGACCTCTGCGGTGGCTGTTGGTCTTCGCCGTGCTTCCGATCCCGGGACCGGTGGACGAGCTGGCGCTCGTACTGGCAGCGACGACTATCGCCATCTTCTACCGTCCCCAGTTTAGAGCTGTGCTGGACGAGGAACGGCTGCGAGCCGACTCAAATGGTCCTAGGCCATCAGAGTTGACGCGGCGAGGGATTGCCCTTGAGGGCATCACTCTGGGCTGGAACGTGTTCGGGATCGTCGTCCTTGCAATCGCCGCACTAGCGGCTCGTTCCGTCGCCCTGGCGGGATTCGGCCTGGACTCGCTCATAGAGATCGGGGCGAGCCTGGTGGTGATCTGGGAGCTTTCGGGCACCGGGGCGCGACGCCAAGCAGTTGCTCTGCGACTCATAGGGGCGGCCTTCTTGGTGCTGGCGTGCTACTTGGGCGCGCAGTCGACCTACGTCCTGGTGGCCCGCTACCACCCTCACCACAGCGGGCTCGGCATCGGCTGGACGGCCGCGACAGCGGTTGTGATGTTCGGCCTGGCAGCAGGTAAGGAGAACACGGGGCGACGGCTCGGGAACCCCGTGCTGCGCACTGAGGGCCGGGTGACCCTGGTCGACGGCCTGCTCGCTATGGCGGTGTGCCTCGGGCTCGCCCTGAACGCTGCCATGGGCTGGTGGTGGGCCGACCCGCTCGCTGGCTACGTCATCTTGGTCTACGGGGTCAAAGAAGGCTGGGCCGCGATTCGCTCAAACTGACCCACTACCCCGAGTCCTGAGTCCACGCACCCGGCGATAGGGTCGGGTCGATGCCCTTCGCGGCCGCCATGAGCGAGCACCCGCTCACCGCCCACGCCGTGGGGGAGGTCACCGGGGCCGTGCTCGAGCGCATCGGCGACCGACCGGACTTCGCAACCGTGTTCGTGACACCGCCCCACGCGGGCGCACTCGAAGACGTGATGCGGACAGTGGAAGAAGTCCTCCACCCCTTGGTGTCGGTCGGATGCGCGGCGGAGTCCGTGCTCGGACCTCATCGCGAGGTGGAGCAGGATGCCGCGGTCACCTTGTTCGCCGGACACGTCGGCCCCCTGGTGCCCGTGGAGCTCGATGCCCTGCTGTCGGATTCCGGAGATGGTCTGATGTTGCGGGGTTGGCCGGCCGAGACCGCCTTCACCCCCGAGGCGCTCGTCCTCGTGGGCGACCCCTACAGCTTCCCGGCGGAGTCATTCCTGGCCTGGGTGGACGCCAACCATCCCGGCCTCCGGGTGGTGGGAGGCATGGCCTCCGCGGCGCGTGGCCCGGGGGGCAACCGCCTCGCGCTCGGCACCCGGGTCCGCACCGGCGGTGCGGTGGGGGCTCTGCTCGGCCCCGGCGCCGAGGTCACCACCCTCGTGTCCCAGGGATGTCGACCCTTCGGCGCCCCCCTGGTGGTGACCAAGACCGAGCACAACCTCATCTACGAGCTCGCCGGACGCCCCGCCCTCGAGCAGGTGCTGACCCAGGCCCGCGACTCGCTGAATGAGGAGGAGGTCGTCTTGTTGGAGACCGGGGGACTGCACCTCGGGCGGGTGATCGACGAACATCACGAGCACTTCGGCCGCGGCGACTTCCTGGTCCGAAACGTGGTCGGGGCGGACCGCTCCTCGGGGGCGATCGCCGTGGGGGACGCCATGGCGCTGGGCACGACCGTCCAATTCCACCTCCGCGACGCGGCCACAGCCGACGAGGACCTTCATGCGCTGGTCTCGGGGTGCCGGGCCGACGCCGCCCTCGTCTTCACCTGCAACGGCCGGGGCACACGGCTGTTCGGTGCGCCACACCACGACGTGCGCGTCCTGTCCGAACATCTCGGCGCCGTGCCTATGGCGGGCTTCTTCGCAGCCGGAGAGCTCGGCCCGGTGGGAGGGCGCAATTTCGTGCACGGGTTCACGGCGTCGGTGGCGCTGCTGCGGGATCGCTCGTCCGATGACGTGGGCGCCGGGCCTTCGTGAGCGCCCGATTGGCGCCCCCGAACGACGGGGTACGGTTCTGGTCGTGACCGAAGCGGAGCTCGAACAGCTCGGGATCAACGTCATCCGGGGCCTGGCCATGGACGCCCCCCAAAAAGCCGACTCGGGTCACTCGGGCACCGCCATGGCGTTGGCCCCGTTGGCACACGTGCTCTTCACCCGCATCATGCGCCACGATCCGGCCGACCCCCAGTGGCCCGACCGCGACCGCTTCATCCTGTCCAACGGCCACGCCTCGATCCTGCTGTACTCCTTTCTCTACCTCACCGGGTACGGGCTCACCCTCGACGACATCAAGCAATTCCGGCAGTGGGGTTCGAAGACGCCTGGGCATCCCGAGGTGCACCTCACCGCCGGGGTGGAGGTCACCACCGGACCGCTCGGCCAGGGCGTCGGCAACGGCGTCGGCATGGGCATGGCCGAGCGCTGGCTGCGGGCTCGCTTCGGCCCCGAGCTCGTCGACCATCACACCTTCGTCATCTGCAGTGACGGCGACCTCATGGAAGGGATCAGCCACGAGGCCGCGTCGCTGGCCGGGCACCTCGGCCTGGGCCGTCTCGTCTACATCTACGACGACAACCACATCACCATCGACGGCCCTACCGAGCTGGCCTACACCGACGTCGTGGCCGAGCGCTTCGACGCCTATGGCTGGCACACCGACAACATCGGCGAGGTTGCCAACGACACCGACGCCCTCGAAGCGGCGGTCCGACGGGCCAAGGCGGTCGAGGACAGGCCGTCGTTGATCCTGTTGCGCAGCCACATCGGTTGGCCGTCTCCGCACAAGACCGACACCGCGGCCGCGCACGGGAGCCCCCTCGGGGAAGACGAGATCCGAGAGACCAAGGCCATCCTCGGGCTTCCTCCCGACGAGCAGTTCTGGGTCCCCGACGAAGTGATCGAGCTCTACCGGCGATGCCTGGGGCGCGGCCAGACGCACCGTACGGCGTGGCAGGCGCGCTTCGACGCTTGGACCGGCGACAAGTCGACGTGGGACGCCTGTCAGCGAGGGGGCGGCCTCGAGGGTTGGGCCGAGAAGCTCCCGGTGTTCGAGGTCGGCACGAACCTCGCCACGCGCGTGGCTGTCAACGAGTGCATCACCGCCACCGCCGAGGTGATCCCCGGCCTGGTGGCGGGATCGGCCGACCTCACCGGCAACACCGGTGTGAAGCTCGCCGACGCCGTCAACCAGTCCGCCGGGCATCCCGAGGGCAACCAGGTCCACTACGGGATCCGCGAGCACGGGATGGGTGCGGCCATGACCGGCATGGCGCGCCACGGCGGCGTCCTCCCTGTGGGCGGGACCTTCTTCGTCTTCAGCGACTACATGCGGCCGTCGGTCCGTCTCGCCGCGCTGTCAGAAGCGCATGTCATCTACTCGTGGACCCATGACTCGGTGGGCCTGGGCGAGGACGGCCCCACCCATCAACCCGTCGAGCACCTGGCCTCGCTGCGGGCCGTGCCGGGCCTGCGGGTGATCCGACCCGCCGACGCCAACGAGACCGCCCACGCCTGGCGCATGGCGGTGGACTCCGACGGACCGACCGCGCTCGTGCTGTCGCGCCAATCCGTCCCGGTCCTGGCCGGGACGGCCGAGGCCGTCGACGGCGTGGCCCGGGGTGGTTATGTCCTTCTCGATCCCGAGGACGGGGAGCCCGACATCGTGCTCATCGGCACGGGCTCGGAGGTCTCGCTGTGCGTGGCCGCGGCCGGCGTGCTGGGCGCGGCTGGAGGCAGTGGCGCCGACGCGTCGGTGCGCGCCCGGGTGGTGTCACTGCCGTCGTGGGAGCTCTTCGCGCTCCAGACCGAGGCGTATCGCGCCACCGTCCTTCCCCCCCGCATCAGGCGCCTGGCCGTCGAAGCGGCGGCCTCGTTCGGGTGGGAGCGCTACGCGGACGATGTCGTCGCCATCGACCATTTCGGGGCATCGGCCCCGGGCCAGGAAGTGCTCGATCACTTCGGCTACACACCCGACAACGTGGCCGCCCGGGCCCGGGCTTTACTGACCCGGGCCGCCCCGGCCCCACGCTGACACCAACCCACAGCCGGTCGCACGAGGTCGAGACCGTCGAACCCGGCCAGAGCGATCCCGGCCAGAGCGATCCCGGCCAGAAGGGAGCATCATGACCAAGCTGCATGATCTCTACGAGCAGCAGGGCCAGAGCCCGTGGCTCGACAACCTCCGGCGCGACTACGTCCGCGGTGGACATTTGGCCGAGCTGGTGGTGCAAGGCATCCGGGGCGTGACCTCGAACCCCACGATCTTCGCCAAGGCCATCGAGAGCGGCAGCGACTACGACGAACAATTCGGCGCGCTGCTGGGATCGCACACCGTCGAAGAGGCGTACTGGGAGCTCGTCGTCACCGACATTCGCGACGCCCTGGCCATCCTCCGGCCCGTACACGACGCGTCGGACGGGGTCGACGGGTATGTATCACTCGAAGTGGCGCCGGGGCTCGCCCACGACACCGCCGGCACCATCACCGCGGCGCGCCACTTCCACGAGCTCGTGGCCGAGCCCAACCTGTACGTGAAGATCCCGGCCACGGCCGAGGGGGTGCCTGCCATCCGGGCCATGATCGGCGAGGGTCGGAACATCAACATCACCTTGTTGTTCAGCCTGGAGCGCTACGACGAGGTGATCGAGGCCTACATCGGCGGGCTCGAGGATCTCGCCGCCACGGGTGTCACCGACCTTGGGGCTGTGCGCAGCGTGGCCTCGTTCTTCGTGAGCCGGGTCGACACCGAAGTCGATCGCCGTCTCGACACCCTTGGCACCCAGGCCGCGCCGAAGGCGAACGAGCTCCAGGCCCTGCGGGGTACCGCCGCAGTCGGCCAGGCGCAGCGCGCCTACGCGCTGTTCGCGCAGCGGTTCTCCGGGCCCCGCTGGGAGGCACTGGCGGCCCGGGGTGCGAAGGTGCAGCGCCCGCTGTGGGCGTCGACGTCGACGAAGAACCCCGCCTACCCCGACCTCGTCTATGTCGACACCCTCATCGGTCCCGACACCGTCAACACGATGCCCGACGACACCATCGCCGCCTTCCTCGACCACGGCACCACGGCGCGCACGGTGGACGCCGATCCCGACGCCGCGCTGCACGCGCTGCAACGAATCGAATCCGCCGGCGTCGACATGGCGGACGTGGCCCGCACGCTCGAGGACGAGGGGGTGGCCAGCTTCACCAAGTCGTTCGACGAGTTGATCCAGAAGCTCTCCGACAAGGCCAACGCCCTGTCGGCGGGCAGCTGAGGAGACCGGTTCATGGTTGACGACGCCCGAACCCTCGTGCCGCGCCTGCTCGAGCGCGACGCCGGGCTGTGGCCGGCGGGCAACGTGTCGGGCAATCGCCTGGGCTGGCTCGATGTCCCCCGCCGCATGGCGGCCGAGGCGGCCGAGGTCACGGCCTGGGCGTCGGGCATCGAGCAGTCCACCGTGGTCCTGCTCGGCATGGGTGGCTCCTCGCTCGGGCCGGCGGTGCTCGAGGCGGTCCTCACCGCCACCGGCACACCCGGTGGCCCCGGCCAGACACGGCGACGGCTCGTGGTGTGCGACACCACCCATCCCGTGACGGTCTCGTCTCTCGACCTGTCCGACGCCTTCGTCCTCGTGTCGTCGAAGTCCGGGACCACCCTCGAGCCCAACGCACTGTTGGGCCACGCCTGGTCGCAACTGCCCGACCCGTCGCGGTACGCGGCGATCACCGACCCCGGGACCCCCCTCGCCGCCCTGGCCACCGAGCGCGGCTTCGCCCGGTGTTTCACCAACCCGCCCGACATCGGCGGTCGGTACTCGGTGCTGTCGTATTTCGGCATGGTGCCGGCCGCGCTCATCGGGTACGACGTCGCCGACCTCTGTGGGCGCGCCCTCGAGGCCGACCTGGACGAGGCGGCCGGGCTCGGCATGGCCATGGGCGAGGACGCCCGGGCCGGGCGCGACAAGGTGACCATCGTCGTCCCCCCCGACTACGCGTCGTTCGGCCTCTGGGTCGAGCAGCTCATCGCCGAGTCCACGGGCAAGCAAGGCACGGGATGCATCCCGGTCCCCACCACCGAGCCCGAGGTCGGGGCCGACCGTCATGTCGTGCCGCTGCACCTGGCCGAAGCCGCCGACCTCGGCGAGCAGTTCTACCGTTGGGAGCTGTCCACCGCGCTGTGCGGTCACGTCCTCGGGATCGACCCCTTCGACGAGCCCAACGTGGCGGAGTCGAAGAAGAACACCAACGACGTCCTCGCCAAGCTCCCTTTGCCGGCCGTCGACACCGCCGCACCGGATGAAGTCCTGCCGTGGCTGAGCTCCACCGTGAAGCCCGGCGACTACGTCTCCATCCAGGCGTATGTGCCCTTCGGTCAGGACGCCGCTTTGGAGACGCTTCGACGCAAGGTCCGGGACCACCTCGGAGGCATGGCCACCACGGCCGGATACGGCCCCCGTTTCCTCCATTCGACAGGCCAGCTCCACAAGGGCGGGCCCGACACCGTGGTGGCCGTGCAGATCGTCGACGCCAACCCGATGCCCGTGGTCCCGGTCCCCGATGCGCCCTATGACTTCGCGACACTGATCGCAGCCCAGTCCATCGGCGATCACCGCAGCCTCCTCGCCCACGGGCGGCGGGTGCTGCGTGTGGCGGCCCGGGACCTGAGCGAGCTGCAGTGACCGTCGCGTCCGCAGCCGTGTGACCACGACGAGAACAGCGAAAGGGCGACCGACATGAAGATCGGCATGGTGGGGCTGGGCAAGATGGGCGCGAACATGACCGAGCGGCTCATCGAGAAGGGCCATCAGGTGGTGGCCTTCGACCTGTCCGAAGAGGCCCGCGCCGGCGTGGCGGCCAAGGGGGCCGAGACCGCAGCGACGCTGGCGGAGATGGTGGCCAAGCTCGACGCTCCTCGCGTGGCCTGGGTCATGGTCCCTTCCGGGGAGCCCACTGCCTCGACCATCGACACCTTGAAGGGACTGATGGATCGCGGCGACGCCGTGATCGACGGCGGGAACTCCAACTACAAAGAGGCGGCACCCACTGCCGCCTCGCTCGCCGAGAAAGGGATCGGGTTCATCGACGCCGGCACCTCGGGTGGGGTGTGGGGTCTCGCCAACGGCTACTGCCTCATGGTGGGCGGAGAGAAGTCCGTGGTGGCGATATGCCAGCCGGTGTTTCTCGCCCTCGCACCCGAAGGTGGCTATGCGCATGTGGGCCCCGTCGGTGCCGGACATTTCGTCAAGATGGTCCACAACGGCATCGAGTACGGGCTCATGCAGGCGTACGGCGAAGGCTTCGAGATCATGCAGAAGGCCGAGGAGTTCTCCCTCGACCTCCACGAGATCGCCTCGATCTGGCGCTACGGGTCCGTGGTCCGCTCGTGGCTCCTCGAGCTCGCCGAGCGCGCCCTGGCGGTGGGGTCGGGCTTCGAGAACATCGAAGGCATCGTGGTCGACTCCGGCGAAGGGCGCTGGACCGCGCACGAAGCCATCGACCGGGGCGTGCCCGCGCCGGTCATCACCACGTCGCTCTTCGCCCGCTTCGCGTCGCGCGACCAGGACTCCTACTCCAACCGGCTCATCGCGGCGCTGCGGAACCAGTTCGGAGGCCATGCCGTGGTCACCGAGGCGAAGAAAGCAACGTCGTGACCCCCGACGCCACATCGGTCATCGAGGCCCTCGACATCGACGACCAGGAGCCGGTCGAAGAGGTCGCCCACTCCCTCGATTCCGTCGAGCCCCCTCCTCCGCTCGCGCTCGTGGTGTTCGGGGCCTCGGGCGACTTGGCGTCGCGCAAGCTCCTGCCCGCCATCGCGGCGCTGGCCGAGCACAACGCCCTGCCCGACGGCTTCACCGTCGTGGGCGTGGCCCGCACCCAGTGGACCGACGACCAATTCCGCCAGGCCGCGCTCGACGCCGCACCCTACGCCGGCCCGGAATGGAAGAAGGTCGTGCGCCGCTTCCGCTATGTGGCGGGCGAGTACGCCGAGAAGCCCACCTTCGACAAGCTCAAGAAAGTGCTGGGCGAGGCCGACGCCAAACTCGGCACCGGTGGCAACCGGGTCTTCTACCTCGCCACCATCCCGTCGATGTTCGGCGACGTGGCGAGCGCGCTGGCCGAGCACGGCTGCAACGCCCCCGGAGACGGAGGGACATTTGCCCGGATCGTGGTCGAGAAGCCCTTCGGCCGCGACCTCGCCAGCGCCGAGACCCTCGACGCCGCACTGCACCGTGCCTTCGAAGAGGACCAGATCTTCCGCATCGACCACTACTTGGGCAAAGAGACCGTGCAGAACGTCCTGGCGTTGCGTTTCGGCAACGCCATCTTCGAGCCCATCTGGAACCGTCGTTACGTGGACCACATCCAGATCACCGTGGCCGAGGAGCTCGGCGTCGAACACCGCGGCGGTTTCTACGAGACCGCTGGGGCGCTGCGTGACATCGTCCAGAACCACGTCATGCAGGTCCTGGCGCTCACGCTCATGGAGCCCCCCGCCACCGTCGACGCCCAGGGGATCAGAGACGAGAAGGTCAAGCTCCTGCGCGCCGTCATGATCCCCGACGTCGACGAGGCGGTCATCAACTCGGTGCGTGGCCAGTACGCGGCGGGCGCCATCGACGGCGACCCCGTCGTCGGGTATCGCGAGGAGAAGGGCGTCGACGCCCGGAGCCGCACCGAGACGTTCGTGGCCCTGCGGCTGACGGTCGACAACTGGCGCTGGGCCGGGGTGCCGGTCTACATCCGCACGGGCAAACGCCTCCCCCAGCGTGCCACCGAGGTCGTCTTGCAATTCCAGCGAGTCCCCCACCTCGCCTTCGGGGGCAAGCTCACCCGCGACCTCCGCCCCAACATGCTGTTGCTGCGCATCCAGCCCGACGAAGGGATCTGTCTCTACTTCGGGGCCAAGGTCCCCGGCGAGGCGTTCCGGCTGCGATCGGTGGACATGGACTTCAGCTATGCCGAGGCCTTCCCCGGCGCCACGGCCGGAGGATACGAGCGGCTCCTGCACGACGTCATGATCGGGGACGCCACGCTGTTCATCCGGACCGACGAGGTCGAGCGCGCCTGGCAGATCGTGGATCCCTTGCTCGAAGCATGGAGCCAGGACGGTGTCCCTCTGTCGCAGTACAGCGCCGGCACGTGGGGTCCGAAGGAGGCTGACGCGCTCTTGGCGCGCGAGCTCCGCCAGTGGCACGAGCCGTGAGGGGTCCCCCGGGCACCGTCGACGTCGTCGATGACGTCGCCACCGCCTTCGCCGAGACCGTCCTGGCCGCCTACGGGGCGCGACCCGGACCACGCTTCGTCCTGGTGCTGTCGGGGGGCCCGACGGCCCGGCGCTGTTACGAGGCCCTCGCGCGCAGCGGCGCCGACCGTGTTGACTGGTCGGTCGTCGACATCTACATGGGTGACGAACGGTGCGTCGCGCCCGACGACCCCGACGCCAACCAACGACTGGTCCGAGAGGCATTGATCGACCGGGTCGGCGCCGTGGGCTCGTTCCGCCCCATGTCCTGTGGAGAAGGACCAGAGGCCTACGAGCAACTCGTCTCGGAGGTCGCGGCCTTCGACGTCGTCCACCTCGGCCTCGGGCCCGACGGCCACACCGCCTCGTTGTTCCCGAACTCCCCCGCTCTCGCCGCGCCGCCGGGGCGACTGGTGATGCGCTCGGTCGACCCCGACGACCGCAACCCCCACCCACGCATGACCCTCACCTTGGAAGGCCTGGCCCGCGCCCGGCTGGTGGTGTTCACGGTGTCGGGTGACGCCAAGCACGAGGCCTTCGCGGCCGTATCGGCGGGGGCCGACCTTCCCGCCGCGCACGTGCGGGCGCGCCACGTCGTCTGGCTCGTCGACCGCGAAGCCGCCGGCCAGGTCGGGCCCACCGCCGTGCAAGGCACCGGACCGACCGGGGCCGCAGAGGGTGACGGGTAAGGTGACCGCCGTGGCCCCCGACGACCTTCTCGCGGCCACGACCTCCGACCTCCGAGCCGAGGCGCGCCATCGCCGTGGCCTGGCGCACGGGAACCGTGTGACCTACTCGCCCAAGGTCTTCATCCCCTTGACGATGCTGTGTCGCGTCCGGTGCGGCTACTGCACCTTCGCCAAGCCCCCGGCTCGTGTCCGATCCCCTTACATGACGCCCGACGAAGTCCTCGCTGTTGCCCGCGCCGGTGCGGCGGCGGGCTGTCACGAGGCCTTGTTCACCCTGGGCGAAGCCCCCGAAGAGCGCTACCTGGCGGCGCGCCACTGGCTCGAAGAGCATGGACACACCTCGACCGTCGACTACCTGGTGGCCATGTGCGCCCTGGTGCGCGACGAGACCGGGCTCCTCCCCCACGCCAACGCGGGCGCGCTCAACCACGACGAGCTCACCCGCCTCCGTCCCGTGTCGGCCAGTCAGGGGATGATGCTCGAGTCCCTCGACCCCGACCTGGCCTGTCACCGGGGCGCACCCGACAAGACCCCGGAGCGACGGCTCGCCACCTTGGAGGCGGCCGGGCAATTGGCGATCCCGTTCACCACCGGGGTGCTGGTCGGGATCGGCGAGTCGCGCGCCGGGCGGCTCCGTGCCTTGTCCGCGATAGCAGATGCCCAGAGGGCCCATGGCCATGTCCAGGAAGTGATCGTCCAGAACTTCCTGCCCAAGCCGGGAACCGCCATGCACAACCATCCACCGTGTCCTGCTGAAGAGCTGTGGTGGACCATCGCCGTGGCCCGACTGGTCCTCCCCGCCGAGGTCCACGTCCAGGCTCCCCCCAACTTGTCCGATGACCTGCAGTCGCTGCTCGACTCGGGTCTCGACGACTGGGGCGGGGTGTCGCCGGTGACCGTCGACCACGTCAACCCCGAGCGGGCCTGGCCGGCACTCGATCTCCTGCGCCAGGCGACCGAAGCCGCCGGCCTCACCTTGGCGCCACGCCTCACCGTCTACCCCGAGTACGCGGCGGACCCCGAACGCTGGCTCGACCCCGCCATGCGGTTCCCCGTGCTCGATCACGCCGATGCCGACGACCTCGGACGGGAGGACCCCTGGTGCTCGGGAGGCACCGAGGCGCCGCCCCTGCTCATCGGCGACGCGTCGGGCCACAGACGAGGGACCGGCGGTGCGGTCGCCGAGGTGCTCGCCGGGGTGGGCCTGGGCCAAGAGGTCGACGAGGACCAGATCGTGACCTTGTTCTCGGCGCGCGGCCCCGAGGTGCGAGCCGTGGCCGAGGTGGCGGACCAGTTGCGTCACGACGAGGTCGGCGACGTCGTGACGTGGGTCGCCAACCGCAACATCAACTACACCAACATCTGCACCTTCAAGTGCAAGTTCTGTGCCTTCTCCAAGGGGCCGCTGTCGCTCAACCTGCGCGGCGCGCCCTACCTGCTCGAGCTCAGCGACATCACCGAGCGCGTCATCGAGGCCGAGAACGCCGGCGCCACCGAGGTGTGTCTCCAAGGTGGGATCCACCCCAAGTTCGACGGCGACTACTACCTCGAAGTGATCCGGGCCGTGCGTGAGGCATCGGACCGGATCCACATCCACGGCTTCACCGCACTCGAGGTGACCGAAGGGGCGCGCCGCCTAGGCGAGCCCCTCGTGGACTATCTCCGACGCCTCAAAGAGGCGGGGCTGGCCACGCTGCCCGGCACGGCGGCGGAGATCCTCGACGACGAGGTCCGCGCCGTGCTGTGTCCCGACAAGATCAACACCGAACAGTGGCTCGAGGCCCACCGGGCCGCGCACAGCATCGGGCTCCGGTCGAACGTCACCATCATGTTCGGGTCCATCGAGCGCCCGAGGTCTTGGGCCCGGCACCTGGTTCGCACCCGCGCCCTGCAACGCGAGACGGGCGGCTTCACCGAGTTCGTGCCCCTACCCTTCGTCCACATGGCGTCGCCCATCTATCTCCAATGCAAGGCACGTCGTGGCCCCACCTTCCGTGAGACCCTCCTCATGCACGCCGTGGGTCGCATCGCCTACCGGGGCTGGATTCCCAACATCCAGGCGAGCTGGGTCAAGATGGGCGCGGCGGGTGCCGCCCAGGCCTTGGCCGCCGGGGTCAACGACCTCGGCGGCACCCTCATGGACGAGAACATCTCGCGCGCCGCGGGGGCGAGCCACGGACAGCTCATGGGCGAGGAGGGCTTCCACGCCCTCGTCGAGCCCCTGGGCCGCCGCCTCGAGCAACGCACGACCCTCTACGGTCGCGTCCCCGCCCCCTGCTGAGGTGCCCGACGTGCCTGACGTGCCTGACGTGCCCGGCGCGAGGGGTGTCGGCAACGAGGGTCTAGGTGTGGGTGGCACTGACCTCGTCCCCCCGCTGGTGGCCGACACCGCCGGGCTCGAGGACCTGACCCCCGGCGAGCGACTCGACCCCGGTGAACAGAGCCTCGTCGACCAACTCCTCGACGCCGTGGGCGTCACGGGACGCCGCGACCTGTACCGCTCGATCTTCGGGACCTTGGTCCACCTGGCCGAGGAACGCACCGACCCCATCGACCTGAAGCTGGCACGCGCCGCCATGGCGGAGATGGCGGAGGCGTTTCGCGTCTTCCGGCCCTTTCGCAACGAACAGAAGGTCACCTTCTTCGGCTCGGCCCGCACCCTGCCCGACGACCCGCTCTATCTCCAGGCGCGACGACTGGCCGAGCGCATGGCGGGTCACGGATGGATGGTGGTGACCGGCGCCGGGCCCGGCATCATGGCGGCGGGGATGCAAGGTGCGGGTCGAGAGCGCTCGCTCGGCGTGAACATCAGGCTCCACCACGAGCAGGGTGCCAACGAATTCATCGCGCAGGACCCGAAGCTCGTGGAGATGCGGTACTTCTTCACCCGCAAGCTGATGCTCATCAAGGAGTCCGACGGCTACGCCGTGCTCCCTGGTGGCTTCGGCACGCTCGACGAGGCCTTCGAGCTCCTCACCCTGCTCCAGACGGGGAAGGCCCAGCCGGCTCCGCTGGTGCTCCTCGACGTTCCCCATGGGACCTACTGGAAGGGATGGCAGCACTTCCTCGATACCGAGGTCGCCGCGGGCGGGTTGATCTCGCCCGAGGACCGCTCGCTGTATGTGATCACCTCGGATGTCGACGCGGCCGCGGCGGAGCTCCTCGGGTTCTACCGCAACTACCACTCGTGCCGTTGGGTCGGTGACCTCCTCGTCATGCGGTTGCGAGTCGCCCCCAGCCGAGAACAACTGGCCGCGCTCAACGAACGCTTCGCCGACATCGTGGCGAGCGGGTCGATCCGCCCCACCAAGCCCCTGGGGCCCGAGCGCTCCGGTGGGGACCATGTCGAGCTGCCCCGCGTGGCATTGCGCTTCGACCGGATCCACTACGGGCGGCTCCGACGATTGATCGACGCCTTGAACGAGCTGGTGGACTGACACGGTGGTCTGCAAACTCGACTGGGTCCACACCCTCGACCGGTCAGGCGGAGGCGACCGGTCAGGCGGAGGCGGCTGGTCAGGCGGAGGTGTCGGTCAGGCGGAGGCGTCGGGGTCGCCCCCAGACGACGGTGACCGACGCAGGACCACGACGGCTTTCTCCACCGCCCGACGTGCCCGGGTGAGTCGCTTCTCCTCGGCCACCACGGCGGGATCGGGCGTCCCGGTGCGGCGTGCGCCGCTCGTCGCCTCGCGCAGCCGGTCGAAGGCAAGATCGCCGAGCTCCTCGGCGATGGCTTCGAGCCGGTCGGCCACGTCGTCGAGATCCACGCTCCCGTCAGCGCCCGTGCGCAGGGAGCTCGACCTCGTAGATCTCGAGCGCGCCGTCGGCGGCCTTCACCCGCAGGACCTTCTTGTCGAACTTCCCCACCGAGGTCTTCGGGATCTCGTCCGCGAACGCCCACCGCTCAGGGAGCCACCACCGAGCCACCCGGCCTGACAAGAAGCTGAGGATCTCGGCGGGCTGCGGGTGCGCCCCCTCGGCCGCCACGATGACGACGAGTGGGCGCTCGTCCCATCGTTCGTCGGGCACGCCGATCACGGCGGCCTCGTACACGTCGGGGTGGGCCATGACCTCGTTCTCGAGCTCGACCGAGGAGATCCACTCCCCCCCTGACTTGATCACATCCTTGGTCCGGTCCGAGATCTGCATGAACCCCCGGCCGTCCAGGCTCCCGACGTCTCCGGTCCGCAGCCACCCGTCGTGGAACCGTTCCGGGGTCAGCTCCCCGTAGTAGGCCCCGGTGACCCACGGGCCGCGCACCTCGAACTCCCCCACCGACGTGCCGTCATTGGGGAGCACCTTGCCGTCCTCGGCCACGACACGCAGCTCCACGCCGGCGATGATGCGGCCCGTCTTGGCCCGCCAGGCCATCTCCTGCTCGGGCGCAATGCCCTTGGGGGCGCGGCCGAAGGCACACACCGGGCTCGTCTCGGTCATCCCCCAGCCTTGGATCATGGCGATGTCGAATCGCTCTTCGTAAGCCTCCATGAGCGAGCGCGGCACTGCAGCACCGCCCGCGGTGAGCAGGCGCAGCGACGACATGTCGACGTCGTGGCTCCTCGAGTAGTGCAACAGGTCGTTCCAGATGGTGGGAACCCCGAGCGACAGTGTCGGGCGTTGCTCGGCGATGATCCGTGTCAGGGGCTCGGCCTGGAGGTAGCGCTCGGGGAAGATGAGGTCAGTACCGGCGAAGAACGCCGTGTACGGCATGCCCCAGGCGTTGGCGTGGAACATGGGCACGATCACGAGGACGCGATCCATCTCGCTGGCGCCGACACAATTGGTGTTCATCCCCGCGAAAGCGTGCAACCACGTGGACCGGTGGCTGTAGACCACCCCTTTGGGGTTGCCCGTGGTCCCACTCGTGTAGCACATCGACGCGGCCTGACGTTCGTCGAGCTCGGGCCATTCGCACCCGGGGTCCTCGGCCCCGATGAGCTCGTCGTAGGACAGCGTGTCGCCGAGCCCGGTGGTGTCACCCTCTCCCACGACGATCACGTGCTCCACCGTCTTGCACTCGTCACGCACCCGTGCGAACAGCGGCGCGATCGAGGCGTCGACGATCACGACCTTGTCCTCACCGTGGTTCACCACGTAGGCCAGTTGCTCGGGGAACAGGCGGATGTTGAGGGTGTGGAGGACCGCCCCCATCGACGGGATGGCGAGATACGCCTCGAGGTGCTCCTGGTTGTTCCAGGCGAACGTGCCCACCCGGTCATCGCCTTCGACACCGAGCCGGCGCAGCGCTTTGGAAAGCTGCTCTGCTCGCCCCGCCACATGCGCGAAGGTCGACTCCCGATATCCGTCGGACTGGGCGGTGACCACCCTGCTGTCGCCGTACACCGCCTGGCCCCGACGGAGGATGCCACTCACCAGGAGTGGGCCGTCTTGCATCGTGCTCAGCATGCTCCGAGCATATCGGTGCGTCTCGATGCGGGCCGGGGCCCGTTGCAATATCCTGCGGCGTCATGGACCCCGTCGCCGCACTCGATTTCATCGCCTCCAACCACCGGGCCGTGCTCGCCACCCACCGTGCCGACGGGAACCCCCAGTTGTCTCTCGTCGCCGCCGGGGTGATCGACGACAGGGTCGTGGTCTCGACCCGCGAGACGGCGATCAAGACGAGGAACCTCCGGCGCCGTCCCCGGGCCTCGTTGATCGTCTTCACCGACAACTTCTACGGAAATTCGGTGCAGGTGGAGGGCCCCGTGGAGGTGGTGTCGCTCCCCGAGGCGATGGAGGGCCTCGTGGCCTACTACCGCCAGATCTCGGGGGAACACCCCGACTGGACCGAGTACCGCTCCGCCATGGAGCAGGAACAGCGGGTCCTGCTGCGCATCACCGTCGAACGCGCCGGGCCCGACCGTGCCGGCTGACGGGCACCACCGCTGGGCGCCGCCTGACGGGCAGCACGATTAGGGTACGGCCCACCCACAGGGAGGAGGGCACATGGGACTCGTCAACACGGTGCGGGGACCGGTCGACGCCGGGCAACTCGGAACCACGCTCATGCACGAGCACGTTTTCGTGCGCTCTCCCGAAGTAGCCACCAACTGGCCCACCGGTTGGGACCGCGACGAGCAGGTGGCACGAGCCGTCGACCGTCTCCACGAGCTCAAGGAGGCCGGCATCGACACCATCGTCGACCTCACCGTGGTGGGGCTCGGACGCGACGTCGAGACCGTCCAGGAGGTGGCCGCGCAGGTCGACCTCAACATCGTGGTCGCCACCGGTCTCTACACCTACAACGATCTTCCGCATTACTTCGACTACCGAGTCGCCGCCTTGCGCCCATCGGGGGTGGACGTGCTCGACGATTTCTTCCTCCACGACATCGAAGAGGGCATCGCCGGAACCGGGGTCCAGCCCGGGATCCTCAAGTGCGCCACCGACAAGCCCGGGCTCACACCCGGGGTCGAGCGCACCCTGCGCGCCGTGGCCCGCGTCCACCGGCGCACCGGACTTCCCATCTCCACCCACACCGACACCGGGACCCGGCGGGGGCTCGACCAGCAACGGATCTTCACTGAGGAGGGTGTCGACCTGTCGCGGGTGGTGATCGGCCACAGCGGAGACAGCACCGACCTCGACTACCTCGGCCAGCTCCTCGCCGCCGGCTCCACCCTGGGCATGGACCGCTTCGGCGTCGACGCCTACTGCCCGACCGAGAAGCGAGTCGAGACCGTCGCCCGACTGTGTGGGAGCGGGTGGACCGAGGCCATGGTCCTCTCCCACGACGCCGGATGCCACATGGACTGGTTCGACGACGACTTCCTGCGCCAGGCCCAACCCAACTGGCACTTCCTCCATATCAGCAACGATGTCCTACCCGCGCTGCGCGCACGCGGGGTCAGCGACGAACAGATCCACACCATGCTGGTCGACAATCCACGCCGCATCCTCGACTACGGACCGGGGTACTGAACCGGGCTACCGACCAGCCCGGGTCGGTCCTTCGACGCACCTGCTCCGCCGACCCCCCCTTCTCCCGTCCGGGTAGGGGGCCCGGGGGCCTGGGGTCCTGGATGCGACCGGCGGTTCCGACGGTCCTGGTAGGCGTGGGTCCAATGGTGGACATGAGCGTGTTGGGTCGAAGTTGACGCCCCGTTGGCCGCTTCATGAGGTTGAACCAGCACCATGCGTCGTAACCAAGAGCCGACGAGGACAGGGAGAGCTCCAATGCGGAGCCACGAGGGCGAGGGTCCTAAACAATTCAAGGTCGGCTTCCGGGGCTACCGGCGCGACACCGTCGACGAGTACGTCGAGCGGCTGCACCAGTGGCTCCTCGACTCCGAGGCCCGGGCCGAGCACGCCGTTGAAACGGCCACGGCCGAGGTCGGCGACAAGGCGGCGGAGATCCTCCGGGCCGCGCTCTCCGTCAGCGAGAAGGCCAATCAGGAGGCCGATGCGGTCAAGGCCGCTGCGGTCGAGAACGCCCAGGCCGAGGCCGACCGCATGATGCAAGATGCCCACCACCAGATCGAGGCATTGCAGGAGAGCATCGACAATCTCGCCCTGCGCCGGGCCAATGTCTTGAGCGAGCTCGGTCGCCTGCAGAAGTACCTGGCCGCCGCCGCTCCCGATGGAGCCGCCCGGGCCGCCCAGCCCGTCGAGGTCGACGACGAGATCGCCGAGGTCGCCGAGGTCGCCGAGCCCATGAGTGCCGCGCCCGATGTGGCGCCGGACGTCCATGCCGTCTCGAAGAACGGTGACCGCTCCATCGCCCGTTCCGCCTGACGCAGTTCACTTCGGCTGAGGCCATCTGAGCCTGACCGCAAACCCCCCTCGACCACGGCTTGGCGTCATGAACACCAAGGCACAGCGCGGACGCGTCAGCGCAAGGCGAGTTGGCCCGGCACAAGGGGCGCGGGCAAGGCCGTGTCACCCATGATCCAACGGTCGACGCTCGACGCGCACGAGCGCCCCTCGGCGATGGCCCACACGATGAGGCTTTGTCCGCGGGTCATGTCGCCGCACACGAACACGCCGTCGCAATTCGTCTGCCAGTCGGCGTCACAGGCCACAGAGCCGCGGGCATCGACCTCGAGACCGAGCTCCTCCACGACCCCACGGCGTTCCGCGCCCAAGAAGCCCATGGCCAACAGGACCAGCTCACAGGGCAGCTCGAACTCGCTCCCGGGCACCGGCTCGAACACCGGGCGTCCAGCTTCGGTGCGGGCCTCGACGCGATGGCCGGCCAGGGCGTGCACGGCACCCTTCCCATCGTCGACGAACCGTGTCGTCGTGACGCTGTAGATGCGGTCACCACCCTCTTCGTGCGCGGACGAGGTCCGAAGGATCAGTGGCCAGGTGGGCCAGGGGTTGTCGTCGAGCCGTGCGTCGGGAGGCCGGGGCAGGATCTCGAGCTGGTGGACCAACGACGCCCCTTGACGGTGCGCGGTGCCCAGGCAGTCCGCACCGGTGTCGCCCCCGCCGATGATCACCACCCGCTTGCCGCGCGCGCTGATGGGGGCGGTCTCGAACGCCCCTTCCCGCACCAGATTGGAGGGTTTGAGATAGTCCATGGCCAGATGGATCCCGTCGAGATGGCGCCCCTCGGCGGGCAGGTCGCGTGGCAGGGTGGCCCCACCCGCCAGCACCACGGCGTCGAACTCCGTGCGCAGTGACGATGCCGGCACGACGCGCACCTCCGGAGCCGAGACGGTGCCGAGCCCTCGGCGTTGTCCGGGCTCTGCCACCTCCGACGCCGAGGCATCGTCGGCAGAGCCGACCGCCGTGGCGCAGCGGAACTCCACGCCCTCGGACTTCATCTGCGCCAGGCGACGGTCGAGCACCGCCTTCTCCATCTTGAACTCGGGAATCCCGTAGCGCAGGAGCCCGCCGGGTCGCTCGGCGCGCTCGTAGACGACCACGCTGTGACCGGCGCGGGCCAGTTGCTGCGCGCAAGCCAGGCCCGCAGGACCCGAGCCCACGACCGCCACCGACTTCCCGGTGCGAACCGAGGGGACCTGGGGCGTGACCCAGCCCTCGCCCCAGCCCCGCTCGGCGATCTCGTACTCAATGCGCTCGATCGTGACCGGATCGGCGTTGATCCCGAGCACGCATGCGCCCTCGCACGGTGCGGGGCACAACCGACCGGTGAACTCGGGGAAGTTGTTGGTGGCATGGAGCCGCTCGAGGGCCTCGGGCCAGTCGCCTCGGTAGACGAGGTCATTCCATTCCGGGATCAGGTTCCCGAGTGGGCATCCCTCGTGGCAAAAGGGAATGCCGCAGTCCATACAGCGCGCCCCCTGACGAACCGACTCGTCCTCGGGGAACGGCTCGTACACCTCGCGCCAGTCCCGGAGCCTGACCGGCACGGGGCGACGCGCCGGCAGCATCCTTTCGTACTCGAAGAACCCGGTGGGCTTTCCCATGATCGATACGCTCCGGTCCCGAGTCGGCTAGCCGCGTGGGGCGGCCATGACCGCCAGGTCGACCGACACGCCCTCGTCGATGGCGCGCCGGGTGGCCTCGAGCACACGCCGGTAATCGCGTGGCATGACCTTGACGAAGTCCTCGAGGGCACTCCCCCACCCCGACAACAATCGCTCGGCCACGGCTGACCCCGTCTCCACCCCGTGGCGGGTGACGATGTCCACCAGCCACTGCCGGTCTTCCTCGTCGAGCGGATCGAGGTCCACCATCTCGAAGTTGACCCGCTCGGCGAAGTCCCGGCCCGGGTCATAGACATACGCGATCCCGCCCGACATGCCGGCGCCGAAATTCCTCCCCGTAGGCCCGAGCACCACGACCCGTCCACCGGTCATGTACTCGCACCCGTGATCACCGACGCCTTCGACCACCGCGGTGGCGCCCGAGTTGCGCACACAGAAGCGCTCCCCTACCTGGCCCCGGACGAAGCACTCTCCGGCCGTCGCCCCGTACAAGATGACGTTGCCGGCGATGATCTGCTCCTCGGCCGCGAAGGGCGAGGCCTCATCGGGGCGCACCACGACGCGCCCCCCCGACAGCCCCTTGGCCAAATAGTCGTTGGCGTCTCCGATCAGCCGCAGCGTGACACCTCGGGGGACGAAGGCGCCGAAGCTCTGTCCGGCCGAACCCCGAAACGTGATGGTGACGGTCCCCTCGGCGAGACCCGCCCCGCCGTGGCGCGACGTGATCTCGTAGCCGAGGAGGGTGCCGACGGTCCGATCGACGTTGGAGATGGGGAGCTCGAGTGAGACCGGGGTGCCGTCCTCGATGGCGGGGCGGCACGCCTCGAGGAAGCGGTGGTCGAGGGCCCGGTGGAGGCCGTGGTCCTGGGCCTGGCGACACAGACGGTCGGTGGGCAGTCCAGCCTCGGGCGCGGCCAGGATGGGACTGAGGTCGAGGCCCTTGGCCTTGAAGTGGCCCGTCGCCTCGACGGCGTCGAGGAGCTCGACGCGCCCCACCGCCTCTTCGATCGACCGGAGCCCGAGCGCGGCCAGGTATTCGCGCACCTCTTCGGCGATGAACTCGAAGAAGTTCTCCACGAACTCGGGTTGACCGGTGAAGCGCTTGCGCAGCTCGGGGTTCTGGGTGGCGATCCCCACCGGACACGTGTCGAGGTGGCACACCCGCATCATCACGCACCCCGACACCACCAGCGGT
Source organism: Acidimicrobiales bacterium (assembly GCA_035532735.1). Lineage (GTDB taxonomy): Bacteria > Actinomycetota > Acidimicrobiia > Acidimicrobiales > UBA8190 > Chersky-840. The sequence goes on along the minus strand of DATKQM010000028.1, from coordinate 5,898 downwards.
GCGGTCGCGAACCCGAATTCCTCGGCTCCGAGCAGCGCCGCGATGATGACGTCGCGCCCGGTCTTGAGCTGGCCGTCGACCTGGACCACGATCCGGTCGCGCAGTCCGTTCAGGATCAAGGTCTGCTGCGTCTCGGCCAGGCCGAGCTCCCAGGGGATCCCGGCGTGCTTGATCGACGTCAGTGGGCTGGCGCCGGTCCCGCCGTCATGGCCCGAGATGAGCACGACGTCGGACTTGGCTTTGGCCACCCCGGCGGCCACGGTGCCCACCCCGACCTCGGCCACGAGCTTGACGTGGACCCGTGCCATCGGGTTCGCCGACTTCAGGTCGTGGATGAGCTGGGCGATGTCCTCGATGGAGTAGATGTCGTGGTGCGGTGGAGGCGAGATCAGCCCCACGCCGGGAGTCGAGAACCGCGTCTTGGCGATCCAGGGGTAGACCTTGTGCCCCGGCAGCTGGCCTCCCTCGCCGGGCTTGGCACCCTGGGCGATCTTGATCTGCAGGTCATCGGCGTTTACCAGGTACTCGCTCGTGACGCCGAAGCGGGCCGACGCGACCTGCTTGATGGCACTGCGCCGGAGATCGCCGTTCTCGTCGGGGACGTAGCGCTCGGCGTCCTCGCCCCCCTCCCCCGTGTTGGACTTGCCGCCCAGCCGGTTCATGGCGATGGCCAAGGTCTCATGGGCCTCGGCGGAGATCGATCCGTACGACATCGCCCCGGTGGCGAAGCGCTTGACGATCTCGGACACGGGCTCGACCTCGTCGACCGACAGCGCCGGCCTCAACCCCTCGCGCAACCGCAGGAGCCCCCGCAGCGTCGACAGCTCGGTAGCCTGGTCGTCCACGAGCTTGGTGTACTCCTTGAAGATGTCATAGCGCTTGGTCCGGGTGGCGTGCTGCAGCTTGAACACCGTCTTCGGGTTGAAGAGGTGGATCTCGCCCTCACGTCGCCACTGGTATTCGCCGCCGACCTCGAGCTCGCGATGGGCGCGCTCGGTCGGACGATCGAGATGGGCCAGACGATGGCGCGCCGCCACCTCCTGGGCGAGCACGTCGAGGCCCACGCCGCCGATGCGGCTGACGGTGCCGGTGAAGTACTCGTCGACGACTTCAGGGGCGAGCCCGACGACCTCGAAGATCTGGGCCCCGGTATACGACGCCACCGTGGACACGCCCATCTTGGACATGATCTTGATGACGCCCTTGCACGCCGCCTTGATGTAGTTGGTCCGGGCCTGGCGCGGGGAGACCCCCTCGAGAATGTTCTTGTGGGCGATGACGTCGTCGAGGGTCTCGAAGGCGAGGTAGGGGTTCACCGCCGATGCTCCGTATCCGATGAGCAGGGCGATGTGATGCACCTCCCGGGCATCGCCGGACTCCACCACCAGACCCACACGGGTGCGCGACTTCTCGCGCACGAGATGCTCGTGCACCGCCGCGGTCAGCAGCAGTGAGGGAATGGGGGCCAACCGGGCGTTGGAGTTGCGGTCCGAGAGGATGATGACGTTCGAGCCCAAGGCGATGGCAATGCTCACGCGTTTGCGGACGTCCTCGATGGCTGCTCGCAGCGCGTCACCGCCGCCCGTGGGGTCGAACAGCCCGTCGATGGCGAAGGCCTGGTATCCCGGTGTCTCGCCGTGCTCGTTGACATAGGCCAGCTTGGCCAGCTCGTCGTTGTCGATGACCGGATAGGGCAAGATGATCTGCCGGCACGACGCCGCGGTCGGCTCGAGCAGGTTGCCCTCGGGACCGAGCTTGGAACGGCTCGATGTGACGAGCTCCTCCCGGATGGCGTCGAGGGGCGGGTTGGTGACCTGCGCGAAGAGCTGGGTGAAGTAGTCGAAGAGCAGTCGGGGTCGTTCGCTCAATGCCGCCATGGCGGCGTCGTGGCCCATCGAGCCGAGCGCCTCGCCGCCCGTCTTGGCCATCGGGGCCAGGATGAGCCGAAGCTCCTCGTTGGTGTAGCCGAACAGCTCCTGATGGGTCACCACCGACGCGTGCTGTGGGGTCAGCATCATCCGGGGCGGGAGGTCGCCCAAATTGACCTGCCCCTCTTCCAACCACTGCGCGTAGGGATGCGCCGCGGCGAGCTGCGCCTTGATCTCGTCGTCGTCGACGATCCGGCCCTGGGCGGTGTCCACGAGGAACATCCGACCGGGCTGGAGGCGACCCTTGCGCACCACCTTGGCGGGGTCGATGTCGAGGACGCCGACCTCCGAGGCCAGGACCACCAGGCCGTCGTCGGTCACCCAGTACCGCGCCGGGCGCAGCCCGTTGCGGTCGAGCACCCCACCGACGACGGTGCCGTCGGTGAAGACCACACCGGCGGGTCCGTCCCACGGCTCCATGAGCGAGGCGTGATAACGGTAGAAGGCCCGGCGGGCCGGGTCCATGGTGGTGTGGTTCTCCCATGCTTCGGGGATCATCATGAGCACGGCGTGGGCCAAGCTCCGCCCCCCGAGGTGGAGCAGTTCGAGGACTTCGTCGAACGTGGCCGAGTCACTCCCGTCGGGATCGCAGATGGGAAACAGCCGCTCGAGATCACCGGGGATGAGGTCGCTGGCGAGCAACGCCTCGCGTGCCTGCATCCAGTTCCGGTTGCCCCGCAAGGTGTTGATCTCGCCGTTGTGGGCCAGGAAGCGATACGGATGGGCGAGTGGCCATGACGGGAAGGTGTTGGTCGAGAACCGGGAGTGCACGAGGGCCAGACCGCTCTCGAAGGTCGGGTCCGACAGGTCGGGAAACAGCTCACCCAGTTGCGGTCCGGTGAGCATCCCTTTGTAGACGAGGGTCCGGGCCGACAGCGACGACACGTAGACCCCGTGCACCTCGTGCTCGATTCGCTTGCGCAGACAGAACGCGAGCCGGTCGAGCACGAGCGCGTCCGGCGCGGTAGGTGCCGCTGAGCTCGCCTCGGACCCGGTGGGGACCACGACCATCTGGGCCATGTGGGGCATGGCCCGGCGCGCCGAGGCCCCCAGGCCGTCGGGCACGACCGGGACATCGCGCCAACCCACGACGCCCAGGCCCTCTTCGGTGGCGAGCTCGGCGATGCGTCGTTGCGCCTTGGCCCGGTCATCGGCGTCGGTCGGCAAGAACACGAGCCCCACCGCGTACCCCCCGGGTGCGGGGAGGTCGAAACCGCCGGGCCCGGCCAGGAACCGGTGCGGCACCTGGACGAGGATGCCGGCCCCGTCACCGGTGGCAACCTCGGCCCCGGTGGCGCCGCGGTGCGCCAGATGCTCGAGAGCCGTCAGCGCCTGGCGGACGAGCCCGTGGCTGGGCCGGCCCCGGAGGTCGGCCACCATGGCGATCCCGCAGGCGTCGTGCTCGAAGGCGGGGTCATACAAGGGCGCGCCGGGGTGCGTTGGCAGATGCCCTGAAGATGCAGGGTGCTTGGCTGTCGTCACTCGAGTCTCTCCGTGATCGGTCACGCGGAGGTGGCTTGCTGACGCTCGGGACGACACTGGCCCTGCTGCAGCACCCTTAGGATACCCCGCGTGTCCCGGCCTCTTGCGCAACCACGCCGGTGACCGCTGAGCACCGCTACGACGTCGTCGTCGTGGGCGGGGGGGTCATCGGCCTCGCCTGCGCCTGGGATCTCGCCACCCGGGGCATGACCGTCGCCGTGGTCGATCCCGAGCCCGGTCGGGGGGCCTCGTGGGCGGCGGCGGGGATGCTCGCCCCTGTGAGCGAGGTCCACCACGGCGAGGAAGCCCTCTTGGCCCTGGCCTTGGCATCGGCGCGCCGGTGGCCGGCGTTCGCCACCGAGCTCGCCGCCGCAGTGGGGCGGTCGATCGGGTACCGCACCACGGGCACGCTGGTCGTGGCGGCCGATGACGGGGACCGGGCCTGGGCGCACGAGCTGTTCGAATACCAGCGCGACCTCGGCCTTTCTGTGGAGTGGCTCACCGGTCGCCGGGCTCGGCAACTCGAGCCCGGTATCGCGCCCGGCGTGCGCGCTGCGATCTGGGCGCCGGGCGACCACCAAGTCGACAACCGCCTGCTCGTCGGCGCGCTCCTCGATGCCGCCACCGCGGCGGGGGCCGTCGTCCACCGGGCCCGCGCCGCAGCACTCGAATGGTCGGCGGGTGCGGTGTCGGGTGTGGTGTTGGCGGAGAGCACCATCCTGCTCGCCGGTGCGGTCGTGCTCGCGGCCGGAACATGGTCCGCACAACTCGGGGGGTTGCCCGCCGGTGCCGTGCCCGGGGTCCGACCGGTGAAGGGACAGATCCTCCGACTCCTTCCCCCCGCGACGACCCCGTCATCGATACCGACGCTCACCCGGACCGTGCGCGGCATCGTGCAGGGCGCTTCGGTCTACGTCGTGCCCCGCCATGACCGCACCGTCGTCGTCGGCGCCACCGTCGAGGAACGCGGCTTCGACGCCGAGGTCACCGCCGGCGCGGTCTACGAGTTGTTGCGGGACGCCCACCGGGTCGTCCCGGGGATCACCGAGATGACCTTGGGTGAGGCGAGCGCAGGCCTTCGCCCCGGGTCCCCCGACAACGCACCCATCGTGGGACGCGCCGCGGGCGAGGGTGTCGAGGGCCTGGTGGTGGCGACGGGCCACTACCGCCAGGGCATCCTGCTGGCCCCGCTCACCGCCGCCGCGGTGGGTGCCATCGTGTCGGGCCAGGATCCGCCCGACGAGCTGGCCCCGTTCGGGCCCGACCGGTTCGCTTCGATGTCGGCGCGCGCCGGCACCTGATCGAGGTGCCATGCTGGCCTTGTGGGTGAAAGCCGATCACCAGACACAGGTCCGGGGACCGCACTCGTCGTGAACGGCGAGCGTCACGTCATGGCGCGCTCGGTGACGGTGGCGGATCTCGTTTCCTCGTGGTGCGCTTCTCCCGACGGCATCGCCGTGGCTCGCAACCGCGAGGTCGTGCCTCGCAGCGAATGGACCACCACCGTGCTGTGCGCCCACGACGTCGTCGAGATCGTGACCGCGGCGGCGGGTGGCTGAGGCGAGCGCGATGGGACCGGTCGAAGAGGACCTCTCGATCGCGGGCCGGTCGCTTGGCTCGCGCCTCATCCTCGGCACGGGCGGGGTCTCAAGCCCCGACGTCCTCGACGCCATCGTGGAGGCATCGGGCGCGAGCCTGGCCACCGTGGCGGTGCGACGCGTCGACCCCGCCACACGAGGCGGGATCCTCGACGTGCTCCGGACCCACGGCGTGAGTGTGCTTCCCAACACCGCCGGATGCTTCACCGCCGCTGAGGCCGTCCTCACCGCCAAGTTGGCGCGCGAGGCGTTCGACACCGACTGGGTCAAGCTCGAGGTCATCGGGGACGAGGAGACACTCCTCCCCGACGCCATGGAATTGCTCGACGCCGCGGAGCAACTCTGCGACCAGGGCTTCGTGGTCTTGCCCTACACCAATGACGACCCCGTCCTGGCGAGACGCCTGGAGCAGACCGGGTGCGCGGCGGTCATGCCGCTGGGGGCGCCCATCGGCAGCGGTCTGGGCATTCGCAACCCCCACAACATCGAGCTGATCGCCCAGCGGTCCTCGGTCCCGGTGATCCTCGACGCAGGGATCGGCACCGCCTCGGATGCGGCGCTGGCCATGGAGCTCGGATGTGCCGGGGTCATGGTCGCCACCGCTATCACCCGCGCCCGCCGACCGGCGCGCATGGCCGGCGCCTTTCGCGGTGCCGTCCAGGCCGGGTACGAGGCGCGCCAGGCCGGTCGCATCCCCCGGCGATATCTGGCCCAGGCATCGAGCCCCGTGGAGGGGACGCCCGACCTCTGACCTAGCGGGAGTTTCCTGGCTATTCCGTGAAGTGGCGCCGTAGTCCCAGGTCAGGGTTGTCGCGGCGAGACGATCGCCGTATTACCCAACTCAGCGGGTGGGCGCGTAAACGTCGAGGCCGAACAGGTCGTAAAGGCGC
>DATKQM010000027.1:0-19346 GCA_035532735.1 Acidimicrobiales bacterium | reverse complement strand
AACAACGTCATGATCACGACCCAGATGCTCTGTCTCGAGGACGGGGGCCGGGCCCGCGACGTGTTCGCCGACATCGATTCGAATGTCCATCTGAGTCTCGTGTTCCGGTATCTCGACACCTTCCCGCGTCCGCCCGGTGTTCCGGATTGGCCCAACGTCATCCCGCCCTCCACGCCCGATCAGATCAACAAGAACATCGAGAGCGGCCTCATCGCGGTGGGCGACCCCGACGAGGTGGCCCGCTCGATCCAGCGCTTCGCCGACACCGGCGCGGACCAGCTGAGCTTCGGCATGTTGTCGTCGTCGATGCCCATCGAGCTGTGCGAGGAGGCCGTCGACACCTTCGGCAAGCACGTCCTGCCGCAGTTCGACAAGGACCCCATCCACAGCACCACGCGCCAGCGCATCGAGCAGATCGGCGCCTGAGCGGGTCGGCTTACTCCTTGGCCTTCTCAGCGGAGAGGTCGACGGGAAAGAACATCTCGTAGGGACCGTCGAAGTTCGGCAGGAAGCTCGGCTTCAGTCCCTCGGGGTCGTCGTTGTGGGCCGCCATCTGTGACGGGTAGGCGGCGACCGCCTCGCGCTTGCGCTCTCGGTAGCCGTCGGTGCGCACGAGCTCGGGGCGCGCGCCGCGCCTGAGGTACCGGACCAAGCGGGCCGGCCGGTCGAACTGCCAGATGGGGTAGGTGAGCATCCGGACGCCGGTCCCCGTCAGGGCACGGCGCGTGGCGGCGCCGAGCACCGCATGGTCCTCGTGCGGGTCGTCCTCCCCGGTGACGAGGACCTCGGCCGGACGATGCGCCGCCACCACCTCCGCGATCGCGGCGACGAGGGCCCCGGGATCCGCGCCGAGCTCCGCGTCGACGAAAGGGAGCCGGGTCACGTCCCGCTCGGTCAGGCCGAGCACGCCGCATGCGACACGAAGCTCGGCGCTCCGTAGCGCGCTCACCTCTTCGGGGTCGCCGATGGGCGACTTGCTGCCGTCGGTGGCGATGACCAGGTGCACCGGGGTGCCAGCATCGACCTTACGCATGATGGTCGCACCGACACCGAGCGTCTCATCGTCGGGATGGGGAGCCAGCACCAGGCACGGCCGTCGGGTCGTGGATTCGGTCACGTCAGCGCCGGTTCGGAACAACGCGCCGCGCACCAGTACCTTCAGCATCGGGTTGAACGGTGCGAACGTGTCTTCGACGAACACGCGCGCGGACCGGCTGAACACGGGGCGAGACATTATCGGGAGCTGCGCAGCGAGCCCGAAGCGTCCCGGATGTCGCGCCCACAGACGAACTAGCCTCGTTGGCGGTCACCTGTGCGTCAGTGCGGGGGCTCAAGTGTCGTCGCCTGAGGCGGGTCCTCGTCGGTGCCGGCGCTTGGTCGGGTCGCCGCTGCTGTGTCACCCTCGGCCCCCCCGGGGTCGGCACACGCGGCGGCGGTCCCGACGCACCGCACGACGGGCGACCCAGGCTCGACGTGGTGCCGATCCCCACGGGACGCCGCCACGAGCGGACATGGCGCGCCGCCTTGGTACCTCCGCACGTTGGTACCTCCGCACGTTGGTACCTGCGCACGTTGTCGCGCGTCGGGCGGTCAGGAAAGGGCGTCCGCCACCGCGTCGGATGGAGCCAACAGCGCCACCAGGGAGAGGGTGTGGTCCATCAGTGCGTCGGCATAGTCCCGGGGGATGCCGCACACGGCGTCGGTGGCCACCACCACCCGGTAACCGAGGTTCACCGCCTCGATGGCGAGACCCAGGATGCCGAGGTTCACCGACACGCCCGTGGCCACCACCGTGGACACGCCGAGCGCGCGCAGGGTGGGGTCGAGCGTCGTGCCGGTGAAGGGCGACACACCGTGCCCACGGTGAGACACGAGGTCCTCGGGCTCAGGACCGAGCTCAGGAACGAGCTCGACCGCGGGGGTGCCCTCGACGAGGTGTTCGGGCCGGCGCAGCATGGCAGAGATGAGTGGCGCGTTGGCGGGAGAGCCGCGCCGGTCGGGCCGGAAGCCTGCGGTGCAGTGGACAACAGGAACCTCAGCGGCGCGCGCCGCCACCAGCAGGCGCGCCGTGTTGGCGACGAGCCCGATCTCTTGTGCAGCCGCGGCGAGCTCCGGGAAGCTCGAGAGGTCGCCCACGACTCCTCGCTGGATCTCCATGGTGAGCACAGCGGCTCGTCCGTCTCCGACGAGATCAGCGAGGGTGACGGGCACGGTCAGCACCTCACCGTGCGACGGGCGCGGCGCTCGAGCTCAACTCACCGGTGTCTGGGTCGTGACAATGGCATTGGCCCACTGGTAATCGGGCTTGCCGCTCGGCGAGCGCTCGATCCTGTCAACGACGTGGAGTTGTCGAGGCACCTTGTATCCGGCGACGTGGGTCCGACAATGTTCCTGGACGGCCTCGAGCGACGGAGCGACGCGCCCGATCCGGGGCTCGATGATCGCGGCCACCCGCTGGCCGAATCGCTCGTCGGGAGCGCCCACGACGATGGCGTCCATGACATCGGGGTGGGACCGCACGACAGACTCGACCTCTTCGGGGAAGATCTTCTCTCCGCCCGAGTTGATACAGATCGAACCCCTGCCCAGAAGGGTCACCGACCCGTCAGCCTCCACGGTGGCGAAGTCGCCGGGCATCACGAACTGCTTGCCCTCGACGGTGATGAACACCTCGGCGCTCTTCACGGGGTCGTTGTAGTACCCGATGGGGATGTCACCGGACCGAGCGATCTTCCCGATCACACCCGAGCCCGGCTTCACGAGCTCGAAGCTCTCGTCGAACACGACCGTGCCGCCGGTGGAGGACACCGTCGGGCCGCTCCGCATGGCCGTCCCGCCCGGCTTGATCATCGAGATCCCGTTGTTGCCGGCCTCGGAGGACCCGACTGCGTCGGTCATGATCAGGTTGGGGAACTGAGTGAAGAAGGCGTCTTTGACCGAAGGGGAGAAGAGCGCAGCGGTGGAGGTGATACCGATCAACGAGGACAAGTCGTAGGAGACGCCGGGCTCGCCCAATGCTTCGATGAGCGGCTTGCCCATGGCGTCGCCGGTGATCATGACCATGTTCACCTTCTCGCGCTCGACGATGGTCCACACCTCGTGGGGGTCGAACTTCGGCACGAGACAGACCCGGTTGCCGACGAAGCTCTGGCCCATGACACCCCATTGCGTGGCGCCGTGCATGAGCGGTGCGATGGGAAGGAACGTGAGTTGGCCTCCGGCGGCCATTCCCTTCTCCACCATCTGCCCCGGCCGGTCCATGCGGAAGCCAGTGAGCGCGTCGAGGCCTCCCCCGAGCGCGAAGAAGACGTTGCGCTGGGGCCACACGACACCCTTGGGCATGCCGGTGGTCCCACCGGTGTAGAGGATGTAGAGGTCATCACCCGAGCGGGGCGCGAAGTCGCGCTCGGGTGATCCCGACGCTACGGCCGCTTCGAAGTCGACGGCGTCGTGGCGCGGGTCCGGCTCGCCGCTGTCGTCGTCGATCACGACCACGTGTCGCAATGCCGGCAGCTCCGGGAGCAGAGCCGCCACCCGGGGCGAGAACTGTCGTTGGTGCACGAGAGCCACGAGGTCTGCGTTCGAGAACAGGTACCGCAGCTCGTCCTCGACGTAGCGGAAGTTGATGTTGATCCACACCGCCCGCAGCTTGAACACCGCCCACGCCGTCTCGACCCACTCGGCGCTGTTCAGCGCGTAGATGCCGACGTGATCTCCCTGGCCCACCCCGGCCGCAGCGAGATGGTGGGCGAGGCGATTGGCCCGTTGCTCTATCTGCGCGTAGGTGAACCGGCGGCCATCGCAGACGATGTACTCGCGGTCGGGGAAAGCGTCGGCGGCCGCCTCGAAGAGGTCGGCGAGGTTGAATTCCACGGGACCAAACTAGAACAAGTTCCCGTCAGGGGGACAACCGGCGGCCGGTGACGTCGGTGCCGACGATCGTGGTCCGGGCCGGCTGTCCCGGCCCAGGCCGGTCCCGGTCACGACAGCTAGAGGCGGTCGCGCTCGGTGGCCAGAGCCTCGGTCACCGCAGCGGCGATGCCGGGCCCGTCCAGGCCGAGCTCGGCCAGGATCCCGTCGGGCTTGCCCTGAGGGATGTAGCGCGGCGGCACCCCGAGCACGCACACGGGGGGCAGAGGATGGTCGATGTCGGTCAGGCCTCGCAGGGCGTCGGCCAGGAAGGTGCCCGCCCCACCGACCCGGAAGCCGTCCTCCATCGTGACGACCAGACCATGAGCGGCCGCGTCGGCGAGCATCACCGGGTCCGGGGGCGAGACGACCCTGACGTCCCACACCGTGGCGTCGACCCCGTCAGCGGCCAGCTTGCCGGCCGCCTCCTCAGCGGCTTCGACCAGCTTGCCCACGGCGAGCAGACAGACCGTGCCGTCGCCACGGTGGACCAGACGGGCCGAGAGCCCGGTGCCCACGGCGCCGTCCCGAGCCTGGCGGGCCGGAGTCTTCGGGAACCGGATGGCGGACGGGCCCGCCAAACTCAGCGCCTCGTCGAGCATGACCCCGACCTCCTGGGCCGACGACGGGGCGAAGACCGTCATCCCCGGGATCGACAAGGTGAGGGAGAGGTCGAGGACCCCGTGGTGACTGGGCCCGTCGTCACCGGTGATCCCGGCGCGATCGAGGGCGAAGACCACGGGAAGGCCGTGGAGCCCGACGTCGAGGTTGGCCTGGTCGAAAGCACGGCTCAAGAAGGTGGAGTAGATCGCCACCACGGGTCGGAGCCCGGCCATGGCCATCCCCGCGGCGGCGGTGACGGCGTGCTGCTCGGCGATGCCGACGTCGAGGAAGCGGTCGGGGAACTCGGCTTGGAAGGGGAGGAGCCCGGTCGGCCCGGGCATGGCGGCGGTGATGGCCACGACCTCGGGCCGTTGGCGGGCGGCTTCGAGGACGGCCCGGGTGAAGGCGTCGGTGTAGGTGGCCGGCGCGATCGTGGCCGAAGGGGCGAGGGCGCTCGGCTGCACCTTGAAGTCGTGCAACCGCTGGACGTCGTCCTCTTCGGCGGGGGCATATCCCCGACCCTTCTGGGTGAGGACGTGGACGACGATCGGCCCATCCCATTCCGTGGCGTGCGCGAGGGCCTGCTCCATGCCGGCGATGTCGTGCCCGTCGATGGGCCCGGCGTAGCGGACCCCGAGGGTCTCGAAGAAGCGGTGCGGCGTCACGATCTCGCGCACGGCGCTGGTGAGGCCGTGCAGGCTCGAATACGCGAGCCCACCGAGGCCGGGGATGGCGCGCAGGGCGTGGCGGGCCCGTTCTCGGGCGTGGACGTAGGAGGGGCTCAGGCGGAGCTGGGTCAGCCCGGCCGACAGCCGAGACACCGTCGGCGCGTAGGACCGCCCGTTGTCGTTGAGGACGATGACAACCCGGGTGCCGGCGTGGCCGAGGTTGTTGAGGGCCTCGTAGGCCATACCCCCGGTCAGTGACCCGTCACCGAGGATGGCCACCACATGCCGATCCCCCTCGCCCCGACGCTCCAGGCCCATGGCGATCCCGTGGGCGTAGCTGAGAGCGGTCGAGGCGTGGCTGTTCTCGATCCAGTCGTGGGGGGATTCGGCGCGCGAAGGGTATCCCGACATGCCGCCCGGCTGGCGCAAGGTGGCGAAGCTCTCCTGGCGCCCGGTGACGAGCTTGTGCACGTAGGCCTGGTGGCCCGTGTCCCACAAGATGACGTCACGGGGGGAGTCGAAGACCCGGTGGACCGCCAAGGTCAGCTCGACGGCTCCGAGGTTGGACCCGAGGTGCCCCCCGTTCGCCGTGACCCGATCGACGATGCAGGCCCGGATCTCAGCCGCCAGCTCGGTCAACTGCTCTTGCGACAGTTTGCGGAGGTCGGCTGGCTCGTGGATGTTGTCGAGGAGCATGGGCACCCTGTTCGGGGGACGCCCGAGGCGGCGACCCTGCGTCACGCTACCGCGGCCCAGGCGCTCGGGGCATTAGGCCCGAGGGTTTGGGCCTGCCCGGCCGGGCTCCCGGCCCACCCCCGGCCGCGCTCCGGCGGGCCCCGGCGGGCCCCAGCGGTGGGGACGATGGCGACCAGTCGGAACGACGTCGGAACCGAGTCGGAATGACGGGCGTGTCACGAGTCGGAGAGGCAGACTCTGCGCGCGAAGCGACGTCCGCGCCAGACGGCGTCGGTGGACCGAGAGGAGCGTGCCATGCAGGCCAACGTCAAGGGGACCACGATGCCGGTCTTGGAGATGGTCCTCGAACCGGGCGAGGCCATCATCTCCACCCACGGCGATCTCTCGTGGATGTCGGCCAACATGCAGCTGTCTCAGACCGCCAACACCGGTGGTGGTGGCGGGATCATGGCCGGGCTCAAGCGGATGGCCGGGGGCGGAGGCCTCTTCCTCACTCGCTACGAAGCTACAGGTGGCCCCGGGATGGTGAGCTTCGCCAGCAAGGTCCCAGGCCGGATCTTCCCCGTCGAGGTCAGCCCGGGCCATGGCTACGTGGTCCATCGCCACGGCTGGGTGTGTGGCACACCGGGCATCACGCCCTCGGTGGCTCTCCAGCAGTCGTTTCGCGGTGGCCTGTGGGGAGGTGAAGGCTTCATCCTCCAGAAGCTCGAAGGCCAGGGACAAGCGTGGATCGAGCTCGCCGGTGAGATGACGACGTATGACTTGGCGGCGGGACAGTCGCTTCTCGTCCACCCCGGGCATGTGGGCATGTTCAACGACAGCGTCACGTTCTCGGTGATCCGGTTGCCGGGTATCGCCAACCGCTACATGGGCGGCGACGGCCACCACCTCGTGTCCCTCACCGGGCCGGGCACCATCTGGCTGCAGTCGATGCCGCTGCCGGTCCTCGCCCATGCCTTGTCCGAGTACCTCGGGGGCAACGATTCGGGCCGCGACGCCGCGGCCGGTGGCGTGGTGGGCGGAGTCCTCGGCAACGTCTTGGGCCGCCAGGTCTGAGAAGGGATCCGGGCAAGGCCTGGCGCACCGGGCCCGTCGGCGGCCGGGCCCGCGACCACCTGGGCCGGGTCTGGCCGCTACCGAGACTTGGCGAGGAACTCGCTTCGGTCGACGATGACTCGCGTCAGCTTCCCGGCACCGGCCAGACCGGCGGTGTCGGTGGCGGTCACGGTGAAGACCAGACGGCGCCCCTCCACCTTCTCGAGCGTCGCCTCCGCCACGACCTCCGAGCCGACGCGAACGGGTACCAGATGGTCGAATTGGACGCGTACTCCCACACTGGTCTGGCCTTCGTCGAGCGTCCCGCTCACCGCCAGGCACGCCGCCTCCTCGCACAGAGCGATGAGACGAGGTGTGGCCAGGACAGGGACGTCCCCCGAACGAAGTGCCAGGGCGGTGTCGCTCTCTACAACCACCAGAGCCACCTGAGCGCTCAAGCCGGGTTGGAGAGTCACGACGGTACGATACGAAACACAAGCGCCGCCGGCCACACGGCCGGCGGTCTGCGCGACCACAGGCCAGGAGGTTGGTGGTCAGCGAGCGGGTTCCAAGGAGCTCGGGCAGGGCCTCGGGCCCGAAAGGAGAATTGCGGGTGAGCGACGCAGGCTCGGCAACAGGTCTACTGGTCGAGACCCCCGTCATCGAGCGCGTGCTCGGTGCGGCACTCCAGCGTGGCGGAGAGTTCGCCGAGGTATTCGTCGAGGACCGCCACTCCACGTCGGCCGTGCTCGACGACGGCAGGGTGGAGGAGCTGTCGTCGGGCCGTGATCGCGGTGCGGGGGTCCGGGTGGTGGTGGGAGAGACCACCGGCTACGCCCACACCGCAGACCTTTCCGAGCGCGGCCTCCTGGCCGCGGCCGAAGCAGCGGCGGCTGTCGCCCGCCAAGGAGGCGGCCGGCGCGTGGTCGCGCTCGAGCACCGTGAGAGCGTCAAGAGAAACGAGGTCGAGCAGCTCCCCGAAGACGTCTCCAAGGCTCGCAAGATCGAGCTCCTCGTCCAGGCCGACGAGGCGGCCCGGGCCAGTGGCAATGCCATCTCGCAGGTGTCGGCTTCGTACGGAGACGGACGACGGCGTATCCAGGTCGCCAACAGCGACGGCACCCTCGTCGCCGACGACCAGGTCCGTACCCGCTTCAGCGTCTCGTGTGTGGCGGTCGGCGACACCGGCATGCAGACGGGCTATGAGTCCAGTGCCTTTACCGTCGGCTTCGAGCTCTTCGACACCGTCGATGTCCGAGAGGTGGCCGCCGCAGCGGCCCGGCGGGCGCTCGTCAAGTTGACGGCGCGGCCGGCGCCGAGCGGGGAGGTGCCGCTGATCTTGGAATCGGGGAGCGGTGGCATCTTGTTCCATGAGGCCTGTGGTCACGGTCTCGAGGCCGACCACATCGCCAAGGACGCCTCGGTCTATGTGGGCCAGATGGGCGAGCAGGTGGCGAGCCCTCTGGTCACCCTCGTCGACGACGGCACCATCGGGCCGGAGTGGGGGAGCTTCGCCGTCGACGACGAAGGGAATTCTGCGCAGCGCAATGTGCTGATCGAAAAGGGTGTCCTTACCGACTACATGTGGGACTACCTCCGTGGTCGTAAGGACAATCGGGGATCCTCGGGCAACGGGCGGCGTCAGAACTACCGCCACCTGCCCATGGTCCGGATGACGAACACCTTTCTCCTCAACGGGGACGCCGAGCCCGAGGAGATCCTCGCCCAGACCCCGACCGGCGTGTACGTGGCCAAGTTGGGCGGCGGCCAGGTGAACACCACGACCGGTGACTTCGTGTTCGGGACGGTCGAGGCGTATCTGATCGAAGACGGACACATCACCGAGCCGCTGCGCGACGCCAATCTCATCGGCAACGGGCCCGAGGTCCTGCGTCGCATCGACGCCGTCGCCAACGACTTCGCCATGGGCCCGGGCACATGTGGCAAAGACGGCCAGAGTGTCCCCGTGGGGTGCGGACAGCCGACCTTGCGGATCACTGGCGTGACGATCGGAGGGACCGCCGGTGACTGACACGGTGAGCCAAGAAGTGTCCCCTTCGCCGGCCGAGGGTGAGTTGCTCGAGTTGGCCCTGCGCATCGCGGGGGCGGCCAAGAGCGGTGAGCAGCTCGAGGTCTACGTGTCTCGTGGGGTGGAGACCGACGTCAGGGCCTACGAAGGCGAGGTGGAATCGCTGTCCTCGGCGGCTTCGGCCGGTGTGGGAATCCGGGTCGTGGTCGGTGGACGCCAGGGTTTTGCCTACGCCGGGACTCTCGAGGAGTCGGTGATCAAGCAGACCCTGGCCGATGCCCGTGACAACGCCACCTTCGCCACGGCCGATGAGCATGTCGGCCTGGCCGGGCCCGACGGTGTGGCTCCCACGTCGCTCGATCTGTGGGACGACGCGGTGCTGCGCACCCCGAGCGCGGCCAAAGTCGAGATGGCGTTGGAGCTCGAGCGCCGCGCCCGCAACGCAGACGCCCGTGTCCGTCAGGTCGCGTTTGCCGACTACGGCGACATGGCCGCCGAGGCTGCCGTCGCCAGCTCGACGGGTATCACGGCGACGGCCCGGCGCACGGTGTCGAGTGTGGCGGTCGAGACCATCGCCGGCGCCGATGCCGACAGCCAGACCGGCGTGGGGTTCTGTGCGGCACGTGGCCCGGGGGATCTCGACCTCGACAAGGCAGTCGCAGACGCGGTGCAACGGTCCACCCGGATGCTCGGTGCCACCAAGGCCCGCTCGGGCAAATGCGCGGTGGTGCTCGATCCCCGCGTGACCTCGACCTTGCTGGCGGTGGTGTCCTCAGCCTTGTCGGGCGAGGCCGTCACCAAGGGTCGCTCGTTCTTTGCCGACCGGGTCGGCGAAGAGGTGGCGGTACCGACCCTGATCCTCGTCGACGACCCGACCGACGCCCGATCCTTCGGCGCCTCGACACACGATGCCGAGGGCCTCGCCTGCCGACGCAACGTCCTCATCGAGAACGGGGTCCTACGTGGATTTGTCTTCGACACGACATCGGCCCGACGTGCCGGCCTGGCGTCCACCGCTTCGGCCGTCCGAGGGGGATATGCCACCACCCCGGTGGCGGGGTGCCGGGCGCTGTTGTTGTCGCCGGGCACCCTCGAGGCCGCCGACATCTTGTCCCGGGTCGGAGAGGCCCTGTTCGTGCAGTCGATCACCGGCGTGCACTCGGGGGTCAACCCCGTGAGTGGCGACTTCTCCGTCGGGGCGGAGGGCCTGATGGTGCGTGACGGCCAGCTGGCGGAACCCGTGCGCGAAGTCACGATCGCGTCCACCCTTCAGCGGATGTTGCAGTCGGTGCTCCACATCGGCGCCGATGTCGAGTGGCTCCCCGGTGTCGCCGCCGGCCAGACGGTTGCCATCGACGGGATGGCGCTGAGCGGCTCGTAGGTCGACGGCGAACGTCGCCGCCATCGGCTGGGCTCAGGCCCCCCGAGTCACGAAGCGGCGGCGGCAGATCCCGTGGTGGTCGACGCTCCGGGCTTTGGCGACGAGCCGGAGTCCGAGGACTTCGACCCCGACGAGCCCTTGTCCGACGAGCCCTTGTCCGACGAGCCCTTGTCCGATGAGCTCGGGGCCTTCGTATCGGACTTCTCGGCCTTGTCCGACCTCTCGGATTTCTTGGACGAGGTCCGGCTGTCGGTCTTGTAGAACCCGCTTCCCTTGAAGACCACGCCCACCGCCCCGAAGACCTTGCGCAGCGGGCCCCCGCACGAGGGGCACTCGGTCAAGGGGTCGTCGCCGAACTTCTGCACGACGTCGTGGTGCGCGCCACAGGACTTGCACTGATACTCATAGGTCGGCATGTGCGTCCTGTTTCCCTTCCGACGTCATCGAGCCCCCGCTGGCACTCGTCACCAGTGAGTGCCAAGTCTACCGCCACCATGATCGGTGTCGGTCCTCCTCGGACCGTCAAGGCCCAGGAAGGTGCTGGTGACATAGACTTCGCGCCGTGGTCGACCGCAGCCTGACGCACCTCGATCCCCTGGGTAGCGCCCGCATGGTTGACGTTGCCACCAAGGAGCCGACCCACCGCCGGGCCCTCGCCCGGTGCAAGGTCATGATGGCGCCCGAGACAACGGCCAAGGTGGCGAGCAATGCCATCACCAAAGGCGACGTCCTCGGAGCGGCACGGATCGCCGGTATCCAGGCGGCCAAGAAGACTCCCGATCTCATCCCCATGTGCCGTCCCCTTCTGGTCGGAGGCATCCACGTCAACTTCACCATCGGCGACAACTTCGTCGAAGTCGAGGTACAGGTCGAGACGGTCGACCGCACCGGCGTCGAGATGGAAGCCCTCACCGCGTGCACGGTGGCGGCGCTCACGATCTACGACATGTGCAAGTCGTCGGACCGCTCCATGAGCGTTGGTGAGCTGGCGCTGTGGGAGAAGACCGGCGGTAGCGTCGGCACCTGGCGGCGCCCCGCGCTCTAGGCCCACACCGTCGTCTGGCCCACACGGTCATCCCCGACCCGGCTCAATGAGCCGGCGGGTGGTTCTCAGTGGAGCCGGAAGCGCTTCTTGCGTCCCCGGGCGATCAGGGTCACGTCCTTGCTAATGATCTCGGACTCGGGGTCCTCGGCAGTCCCCACGGTGGCGATGTCCGGAGACGCCGACAAGATCTCCGTGGCCATCGACGCTGCCGAGTTGAGATGGTGCGACTCGTCGGTTGTGAAGACCGCTTCGACCTCGCTGTCGTCGAACGTCGGGAGCGGATCTCTCCCGTTCACCTGGATCGACGGCTTCTCGAACGGCGTGTCTCCCAGCAAGGGTGCGGGCGGTACGAGACCCACGACAGGCCCTTGGTCGAGTGACGACGGCAGAGGACCGGCGTCAGAGACCGGTACGGGCGGTGCTGGCAGGGGCGCCGTCGGCGGCGACAGCACTGGCGCGGGGACAGTCGGGAGTGGATCCTGGGTCAAAAACACCGGCGGCGAAGAAGGTGGCGGCAGTTCGGATGTCGGGGTTGAGACGGCTGGCACGTCAGCCGTGGCGCTCAACGGCGCAGACGACGGCGCCACGTCGGGCGTGACGACCTGCGCGGGCGTCGGCACCGGCGGAGGAGGCGGTGGCGGAGACGCCATGACGATGGTCGACTGATGCGACGTCACCACCGGAGGCGGCAGGGTCGCGTTGGATGCGGTGGAGCTCGACACGGCGGCCGCGTCGACATGGGACTGCGCGTCATCAGCAGTACGCGGCGTACCCAGCAAGATGTCGAGAACCTTGTTGTGCTCCGAGGAGCGTTCGGATGTCGGAGCGACCGTTGCGGAGCCGTTGCCGGCGACCGCGTGTTCGAAGGCGGGCTCGTGGAACTGACGAGTGTCGGCGTGGGGGATGGCCGGGTCAGGGGCTGTGAGCTCCTGTGCTTCAGTGGCGGCTACGGAGGCCACGGTGGACGCCCCGCCTGACCCCGAGCCGAATTCGGAGGCGAGGGCGGCGTCGAGGGCACCCGAGGTCAGCTCCGCGACCGAGGTCGCCGGAAGCACTTCCTCGTCGAAGGACGGAACGTAGAAGACCGGTTCGGGTACGCCTGTGTCGACAGCTGGTTCTCGCACCTCTTCTGCTCCGCTCCATGCCCTCTGCGCCGGGGCCGCGACGCTCGTGATCTCACTGTCGGCAGGACCGGCCGAGTCCTTGAATCCGAGAGGCACATCCACGACGGGTTCGGGCACGACGTCCGGCTGTTGTTCGGGATCTGGCATCGAGGCTAGGGCAACGTCCCAATCAGGTAAATGAGAAGGGCCTGAAGACGCCGCATTGTGAGGAGAGGGCTCCTCGGAGGGGGTGTCGGGGGCAGGCGCCCCCAGCCGGTCGACGGCTTCGGAGTCGAGGGCGTCGTGGACCATCATCTCGACGACTTCGATGGCGTCGGCCAGTTTGGCCTGGCCCTCTTGGACCTCTCTGAGTCGCTCGAGGATCTCGTGGCGTAGCTCAGGGGACGACACGGCTATCGACCTGACGAGGTCAGCCGACCACGGCTCGGCTTCGTGTCGACCGCTCTCCAGTGCCATGCCCGGACTTTCCCCCCCAGCCAACCCGGCTGACCTGCTGAATTGCAACAAGACCAGGAGCGAAAACAGTAGTCAGCAGACGCCGACGCGGAAAGTCGAATCCGAGCGCATGCGCACCCGGTCGGGCCGGAGCGGCGAGGTGGGCTCTCGCGTGGTGTTCCGGATCCCTTCTGTTGGGCCGGACTGCGTCCGGCCTCACCTCGATCAAGCCCGGGCCGCGCTCCGGAGGTCATCGAGGGAGAGCTCGCCCGTGGCTTCCCCACCGCACTGCGCGCAGTGCTCGACATGGCGCCATGACCTGAGCAGACGCGTGCCTTCGGGGTTCAGCAACACCACAAAGGACTCAGACACCGGGTCGATGTCGAGTCCGAAGTACGGGCGCCATCCGGTGGACGCGGGATGGCTGTCGAGATCGAGGCCCTTCAAGACGCGCCGGAAGCGCATCCGTTCGATATCGAAGAGCCAGGTGCTGTGACAGGACTCCAGGACGAGCGGTTCCATGCTTGGATCATCGCCCAAAAGCCCGACGATCAAGCCTCAACCGTATTGCGATTGTGTGACGATCGATCGCGCGTGGCTGACTTGCCACGCTTCGTCAGGTGAATCTGTTGCTCAAAATTTCACGGTCCCGGTCGCAATGAGTACACCAAGCGCGATTATGGCCAGCGCCACGACTACGAGTGCTGCGGTCAGCACTCCGGATCGCGGTCTGGAGCCGGATGGGGGTACCGGTTGGCCACTGAGGACCGCGCTGGCGAGCTGTGTGACCTCGTATTCGAGCCCATCGGGGTTCTCGCTGGGGACGACGAAGCGGTGGGTGCGAGAGGCCGTCACCGCCTCGACGATGACGCCGGGATGTCCGGCGGGAGTACGGATCCGCTTGTCGGCGACGAGCCCCGAAACGTCTCCCCACGGCACGACGGCCCCGACATCACCATCGGGTTTGCGAACCGTGAGTCCCGAACCGTCGAGGACGATCGTGAGGCCCGGGACTGCGACGTTCCCTCCGCTCTCGGCGGTCAGGAGGTAGACGTCGGAGAGCACCAGGGGTCCCCCGTACAACGTCGGAGGCGCAGCGCCTTGGGACTCCGGCTCGTTCATCGTCATCAGGGGTACCTGCATTGCCTCGTGTCCCCGCGCCGGGCAGCCCGGATCCTGGCTCAAGACCTTGACGCGTGCGACCGCCGAGGTCAACGACCCCGGTCCGGCCTGGGCTCGGCCTGGGTCGAAAGTCCCATATCCCACGCTGGCACGAGCGATTTTTGCCACGAAGAGCGCTGAATTCGCCACGAAAACAGTTGGAGTAGCCGAGGTTGTCGTTTAAGCTGAGGCCTTCATGAACCGCGACAACCTCGACCGACTGCTCCGCATCCTTGCCGATCTCGACGGCTCGGACATGCACATCAAGGCGGGTGCCCCGCCGCGCGTACGCGTCGACGGGCTCCTGCGCACCCTCGATGGCGAAGCGGATTTCACCGAAGAAGACACCCTCTCTTTGGCCCGCGCGATCATGCCGCCCAAGATTCTCGAGACCTTCGACGACAAGCGCGAGGCCGACTTCGCCTATGCCGTCCCGGGTCTCGGACGGTTCCGTACCAACGCCTTCTACCAACGTTCGTCGGTGGCCCTGGCCATGCGACGGGTGCAGACCAATGCCGCCACGTTCGAGGACTTGCGGCTGCCCGACGTCGTACGCCGGCTGAGCGAGCACCACCGGGGACTGGTCCTCGTGACGGGTCCGACCGGATCGGGCAAGACCACGACGTTGGCCGCCATGGTCGATCACATCAACCACGTCCGGTCGTGCCACGTCATCACGATCGAAGATCCCATCGAGTACCTCCACAAGGACGACCTCGCTGCCATCGATCAACGCGAGGTCGGGTTCGACACCGACAGTTTCAGCTCCGCCATGCGGACGATTCTGCGCCAGGACCCTGACGTGATCCTGGTGGGGGAGATGCGCGACCCTGAGACAGTCCACACCGCGTTGACCGCGGCAGAGACCGGACACTTGGTGTTCTCGACCCTCCACACCACGACCGCGACCGAGACGGTGAACCGCATCGTCGACTTCTTCCCACCCCATCAACAGGGACAGGTTCGAGTGAGCCTGGCCGGGGCGCTCACGGGAACCATCTGTCAACGCCTCATCCCCCGCGCCGACGGCAAGGGCCGGGTTCCGGCGCTCGAGATCATGGTCGTCAACGGGCGGATCCAACAGGCGATCCTCGATCCGGTGCAGACCTCGGACATCAACGAAATCATGGCGGAGGGCGAGTACTACGGCATGCAGACCTTCGACCAGTCCTTGGCCGAGTTACTCCGCGACGAAGTGATCGACTTGCGCGAGGCCATGAACGCGGCGAGCAACCCGCACGACCTCAAGGTGAGGCTCGAGCGGATGGGGATCGTGGCGACGGGTCGCGGATTCGTCGCCTCCGCTGCGTCCTGACCGCTGACGCCGCCCGCCGGCGTATCCGGGGCGGATCAGATCCCGATCGAGCGGCCCGCCAGGAACCCGCCCAGGACTGCCGCGCCCGCTCCGAGCAAGCCTGCGCCCGCGACCGCGAACCTCGGTAACGCACCACCGGGACCTCGTGGCGCTCGCAAGAAAGTCAGTGATCCAACGAGAGCGATGAAGGTGACGGCCGCTCCGATCACGGCCCCTTGGCCGCCGACCCACCCGGTCATCGCACCAGCGGGGATCAGGGCCCAGGGCGACATGGAGGTCCCACGTCGACGGGCGACCCACCCCAGCGTGCCGCCCACGAAGGTCGCCACGCCGATGCCGATGAGCATGTCTCCCAGATGCCACCAATGGCGGTCGGCGATCGCCGCCGCCCCGAGCGCCACGGCGCCGATGCCCCCTCCGATGAGCGAAACCGCGCCCGGCGGGGGGAGCCCATCGAGCTCGATGACGGCCAGGGCCAGTGCGGAGGCGCCCAAGACGCACATACCCGGGACCGCCCAGTGTGCCCCGAGCACCCACGCCAAGGCGGCGAACAGGGCTCCGGTGATGAACTCGACAAGGGGGTACCGCGCCGAGATGGGCTCCCCGCAATGTCGGCATTTGGCCCCGAGGATCAGCCACGAGACGACGGGCACGTTGTCAGAGGAGCGGATCGGTGTCCCGCACGACGGGCAGAACGATCCGGGCTGGACCACTGACAGGCCCCGCGGGACCCGGTAGACGACGACGTTGAGGAAGGATCCGATCACGAGCCCGAAAATCGCGGCCGCCAATGTGACCGCCACCCGGTTGCCGGCACCGGCGGCCACCCCCAGGGTCCGAGCTATCAACTGTGCCCCTGACCTGGGAAAAGGCCATGAGGGCCCGGCTCATTCACAAGGCGGTCACGCTACCACGGCCGCTTCGGAGGCCCCGTTGCCCTGAGCGGGCGGCTCCTGGCCACCGAGGGCGTTCAATCCGGGCTCGGTAGATGCCGATGCATCTCAGCATGAGCAACGTGGATGCCGTTCGGATGCTCGCGGACGAACACCACCTCGAGTTTGTGGACCTGGAGCGGTTCAACCTGGATGCCAGCGCGTCCAATGTGATTCCCGTCTCCGTCGCCCGCAAGCATCACGTGGTTCCCATCGGCCGCAAGTTCGGCGCGCCCGTGGTGGCCATGTCGAACCCGGCCGACGTCGTCGCCATGGACGATCTCCGGGCGGTGATCGGTCGAGAGTTCGTCGCCGTCGTCGCCAGCGGAGAGCAGATCGACTCGTGCCTGGTCCGCATCTACGGCGAGCCCACCAACGGCGCGGCCAAGCGCAAGTCCACGCCGAGCGGTTCCCAGCCCTCGACGTCGACGCTCCCGTCGCCTGCATCGAGCGCGACCATCACCGGGGCGGAGCGGACCCAGTCGAAAGCGCCCGCGACGGAGTCGGTGCAACCCGAGACCGAGACGCGCGCCGTCGCATCTCCGCCCCCGCCCATGCCAACGCTGCCGCCTCTCTCTCCGCTCACGCCTCCCGGGAGCACCCCGGCCGCGAACGGTGCAGACGTGGCAACCGACCCAACGCCAGTGTCCGTTTCGACAGCACCCTCCCCAATGTCCACAGAGCCCGAGGTCTCCGACGCACCCCTGAGCCATCAGCGGCCCGAGGATGTCCTCGCCGCCGCGCTCGAGGCGATCGACACCACCCTCGGGACCAACCGTGTCGCCGATCTGACGCCGGCTTCAGCCGACCCCATCGCGTCCGAGGGTCTCGGGGTCGACGACGTGCCGGAGATCGATCAACCTGTCGAGGCCCCCGCCGAAACGGTGGACGACGTGGTCGCTGCCGCCGACCTGGTCGACGAAGTCGTCGGCGAGTTCGAACAGAAGAGCGACGTCGTCGACAACGAGGAGGTCCCCGAGGGGTTGGCCGGCTTCCCGCCCCTGGCGCGTGTCCTCGTCGAGGGCGAGCGCGTCACGCTCGAGGAGATGCAAGAAGTCCTCGAAGAGCGGGCCCGGTCCGGCCAAGCCATCGCTCGCATCCTGACGCTTCGTGGTCTTGTGACCGAAGCGGACCTCATGTGGGGCATGGCTCAGGAGATGGGCCTCGAATTCGTCGACCTCGAGATCCAAAGCGTCGACTTCGCGGCCGCCTACCACCTGCCCGAGGCGACGGCCCGGCACCACAACGTTCTCGTCATCGCCCTGCGCGACGGTGTCCCCGTGGTGGCGGCATCCAACCCCACCGACGTCTTCGCCATGGACGACCTCCGCACCATCATCGGGCGCAACTTCATCACCGTCGTGGCCACCCGGACGCAGATCGGTACCTACATCGACAAGGCCTACCGCCAGGGCGGGGATGCCAGCGAGGTCGCCACGGCGGCGGCATCGGACTTCGAGGACTTCGGCGACGAAGGGCTGGGGAACATCCAGGCCGTCGTCGACGACGCCCCCATCGTTCGTTACGTGAACCTTCTCGTCCTCCAGGCCCTCAACGAGCGGGCCTCGGACATCCACGTGGAGCCGACGGGGGAGAATCTCCGGATCCGGTACCGGATCGACGGCGTCCTCCATGACATCTCGACGGCGCCCCGAGCGATCGCGTCGGCGGTGACCACGCGTCTCAAGGTCATGGCGGACCTCAACATCGCCGAGCACCGGCTGCCCCAGGACGGCCGTCTTTCCCTGTCGGTGGGAAACCGGCCCATCGACCTGCGCATGGCCACGCTGCCCACCATCTACGGCGAGAAGGTCGTCATGCGAGTCCTGGACAAGACCAACGTGGTCATGGACTTCGAACAACTCGGTTTCGACGCCGACCTGATGGCGATCTACAAGGAGATCTTCAACCGGCCCTACGGGACCATCCTGGTCACAGGCCCGACCGGGTCGGGCAAGACCACCACGCTGTATGCCACGTTGGCGGCCCTCAACAACCCCGAGAAGAACATCATCACGGTCGAGGACCCCGTCGAGCTCCGCATCAAGGGCATCAGTCAGGTGCAGCTCAACGTCAAGGCCGGCCTCACCTTCGCCGCCGCGTTGCGGTCGATCCTGCGATCGGACCCCGACATCGTGCTCGTGGGTGAGATCCGTGACCGGGAGACCGCTCTGATCTCGATCGAAGCGGCACTCACCGGTCACATGGTCCTGGCCACCTTGCACACCAATAACGCCGCCAGCACCCCGATGCGTCTGGTCGAAATGGGAATCGAGCCCTTTCTCGTCACCTCCGCCGTCACCGGTGCCCTGGCCCAGCGGCTGGCGCGTCGGCTGTGCGTGCACTGCCGAGAGCCCTTCGAGGCCACCGAGGCGGACATCGTGGCGGCGGGATGGAAGCCGGCCGAGATCTACGCCGACACCGCCGCACCCACGTTGTATCGGGCCGCGGGCTGCCCAGCTTGTTCGAACACCGGATATCGGGGGCGCAAAGCGCTCCTCGAGCTCCTCGTCGTCACCGAAGACGTTGAGCGGTTGATCATCGAGGGAGGTACGGCTGATGACATCCACAAACTCGCAGTCGAACAGGGCATGGTGACCCTACGACAGAGTGGCGTCCGCAAGGCGCTCGAGGGTGAGACAACCCTCGAGGAAGTGCTCCGGGTGGTCGCATGAGCCCCTCTGCCGCCACACGCGTCGAATGGGCCCGGCGACTGGCGCATTCCATCGTCACCGATGGCTATGCCACCGACGCCGAGGTCGCGCCCGTTCTCAACGAGGCGACCGATCGAGGCTCCTCGTTCCCGGCCCTGCTCATCTCGCGCGACGTCACGTCCCAAGAGGTGGTCCTCGGTCTGCTCTCTCAGCTCACCAGGCTGCCCGTGGTCGACCTCGACCACGATCGCCCGAGCGACCAGGCACTGGCTTCGACACCGGTGACCGTGGCCCGCGAGTACGGAGCGGTCGGCTACCGCCTCGACGGCGATCAGCTCACCACCGCCTTCGGCGACCCC
>DATKQM010000026.1:0-16510 GCA_035532735.1 Acidimicrobiales bacterium | reverse complement strand
CGACTTGCCGTGGTCGACGTGGCTGATGATGGAGAAATTGCGGATCCGGTCGGTCGTGACGGGACCCGGTGGCAGTTGGCTCGGCACGGTCTCCCGATCGTACCGGTCGCCGTGGCGGTCCCCATCCCCAGGTCCCCGGGCCAGCTGGTACGATGACCCCTCGACCGGTCCCGGGGACCGCTCGGCTCGAAGACCTGGTCCGGAGACGGGCTCGACGGTCCGGAGACGGGTTCCCCGAGCCGGCGCCCACCGGGAGCTCGGGACCGGCGCCCGCACCGGACCCGGCAGCATGCCGGCGTTCCCGACCCCCCGCCAAGAGTCTCGCTCAGAGTAAGGAACGCACGTGGCCAACATCGCAAGCCAGATCAAGCGCAACCGCCAGAACGAGCGGCGTCGACTGAGCAACAAGTCGGTGCGCTCGGAGATCCGCACACGGACCAAGACGGCCGTGAACGCGGTGGACGCGGGAGCCGACAACGCCGCCGAGGCGACACGGGCCGCTGTGCGCCGCATCGACAAGGCCGCGGCGCAGGGTGTCATCCACAAGAATCAAGCGGCCAACCGCAAGTCCCGACTGATGCGTCGGGCCAACGCGGCAAGCGAAGGCTGAGCCTCAACCCCTTCGGCGAGAGCCGGCGGCAGGCCGACGCATCGGTGATTCCCTCGCCGCACCCAGCCGGCTGAGGCGACCCACGAGCACCTCGAGCACCGTCTCCGACGGCAGCGCGCTGCGTCCCCGCACGTCGAGGTCGGCTTCGCCCAGCAGCGTGACCGCCCGACTGATCCCGGCGGGGCCTAGACGACGACCTTGCTCGAGTGCCTTGCGCGCTGGAAAGGAGCTGCGCATGCCGAGACGGGCCGCGGCTTCGTCAGGAGTGGTCACGCCCGACCCGTCGAGCCGGAGCATGGCCTGAAAGTGACGGTGCAAGATGGCGAGGACCTGGAGGGGATGGAGCCCTCCCGCACCGAAGAGTCTTCGCAGGGCCGAGAGAGCGCCCTCGGTGTCACCCTTGTCGACGGCATCGGTGAGATCCCACGGAGCAACCGAGCCCGCTTCTCCGAGGAAGGGCTCAAGCTTCTCGATATCGATGGACGCGCCCTCGCCGTAGGCCGCCGCCAAGGCGTCGAGAAGACCTCGGAGACGACTCATGTCGCCACCGAGGTGTTCCCCGAGCCGCGACCCCGCCCGGGCATCGAGCTTCACGGGCCCATCGTGGAGGTGATCGACGAGCCACTGGGTGCGGGCCCGACCTGTCCCGACCGACGTGTCGATGATCGTCCCCCGGTGCTCGATGGCTTTCACGAAAGAAGCGGGGACGGTGCCACCTCCGCCGGCGGCGACCAAGGTGACGCCGGGCAAAGGATCGTCGAGACAGGCCACCAGACGCGCCGCATCGGCGGCAACCAGCCGACCGGCGTCGCGCAGCACCACGATGCGCCGGTCGGTGAGGAACGGTGGTGTCGTCAACGCGTCCACCACGATGCCCACCTCGAGATCATCGGCCCCCGAGCCGCCATGCTCCTCGACCACCATGGCGGCATCGTTGTCACCCACGAGAGAACCGAGGAGGTCGTGCACGCGCTGGCCCACCAGCGATGCGTCGTCTCCCCGGACGAGGAACGCGGCCTGGGCTACGGCGCCGCCCGGTGAGGACCCGCCGTCGGACGCGGACGCCGAGCCCACTTTGGACGCGCCGGGCGGGGGCGGGGTCACGCTGCCTCGAGGACGGCGGCGAGGGCGTCGCAGACGCGTCTGGTCCCGGCGACGTCGTGGGCACGCACAATGCGGCAACCGAGCGACACGCCGAGAGCAGCAGCAGCGAGAGAAGCGTCGCGTCGGTGATCGATGTCGAGGTCGAGGGTCACGCCGAGAAACGTCTTGTTGGAGGCAGACAGCAACAGCGGGTACCCCAACCCGCACAGCACATTCGAGGCGCGCAGCAGCTCGAGGGACTGCGCCGCTGTCTTGCCCAGGTCGAGGCCGGCGTCGAGCACGACCTGATCGGGGCCGACGCCGGCCGCGCCCGCCTGCGCGGCCCGCTCGGCAAGAAAGTCCCGGACCGCCACCACGACGTCGTCATACGCCGGCTCGGGGTCGGGGATGCGGGGACCGATCCGGATGTGTGTCGCCACCACCGCGGCTCCGGCCGCGGCGGCGGCGGGAAGGTAGTCGGGATCGGCGAACCCACTGATGTCGTTGCCCACGACGGCACCGGCGCCGTACGCGGCGCGGGCCACCGATGCCCGCCACGTGTCGACCGAGATGGCCACGTCCAGTCGGTTATGTAAAGCCTCGATGGCGGGAATGACCCGATCGAGCTCCTCGGCCTCGGTCACCTCCGGGCCCGGGCCCGCCTTCACCCCACCGACGTCGAGGATGTCGGCGCCGTAGGACAGCAGCTCGTCGGCGCGATGCAAGAGCGCGTCGAGAGAGAACGTGGCGCCTTTGTCGTAAAAGGAGTCGGGGGTCCGGTTCAAGATGCCCATGACCAATCCCCGCGTGGCCAGATCGAACGTCCGGTCACCGAGGCGCAGGTGCACCGCGTGAACCTACACGCTCACCGTGACGGCGTCGGAGGGCGTCTGGCGCCCGGGCCGTGACACCCGGCTCTTCAGAACAGGCGAGTGGACAGTGCCTTGCGATACGACGCGGTGCGAGGGTCGTCGGGACCCAACGTCTCGAGGAGGTCGAGAAACTCCTGGCGAGCTTCCTCGTCGTCTTTGACCTTGGGCAACAGCGCGTCGAGCAGCACGTCCACCCCGTCGGCGGGTACCTCGACCTGCTGGGCCGCCAAGCGGGCCTCGGCCGCCACCTGGCGCGCCTCGGGCGTCTCGGGGATACGGGCAAGGAGTCGCAGGGCCTCGGGCGGATCGCCGCCTGCGGCGAGCAGGCGCGCCAGGGCGACGACGGCGCCGGGGTGGTCGGGCTCGAGCTCGAGGGCCTGGCGCAACGACGCCTCGTCGCCCACCTCGACCAGCTTGTCGGCCTCTGAGGGCACGGGGGCGAGCCGTTCGACGAATTCGGTGATCTGGGGCTCGGGAACGGCGCCGATGAACCCGTCGACGACCTGGCGGTCCTTGAGGGCGTAGACGGCCGGGATGGACTGCACCTGGAACGAGGCCGATATCCGCGGGTTCTCGTCCACGTTGACCTTCACGAGCTCCACCGAACCATCCTTGGCCTCGACGGCCTTCTCCAGGATCGGTCCCAGGGTGCGACAAGGCCCACACCACGGCGCCCACAGGTCCACCACGACGGGGACCTGCTCAGAGCGGGCCAGAACGTCCTGCTCGAAGGTGGCATCGGTGACGTCGATCACATCGGAGACGTTACCGGGCGAACCTCGCGGCCCAGGCCGGGTTGGGCGCGACAGGTAGCGTTCCTCCCATGACGACTGCCGACCTCGTCGACGGCGGCGTCGAGGGCATCGACGCCGAGCGGGTGACGACGTGGTTCGCGTCGCACGTGCCCGGTACCACGCCCCCGCTGTCGTTCGAACTCATCGCCGGAGGGCGCTCCAACCTCACCTACAGGGTCGGCGACGCCAGGGGGAATGTCTACGCCCTGCGTCGTCCGCCCCTGAGCCACGTCCTTCCCACCGCGCACGACATGGCCCGTGAGCATCGCGTCATCACCGCCGTGGGGCCGACGGCCGTCCCCGTTCCCAAGACATATGGGCTGTGCGAGGACCCAGAGGTGAACCGACAGCCCTTCTACGTCATGGAATTCGTCGAGGGCCACATCATTCGCGACGCACGTTCCGCCCAACACGATCTCGACGACAAGGCGCGAAGGCGCGCCGGCGAGTCCCTGGCCGATACCTTGGCCGCCCTGCACGCCGTGGATGTCGACGCCGTCGGGCTCGGCGACTTCGCCAAGCGAGACAGATACATCGAACGTCAGTTGCGCCGGTGGTACGAACAGTTCCGCAACTCACAGGTCGACGGGCTCGACACCGCCACGATCGTGGGGGCCGTCCACGACCGACTGTCGGCTCGAGTCCCCGCCCAAGTGGGGACCTCGATCGTCCACGGCGACTACCGACTCGACAACACCGTCCTCGGCCCCGACGGAGATGTTCGCGCCGTCCTCGACTGGGAGATCTGCACCCTCGGTGACCCCCTCGCCGACGTCGGGCTCCTGATGGTGTACTGGACCGACCCCGGCGACGAGGCGGCGCTGTTGGGCGTCACACCCACCACCGTGCCGGGCTTTCCGAGCAAGGCGGAGATGCGGGCACGCTACGCGGCGACGTCGGGTCGCGACCTCCAACACCTCGACTTCTACGTCGCGTTCGGCTACTGGAAGCTGGCCTGCATCATTCAAGGTGTCTATGCGCGCTACGTGGGTGGCGCCGCGGCCGGAGATCGCTCCAGCGTGGACGACTTCGGCCACAGTGTGGTCAGGCTGGCGGAGATGGCTCTCGCCGCACTGGACGCCTCGTGAGCGACGGCCGCCCCCGGTGACCCTCTACGAGCGTCACGGCGAACGAAGCTTCGACCGTCCTGTGCTTGTGGTCGCGCTCGACGGTTGGGTGGACGCGGGACTCGGTGCCGACGGCGCCATCACCGCCTTGCTCTCGGCCGACTCGACCGAGCTCGTCGCCACCTTCGACGGTGAAGCGCTCATCGACCAACGCGCCCGGCGACCGGTGGTGCACATCTCCCACGGGGTCAACGAGGGTCTGACGTGGCCGGTCATCCAGATGCGGGCAGGAACGGACCGACTCGGCGCCGACATCTGTTACCTGGTCGGCCCCGAACCGGATTTCCGTTGGCCCTCGTTCGTCACCTCGGTCGTGACCTTGGCCCGCCAGCTCGGTGTCCGGCTGGTCGTGGGGTTGGGGGCCTTCCCGGCTCCGGCACCCCACACCCGGCCCGTTCGACTGGCCGCGACCGCCCCGAGAGAGTCCGCCGAGCTCGTGGAACGGGTCGGGATCGTCCAAGGGGAGATCGATGTGCCCTCAGGGGTGTGGGGCGCACTCGAGCTCGCCTTCGGCGACGCCGGCATCCCGACGGTCGGGTTGTGGGCCCGCGTCCCGCACTATGTGTCGGGGATGGCATTCCCATCCGCCAGTGCAGCCCTGCTCGACGGTCTGGCCACGATCGGCGATCTCTCGGTGGACTCGACGGACCTGCACACCGCGGCCGATGCCTCGCTCCAACAGGTCGACGACCTCATCGCCAAGAGTGCCGAGCATACGTCGATGGTCCGGCAACTCGAACGCACCGTCGACGCGGCCGAGGGCAACCCTCTCGACGTGGGCACGTTGCCGACGGGCGACGAGCTGGCGGCTGAGCTCGAGCGCTATCTACGCGACGAGCGCAGCGACGGCAGTCCGCCCGACGACGGGTGAATCAGCGCCGGCACGCGCTCGACGACGGCGTCGGCCACTGAGCGTCGATCTGCGACCGCTACTGGATGGCCAAGAGGTCGACGACGAACACGAGGGTCTCGTTGGGAGCGACTGCGGGGGCGCTGCCCATCGCGCCGTAGCCAAGTGACGGAGGGATCACGATCTCGCGCCGACCACCGACCTTCATGCCCTCGATGCCCTGAGCGAAGCCAGGAACCACCCCGTTGAGCGGGAACGACGCCGCCTGCCCGCGCGACCAGCTCGAGTCGAAGTCCTTGCCGTCGGTGTAGTTGGCCCCCGCGTATTGCACTTGGACGGTGTTCGCCGCTGTTGCCGTCGCCCCGGTGCCCACGACCAGGTCCTTGGTCTCGAGGCTGGTGGGCGGGGGTGAGGTACCGGGACCGATGACCGGTGCGGTCTTCACCTCGGTGGGGTTCAACACCGTGGGTGGGTTGGCGGCGGCGATCGGACTGGTCGCGCCCGTCGTCGAGCTCGTCGTCGAGCCCGTCGTGGATGACGATGCCGGGTTGCTCGACCCACATGCTGCGAGTACGAGGCCGGCCACGACTACCGAGGGAAGAACGAATCGGCGCACGGCGGGCAGACTACCCACCAGGCGAAGGGTGTCGCACCCTGGTGCGGGAGCGAATGGGAGGTGGGCGGTGGACGCGTCACGGATCTACAGCGTCGGAGAGGCCCGACGGCGCGCCTCCCGGGCCATCCCCCGGGCCCTGTTCGACTACATCGACGGCGGCGCCGACGACGAAGTCACGATGGAGGAGAACCGACGGGCCTTCTCCGAGGTCACTTTTCGTCCCCGCATGGCCAACGCCACCGGTGACCCGCCGGTCTCCACGACCCTGCTGGGC
Source organism: Acidimicrobiales bacterium (assembly GCA_035532735.1). Taxonomy (GTDB): domain Bacteria; phylum Actinomycetota; class Acidimicrobiia; order Acidimicrobiales; family UBA8190; genus Chersky-840. Next base: position 10,284 of record DATKQM010000026.1, on the reverse strand, counting down.
ACTCCCCTGTCGCTGCCGATCCTCCTCGCTCCATGCGGCCTCGTGCGGTTCATGCATCCCGACGGCGCGCCCGGCATCGCTCGTGCCGCGGCGGCGGCCGGAACCGTGTCGGTGCTCAGCACCGTCGCCGGATCGTCAATCGAGGAGTTCGCGACCGCCGCGCCGGGGCCCAAATGGTTCCAGCTGTATGCACCGGGGGGACCCGAACAGAGCGAAGAGCTCGTGGGGCGCGCCCAGGTGGCCGGTTATGACGGACTGGTGGTCACCCTCGACACGCCGGCTCTCGGACATCGCGAACGCGACGTCCGCCACGGGGTGACCCAACCGTTCCGTTTCGCGCCGGCCAGCGCGAGTCGACTGGCCGCGCAGGTCGCGCTCCGACCGCGGTGGCTCGCCGGCATGGCCCGGGCCGCCGTCCGGGCCCGATCCGACGCCACCGCGCCGACCGAGACAGCCGCCCCGGCCTCGCCCACGGCACGGCTCGTGGCCATGGGAGCATCGCCGTTCTCCTGGGATGACGTCGTCGCCATTCGACGACAGTGGACCGGTCCCCTGGCGGTGAAGGGTGTCCTGTGCGCCGACGACGCCCGTCGCGCCGTCGAGTCCGGCTGCGACAGCGTCATCGTGTCCAACCACGGAGGCCGCCAGCTCGATGGAGCACCGGCCACGTTGCGGGTGCTTCCCTCGATCGTCGACGCCGTCGGTGCCACGGCTGCGGTCGTGCTCGACAGCGGCGTCCGAAGGGGAAGCGACGTCGTGAAGGCCTTGGCCGTCGGGGCCGACGCGGTGATGATCGGACGCCCGTATCTCTACGGGCTGGCCACGAGCGGAGAAGCAGGCGTGCGACAGGTCCTGGAGATCCTCCGGACCGAGATGGTGCGCACGCTCATCCTCATGGGGTGCCCGTCGGTCTCCGATCTCGACAGGAGCTGGATCGAGCTCCCGGGGGCGCGCTGAGCGACCAGGGGTCGTGCCCCGTCAACCCCACCAGGAAATGGGGCGGGCGACGATGTGTCGGTGGAGCAGCGGCGACAGAGCCGATCCGTGGATGTGGGTCGCCAGCCACATCCCGATGCCGATGAGCACCGCGAACAAGACGAAGACGACCGCCAAGGTGACGTAGCGCGCATTGGGACTCCGAGACTCCGCCAGCCGTGTCGCTCGGAGTCGGGCCAGATCCACGGGGTCGAGCCCGGGCGAGAGAGTGCCATCGGCGGCGTGAGAGCCGTCAGAGCCGTCAGAGCCGTCGGTTCCGACAGGGGGCGCGTTGACGATGGCGCTCATCTCTTCGGTCGAGCCCGCGGCGTTGATGGCGAGCACCCGACGGGTGTACTCATAGGCCTCGAGCTGTCCTGCCTCGAAATCGGCGAGAACCCGTTCGAGATACGGTTCGCGCATCTCGAGTCCCGGGTCGACCTCTCGGCGTCGGGCCGGTCCGTGGAATTCGTCACTGAACGAGGATGCGTCGTCGTCCATCTCACAATTGTCGGCCGTCGGAGGCGGGAACTGCAACGCTTTTCGAGCCTTTTTGCTTACGGATGCCCAGGTCACCGCCCTGGGTGGATCTGCTCGAGTTCTGGTCCTTCGGATATGGTGCGCCGATGCAAGTCGACGGGGGCATCGGGTTCGATCCGAGCGACGCGGTCAAGACCGCGCAACGTGCCGAGGCGGACGGCTTCGACGGGCTGTGGTGCGCAGAAGCGGGCCATGACCCGTTCCTCCCCCTGCTGCTCGCCGCTGAGCACACCGAGCGCATCGAGCTCGGCACGGGGATCGCCGTGGCCTTCGCCCGTAACCCCATGAGCACGGCGGTGGTAGCGAACGACCTCCAGGCGTTTTCCAAAGGTCGGTTCATGCTGGGATTGGGTTCGCAGATCAAACCCCACATCGAGAAGCGCTACTCCATGCCGTGGTCCCACCCCGCCCCGCGCATGCGCGAGTTCATCACCGCCATGCGGGCGATTTGGTCGGCGTGGAACGATGGCACCAAGCTCTCCTTCCGCGGAGACTTCTACAAGCACACGTTGATGACGCCCTTCTTCAACCCCGGCCCCAATCAGTACGGCGTTCCCAAGGTCTTTCTCGCCGCCGTCGGCCAGCTGATGACCGAGGTCGCCGGCGAGGTCGCCGACGGTCTCCTCGCCCACGGTTTCACGACGGCGAGATACATGCGTGAGGTGACTCTTCCGGCCTTGGATCGAGGGTTGGCCCGAGCCGGTCGGACTCGGGACGGCTTCGAGATCTCCTACCCGGCCATGATGGTCACTGGGACCAACGAGGCTGAGATGCAAGTCGCCACCCAGGCCGTCAAGCAGCAGCTGGCGTTCTATTCGTCGACGCCCGCCTACCGGCCCGTGCTCGATCTCCATGGGTGGGGCGATCTCTTCAGCGAACTCAACACGCTTTCGAAGAGAGGTGAGTGGGTCAAGATGGCGGACCTCATCCCGCCCGACATGCTCGACGCCTTCGCCGTGACCGGGGACATCGGCGAGGTCCCGGCAAAGGTCGTCGAGCGTTACGGCGACATGGTCACCCGCGTGAGCTTCTACGCCCCATACCGGATGGACCGAGACAAGATCCAGGAGCTGCTGGCCGGGTTCAGGGCCGCGTAGTCACCTTCGGCCTTGGTCCACGGGCGTCGCGCCCGCGTCGCGAGCCGTCGGATCAGGTGACGAAGTTCACGAGCCGGGGCGGCCGGGCGACCACTCGGGCGGGCTCGACCCCGCCGAGGGCTCCGGCCACACGCTCCGACGCGGCGGCGAGCGCCACGGCGGACTCCTCGGTGATGTCGGGGGATACTTCGATCCGGTCACGCACCTTGCCGTTGACCTGGACCACCATCGTCACGCTTTCCGAGCGAGCCAGGCCCTTGTCGAACGACGGCCAGGACTCGGCGTGGACCATGGCCCCTTCCCCGTGGCGCCGTTCCCACGCCTCGGCGGCGACATGGGGCACAAGGGGAGCAAGCAACAAGAGGAGCGTGTCGGCGGCGAAATCGTTCGTGTCCCGATGGGGCCCCTGGGGCGAATCATGTTGGTAGCGCTGGAGGAGATGGGAGAACTCCATGCAGGCCGCCACCGAGGTGTTGAACGACCAACGCTCCAGGTAGTCACTCACCTTGGCGATGAGCTGGTGCGTCGCCCGCGTGATCACCATGTCTTCGGGCCCCGGGTCGCCGTCACGGCTCCCTGTCGGCGTCTCGACCGTGAGTCGCCACACCCGGTCGAGGAATCGGCCGCACCCGTCGATGACGTTCTCGGTCTGGTCGGTCCAGTCCATGTTGTCCCCCGGGGGTCCGGCGAAGAGATGGAACAGGCGCAGTGCGTCGGCGCCCACGGTGTCGAAGTAACGCGCCGGTGTGACGAGATTCCCCCTCGACTTCGACATCTTCTTCCCGTCCATCCGGATCATGCCCTGGGTGAACAGCCGTTTGAAGGGCTCGCGCCCCACACCGGGGGCAAGCCCCACGTCGATCAGCGCCCTGGTATAGAAGCGCGCGTAGAGAAGGTGAAGGATGGCGTGTTCGATGCCGCCGATGTACTGGTCGACCGGCATGAAGTGCCGGGCCTTCTCGGGGTCGAAGGGCCGGTCGTTCGACCAGGGATCGCAAAAGCGGAGGAAGTACCACGACGAGTCGACGAACGTGTCCATGGTGTCGGTCTCGCGCTCGGCGGGCCCGCCACACCTGGGACATGTCACATGGAGGAAGCCGGGATGGCGCTTGAGGGGAGACTCACCCGTCGGAAGGAACTCCACATCGTCGGGCGCGAGGACGGGGAGTTGGTCCTCAGGCACCCCCACGACACCGTCGACCGGGCAGAAGACGACGGGGATGGGGCATCCCCAATAGCGCTGGCGCGACACCAACCAGTCGCGGAGGCGGTAGTTGACGGTGCGGCGGCCGATTCCCATTTCCTCGAGCCAAGCGATGGCGCGTTCTTTGGCGGCACCGACGTCCAACCCGTTGAGAAAGTCCGAGTTGATCTTCTCCCCGTCACCGGTCCATGCCCCGTCGTCGAATCCGTCGGGGGCCCGTGTGGTCCGGACGATGGGAAGTTTGTGGGCCTGGGCGAAATCCCAGTCCCTCTCGTCCTCGGCCGGGACGGCCATGATCGCGCCGGTGCCGTACCGCATGAGGACGTAGTCAGCCACGAAGACCGGGATTGACTTCCCGTTGAAGGGATTGACTACGTGGCCGCCGGTGAAGGCACCTCGCTTGGCCAGGACATCGGCGCCGTGCTCCGAAGTCCGATCGAGCTCGCTCTTGCCCTCCGAAGAAGCCCGCAGGCTCTCGACCTCGGCCCGTTGCTCGGCGGTGGTGAGCACGTCGACCAAGGGATGTTCGGGGGCCACGACGGCATAGGTCATCCCGAAGCTCGTGTCCGGCCGCGTGGTGAAAACGCTCAGCGCCAGACCCTCGGACTCGCGTCCCACGACCTGCAGCTCGAACTCGACGCCCTGGGACCGTCCGATCCAATTGCGCTGCATGGTCTTGACCCGCTCAGGCCATTCGAGCTCGTCGAGGGCGTCGAGCAATTCGTCGACGTAGGCGGTGGTGCGGAAGAACCATTGTTCGAGCTCGCGCTGGATGACGACGTCGCCCGATCGCTCACAGGTCCCGTCCGCCAGCACCTGCTCGTTCGCCAACACTGTCTGGCAGCCCGGGCACCAATTCACAGGTGCCAGGGCCCGGTACGCCAGGCCGGCCTCGAGCAAACGCAAGAAGATGACCTGGTTCCACCGGATGTAGGCGGGGTCGTGGCTGCGAATCTCCCGACGCCAGTCGTAGACGGCGCCCAGTCGCTTCACACTCGCCTTGAGCTCGGCGATCCGGGCATCGGTGAAGGTTCGGGGATGCTCGCCGGTCCGTATGGCGGCGTTCTCGGCCGGAAGCCCGAACGAGTCGAAGCCGAAAGGCGAGAGCACGGCGTAGCCCTGCATGGTCCGGTGCCGGACGAAGAGGTCGCCGAAGGTGTAGTTGCGAACGTGGCCCTGGTGGGCGGACCCGCTCGGATAGGGATACATGCACAGGACGTACTGCGCGGGGCGCTGGTCATCGGCGTCGACCTCGTAGAGGTGACTGTCAGCCCAGCGCTCCTGCCACTTGAGCTCGACTTCCTGCACGTCGTAGGGCCGCCCCATCCCTGGATTCTACGGAATGAGGCGCACCGCCCCGAACACCGCCGACCCGTGCCGCCATCGTCGGCGCGGGTCGCAACTGAACGTCGTGAGAACCTCGCGGCACCACGGCACCCTCGTGGTCGGGCCAACCGGGCTGGTAACGTGGCTCCTCGTCTCGGGGGCGTAGCTCAGTTGGTAGAGCGCTTGACTGGCAGTCAAGAGGTTCGAGGGTTCGAGTCCCTTCGCCTCCACTCGAAAGTCCTGGTCAGAGTCGCTTTTGACCGAAGCGTTGTCATTCGGAGTAGCGCCGTGAGAACCTCGTGAGAACCAAATTTGCGAGGAGGTGGCGGCGTGCCCGCCAGACCAGAAGGCGTCTATCCCAACGCACGAGGTGGGTGGTACTTCAAGGTCAGCATCGGACGCGACGCGCTCAGTGGGCGATGACAGCAGATCACAAGACGCGGCTTTCGCACCGCCACCGATGCCGGCCGCGCGCGACGGGACTTGGTAGCAGCACTTGATCGTGGGCCACGCAGACCCTCGAGAACCGCCGTCACCGTCGACCAAATGCTCGACGAGTACCTCGACGGTATCGACGCCGACGGCCGGCTCTCGCCCAAGACATGCTTCGACTACCGCCTCTACGCGGGCTACTACGTGCGTCCCCACCTCGGTCAAAAGTTGGCGAGGGACATCACCCCCGAAGTGATCAGCGGGTGGCAGCGCAAGCTCACCAAGGACGGAGGCCTCCAGTCGGGGAGGCCCCTGAAAGCCAACACCGTGCGTCTGGCCAGGGCACCGCTCTCCGGAGCATTCAAGCGGGCCGTGACCCGGGGCATCGTCTCGGCGAACCCCCTCGTCGGAACGCCCCGACCTCAGGCTCGGAGGTCGATCCCCAAGCACTGGAGCCCCGAGCAGGCCCGCGAATTCCTCGCCCTCATGGAGGGCGACCGCACATGGCCGCTGTGGGCGTTTCTCATGGCCGCCGGTCTCCGCATTGGCGAGCTCGTCCCCCTGCGCTGGGCCAACGTGGACCTTCGAGGCCATGTGGTCCGGGTGGTCGACTTCGTATCGACGCTCGACCACGACATAGCTCCGTCGTCGGGCAAGAGCCGCGACGCCATCCGCACGATCGAACTGGACGACTACCTCGAGGAGGTTCTGCGCAAGCAGCGCGAGCTTCAGGTGACCGAACGTAAGGCCGCATCCGACTGGGAATCCGGTGATTTCGTCTTCACGAAAGTCGCCGGCGGCCCGTACCATCCCCAGCGGGTGTCGCGACTCTTGGCCACCTACAGCACGGAGCTCGGCCTGCCCAGACTCACGGCCCACGGGCTGCGCCACACGAGCGCCACACTGATGCTTTCGAGCGGGGTGCCGCCCAAGGTCGCGGCCGAACGGCTGGGTCACGCCGACGCATCGCTGTTCATGAACGTCTACAGCCACGTGACCCAGACGATGCAGCGTGATGCGGCACGGCAAATCGGGGCGGCACTCTTCGCGTCAGAGGGGACTCCGGCCTGATCCTCCGGATCTGGGCGACCGCCAAGTGCGGCATGTCTCGTCTTGGCAACGACCCTCCGCCGTTCGATCTATGGCCCATTGTCGGCCGGCAGGCACCGCCGGTACCCGGACACTCTCCAACCACGAATCGACCTCCTCCGGGTCGAACCGGATCAGGTGGCTCCATTTGATGAAGGGAATTCGGCGCTCAGCGACGAGGCGGCGCACATGGCGGGGAGTCACCCCGAGGCGCTCAGCGACCCCGGCGATGTCGATGAGCGAGGCGTTCCTTGCGGACGCCGGCGTCGCCGGTTCTGTGGAATTGGGAGACTGATCCATGGTCACCATGATCCGGACGGACGTCACCCCGAACGTCACCCTGGCCGGGCAACCTCGCATATTTCATCTGATGCGTATTCTTTTCAGGGATTGAAAATTGCCTTGAGCAGGCACGTCGCGAGGGTGACGTTGCCAAAAAGGAAATTCTGCGGAACCTGGATCTGAGGGCTGACCAGGGCATCCCAGCCGGCACTCTCATTCGATGCGAGGATCGGTCTTCCTCTGAGAAACGGGTGGCCGAGTGAAACGCATGAGCGACACGTCGGCCCTGGCTCGTCTCCACCTGCTCGGAGGCGAGGCTCTCCAGGCTCCGGAACACGAGATGTTCGAGGCCCTGCTCGACGGCTGGAGATCCCAGCAGCTGAGCCGGAACCTGTCGTTCAACACCATCGACAACAGCGCCAGGATCGTCCGGCGCTTTCAGGATCATGCCGGCTCGTTCCCCTGGGGGTGGACCTCTGCGGAGTTCGAGACGTGGATCGGCGATCTGCGGAAAACCAAGCGGGCGCTGTCGACGGTGCGGTCCTATGAGCTGTCGGTGCGCTCGTTCCTCTCCTATGCCTGCGACCCGGCCTATGGATGGGCTGCGGCGTGCCTGAAGCGGTTCGGTACTCATCCCTCCCAGATCTGCACCGAGACCAACCTCGCCGTCCATGCCAGCGACAACGAGGGGCGACCGGCGAGACGGTCGCTCACCCGCATCGAGTGCCAGGCTCTCTTCGACGCCGCCGACGACCGGGCCGAGGCAGTCCGTGGCAACCACCGCAAGGGCTTCATTCCCGCCTTCCGAGACGCCACCATGCTCAAGGTGACCTATGGGTGGGGTCTTCGACGTCGAGAGCTGTTGATGCTGGAGAACCACGACTTCGGTTCCAACCCAAGTGCACCCGAGTTCGGTGGGTTCGGTGTCTGCCAGGTCCGGTTCGGTAAGGCGACCAAGGGATCGCCACCGCGCCGGCGCGGCGTCCTGACCGTCATGGGGTGGTCGGTCGACGTGATCGGCGAGTGGGTCAACGATGTGTGGCCCCAATATCGCCAGCCCGGACAGAGCGGCCTGTGGCCGTCCGAACGCGGGCCCCGGGTGAGCGAGGACCGATTGAACACTGCCTTTGCCACAGCCTCCGAGGCCGCCGGACTGCCGAGCGGGTTGAGCCCGCACTGCCTGCGCCACTCCTATGTGACCCACCTCATCGAGGATGGCTATGACGCGCTGTTCGTCCAGCAGCAGGTCGGCCACAGCCACGCCGCCACCCTGGCCATCTACACCTCGGTGTCCTCGGACTACCGGACCCGAATGCTCCGGGCCTCGCTCGATCGCAGTGTCAGCGAAGCCGAGGACAAGAGAGGAGAGCGGTGAAACCGGCACCCACCTACACGTGGCAGTTGCGCCAGGTGATGGCGGCCCACGGCCTGTGGAAGACCAGCGACCTCGGCCCGCTGCTCGCCGAACGTGGCGTCGTGCTGTCGCCGGCCCAGATCTATCGACTGGCCGCCCAGGTGCCCGAACGACTTTCGCTGCACACGCTCGCCGCCCTGTGCGACATCTTTTCCTGCACGCCCGACGAGCTCATCGAGACGGGCGTGGCCACGCCCAAGCCCAAGGTGGAACAGCCCGAGGGAACGGTGCTCGATCTGGCCACTGTGGGCCGACCCAGGCGTGCCCGGGTCACCCCCGACGCCCTGTGAGCAGGCAGCGCCCGGCCAAATGCTGTGGCCGCTGCGGACGCACCTGCATCATCGGTTGGAACTGGCCCGAGGGGTTCGTCTGCACCAACTGCGTGCGCCACGGGGTTCGCACCCGTGGCCGATGTCCCGGGTGCGACTCCGAGCGTTCACTGCCCGGACTCGACAGCACCGGCCAGCCGGTCTGTGTGGACTGTGCCGGCATCCCGACCTCGTTCCAGTGCTCGATCTGTGGGGTGGAGGACGAACCCTTCTACTCCCATACCTGTCTGCGCTGCTCCCTGAAGAGACGCCTCGTCGGCATTCTTGGTGACGGTTCAGGGGAGGTCGTAACCGGAATGCTTCCCTTCTTCGACGCCCTTGTGTCGATGGGAAGACCACGGCAAGGACTGACCTGGCTGAACTCGGCTGCCGTTCGCCAACGCCTCACCGATCTTGCCACCGGGGCCGTTCCTCTCACCCACGAAGGCATCGACACGTTCGGTGGCGGGCCCGGCCGGGAGTACTTGCGGGAGCTGCTCATGGCTCATGGTGCGCTGCCTGTTGCCGACAAGTACCTCTTGGCCTTCGAACGCTTCGAGCAGCACCGCCTCGAGACGATCGCCGACCCTGCGGACCGACAGACCATCACCGTCTACCTGCGCTGGCGGCACCACCGTGATCTGGCGGCACGCTCCGAGGCGGGGGTCCTCACGGCCAGGACCCAGAACGCCGCCCAACAGCAGACCAACGCCGCCATCCGGTTCCTCGACTGGCTACGAACACGCCACGTCACCTTGGCTGCGTGCACGCAGGAAGACGTCGACATCTGGTTCGCCGCCACCTCCAACGCTGTCAGCGCTCTGGACTTTCTCCGATGGGCGATCCGTCATCGTCGCTGTACGCCACTCACCATCCCCACCGGACGCAGAGGACCTCCGGTCATCTCATCGGAGAGCCATCGCCAAGAGGTCCTCGGCCGACTCCTCACTGACGACGGGATCTCTCTTCGCGACCGAGTTGTTGGCTGCCTTGTCGTGCTCCTCGCCCAGTCGGTCACCAGGATCTGCACGTTGCGCACCGCCGATGTCGAGGAGCGCGATGGATTGGTCGACATCCGACTCGGGGATGAGGCGATCGAGCTCCCTCGAGCCGTCGGAGCGCTTGTCACCGCCCACGTCCAGAGCCGATCTCGCATGGGCACGGCTGCAAACTCCGACTCAGCCTGGCTGTTCCCGGGAAACTCCCCGAACCAACACGTGGTCGCTCGTCAACTGAGTCGTCGGATGGCCAAGCTCGGAATCTCGATCAGCGATCGGAAGGCGGCGCTCCATCAACTGGTGCGAGACGTTCCTGCGCCGATCGTCGCCCTCGCAATGGGCCTCGGCCAGGGCACGACCACCAGGGCAGCTGCGGGGCTCGGCACCGACTGGGCTGCCTATGCCGCTCTGCGGTCAAGACAAACATCCAGGTCGCACTGACCAATACGCAGGCATCGAATATGCGTCTCCACCAGTAGTTCGGAAATTTTTCTCTTTCAGCGCGGCAGGGTGATTGTCTGGTGCATGCCCGTCGTGCCTCGAGCCGGGATCGGCTTCGGGCTATGGCGCGGCCCGAAGCTGATCGCCGGCTCCGGCGCCCTGTGCTGGTCCATTGTGA
>DATKQM010000025.1:0-26991 GCA_035532735.1 Acidimicrobiales bacterium | reverse complement strand
GGCGGAGGGAGTGGGATTCGAACCCACGAGCCTTTTGGGCCAAGGCTTTTCAAGAGCCTCGCATTCGTCCGCTCTGCCATCCCTCCCGGAATGCCAGGATACCGCCGCTCAGGACGGGCGAATCTGTGATCGCAGCGCGTTGACCCACGCGTCGGCTTGCCGCCACGCCGTGTCGGCTTGGGCGCGCACTGCTGGGCCATGGTCCCCGGCGGCAGGATACGAGCCGAGGAACTTCACCCCCGCGAGCTCGGCGTGCAGGACTCGAAGGCAATCGGCCACCACCTCGTCGACCAGGTGCCCTTCGAGATCGATCAGAAAACAGTAATTCCCCAACCCCCGCTTGGACGGGCGCGACTCGAGCTTGGTCAGGTTGATGCTGCGTGCCGCGAATTCGCTCAGGATTCCATGCAGGCTCCCGGGGCGATCCTCGCGCTGGAAGCAGACGATGCTCGTCTTGTCATGTCCCGTGGGTGCGGGCAGCCCGTCTCGTGCGAGAGCCACGAACCGTGTCTGGTTGTCGGAATGGTCCTCCACGCTCTGGGCGATCACCTCGAGGCCGTAGAGCTCGGCAGCGAGGCGCGGGGCTAGCGCCGCAGACCCCGGGTACTTCTCGCTACTGATGATCCGGGCTGCTTCGGCCGTCGAGTTCGTGGCGACGATCTCGGCCTTCGGGAGCTGTGCGGAGAGATAGCGCCGGCATTGTGCCGATGCCACCGGGATCGACAGGACCCGGGTGATGTCGCCGAGCGCGGTCCCGGGCTGAGCAGCGAGATGGAGGTGGATGTCGAGGACCACTTCGCGTTGGATGAGGAGGTCGACCTCGAAGACGAGGCTGTCCACGGTGGCGTTCACCGCACCCTCGATCGAGTTCTCGATGGGTACGAACGCCAGCGAGGCACGACCACTGCCCACGGCCTCGAGGGCCTCGGTGAGCGTGGCAGCTGGGACGAGGTCGGCAGACGCGTAGTCGGGTTGGGTGAACAGGGCTTCTTCGGTGAAGGTCCCCGCCGGGCCCAGAAAGCTGATCGTACCCATGCTTGGACTCTCGGTGATTGCGGCCGCATCCATGTGCGGCAGGATAGTGGGCACCCATGGACGAGCCCGCCCTGCGCCAGCTGCTCGACGACGTTCGTGCCGGAGTGGTCGGTCCCGACGATGCGGTGGCCCGACTACGTCGGCTCCCCTTTGTCGACCTCGGATTCGCGCGCGTCGATCACCACCGGGCGCTGCGTCAGCGCGCCGGGGAGGCCGTGTACGCACCGGGCAAGACGGCGCGACAGTGTGCCGAGATCGTGGCTGAGCTCCTCGCCGAACCGGGGCAGACCCCGGTGCTGCTGACACGTGGCGACGACGGACAGGTCGCAGCCTGTTTGGACATGGCTCCCGAGGGCTCGGTGACGAGATCGGGGTCGTTGTCGACGGTGAGTTGGCGCCCCGCCCCACCGCGGACCGGCCGGGTCGTGGTCGTGACGGCGGGCACGGCAGATCTCCCTGTCGCCGAAGAGTGCATGGCCGTCTTGGTCGCCTTTGGGCTGCAGCCCCTTCTCGTGGCCGACTGCGGCGTGGCGGGCGTGCACCGCCTCCTGGCCTCGGCCGACGATGTGGCCGATGCCGACGCGGTCGTCGTGGTGGCGGGAATGGAAGGTGCTCTCGCCAGCCTTGTGGCCGGGATCACCGCCGCCCCGGTCGTGGCGGTGCCAGTGTCGACGGGCTACGGAGCCGCGCTCGAGGGTGTCACGGCGTTGCTTGCCATGCATGCGTCGTGCGCAGCGGGGCTCACCGTCGTCGGCATCGACAACGGGTTCGGCGCCGCGTGCGCGATCGCCCGGATCCTTCCGTGAGCGCCGGGTTGGACGTTGACGACGTGCCACAGCACGTGCCGGCTCGCGGTGTCGCCCGTCAGGGTCCGCCGCCGACGGTGGCCTGGTTCCACTGCTTCGCGGGCATCGCCGGGGACATGGCCCTGGGCAGCCTCATCGACGCTGGGGCGGACTTCTCCGAACTGCTGGCCATGTTGCAACGCCTACCCCTGGGAGGCTGGAGTCTGCGAGCCGAGCCGGTGCTTCGGGCCGGGGTGGCGGCGACGCGAGCTGTCGTGGAGACGACCGACGACGTCGTGGTGCGGACCCATGCCCACATCGTGGGCCTCGTCGAAGAGGCACGTCTGCCGCCACGGGTGACCCGTCGGGCTCTCGACACGTTCGCGGCGCTGGCCGAGGTCGAGGGGAGGATCCATCGTCGACCCCCCGAGCACGTCCACTTCCATGAGGTCGGATCCCATGATGCCGTGATCGATGTGGTCGGCACGGCCGCGGCGCTGGAGATCCTCGGTGTCGACGAGGTGTCCACGTCGCCGGTGGCGACGGGCATGGGCACCATCCGCAGCGCACACGGATTCTTGCCCAACCCCTCGCCGGCGGTGGTCCAGTTGTTGCGCGGCATCCCGACGTGGGGCCGGGATCTGGCCATCGAGCTCACGACACCGACCGGCGCGGCCATCGTGGCCGCGTTGGCGTCGAGCGTCGGCCCCCTACCTCCCATGCGCATCCACACCACCGGGTTCGGCGCGGGGTCACATGACCTTGACGGGCTTCCCAATTGCACCCAGGTGGTGGTGGGAGAATCCCTGGTCGAGTCCCATAGCCACGGACAACCGGTCATGTTGCTCGAGACCAACCTCGATGACGTGACGGGAGAGGTCCTGGCCCATGCCATCGAGACACTGCTCGACGCGGGGGCATATGACGCCTGGATCACCCCGGTCGTCATGAAAAAGGGACGACCGGGCTACACCGTGAGCGTCCTCACCGACCCAGTCCTGAGTGAGGCGCTGCGCATCACCCTGGAAGCCGAGACCGGGAGCCTGGGTGTGCGCGGTGTGCTCCTCGAGCGCTGGCCCGCGCTGCGCATGATGGACCACGTCGAGCTGGACGGGGCATCGGTGCGGGTCAAGGTGAGCCCCGGACGCGTCAAGGTCGAGCAGCGCGACGCGGCCCGGGTGGCGAGTCGAAGCAGCCTCCCCTTGCGCGAGGTCTTCTACCGCGCCGAGACGGTGTGGCGACGGCGCCAGGAAGATGCCGAGAATCCCCACGGATCTCCGCCCGGTATCCCCCCCGGGGATCCGACTCCGGCGTAGCCCGTCGATTGATCGGCGCGCCACGGCGCCACCCAGCGGTTTCGTCGCGGCCCATCCCGATAGCGTGGAACAGGTGGACGGCGCCGAGGACACCGAACCCGGCGAAGCCCCCGCAGACCGGTCCCCCTCGGACCGATCACCTGAAGGCGGACCGCCCGAAGACCCCGAATCCTGGACCGACGAGGAATGGATCTCCTGGTTGGAGGCGACCGACGATCCCGACGGGCCGACAGAGCACGGCGCCGGTCACCCCCGGCACTGGAGTCGGGGACGTTCCCCCAGCATGCTGGGGGCGGCGATGGTCGGGCTGCACGAGGTCATCTACGGCCCCCACGGCAACGAGATCGCCATTGTCGTCGATGCCGGGGGCGAACCCCCGGGCGATGATCTGCCCGAAGTCCACCTCGACCCCGAACACCCCGAACGATCGGAGGTCATCGTGCGGCGCGAAAAGACGAGGCTCCCGTCCGACGCTGCGGACCTATCCGAACCCACCTGAGCCGCGCGTCGTCGGACGGGCCGGGCCCGACCGGTCAGTACGCCGAAGTGAGCAGGTCGTCGAGGATGTGCTCGAAGGCGCCGACGAACAGCGACACGTGCCCATCGTCGGGGCGCAGATGCGGCCGTGCCCCGGGCACGTGCGTGGCGAGCCACTCCCCGTGCGCATAGGGGACCATGCGGTCCTGGCGCCCCTGCCAGATCGAGACCGGGCAACCCACGTCGGTGACGTCGAATCCCCAGTCGCCCAGAAAGGCCATGTCGTCGTCGTGCCATCCGGCCGTGCTGCCGGACCCCGCCGCCGCCAGAGCCCTCGCCATGAAGTCGGCCAGCGGTCCGGTGAGAGCCGCCTTGTCCACCTCGGAGACGAGACCCCCGAGGGCCTCGACCATGTCGGGCCCCGACAGCGTCGTGAATTGCGCCGACTCCCGGGTCAAGAATTCCGAGAACGGCGCTCCACCTGCGGCGGCCAGACCGAATTCCTCGATGTTCTCGGGCCCCATGCCGTCGAGGAAGTCGAGCCCCTCGGCATCGAAGGGGGCGACGCCGGCGATGATGGCGGCGGATCGGCATCGTCCCGGCATGATCGCGGCGCAGGCGAGGGCATGGGGTCCGCCTCCGGACCATCCCAACGTCACGAACCGGTCATAGCCGAGCACGTCGAGAACCTCGCCGGTGTCAGTCGCGGCGTCCGCCACGCGGCGGCCGGGCTGACTCGTCGATCCGGCATACCCGGGGCGTGACCAGTAGACGAGGCACCCGCCCCGGGCCGAGACGCTCTGCGCCGCACTGTCATAGGGAACGGCGGCGAAGGGCGTGCCGTGGTGATAGACGACGGCGATTCCATCGGGTGGGCCCGCCGTGAAGACCTCGAGGGCTCGACCGTCACGGAGCACCAAGGACTCAATGGTGGTGCTCGCCGCGTCGTCAGTGGCATCGCTCACGGCCTACCACCGTGGCCCTGGGTCCACTCGAGCAGCTTCGCCCGGGGCCAGATGTTGACGATCCGATCGGTCGGGACCTCGGCGTCGGCCGCCTTTTCGCAGCCGTTGCCCAGCCACTCGAGCTGGCCCGGGGCATGAGCATCGGTGTCGATCGACACCAGGCATCCCGCCGCCATGGCGGCGCGCAGGAGCGGCGCGGGCGGATCGAGTCGTTCGGGCCGTGAGTTGATCTCGACGGCAGTCCCGGTTCGTGCGCACGCCTCGAACACCGCGCCGTGGTCGAATCGCGACTCCGGTCGACCGCGGCCGACGACGATCCGACCCGTGCAATGGCCGAGGATGTCGGTGTGGGGGCTCTCGATGGCCGCCACCATGCGCCGTGTCATCTGTGCCGGGTCCATTTTGAGCTTCGAGTGCACACTGGCCACCACGACGTCGAGCCGCCCCAGGAGCTCGGGCTCCTGGTCGAGTGAGCCGTCTTCGAGGATGTCGACTTCGATGCCGGTGAGAATCCGAAATGGTGCCAACTCTGCGTTCAGCGTGTCGACCACCTCGAGCTGACGGACCAGGCGCTCGGGGTCGAGCCCGTGCGCGATGGTCAGTCGGGGGCTGTGGTCGGTGAGTGCCAGGTATTCGTGGCCGAGAGCGGCGGCGGCTCGGGCCATCTCGGCGATGGGGCTGCCCCCGTCGGACCAGTCCGAATGGCTGTGGCAGTCCCCTCGGAGCAAGTCGCGTAGCTCGGCGGCCCGGCCGGTCAATGTGGGCTTGGCCTCCTCCTCGAGCTGGAGGAGGTAGGCGGGTGTCTCGCCCGCGACGGCCTCGGCGATCACCTGGGCCGTGGTGTCGCCCACCCCGGGGAGGTCGGTGAGACGACCTGAGGAGGCCCGCTGGGCCAGCACGGTGGGGTCGATCTCGTCCACCGTGGCTGCGGCGCGTCGGAAGGCCCGGACCTTGTAGGACTCGGCGCGCCGAGCCTCGAGGAGATAGGCGATGCGTCGAAGGGCGACGTCGGGATCCATCGAGACCCGAGGCTACCGATCGTTCGTCTCGGCCGCCGATCCGTGTCACCATCGACTCATGGCTGCCGGGGTGCCCGCTGTGGCGGTGGAGGTCGACGGGCACAGCGTGAAGATCTCCAACCCCGACAAGGTCTTTTTCTCGACCCGGGGCGAGACCAAGCTCGATCTCGTCTGGTACTACTTCGCCGTCGGCCCCGGCGCCTTGCGGGGCGTGCGCGAACGCCCGACCGTACTGAAGCGGTACCCCGACGGGTCCGAGGGGGACTTCTTCTACCAAAAGCGCGTGCCGTCGGGTCATCCGCCGTGGCTCGAGACCGTGACGGTGACGTTCCCGAGCGGTCGTAGCGCCAAGGAGCTGTGCCCGGTGGACGTTGCCCACATCCTGTGGGCCGTGAATCTGGGTTGTCTCGACCTCAATCCGTGGCCGGTGCGCAGGAGCGACACCGATCATCCCGATGAGCTGCGCGTGGACCTCGACCCGCAGCCCGGCGTGTCGTTCGAAGCGGTGCGGCGCGTGGCACTCGAGACACACGCCGTGCTCGAGGAGCACGCGCTGGTCGGGTTCCCGAAGACCTCGGGGTCGCGGGGCATGCACGTGAATGTCCCCATCGAGCCGCGCTGGACCTTCACCGACGTCCGTCGAGCGGCGTTGGCCTTGGCGCGAGAGCTCGAGCGCCGGCTTCCCGACATCGCCACATCGGCGTGGTGGAAGGAGCAGCGAGGTGAGCGCGTGTTCGTCGACTACAACCAGAACGCGCGTGACAGGACCGTGGCGTCGGCCTATTCAGTGAGAGCCAACCCCGAAGGACGGGTGTCGTGCCCGCTCGACTGGGACGAGGTCCCCGACGTCGATCCCGGCGACCTGACCATTGCCACGGTCCCCGGTCGTTTCGCGACCCGGGGCGATCCTGGCGCTCCTATCGACGAGGCGCGCTACGACCTCAGTGGGCTGCTCGAGCTCTCGTACCGTGACGAGGTCGACGGCCTCGGCGACGCGCCGTGGCCACCGAACTTCCCCAAACAGAAAGGTGAGCCTCACCGGGCCGCACCGAGCCGGTCGCGCCAGCGCGAACCCGAGGCTCCGGCGTCAGGCTCGGAAGACTGACTCGAGCTCGGCGGGGACGACAACGTCCAATTGGGCGTAGGTGCACGATTCGGGGCGACGGTCCGTACGCCACCGACGAAACGTGGTGGCGTGGCGAAAACGGTCACCTTGGAGATGGTCATAGGCCACCTCGCACACCAGACCCAGGTTGACCGGCTCCCAGCTCAGGTTCTTGCCCGCGTTCCAACGCGACGGCGCCCCGGGCTTGCGCCCCGGATGGTCGCTGTCGTGCTGGAACTCTGCCCAAGTCGCCCAGGGATGACCGTCGAGTGTCGTCGCCCGGTGCGGGGCCAGTTCGTCGACCAACTCCCGGCGTCGCGCGGCGGTGAACGAGGCCGAGACCCCCACATGATGGAGGTTGCCCGCTTCGTCGAAGAGGCCGAGGAGCAGGGACCCCACGACTCCACCGGACTTGTGCCAGCGGAAGCCAGCCACTGCGCAGTCGGCGGTGCGCTCGTGCTTCACCTTGGCCATGACCCGCTCGCCTTCGCGATAGGTGAGGTCCGGGCGCTTGGCCACGACGCCGTCGAGTCCCGCACCTTCGAAGCGCGAGAACCAGTCACTGGCGACAGCGGGGTCGGTGGTCGACGGGGTCAGGTGCACCGGGGCGTCGCAACCGCCGAGCCCCTCTTCGAGCAGGACGCGTCGCACCGAGAAGGGCTCACCCCTGAGGTCCCGATCTCCGAGTGCGAGGAGGTCGAATGCGACGAACGACGCGGGCGTGGTGTCGGCCAACATCGCCACTCGGGACGCGGCCGGGTGAATCCGCTGGAGCAGGGCGTTGAAGTCGAGTCCGTGGGGGCCGGCGATCACGATCTCGCCGTCCACCACGGCTCGTGCTGGGAACGCGGCACGGATCGGTTCGGCCAACTCGGGGAAGTACCTCGTGAGGGGGCGCTCGTTTCGACTGCCCAACTCCACCTCGGGGCCGTCTCTGAAGGCGACGCACCGGAACCCGTCCCATTTCGGCTCGTAGAGCATGCCGTCGAGGATGGGGAGCTCCCGGGCGAGCTTGGCGAGCATGGGTGCAACCGGCGGCATCACGGGGAGGTCCATGCCCCCCACGCTGCCACGTCGGCACCGAGCGATGTGGATCAGCGTCGACGCTCCTTCCGGGTGCGATCCTGGAGCCCGGAGGCGACACCATGGCAAATCCCATGTTCGTGAACGACGAGCGCATGGTCGAGATGATCTTCGACTATTGCCGCCAGCGCCTGGCACTCGACCCGGTGTCGCTGGACTTCGGGGGTACGCGCGAGTCATTCGACAAGGTCTTGTCCGGTCTGATCGGAGAGACGGGCCACGATCCCGAGGCCGTCCTGGCATTGTTCTCGGATCACCTGGCGACCGCGGTGGTCTCCTGTGACAGCCCGCGCTTTCTTGCGTTCATCCCCGCCGCGCCCACAAAGGCGGCCCTCCTGTTCGACATGATCGTGTCGTGCTCCTCACTTCAAGGCACGTCGTGGTTGGAGGCGGCCGGAGCCGTGGCGGCGGAGAATCAGGTGCTCGAGTTCCTGGCCGAGTTGGCCGGCCTTCCCCCCGGAGCAGGCGGGTGCTTTGTGTCGGGTGGGTCGATCGCCAATCTCTCCGCCCTGGTCGTGGCGCGCGACACCGCCGCGCTCCGGCGCGGCGAGGCTCCTGTCCGAGCGCGCATCGCCGTCAGCGAGGAAGCCCACGCCTCGGTCGAGAAGGCTCTACGGATTTTGAGTGTCGAGCCCTTCGTGGTGCCTTCGATCGATCACCGTCTCACCGGTGACGCATTGGCGGACGCGCTCGAAGGCGACCACCACCCCGACGACGTGATCGGTGTCGTCGCCACGGCGGGCACGACCAATGCCGGGATCGTCGACGACCTGGCCGGTATCTCCAAGGTGGCGCGCCAGCGCGGCCTGTGGTTCCACGTCGATGCCGCCTACGGTGGCCCGGGACTCTTCACCCCCCTTGTCCGCGACCGGTACGCGGGGATCGAGAACGCGGACTCGTTCGTGATCGACCCGCACAAATGGCTGTATGCCCCCTTCGACTGTGCCGCTCTTCTGTACCGCCAACCCGCGTTGGCGAAGGCGGTCCACTCCCAGGAGGCTTCCTACCTCGACGTCATCCACGACGAGGACAACCCCGTATGGAACCCGAGCGACTATGCCGTGCACCTGACCCGTCGGGCGCGGGGCCTGCCTCTATGGTTCTCCCTGGCGGTCCACGGTGTTGGTGCATACCGAGACGCGGTGGAGACCGTGCTTCAGACGGCGTGGGCCAGTGCAGGGCTGATCACCGCGTCGCCGCACCTCGAGCTGGTCCGTGCACCGGAGCTGTCCATCGTGCTCTTTCGCCGCCTGGGATGGAGCACTTCCGACTACAACCAGTGGTCGGTGCGGCTCCTTGCCCAACAGGTCGGCTTCGTCACGCCGACGACCTGGGAGGGCGAAACCGTGGCCCGGATGGCGTTCCTCCACCCCGGCACGTCGCTCGCCATCGTCGAGGAGATCCTGGCCACGATGGCCTGACAGAACACTCAGTCGACGGGGCGGTGATCGCGCCCTTCGAGCAATGGGTCCTCGGGGCGCCGGCGCGGGTCGTCAGCCGATCCGGTGCGCCGGCGCCACGCGATTCCCGACAGGGCTTCCAGGACGACGCGGTTGGCGAGATAGGCCGTGACCTCGGCGTGGTCGTAGGGAGGCGACACCTCGACGACGTCGACGCCGGCCACGGGAAGCTCCATGGTGGCGCGCCGCACGGCGTCGAGGAGCTGACGGCTCGAGAAGCCTCCGGGTTCGGGCGTGCCGGTTCCGGGCGCGAACCCCGGGTCGACGACATCGATGTCGATGGAGAGGAACACGGCGTCGCACTCGTCGGTGGCGATGGCAAACGCCTCGGTCAGACAAGCCGGCAACCCGCGTGCCTCGATCTCTGTCATCTCGAAGCTCCGCATCCCTTGCTCGGCCATCCAGGCCAGGGTGTCGGAGTCGGGCCAGTAGCCGCGTAAGCCGATCTGCAGGAAGCGATCGCCGCGCGCCGCGCCGGACTCGATGAGGCGACGCATCGGTGTCCCGTGGCCGTACAGGGACCCGAACTGGTGGTCCGCGGTGTCGGCGTGGGCGTCGAAGTGGATGACCGAGACCCGACCCCAACCGACGTGCTTGGCGACCCCGGTGACATCGGGGAGGGCGATGGTGTGATCCCCACCCAGGACGACGGGCACCGAGCCCGAGCGTGCCACCAGCTCCACAGCGCGCTCGAGGCGCTGGAGCGAGACTTCGATCTCGCCCGGGAGCATCTCGACGTCACCGACGTCGACCACGGCCAGTTCTGCCAACGGGTCCACGCCCAGAGCCAGATGGGGCCGGCTCCCGTCATGGGGGAGGTAGTCGGTGAGCCGGATCGCCTGGGGTCCGAAGCGACATCCGGGTCGGTGCGAGGTGCCACCGTCGAAGGGCGCCCCCAGGATCACCGCACCAGCAGTCGAATAGCTCTCAGGCGCGTCGAGGTCGGCGGCGGGAACACCTGCGAAGGTGGCATCTGGCCCATACATGTTCGGAGTCCGCATCGCGAGCCATTCTTCCCGTCCGAGGACCCCGCCGTCGGCTTTTCATCCGACGGGCGGTTGGTGTGACTGACGACCGTCGTTACTCGAGGGTCTTTCGGTAGACGTTCGTCTCTCGCTGGACGAAGCCGAGGCGCACGTACAGTCGGTTGGCCGCCTCTCGTGACGGGCGCGACGTCAGGTCGACGGTGCGAGACCCCGCCGAGGCGGCGCGGGCATTGGCGGCATGGACGAGAGCCGCCCCGACACCCCGGCCACGGGTGGCGGTGGTGACGACCACGTCCTCGATCCACGCCCGAGGACCCGTCGGGGCGCTGAAAACTACCAGGGTGAGCGATCCGAGGATGGTGCCGTCGGCGGCGTCGCGCGCCACGAACAACACGGTCGCAGGAGAGCTCACGATGTCCTCGAGCGCTTCGTTGGTAAGGGGCGGCGCTGATGAGGACAATTCCGGCACCAGCGCGCGCAGAGCGTCGAGGACTTCGGATGTCACCGTCGTGACCTCGTCGACGACCACACCACCGTCGGGTGCCGTAACCGTCCCGTCAGCACTCATCGCCCAGGAGTGTAGCGAGGCGGCATCCTATGACGGCGATCATGATGCAGGGCGTGTCAGCGGTTCTCCTCGTGATCGTTGCGAGTTCGCTGCTCCGGGAAATGGTGGGCCACAGCCTCGTGGTAATCGGGTGTGTCGTGCCCGGGGTGCCCAGAGGGACTGGTATGGATCACCGCCTCGGCGAGGCGCGACACCTCGTGGAGGAGGCGGTGATGGGCCTCTTCTGCGATCGAGTGCGCGTCGACCAGGCTCAGCGATGGGTCCGATGAGATCTGGATCTCGGCGCGCAGCTCGTGTCCGACCCAGCGGATGCGAACATTGTCGACGCCGTCGACACCGGGCACTTGCGCCAAGACATGTTCGACCTGGTCGACGAGCTCGGGGTCGACGCTGTCCATGAGACGCCGGTAGATCGTGCGCGTCGCACCCAACAGGACCAAGGTCACGGCGGCGGTGATGACGACTCCGACGATCGGATCCGCTCGGGGCGCGCCGGCAAGGACCGCCACCGCGCCAACCACGACAGCCAGTGACGTGAAACCGTCGGAGCGGGCGTGCAGGCCGTCGGCGACCAGTGCCGCCGAGCCGATCCGGCGACCGACGCGCACCCGGTAGATGGCCACGAGCTCGTTGCCCAGGAATCCGACTCCGCCGGCGGCCATCACCCAGCCCGCTCCGCTGATGGGACGGGGGTTCATCAGTCGGTCGACGGCCTCATAGGCAGCGATGACGGTCGAGGCCGCGATGATGGCCACGATGGCGACGCCGGCCAGGTCCTCGGCCCGACCGAACCCGTAGGTGTAGCGGCGGGTGGGACGTCGTCGTCCCATCTTGAAGGCGAGTGCCAGGGGTAGAGCCGTGAGCGCGTCGGCGAAGTTGTGAATGGTGTCGGCCAGCAGCGCGACGGAGTGACTCAGCAGCGCGCCGACCAACTGCACGACGGCGGTGACAGCCAGGATCCCCAGCGACAAGGCCACGGCCCGGATGCCGGCGGAGGTGGACTCGAGCACGCGCTCCCCGCTGTGAGCCCCGTGGTCATGAGGCAGGACGATTGACGCCGCCAACCCCATCAGTCCTAGGCGGTGCGGGTACCCGTGGTCGGGCGCGCCACCAGGGTCGTGGCTGTGGGGTTCGTGGTGCTCGTCGTGGTCGGTGCGGTGTGTGGTCGGGCTCCCCACGCCACCTCCTTGCCGACCGGGGTCGGGCCTAGCCTAAGGTGCGACGGTGGCCCAGACGCCGACCGAACGCGCCCCCGGCACGGCGCGGCGCCCCAACATCCTTCTCGTGGTATCCGACCAGGAGCGTCAGCGCAGCTGGTTGCCTGCGTCGGTCCGCTTGCCGTGGCGCGAGCGCCTCATGGCCGAGGGCATCGAGTTCACCCGGTACTTCACACACTCCTCACCGTGCTCGCCGAGCCGCGCCAGCCTCCTCACCGGCCGGTACCTCCCCGGCCACGGCGTGATCGACAACGTGATCATGCCCGAGCACAAGGAGCTCGACCCCTCCATGGCCACGTTGGGCTCGCTGTTGCGCGGCGCCGGCTACCGGTCCTCATACATCGGGAAATGGCACCTGTCGCAGTCCGAGCACCCCGACATGGAGGCGTACGGGTTCTCGGACTGGGACGGCAACGACCGCCATTTCATGGGGTGGGCCGGTACCGGCGTCCACTTCGATCCCATCATCGCCTCCAACGCCGCGCAGTGGATCAACTCCAATGCCCGACCGCAACCCGGGAGCGCGCCGGAGCCCTGGTTCTTGACCGTGGCGCTCGTGAACCCGCACGACGTCATGTGGTTCCCGATCGACCAACCCGGCTACGAGGAGCGCCATCCTGAGGACGTGGCGTCGGTGCGGCGGGTCCTCGATGCGGCGGCCTGGAAGGACGACGACGCGCTTCCGGTCTACCGCAAGGATTACGACGAAGTGGTCGAGGACCTTCCCGCCAACTTCCACGACGACCTGCACACCAAGCCCGAAGCCCATCGCCAGTGGCGTTGGGACCAGCAGCACGGGTTGTGGGGGTACATCGACCCCGCCGACACCAGAGCCTGGCTACGGCACCTCGACTACTACGTGGAGCTCCAGCGGCTCGCCGATGAGAGCTTGGGGACGGTGCTGGGCGCGCTCGAGGACACCGGGGAGTGGGATGACACCGTGGTGATCTTCACCTCGGATCACGGCGATATGTGCGGATCACATGGTCTGCGGTCCAAAGGCCCTTTCGTCTACGACGAGATCATGCGGGTGCCCCTGTACATGCGTGTGCCCGGTGTCACGGCCCCGGGCTCGACCACAGACGCCCTCGCCACCCACGTCGACCTGGCCGCCACCATCTGCGCCCTGGCGGGCGTCGACCCTGGTGCCGCCGAAGGAACGACAGGAGACGGCCTCGGGTTCCAGGGCATCGACTTCTCGTCGGTGCTCGCCGCGCCCGACACCTCGGTGCGTGACCACGTGCTGTTCGCGCAGGACTCGGCGCAGACCCGGAACCTGAACCAGGTCCGGTACGCACTGCGCGGGTTCTTCGACGGGCAGACGAAGTACGCGCGGTACTACGGCGTGGGTGGCGGCAAGCCCTCGAGCGGTCTGTGGGGAAGAGACCCCGGTAACAAGCTCTTCGACGTCGGCTGCGACTTCGACGACCAGGACCACGAGTGGTACGACCACCGCACGGACCCCCTCGAGCTCGTCAACCTGGCCAATGACCGGGCCCGGCGCGCCGAGCTTCGAGACTTGTTCGAGCGCCTCCGCCACTACGAGGAACGCGAGATGATCTCGGCCCCTTGACCCGACCGCGTGATCGGGTCGCTCAGGGCCCGTCGGGCAGTCGAACGCTGGGCACGGGCTGACAGCGGCGCTGTGACTCGGTGGCAAGCCTCGGGGCGAGGTGACGCCCCTTGGTCAGGAACGACAGGGCCATGCGGGGGCGGCCCCCGGCCAGGCTCCAGTCCGCCAGTGCACGCTCGGCGCGGAACCGGACTTCGCCGGAATCGGCAGAGCTCTGGACGGTGCCGATGATCGTCCGATTCTCCTGGCCCGTGAACCGTTCGGCATGCGAGTGCATGGTGAGACATGCCGACCCTGTCGCGACCAGCGGCGCACCGCCTCCGAGGATCAGGCGGAAGCCGTCGTCGACGAGTTCGGTGCGGGCGACGGGGAGACACAGTGGGAACCCGTTGACGTCGACGGCGGTAAGGTCGTGTGTCGACAACCGGTCTGCATCCTGCGCGGCGGCGCGCCAGGAAGAGGGAGGGGCCAGCCATGCCGCAGGCTGTGATCCACTCGGGGCGGGATCCGAGAGGGGCGCCGCGGTTCCCTCGGGTGCATTCCACACCCGGGGTGCTTCGTTGAGGTCTCGCCCCGACCACCACCGCATGTGCAGGGGTGTGACCGCGATCCAGATACGCGCGTAGTACCAGGCCAAGCGGCGAAGAATGAACCGAGGTTGGCCTTTGGTGGCGTCGGGGAGTTTCTCCATGCTCACGCGCACGTAGCGATCGGTGTTGGCCTGGAGGTCCGCGTCGCGCACCGTGGCCAGGCCCTGGACGAGAACGACGGGTGGGTCAGTCAGCCCCGACCCGACCGGGTCGGCGAACAACAGACACACGCGCGGGTCTCGCCGTGCCCGCTCGGCTTTGGCGGGGTAGGTAAGACCGGTCGACACATCGATGGTCAGCCCGTCGCCACCGAGGTATGGCGTGGTCGGCACGGTGACCGGTCGTCCCGAGCGCGTGAGGCTGGCGTACTCGACGGTGATGGATCGTTCGAACACTGCGACCAGCTCGTTGGGCCAGACCGAGAGGTTTCGGAGCCGAGGGGATGAGGATGACGGGGTGTCGTCCACGCGTGTGACCCTACCCCTCGCCTGCGGCATTTCCCCTCAGACAGCCGCCACGAACATCTGCTGGCAGATCGCCGGCCCGAGGACCATCGTCGAACCGTCGACGTCGAGGGTGAGAGTCCCGTCGGGCGCCCGGTACGCCACCCGCGCCGAGCGGCCCGGGATGAGCCCGTGTTCGTCGAGGTACTCGAGCGAGGCCATGTCCAGCTCCACCTCTTCGGTGATGCGTTCGAGCCGCACGGTCTCCCCGGGCTCGATGTCGGCCAGGCTGAGCCGGCTTGTGGTGTGGGCTGCGGCTCCCGTCGCTCCCGGTATGGGGTTGCCGTGCGGACACGTGGTCGGATTGCCCAGGAGCTCGACCAACCGTGCCTCGACCTCGTCGGAGATGACGTGTTCCCATCGGCCCGCTTCGAGATGGGCCTTGTGCCAGGGGAGGCCGATGACGTCGACGAGGAGCCTCTCGGCGAGGCGGTGTTTGCGGATCACGCTGTCGGCCAGGACACGGCCCTGTTCGGTGAGGCCGATGGTCCGGCCCGAGCGCTGGATGTAGCCGTCCGCGGTGAGGCGGTCGAGCATCTCCGACACCGAAGGCGCCGAACGCCCCAGGCGCTGTGCGATGCGTGCCTGGATCACGGTCGTCCCCTCTTCGGTGAGGGACTGGATCGTCTCGAGGTACTCCTCCACCGGGGGGTGGAATCCGTCGGTCACGGCTGGAGCCTACCCGGGTCGGTTCCGGCCTCTCCGGCCCGCAGGGCCTGTTGGAATACACTTTTAGGGTGACCTAACATCGCGTTGTGACGTTCGAGCGCCCGAGTCGGCCGCCGGCCTCAAGGCCGAACAACCGGACCGGTTCGCGCCTCGGCGGCCAGGGGGCATAGGTGGTCGCCACTCTCGTCATCTTCCTCCGGGAGGGGATCGAGGCGAGCATGATCGTCGCAATCCTGCTCGCCTATCTCGACCGCATCGGCCAGCGCCGGCACTTCGTGGACGTCCTCAGTGGCGTGGCGTGCGCCCTGGTGCTGGCGAGCGTCGGAGGGGTCGGTATCTACTACACGATCCGCGACTGGAACGGCACGAGGGCCCAGACGATCTTCGAGACGGTTACCTACTTGCTGGCCGCGATCGTGCTCACCTATATGACCTTCTGGATGCGGAACCACGCCCGGACTTTCACCGCTGAGCTCAGGGAGAGGACCGATGAGGCCCTAAGCTCGGGCGCACGGCGGGGCCTGTTCTTCCTGGCCTTCCAGGCCGTGGGTCGGGAAGGCCTCGAGACCGTGGTCTTCACCCTCGCCATTATCTTCTCGACCTCGGCCAAGGGCGCCGCGCTCGGTGCGCTGGTGGGCCTCGTGCTCGCGCTCGGTTGTGCCTTCGCCATGTACCGGCTCGGCAAGCGGGTCAACGTGGCCGTGTTCTTCAGGGTCGTCGGAGCGTTACTCATCGTGTTTGCAGCCGGGTTGCTCGTCGACGTCGTCGACAACCTCCAGGGGTTGGGGTGGCTTCCGATCTTCACCCGACCACTGTGGGACTCTGGCCGGCTGTTGTCCGAGGACAGCGCCTTCGGAGACGTCTTCCACAGCTTCTTTGGATATGTGAGCAGGCCGACACCCCTCGAGATCGCCGTGTGGGTGCTCTACGCCACAGCGGCGGTTACCGCCTTCCTGGGTCTTTGGCACCGCCAACCCACGCCCGAGCCCACCGAAACCAAAGACCCCCGGCCTGTCTGAGCAAGGGATCGGGCCAGATCTCGTAGGGTTCAGGCCGCTCGCCGTGGTGAGGGGTCGCACACCTCCTTCAGCTGGCGGTCGATCTCGATCACAGAGCGGGAAGTGCCTTCGACCTCCAGATAGGCGTTGTGCACCGCGCCCGTCCCGGTGAGCCGGCGGGCCTTGTCGATCATGCTTCGCATCACCGCTCGCATCATCGCCTCCTTGTCGCGTCCTGTCCGTCCCGACGGGGCCGGCGCTCGAGTCATGGTACGAAGCGGGTGTTTCCGCCTCGTCACGTCAACGTGAACGTGAGGCGAAATTTGATTCTGGGTTCTCCCAGCACGGGCGCGTCGTCGTCGCGGAGCTGTCATCGAGATTTCGCCCTCGCGTCCCGCGTTCGTCGCGTCCCGTTCATCGGGGTCACATACCGTCATGTTCGTGCAGATGCCATGGCGGGCGATGGGCGGCGACCGGGAAGGCCACCCGCGGCGCGCTCTCACTTCCCTCCCCCCCTCAAGGTGGGAGCGCTTTCCCCCGCGCCCGGTCGCCACCCATCGCCCGCCGGACTGCTTTTCCTTCGAGCGGTAGCGAACCTGGGATCAGGGCCCGTCGGGGTGGGGACTCTCTCCGTTGCTCGATGGGCGAACTGCCTGGTGCACTCGCTGATCGGGTGCCTCTTCGGGCACCTGCACCACTTCTGACGGCCCGGGCGTCGGCACCAGCCGATCGGGACCGGGACGGTTCGCGGCTGGGTGCGACGCCCCCGGATCCGGGTTCGTCAACGCCGTCTTCTGGGGTTCGGGCGTCAGGGGGTCCGGCGTCTGGGGCTCGGGTGTCGGGGGCTCGGGGCCGGAGACCGGTGCCTGACCGGGGGAAGTCCCAGGGGACAGCGGCGAAGAGACCGGCGCGACGGCCGCCGGAGGATCGGGCACTCGGCGAGCAGGTGTTGGGGAAGGCGCAGGTGTTGGGGAAGTTGACGATCGGGGGTCCGGCGCCGGTGAGGTCCTGGCGGTCGTGGGGGCAACCGAGCCCGGCCAGCGGTACTCCGCACCCAGCTCCAGACGACGACGCTCCATGAGCGCGGTCAGTCGTCGCCACTCCGGGCCGCGCAGCTCGTGGAGCAGGCCGGGGACCTTGCGGGCGAGTCGCTCCGACTCATTTCGGTAGCGCTCGGTCACACCGCCCATGACGAAGACCGTGGTGGGTGAGAGGGTCGATCCCTGTGCCGTGGCCAGGTCGTGGAGCCGGGCCGCGGCCACACGGGCGTCCTGCATGAGCCCCAGCGCGTCCTGGAGTCGCACCACATGGCGCACATACTTTGCCGTTCGCTTGTCGTAGATCTCCGACACGAACTCGAGGGCGTAGCGAAGCCGCTTCACCCGAATCCGGGTGCTGTGGAAGTCATCGGCGTCACCGCTGCGCTGCGCCCGCCGAGCCGCCTTGGTCGCCGACCGGTGCCGGGCCGCGATCAGACCGGGGACCACGGACGCCGCCGTGGCCCGGGCGGCAGGCGATCGTCGTGACGGCCCCTGGCGCAGCATGACGGTGAACCCGGCGGCCAGTCGTTCGTAGCGGGCGGAGTCCAGGCACGCCAGCAGCGTCCGCCGGGCTTCTTGGCGTTGGCGGCTGAGCAGTGCCGCCAGGTCGGTGAGGGCAGCGCGGTCCTCGTCGACGACGTCGCTGGTCCACTCCTCGACGCGTTCGAGCTGCACGTCGAGGTCGCGCACCGTCCCCAGCGCATCGGCCAACCATCCCAGCTCGGTTCGCACGTGGCGCCCCCGCACAGGGAGGACGTCCTCGAACAGTGACAGCGCCGCCCGCGTCCTTCGGGTGGCGACCCGCATGTCATGGAGTTCCTCGGGGTCCTCTCCCAGTCGGGTGCCTGTCTCGTGGGCGAGCACGCCGGAGAAGCTTCGTCGCAGCACCGCGAAGGCCACCTCGCCGATCGACGGGTTCGGATTGAACGACACCGGGCCCAGATCGGGCGGGGGAGGTATCCGCAATCCGGCAGCGAGGAGGCCGGCCTCGAACTTCGATAGGGCGGCGGGTTGGAGGCCGCATTCACGCACCAGGGTGTCGACCATGGGAGTGAGGCGCTCCACCCACGCCGGTTCCACCTCGACCTCCACCCTCTGGAGGCGCACAGGCTGGAGGTCGTCGCCCACCACGATGGTGGTTTCGTCGAGCGCGGCCTCAGCCACTGTCTCTTCCGAGAGTTGCAGATCGTAGGGCCGTCGCCTGGTTCGGACCTCGAGGATCGCCTGCAGCGGACGCTTGCCGACCAGAGCACGAAGGCGCCAGCCCACCGGCCCCTGGATCCCGAGTGCGGCCACGCCGTCGGCGGGAAGCGGTTCGGTGACTTCGAGTCGTCGGCGCAGACCGCCGGTCGATTGGGCTAATCCCTTGAGCGTCGCTTCAGCGCGCCCACCGCGCTGACGTACGCGCAAGACGTGACCAGACCGTCCGATCCGCCAGTCAGCGGTGTCGAAGTATGTATCCACAAGCCGCTCGGCGGGTCTGGGAGTCGCCCTGACCGCAGACAGCACCACCTCCGGTGCACTGTGTGTCATTGAATGGGCAACGGAGTCCCCGGAAAGTGCGGAGAACCACCGCTCCGCGGGTCGAAGGTCGAGCGCATCGAACTGCCACTCCACCTCGACGTCTTTCGGTGTGTTGGCCTTTGCCATCAGGAGACCTCCGACAGCGCGAGCGCCAAGACCACGATCCGACCGGATGAAGACCACAGGGCTGACACTGCGGCGAGGATATCCCGACCAGCGATCCGCTACCCGTGGGCGTCCGGACGCGCTGAGTCCCCTCCCACGGCATCCCGCAAAAAAAGTGCCCTCTATCGTATCTTCAGGTCTTGAATTCGCCCCTAGCGAGAATGCTACGGTCGGCCGAGTAGCGAACCACGTGTTCGTTTCCGACACCACGAACCTTTGGGCGTCGCCCCCCGTTGGTCAGGAGATCCTGTGAATCCCATCGCCGCGCCAGACTCGATGTCCGTCCGCCACCGCCGAATGTGGCGAAGCAGGAGATTTGGGGCACTGGCCGTGTCGATCGCTGCAGGTGTGGGCCTCGTCGCCGCGCCCGTT
The DNA here is from genome assembly GCA_035532735.1 of Acidimicrobiales bacterium. Classification (GTDB taxonomy): domain Bacteria; phylum Actinomycetota; class Acidimicrobiia; order Acidimicrobiales; family UBA8190; genus Chersky-840. Next base: position 7,541 of record DATKQM010000025.1, on the reverse strand, counting down.
GTCGTCAGCACACTGACGGCGACCCCGGCCGCCGCCACCACGGCGATCTCGGCGGTCAATGGCCTGGCGTCTGCCTCGTCCCTGGGGGCGACAACCCTCGCGGTCAACCCGCAGCATGTCGGTGACGTGCTCGTCGTGACGGCGGAGCCGGGCGGCACAACACCGACCCTCACCTCAATCTCCTGCGGTTGCGTCACGACGTGGACCAAGGCGGTGAACTTCGTCGGCACGACCCAGCCTCGCGACGTCGAGATCTGGTACGGCACCGTCGCGACCACCGGAACAGCCAACATCACGTTCACGTGGTCCACCTCGATCGCCTCAGATACCCCGGAATACAGCAGCCAGGAGTTCACCGCCGGCCTCAATGCAGGAGCCGTGTGGACCGTCGACACCACCAACCACAGCGACAACGCGTCCTCGACGATAGTCACCTACCCGTCTCTGACGGCGGCAGCAGCCGGTGAGCTCTATTACGGCTTCGCCGACATGCCCAACTTCCCGAGCGCGGGGAGCCTCCCCTTCGTCTACACCAACACGGCCGCCAACAACCAGGTCACCTACAACGTGAACGGCGGGCCGGGCGCACTGTCGCCCACCTCGACCCAGGCCTCTGCCGGGGTCAGTGACTCGGTCGGAGTGCTCCTGGTCCCGCCGCCCTCGCCCACGGTCACCTCCGTGAGCCCGACGGCCGGTCCTCTGGCCGGAGGCACCTCGGTCACTGTGACGGGAACAAACCTCACTGGTGCGACGGCGGTGAACTTCGGGGTCACCCCTGGCACGGGCATTGCCAACAACACTGCGACCTCGCTGACGGTCAACTCGCCCGCCCACATCGCCGGCCCTGTCGACGTGACCGTCGTGACGTCGGCCGGAACCACCGCCACCAGTGGGGCGGACCAATTCACTTACTCCTCCGGGCCCCTTGTGACGGCGGTGAGTCCCAATCTCGGACCCACCTCCGGCGGCACGTCGGTGACGGTGACGGGCTCGAATCTGACCGGGGCCACCGCCGTCAACTTCGGGACCACCCCGGGCACCGGGGTCGTCGTCAACGGGGGCGGGACGTCCCTCATGGTCAACTCGCCTGCGGGGGCTCTCGGCACCGTGGACATCACCGTGACCAGTCCGGGTGGGACGAGCCCGACCGGAGCGGCCGATCACTTCACCTACCAGGGCTCGGGCTACTGGATGGTGGGCAACGACGGCGGCATCTTCTCCTTCGGGGGGGCGCCGTTCGAGGGCTCGCTCCCTGGCCTCAACATCCACGTGACAAATGTGGTGGGGATGGTGCCTACCTCCGACAGCAAGGGCTACTGGCAGGTCGGTCGTGACGGCGGGGTATTCGCCTTCGGTGACGCCGGCTTCGTGGGGTCGATCCCCGGCCTGCACATCGCGGTCAGCAACATCGTGGGTGCGGTGCCTACCTCTGACGGCAAGGGGTACTGGATGGTCGGGTCCGACGGCGGGGTGTTCGCCTTCGGTGACGCCGGCTTCGTGGGGTCGATCCCCGGCCTGGGCATCCACGTCAACAACATTGTGGCCGTCGTGCCCACTGCAACGGGCAAGGGCTACTGGATGATCGGGTCTGACGGCGGGGTGTTCGCCTTCGGTGACGCCGGCTTCGTGGTGTCGATCCCCGGCCTGGGCATCTCGATCAAGAACATCGTCGGCGCAGTGCCGACGTCTGACGGCAAGGGCTACTGGATGGTCGGGTCTGACGGAGGGGTGTTCGCCTTCGGTGACGCCGGCTTCGTGGGATCGCTGCCCGGTATTGGTGTCCATGTTTCGAACGTGGTTGGTGTGGTTTCCACCCACGACGGCAAGGGCTACTGGATGGTCGGCACCGACGGCGGGGTGTTCGCCTTCGGTGACGCCGGCTTCGTGGGGTCGATCCCCGGCCTGGGCATCCACGTCAACAACATCGTGGCCTTCGCTCGTCAGTAAGCACGTCAGCACAGCGGATTCTCGACACGTCGGGCCCCGGGTAGGGGCCCGACGTGCAGGGGACATGAGCCGCTGGACCTGGGGAAAGCAGTCGTAGCTCCAGCCCTGTGTCTCTTGCTGGGGGGAGATCGCCGACGAGTCCGCTGCGCCGTGTTGCAAAATTGCGCATTCTGAGGCCGCCGCGCTGCTACGTTCGGCCGAGCACTGCGCTGCATCTGCCCCGTACAAAGGTCTATCTGTCGTGAGGAGACCGCCGTGAGCATCTTCGATGTGCGAGGCGCGCAACATGCCGCCCGCCCCGCTCGATCGACCAAGGGTTTTCGGACCCTCACCGCGTTGGGTGTGGTGGGGTTGGTCGTTTCCGTGGCCCCGATCGTGAGCGCCCTGACGGAGAGTCCGGCCGCCGCGACGCCGGTCATCTCGGCCGTCGGAAGCCTGACCACGGTCAGCGGATCGGGGATCACCTCCGTCGGTGCCAACCCGCAGCACGTCGGCGATGTCCTCGTGGTCATGGCCGAGGAGGACAACAACACGGTCACGGTCTCCTCGATGTCGGGGGGCGGCGTGACCACCTGGAACAGGGCCATTCAGTACGACGGGGTCGGAGAGCCCCGTGAATACGATCTCTGGTACGGGACCGTGACCGCCACCGGATCGTCGACGATCAACGTCACCTGGTCAGGACCACTTGGTGGCATGACCGCCGAGTACGAGGTCCAGGAGTTCGGCGCCGGCCTCGGCCCGGGAACGGGATGGAGCCTCGACACCACCAACTCCCAGGAGAACCCTTCCTCGACGACGGTGACCTACCCCTCGTTGACGCCGGCGGCATCAGGCGAGTTGTACTTCGGGTTCATGGACATGCCCCAGACGCCGAGCGCGGGATCGACGTCCGGCTTCACCTACGCCACGACCGCCGATGCCAACCAGATCGCCTACAACCCCGCCGTGGGCTCGGGGACCGTGCAGCCCACGTCCTCCCAATTCTCCGCCGGGGCGAGCTCCGGATTGGCGATGCTCCTGGTCGTCCACGCTCCGCCGCCGATTCCGACCGTGACAGCCGTGAACCCTTCGGGTGGCCCGCTCGCCGGTGGTAACACCGTCACGGTGACCGGGACCACCTTCTCCGGTGCCACCGCCGTCACCTTCGGGTCCACTGCAGGGACGAATGTCATCGTGAACGGCGGGGGGACCTCGCTCACCGTCACGGCCCCGGCCGAGGCCGCGGCCACGATCGACGTCACGGTGACCACGATCTCGGGGACGAGCGCCACCGGTGGCGCTGACAAGTACACCTATTTCCCAGTGCCCACGGTGACAGCGGTGAATCCCAATCTCGGGCCCAGCAACGGCGGTACCTCGGTCACGGTGACAGGCACCAATCTGACCGGCACCACGGCAGTCCATTTCGGGTCCAATTCCGGTACCGGTGTCTCGGTGAACGGGGGAGGGACCTCCCTGACGGTCAAGTCGCCGGCCGGTGCGGTGGGCATCGTCGACGTGACGGTGGTCACTCCCGGCGGTACGAGCACGACGAAACCGGCTGACCAATTCACCTACCAGAAGTCGGGCTACTGGATGGCGGGCAGCGACGGCAGTGTGTTCTCGTTCGGAAGCGCGCCGTTCAAGGGCTCGCTCCCTATGCTCAATGTGCACGTCAGTAACATCGTCGGGCTGGTCCCCACTGCCGACGGTCAGGGGTATTGGATGGTCGGCCGGGACGGCGGGGTGTTCGCCTTCGGTGACGCCGGCTTCGTGGGATCGCTCCCCGGTCTCAACATCCACGTGAACAACATCGTGGGAGCGGTGCCGACGGCAACGGGCAAGGGGTATTGGATGGTCGGCCGGGACGGCGGGGTGTTCGCCTTCGGTGACGCCGGCTTCGTGGGATCGCTCCCCGGTCTCAACATCCACGTGAACAACATCGTCGCCGCCGTGCCCACGGCTACGGGCAAGGGATATTGGATGATCGGGTCCGACGGCGGGGTGTTCGCCTTCGGTGACGCCGGCTTCGTGGGATCGCTGCCGGGGATCAACATCCACATCAACAACGTCGTGGGAGCCGTGCCCACATCGTCGGGCAAGGGATATTGGATGATCGGGTCCGACGGCGGGGTGTTCGCCTTCGGTGACGCCGGCTTCCTGGGATCGCTCCCCGGCCTCAAAGTCCATGTCACCAACGTCGTAGGCGTGGTAGCCACCCAGGACAACCAGGGATATTGGATGGTCGGCAACGACGGCGGGGTGTTCGCCTTCGGCGACGCCGCCTTTCTCGGGTCGATCCCGAGTCTCGGCCTGCACGTCAGCAACATCGTGGCCTTCGCTCGCCAGTAATCGGGCTAACGCCAAGAGCCACAGTCCTCTCTCAGGTGGGGTTGACCAGGTATTGAGTTGCCGTGGATGAGCAATTGACACCGGTGGCCAACCCTGGCGTGGGGCAGGCGGACCGGTTGTCGTACGCCGTCCCGGAGGCCAATGAACGGCACTGGGTTTCGGGCGTGCGTTGAGGCTAAGGAGCCCGTCCCGGCGCGCTCACGCGGACGCATGACCATGGCGCGGGTGGCTGTACTTGCCGGAGTGGTTCTCGTGATGTCGACGGTACTCGTGGTGGTCCCTGTGTTGGGCATGAGTCCTGCCAACGTGGCGTCGGCCGCTAGCGACCCGGTTCTCGTCGTGGCGGGCGACATATCTTGTGGTCCCACCGACACCGACTTCAACGGATCAGACCCCACCCTCTGCCAACAGCGGGCGACGGCGAACTTGATCCACAGCATCGGCCCTGACTACCTGCTCCCTGGTGGCGATACCCAGTACAACCCCACGTTCACCGAAGGAGTGGGTCCAGCCATGTCGGACTTCACGGCGGGCTATGACGCCAGCTGGGGGCAGTTGCAGAACCCGTCCAGCTCGAACTACGTCCCTGGCCTCATCGTGCGCCCCACTCCAGGCGACCACGAGTACGGAGACGCCCACGAGGACGATCATGGAACGGTGGGCGACGCATCGTCCTACTACCAGAACTTCGGGCCCTCTGGTCTCGACGACCTCCCTCCCGGTGACACCGGGCCCTCGAGCGACTTCTACAGCTTCGGCATTCCTGTGAACGGCGCCACGTGGCACGTCATCTCCTTGGACGGCGAATGCGCCGCCCTTCCAGCCACACCAGGGGGCGGACCCTCCGACAGCGCCGCGGGGTGCGCATCGGGGTCTCCCCAAGAGACGTTCTTGCACAACGACCTGGCCACACATCGGGGCCTCATCCACTGGCACCAGCCCGCCTGGTCAGAGGGGGACAACGGGCCCACCGACACCGACTACGGCGCGATCTGGGACGACGCCTTGCAGTTCCACGTCACCGCCATCGTCAACGGCCACGATCACGACTACGAACGTTGGAAGCCCCTTGACGACGCCGGCAATCCGGACCCGAACGGGGTCACAGAGATCGTCGCCGGAACCGGCGGCGACAGCCACAGCGGAGACGACTTTCCCAACTCGAATGTGGTCCAGGACGACTTCACACACTTCGGGGTGCTCCAGCTCACCCTGCACGCCGGGAGCGCGGCCTTCGCCTTCAAGGCGACCAGCTCGCTCCCTGGCCTCAAGGTCCACATCAACAACATCGTGGGAGCCGTGCCCACCTCGACGGGCCAGGGCTACTGGATGATCGGGTCCGACGGCGGGGTCTTCGCCTTCGGTGACGCCGGCTTCGTGGGCTCGCTCCCTGGCCTGGGTCTTCGGGTCAGCAACATCGTCGCTTTCGCCCGCGAGTAGGACACAGGTGATGCTGGCTAGCCTCGCTAGTAAGGGAGGGTTGGCCGGGTATTGAGTTGGTGTGGAGGAGCCGTTGACCTGAGTGACCGAGCCTGGCCAGGGCAGGGACTCCGCCTGTCTTCGTCGTTCCCCGAGCCTCGTGAAGGGCCGCTGTTGTGAGTTCGCCAGAGGATTCTGTCAAGACCGAGCCAGCAAGGTCGCGGGTGCGATCGGCGATCGCGACACTCTCTGCCTTCGCTGGACTTTCACTCTTGGTCACCACTGTCATGGTTGTCCTGCCGGTTGTGGGGAGCCACCCAGCCAATATTGCCGCCGCCGCCGCAGACCCGGTGCTCGTCGTGGCGGGCGACATCTCGTGTGGTCCCACCGACTCCAACTTCAACGGCTCGAACCCGTCGACCTGCCAGCAGCGATCGACTGCAAACCTGGTCCACACCATCGCCCCCAACTACCTGCTTCCGGGCGGCGACACCCAATACAACCCCAACTTCACCGTGGGCGTAGGTCCCGGCATGTCGGACTTCACAGCGGGATATGACGCCAGCTGGGGGCAGTTGCAGAACCCAACCAGCCCGAATTACGTGCCTGGTCTCGTCGTGCGTCCCACGCCCGGCGACCACGAGTACGGGGATGCCAACGAGAACGACCGAGGGGCGGTGGGGACCGCCTCGGCCTACTACCAGAACTTCGGACCTTCTGGTCTCAACGACCTCCCCGCTAGTGACACCGGGCCCTCGAGCGACTTCTACAGCTTCGACATCCCGGTCACAGGCGGTACTTGGCACATCATTTCCCTCGACGGCGAATGCGCGGCTCTGCCGGCGACCCAGGGCGGGGCCCCGTCTCAGAGCGCGGCGGGCTGTGGGGCGGGGTCTCCCCAAGAGACCTTTCTGCGCAACGACCTGGCTGCGCACCAAGGGGACTGCACGCTGATCCACTGGCACCAGCCGGCCTGGTCAGAGGGCGCCAGCGGACCCACCGACACCGACTACCAGGCGTTCTGGAACGATGCGGTGCAGTACCACGTCACTGCCATTGTGAACGGTCACGACCACGACTACGAACGCTGGAAGCCGCTCAACGCGTCCGGCAGCCCGAGCGCGACCGGTGTGACCGAGATCATCGCCGGCACCGGTGGCGACAGCCACGGCGCAAAGGACTTCCCAAACTCCAGCGTCGTGAAGGACGACTTCGCCGACTTCGGCGTGCTCCAGCTCACGCTGCACGCGACGAACGCTGCCTTCGCGTTCAAGGCGACCAACGGCACAATCCCGGACAGCGGCACCATGAACTGTCAGCAAGCCACCGGAGCGAACGTCCCGACGGTCACCGGAGTCAGTCCCACCTCGGGACCGACCAGCGGGACCTCGGTGGCGATCACCGGAACGAACTTCACCGGCACCACCGCCGTCCGTTTCGGCGCTGTGGCCGCCACAACGTTCCAGGTCAACTCGGCCACCTCCATCACCGCCACCGCTCCGGCCGGCTCGGCCGGAGCGGTGGACGTCAGCGTGACCAATGCCACGGGAACCTCCGCCACCAACCCATCCGACCTATTCGATTATGTGTCGGCGCCTGGTGTCGTCACACCCGTTGGTGGTGCACTCACCTCGAAGCAGGGGGCGGGCCTCTCCACCCTGGCGGTGTCACCACAGACCCTCGGTGACGTGCTCGTGGTCTCCGCTCAGGTGGGCACGTCCACGGTCAAGCTGTCGTCGCTGTCGGGGGGCGGCGTGGCCACGTGGACCAAGGCGGTGCAGTTCGCCGGCACCGTCGGGTTCGACACCGAGATCTGGTTCGGGAAGGTCACGACGACCGGC
>DATKQM010000024.1:0-70234 GCA_035532735.1 Acidimicrobiales bacterium | reverse complement strand
ACGGAGTTCGACGTGAGGGCTCTGACCAATCACATCACCGGTTGGATCCAGGTCTTCGACGCGGGATGCCACGGTCGGACCTTCGAAGGTGATGCGTCGGCTTACCAGTTCGGCTCGGACCCGGCCGAGGAATTTCGAGCCTCGGCGCGGAGCCTCACGGCGGGCTGGCAGGAGTACGGACTGGACCGGCCGGCGCGGATCATGAGCGGTGAGATGCCCGGGGAGATGGTCTTCAACATGACCGTCATGGAATACCTGGTCCACGGCTGGGATCTGGCGGTGGCGACGGGTTGGGAGATTCCCTTCACCGAGGACGAGTCCAGTGACACCCTGGCCAGGGCGCAGCGGACACTGCCGCCGGAGTATCGAGGGCCGAACATGGCCTTCGGGGAGATCGTCACCGTCGACACCGACGCATCGACGACCACTCGGCTGGCGGCGTTTCTCGGTCGCCAACCCTGATCCGACGCTCAGTCGGCGCCGGACTCGAGCCAGCGCTCCAACCACCTCGGGAAGCCGAGCAGATCGGCGAGGACCACCTCCGCACCGGCGGCGCGAAGGGTGGACGGCGTCGCCTCACCTGTCGCCACCGCCACGCAGAAGGATCCGGCCACCTGGGCGGCGATCACATCGGCAGGGTGGTCACCCACGTAGATCTGGGCCTTGTGATGGCGGAGCACCTCACCCTTGGCCGGCCCGTACTTCCATCCCACCACGAGATTGGCCTCGATGCCCACCGCCGTCAGGCTGATGCGGGCGTGGGGCTCGTACTTGGCGGTGACCACGATCACTGTCCCGCCGAGGTTGCGGACCGCAGCTACGGCCTCGACCGCGCCGGGCATCGGATCGGTGTGGTCGAAGAGGAGGGCTCCGTGGAGATCGCGATAGCGCCAGCAGGCTCGGTCGAGCGCGTCGCCGTCGAACCAGGGGGAAAGGGCGGTCTCGAGCGGTGGTCCCAGAGACGAGACGATGAGCTCCACGTCGATGTCGACGCCACTTTCCTCGGCGAGCGCGTGCAGTGCGGTACGGACCCCTCGCCTCGGGTCGATCAGGGTCATGTCCAAGTCGAAGCCGACGACGAGGGGCGGAGCAAAGCGGTGCACGGAATGAGTGTAAGAGAGCCGCTTGGATCGACCCGACGGTGGCCCGTTTCAGAGGCGGTGTAGAATCAAATGGCATGGCGGCGTCATCGCCGTGGTGCCGGACTCTGGCCCGGACTTCGTCAGGCTCCGCCCGCGTCACCCTGGACCCCGGTCGCGCCGTGAATGTCTCGTGACCTGAAGGAGCTCCGAATGGGTGCGTTGATCGCCACCGTCGTCGTCATCGCCGTGCTCGCCTTGATCTTCCTGGCGATGTCGCTGCGGATCGTGCAGCAATACGAAGAAGGGGTGCTGTTCCGTCTGGGCAAGGTGCGGGGGGTGAAGAAGCCCGGCCTGGCCCGGATCATCCCCATCATCGATGTCCTGCGCCGGGTGTCGTTGCGGATCGTGACCATGCCGATCCAGTCCCAGGGCATCATCACGAGGGACAACGTGAGCGTCGACGTGTCCGCCGTCGCCTATTACAAGGTGGTGGACGCCACCAAGTCGGTCATCGCCATCGAGAGCGTGGTGGCTGCCATCGACCAGATCGCGCAGACCACGTTGCGCAAGGTGGTCGGCCAGCACACGCTGGACGAGACCTTGTCGGAGACCGACCGGATCAACGTGAACATCCGGGAGATCCTCGACGTGCAGACCGAGGACTGGGGGGTGGTCGTCACCCTGGTGGAGCTCAAGGACATCCAGCTCCCCGAGAGCATGAAGCGGGCCATGGCCCGACAGGCCGAGGCCGAACGAGAGAAGCGGGCCAAGATCATCGCGGCGGAGGGCGAATCACTGGCCGCCGCCGCGCTGGGAGAGGCCTCGGACACGATGATGGCGCACCCTTTGGCCTTGCAGCTTCGCAATCTGCAGACCTTGGTCGAGATCGGTGTGGACAAGAACACCACGGTGGTCTTCCCCGCCCCGCTCATGAGCACGATTCAGGAGTTGGGTGCGTTCCTGGCCAGAGAGACGACAGCGGTGGCCGGCGCCACGCCGGGTTCGGGGCGGCTCGAGGCCAACGGTACGTCGGTGACCCGTCGTGGGGGCACCCCCGCCCAGTGATCCCCGGGGAGTGATTGCCGGAACAGTGATCGGCGAACGGTGACGGTGACCCCGTCGGCCTTCAGGGTCGGGGCCAGCGAGGTGTCGTTGATGACGAGGGGGATCTGGCTCGTGTAGTTGCCCGCTCTTTTGAGGGCCCGGGTGATGGCGCCGGCGGGGTCGATCGAGGAGGAGCGGATGTTCTTGGAGAGGAGCTGGGAGAGAACTTTCGTGTAGGTGTAGCTGTGGGTGGGGGTGGACGAGGCGTGGGGCGCGAGGAGCAGGAGGATGGTGGCGAGGAGCCCGAAAGGTAGAAGCCAGGCCCGCTAGCGCGGCGGGGCAGGTGGAGCCGGAGGGCGGTCCCGGGCGTGACCCGGTTTGGCCGCGGAGGTGGCGTGGCGGATGCGCAGGGACATGGGAGAGGGCTCCCGAGCAATCCTCAGCCGGTGAGGAGGTCGCGCGCGCCGGTGTCTGAGGAAGGGTGACGGAGCTTGGACATGGCCCGGGCCTCGATCTGGCGGATCCGCTCCCGGGTCAGGTTGAAGTGCTGGCCGACCTCTTCGAGTGTGCGGGGCTCGCCCCGGTCGAGGCCGAAGCGCAGTCGGAGGATGCTCGCCTCGCGGTCGTCGAGCGGGGCCAAGAGCTCGTTGATCTCGTCGACCAGCAACGCCTCGGCGGCGTGGTCGAAGGGTGAGGTGGCGTTGACGTCGGCGACGACGTCCCCGAGATCCGCGTCGCCGTCCTCGCGGAGGGGCTCGGACAACGACAGGGGCTCCGAGCGCCAACGCAGGACGTCGGTCAGGGTCTCGTAGGACAAGGTGGTCTCGATGGCGAGCTCGTCGACGGTGGGCTGGCGACCGAGCTTGGACTCCAGGAATCCCTGGGCCTTTTGAACCGCGCTGAGCATGTCGCCGGCGTGGACGGGCAGACGGATGGTGCGGCCGGTGTTGGCGATGCCGCGGGTGATGGCCTGGCGGATCCACCAGGTGGCGTAGGTCGAGAACTTGAAGCCCTTGCGCCAGTCGAACTTCTCGACGGCGTGGATCAGCCCGAGGTTTCCCTCCTGGACTAGGTCGAGCAGCGGCAAGCCCGACGCCTGGTACTTCTTGGCGATCGAGACCACGAGGCGGAGGTTCGACGAGACGAAGGTCTGTTGGGCGGCGGCGGCGGCACATTGGATCCGCTTCAGCTCGCGCTTCTTGGCCGGCGTCGGCTTGGTGTTCGGATCGGCGAGGGCGGCGGTGGCCTCGTGGCCGGCCTCGATGGCCTGGGCCAATCGAGCCTCGTCGTCCTTGGTGAGCAGTGGATACCGCCCGATGTCCCTCAGGTAGAGCTTGACGAGGTCGGCATCGTCGCCATCCCCACGCTTCATCGCCATCGACGTCTCCTTCTGGTCACCGTCGCTTCACGCCGGCGATTCGGCGCCCGGATGTGGGCGCCCTGTCCTGTCATTTCCCCGCAGTCCCGGGGGGTGGGACGGTCACTGCGGCCATGCACGTGCGTTGCGGCGGAGATCGAACCCGATACTTTGGTCACGCGAAGCCCAGCACCTGCGCGCTCGGTTCGATCAGCGTTTGTTCGGGATAACCGGCCCATCCCGATCATCCAGGTCGTTCGTTTCTTTCTTGGTTTTGGTTGGGACTCCAGGCGGTTCACGCCGGGTTCAGACCGAGGAACGCTCCCCAAAAGGCTCCCGGTGTGACGGCTCCCCGTCATTCTATCGAAAAACGCCATACCACCTACCCCCGACGGCCTCCGATCATCGGTCTTCGGGGCCCCGGAGGGGTCGATGGGACCCGTCGGCAGTGGAAGGGCGGTGGAACGGCTGAGAATCGGCGGTGAATTCGAGGGTGGCGGTGCCGGTCCGATCTTGCCCCGAGGACGGTATCGGCCCTGGATAACTCACTTTCGGCACTAGGCCGAGGGCCGGGCCCACCGTAGGGGTCGTGGTGGGGGGCAAACCTGACGAGCGTCGGTATCGGCCCGGACCCACCGGTTCGCGATTCTCCGACGGCGAACCGCGGGGAGGACGGCTGTGGGGCGCCGTTCCGCCCCCGGTCCCTGTGCCGCCAGCCACCGTTCTTAGGCCCTGCGGGCAGCCCGGCCGGGACCGAGCCAGACTCGGTGAGTGGGGAACGACCGGTCGTGGACGACCGGTGAGGAGACGACCCGGGCCCGTTGTTGTGGGGGTGTCGCTTTGCCCGGGCCCGAGTCCCGTGGCAAAATAGTTACATGCCGCAAGCAAGTACGTTGCCGTCGAGGGGGTCCGGACCGACCCGGGTCCCGGGGTCGTCGGGGGCCGTCGACCAGGTCCAGGCCAGCCTGCAGGTGATCGCCCGGTCCATCAGCCAGGTGCGGATGCACGAAAGGCTGTTGCAGTCGGCGGGGGTGCGGTTGGACCGGGCCGGGGCCGCTGCGCTGTACAAGCTCCATGTCCACGGGGACGCCATCCGGATCACCGCCTTGGCGGAGATGCTCGATGTCGACACCCCCACGGTGACGCGCAAGATCCAACAGCTCGAGCGCGACGGGCTCGTGATCCGTCACCGTGATCCCGACGACGGTCGGGCGTCGCGGATCCGTCTCACCCCGGCCGGTCGACGGACCCTCGAACGGGTGTTGAAGGCCCGGCGGGCTTGGCTCGACCGGCTCCTCGAGGGCTGGGACGACGAGGACCTGACCCGGTTCGGAGCACTGCTGGGCCGGTTCTCGAGCTCGTTGGAGCGCGACATGGAGGACGCCCGTGGCTCCTGACGCCGCGACGACGTCGGCTCCAGCGCCGGCCGACCACGACTTCGACCCAGCCGAGCACCGCCGGATCCTCGTGATCCTCGGGGCCCTCATGCTCGGCATGTTCCTGGCCTCGCTGGACCAGACCATCGTGTCGACGGCACTTCCCACCATCGCCGGCGACCTGCACGGGTTGAACCACCTGTCGTGGGTGGTGACCGCCTACCTCCTGGCCTCGACCATCTCCACCCCCTTGTGGGGGAAGCTCGGCGACCTCTACGGCCGGAAGAACCTCTTCCAGTTGTCGATCGTCATCTTCCTGGTGGGCTCGATCCTGTCGGGCCTGGCGCAGAACATGGTCGAGCTCATCGCCTCAAGGTCGCTGCAAGGTATCGGCGCCGGCGGGCTGATGGTGGGGGCCCAGGCCATCACGGGGGATGTGATCCCGGCGCGCCAGCGGGGCAAGTACATGGGGTACTTCGGTGCGGTGTTCGGCATCACGAGCGTCGCCGGCCCGCTGGCGGGTGGATTGTTCACCCAGCACCTTTCGTGGCGATGGATCTTCTACATCAATGTCCCCATCGGCATCATCGCCCTGTTCACCGTGGCCGCGGTCCTCCATATCCCGGCCACACGCGTTCCGCACAAGATCGACTGGCTTGGCACCGCCCTCATGTCCTCTGGCGTGACCGCCATCATCTTGCTCACGACCTGGGGCGGGACCCAGTACGCCTGGGGCTCGGGTTTGATCATCGGCCTCGGTGTGGTCGGCGTGGCCTTGCTGGTCTCCTTCTGTGTGGTGGAGTCGAGGGCGGTCGAGCCGTTGATCCCGCTCACCTTGTTCAAGAACCGGACCTTCAACGCCGCGTCGGGGGTCGGGTTCATCATTGGCTTCTCGATGTTCGGGGCCATCATCTATCTACCCTTCTATCTGCAGACCGTCCACGGCGCCACGCCGACTGCCGCAGGACTGGAGCTGCTACCCCTGGTGGGCGGGATGCTGACCACGTTCATCGTGAGCGGCCAGCTCGTGACGAGGACGGGGAGGTACAAGGTCTTCCCCATCATGGGGTCCGTCGTGCTGGCGTTCGGTCTCTTCCTCCTGTCGCGCATGGGGGTGACGACGTCGTTCGGGCTCACATCTCTCTACATGGTCGTCGTGGGCCTGGGTGTGGGCCTCGTGATGCAGGTGCTCGTGGTGGCGGTCCAGAACTCGGTTCCTTACGAGCTGCTCGGGACGGCGACCTCTACCGCCACGTTCTTCCGCACCATCGGCGGCGCCTTCGGCGTGTCGGTGCTCAATGCGGTGTTCAACAACCGGCTCTTCGCCGAGCTGGCCAAGTCGCATGTACCGCCCTCGGCACTTCGCAAGATCTTGAACGGTTCGAGCATCGTCGTGAACCCCGCCGCCATTGACCACCTGCCCCCCGCCGTCAGAGCTCCGATCAGAGAGGCCTTCAGTCACTCTCTTCAGGCGGTCTTCCTGGTCGCCGTGCCCTTCGCCGTGCTGGCGTTCGTCCTGGCGTGGCTGATGAAGGAGATCCCGTTGCGGACCACCGCGTTCAGGCCGACGTCACCCGGTTCGAACGGGAACGGTTCGAACGGGAACGGGAACGAGACCAACAAGACCGATGCGAGCGCCGAGCCCGATGTCCCTGTCGAAGTCGTGACGTCGTAACGACGCCACGTCGGTGCGGGTCAGACGCTTCGGAGTCGAGGGTTGGCCGACGTCGAGGTGAGGCCCGACATGGCGGTGACAATGGAAAGAGCCTCGGCTCGGGCGCTGCGGTAGGACTCCCAGAGCTCGACCTTGGCGGTCAGGTCCGGTGTGGCTGTGGCAGTGACGACGCAGTGGCGCATCTGCGCCACCAGGGCGCCCAGGGCCACGGTGTGGTGCTGACCGTTTGACGGTGCGGTGGTGGAGGAGGCGGCGGGATCGGGTGCCACTTCGAGCACGACGGGGCCGGAGTGGTCTTCGAACCTGAGTGCCGCCGACGTTGATCCGGACATATAGGGCCTCCACTTCCCCGCCTCGATTTCCATCGTCCTCGGTGGCGCCGAACTTGACTTCGTCACCAGGTGTCCCTCGTGGCCCAGGTTCGGGATGAGAACATGCATTCTGCGTGGCCGTCGTGCAACCTCGAAGAGTGAAAACCTTTCCGACTCCGGTGCGAGCCGCCGTCTACGCCGGTGGGTGCGTGGTGTTCGTCGCCATCGTCTTTCTCCGGGGTGGCCCCAATCCCGCCGAGACCGACGCGCACGCGGTCACCCTTCCGACTACAGCGATCTCCCACGGCGACCTGCGCGCCGCAGAACGCCAGACGCTGGTGCCGAATCCACCCGGATACCCGCTCTTGATGGCGCCGCTGGTCCTCGCCCTTCGGCCCTGGATCGGCTCACCCCGGTGGTGCGACGACAAACCGGTGCCGAAGATCCTGCGGACGACCGCTCCCGCGTACTTCTTGTCGATCCTGGGCCCGTGCACGGCGCGTCACGGTGCCGACCACGGGAGGCCGTATCCAATCTGGTACCGCTCCCAGGCGGTCCTGGCCCTTCTGGGGTGGGTCGTACTGGCAGTCGGGGCGGGGATGCTCCTGCGGGTGGCGGGGGGCGGCGGCGTCGCCGAAGTGGTGCTGGTGCTGGCGTTGGCCGTGTTCCCGAGCGCCTCGGACGCCATCGCCCAGACCTTCCACCCCCAAGATCTCATGAGCGTGGGACTCTCGTGTGCGGGGATGGCGCAGGCGCTGCGTCGACGATGGGTGGCGGTGGGCGTGTTGTTCGGCGTGGCCTTCTTGTGCAAGCAGTTCGCCCTCCTGCCCTTGCTGGCTGTGCTGGCGGCTGCACCGGGTTGGCGGGCCCGGGCCCGGGTGGTGGTTCCCGTCGGTGCCGTGGTCGCCGCCGGCGTCGTCCCCTTCTACATCGTGGCCCCGGTCGACACCATGCGGGCTCTGACGGCGGTGTTCGTGGCGGGGGTCCGCCTGGAGAAGACCCCCACCGTGGTGGGATTGCTCACCATCGCCGAGAACACGAAGCTCACCGTGGCGCGCGACGCCCCCATCGCCCTTGCCGTGGTGCTCGTCGTGTGGGCACGGTGGCGAGGGCGCGACAGCCTCTTGGCACCGGGACCACTCGTCGGTCTGGCCCTGGCCTGCCTGGCCAGCCGGTTGGTGTTCGAGATCTCGCTGCTCAACTACTACTTCTTGGCCGTGGGCGTGGCCCTGGTGCTCCTCGACGTCATATGTCGGCGGCTGCCGGTGTGGTCGGTGGGATGGATCGTCGCCACCCGGTTCGTCCTCACCCCACTGGCGCCGCACGTGGCTCTCACGCTGACCGCAGCACTGTTCCTGCTGGCCGCGCTGGTCCCCATGGGGCTCGGGCTCGCCCAGGTCAACAGAGGTCCGCCGGCGCCGGCGCCGGTGCGCTGACTCTCGAAGCCTTCAGCGTCTCAGGACCTCAGCGTCTCAAGACGTCAGTGACAGGGCTTCCAGGGCCTCGCCACCAGGGCCAGGCTCTTGTGGATGGCGTCGCGTCGGTGCAGGATCGCACTGGGGCAGTAACGGGCCGGCTTGGCACGGTATTCGACTTCGACTACGGCCTTGCCCGCTGCGGTCCATCGGTCATAGGCGTCACACTCGTTGAACTGCGCGCACTGCTCGTTGATGGCGAAATCGAAGGTGCTCTGGAGCTGTCCTAATTGGTCGAGGTCGTTCTTGAGCCCCACCGACATGCCGTAGGAGTGGGCGATCGAGGCGAGGTCCTCGTTGAAGGTGAGCTGGTCCGTGGCGGTGAGGGGGAACCCTGTCGTGTTCTCGTAGCCGTCGACGTTGTCGAAGTCCACGGCGTCGAAGCCCGCCGCCGCGCATTTCGCCACGCGGTTGGTGATGATGGGCAACAGGACCCCGGTGGCCCTGATGTCGAGCCAGCGCTCTCCGGGCCAGCCGTTGGACAGGCCCATCACCGACGCCGGGTACAGCCCGGCGTCAGGACGGAAGTTCTCCCAGGTGCCCGCATCGACATAACACACGGCGTGGGCGCCGATGGCGTGGATGGCGGTGACCGAGGCGGTGTTGAGGGTGACACCGTTGGCTGCGTAGAGGTCGACGTCGTAGACGTTGGGCCGGACGCAGCCGCCGCCACTCCTGGGCACCACACAGAGGTTGGTCTTGAGCTTTCCCTGGAGTTGGTACTGCCAGCGCAGCCCCTGGGTCGGAATCCACATCGTCTTGGCGTTGGCCACCGGGACCATGACCCCGAGAGCGCCACCGAGCGCCAAGGCGGCCACGACCGCGCCCATCGCCCGCCTCGCCCTGTGTGTCGACCCCACGGCCCAGAGCGTATTCCTGTTTCGGGGTCACGCGCCGGGCCTCTCGGAGCGGTCCTAGGGTGCATCGACGTGAGGGTGACTGTGCGGGTGCATCCCGGGGCATCTCGGGACGAGGTGGGCAGTCGGTACGGGAGCGACGAGCCGCCCGTCTTGGTCGTGCGGGTGGCGGCGCCGGCGACCGACGGGCGCGCCAACGAGAGGCTTCTGGGGGTCTTGGCCGAGGCGTTCGGGGTCCACCGGCGTGGCGTGGCGGTCGTGTCGGGCGCCAGGAGCCGGACCAAGATCGTGGAGGTGACCGGAGGCGATCGCAACGTCCTGGATCGTCTGCTCACGCGCTGACTTTCACCAATGTCGGTATCGACAGTTCCCGGCCGCGTCAGCTCGGACTGCGTTCCAGGCGCAGGGTGTCGTCGACGACCCACCGGAGCCCGACCTCGACCAGCACCCATCCCAACGATCGCCGGACCCGGCGCCCCACGGCGAGTTGTCTTTTGGGGAGCCCGCGGCGCGCCCCGCCGCGGCGCGTCCGCTGGGCGGCCTGGCGGAGCTCATCTTGTCGTTGTGCCGCGAGGGCGGCGAGAAGTACGGGATGCATGGAAGGACCTTCGAAGGGGAACGGGCTCCGGGCCCGGGAATCCGGGCCGGCGCGCGCGATGACGGACGCGAATGCGCTGGGGGCCGGCTCAGCTGGAGTCCGGCGACGAACCACCTACGCTGGGCGCGGGTTCAGGACGTCGCTGGCGCGGACGAGTGTCGGCCGGCGCCGAGGCGCATGAGATCGCATTGCATCGAATCAGTCGTTGGCATCGGCACCTCCTTCTCGCTCGGTCGTCGTTCGCCGAGGCTCGGCTCTCGAAGACACACTTACGATATCGCAATGACGAGTGAGGATCCAGGGACATCGTGAAAAGATCTGGGCAGTGATGGTGACGACGGTCTCGACAGCGTCGGGAGCTCGGCGGTGAGCGGGTTCTATTTCGCGCTCGGGTTGGTGATCGTCTTGATCACCGCGGCCAATGTCATCTTCACGCTTATCCTCCCGAGACGACCTGCCGGGATCGAGCGATTGTCGCTCATGGTGAACAGGGTCGTGCGATTCATCTTTCTCGTCATCTCGCGCGCGGCGAAGAGCTACGAGGTCAAAGACGCGCTGTTGGCGCCGGCGGCCCCGGTGGCGCTGTTGGCCCAGCTGGCCGTGTGGCTCGGGTTCTTCGTCGTCGGCTACGCGTGCATGCTCGAGCCCACCACCCATGGCTTTGCCGCCTCGTTCACCCAAGCGGCGGTGGCGCTGTTCAGCGTCGGAACCGCGCACGCGGGGGGCCCACCCAACCAAACAGTGGACATCGCGGCGGGCGCGACATGGGCCGTCGTGGTGACCCTGCAGATCGCCTATCTCCCATCTCTCTACGACGCCTTCAACCGACGCGAGGCATTGGTGGCGATGCTCGAGAGTCGCGCCGGCCTGCCGGCATGGGGACCCGAGGTCCTGGCCCGGCACCAGTTGGTCGGGATCATCGACGCGCTGCCCAGCCTCTACGCCGATTGGGAGCGGCTGGCCGCGGACCTGGCCGAGAGTCACACCACCTACCCCGTCCTGCTCCTGTTCCGCTCGCCCGAGCCGTGGTATTCCTGGGTGGTGGGCCTCCTCGCCGTGCTCGACGCGGCGGCGATGGACCTGGCGCTCTCACCCGACGCGTCCTCGTCGCAGGCGCGACTGTGTTTGCGCATGGGGTTCACCACCTTCAACCGGATCGCCAAGACCCTCGGTTGGCCGGTCGACCCGGATCCGAACCCCGAAGGTCCGATCAACCTTACGTTCGAGGAGTTCGCGCAGGCCGTGCGCATGTTGGAGGAGATCGGATATCCGATGGAGCTGACCGCCGAAGAAGCGTGGCCGAACTTCCGCGGCTGGCGGGTGAACTACGAGACCAACGCCTACCGGTTGGCCGATCGGGTCGTCTCTCCCCCGGCCCCGTGGTCCGGCCCGCGCACTCATCTGCGTTCGGGCCCGGTTGCCCCTCGACGGCCACCGCAGCGGAGCCCGGCGGGGAAGGTGTTCGCGGCGCATCGACCCGAGGCGCCGTCGTCGCCGGCGCGACGACGGGGTAGCCCGACGCGACCCCGACAGTCGCCGTAGGTCGACTCGTAGGTCGACGCCGAGGGGCTATTGGTCGGTGTCGGTGCCGTCCTCGGGCTCGTAGGTGAGGTCGACCTCGAAGGACTCGAGACGGTTCGTAGATGTCAGGCCCGCCGGCGGGCTCCTCCGAGGTCGTTGGCCATCACCAGCACCACTTCGTGGTCTTCGCTCAGACGTCCCGGCGCGGGATCTCCCCCGAGGTAGACGGCATAGAGCTGGGGGCCGTCGATCACAGCCGGGTCCCGGTCAGGACCACTCCTCGATCAGGACCGTGGCGCCGACCGCCCCCGACAGGTCGCCGAGCTCGGTGCCGAGCACGACCGGCGGTCGATCGGGGAACCGCAGATTGGTGGCCATGGCTTGTTCCACGCGGCGGACGAAGGGATCTCCCAGGCGGTCGCCGAGGCCGCCGCCGACGATGATGGCTTCCAGGTCGAGCAGATTCTGGGTGTTGGCGATGGCCAGGCCCAGGGCGTCGACGGCCTCGTCGATGAGCTCGATGGTGAGGCGGTCTTTCTGATCGAGCGCGTCGGCGATGACCGAGCTCGTCACCCGGTCGCGCCCCTTGCGCTCCATGATCTCGAAGAGCTTGGTCTTCTGTCCCTTGTCGACTCGCCCCCGGGCCGTCTGTTCGATCGACTGGCGCCCGGCATAGGCCTCGAGGCAACCCAGGCGGGTGCATCCGCACCGACGGCCGCCCGGTTTGACTGTGGTGTGGCCGATCTCGCCGGCGTTGCCACCGCCGTGACGGAGCGCGCCTTCGAGGACGAGGCCGCCTCCGACGCCGGTGCCGACGAACACGCCGAGAAAGTTCCGATAGGACCGCCCCGCGCCTTGGCGGAACTCGCCCATGACCGCGGCTCGGACGTCGTTGTCGACGATGACCGTCGTCCCGGCGAACGCTGCGCTCACCTCGGGTCCGAGCGCGACATCGTCGATGAACCCCGGGACGTTCCGGGCGTTGGAGACGTGACCGCTATGCACATCGACAGAGCCCGGTGACCCGATGGCGATGGCGCGCAGCTCCGAGAGCCCCATACCGGCATCGCTCAGCGCGCTGTGGATGCTGGCCACGATCTCGGCCACGACGTCGGCGGCATTGGTGTTCGGTGTCGGGTGCCGTGCTTGGCCGACGACGTCACCGTCGGACACCACCACCGTCTGGATCTTCGTCCCTCCCAGATCGACGCCAGCCGTCGCCTGCGTCATCGTGACTGGTCCTCCAGCGTCGTGGGGCAGATCGGGAGCACACCTCGCGGGTGCTGCCTCGTGCTTGTCACGGTAGCCGTCGGCTCCGTTGGGTCGGGAGATGGTGCGTCGTCAGGGGGGCGGCTCCCTCCAGGGGTCAGTCGAGGACGCGCTCAGTCGACGACGTGGAGCCGACGGTGGTGGGTAGGTCGCAATTGTCGGAGAACCCTTGGCTCCGAAGTCCGAGGCCGGCGTTGAAACGCGACCGGAAGTTCTCCATCGCCACCCAGGCCGCCAGCTCCACGATTACGGGCTCGGTGAAGTGCCGGTGCAGGCGCTCTATGAGCTCGTCGGTGATCGTGGCCGGCGTGGATGTCGCCGCTTCCGCATACTCGAGCACAGCGCGCTCGCGCTCGTCATAGACCTCACTGGTACGCCAGCGCAGGACCTCTCGCACCTTGATGGGATCGGTCCCTTGCCGCATACCCTCGTAGTACCCGTAGTCGATGCACCATGAACAGCCGATCTCCATGGCCGAAGCCTCGATGGCGAGCCAACGCAGACCCGGGTCCAGTCTCCGCCAACCCCGTTCGGCGGTGGTCTCGAGCGCGCCCATGGCCAGGAGGACTCCTGCGTGGTGGGCCGCGGCCGCCACCGGTTCGACGACGCGTCCGAAGCGGTGTCTCGAGTAGCGCAACGCCACCTTCGGGATGAGCCGGTTCGCTCTTTCTACGAGCTGCACGTGCGCCATGTGTCGACCTCCTGCGTGTGCTCCCGTGGGACCTGTGGGGCGCCACGGGCTACCCATAAAGAGACACCGGAGACGAGAAAGGTTCCCGATCTTTCTGATTGACTCATGAACCTTGAACGTGCTCGAGATCCCCGTCGACGTCGGAACCGGCCCTCCGGTCGTGGTCCTGCACGGCTACGCCATGCGTCCCGACACCTACCGGAGCCTGGCCGGTCTCTTGGCTCCGCATTGCCGTGTCGTGATCCCCGACCTCTTCGGCTTCCGGGGACCATGGCGGTATCCCGATGTCCTCGACAGGTTCACGGCCACGCTCGACGGTCTTGGTCTCGACAAGGTGACCCTGCTCGGGCACTCCTTCGGGGGCGGGATCGAGCTCGGGTTTGCGACTCGGTTCCCCCGTCGGGTGACAGAGCTCGTGTTCTCCGACACCCTGGCCGTATCGCGCGAATGGGGTCTGGCCGACGAGGCGATGCGCCATCCCCTGGGACTGCTCGAGCTGGCCACCCCGATCGCGGCTGCGGCTTTCGCGCGTACGTGGATCACCCATCCCCGTCAGCTTGTCGACGCGGCGTGGTGGGGTTTCACCAGTGATCGGGACGGCGAAGGTGAGGTATGCGCCCGAGAAGGCCTTGTGTCTCATGTCCTGTGGGCGAATCGCGACTCGATCCTGTCGCGCCGCGACGGAGAGCGGTTCGCGAGGGAGCTCAAAGCCTCGTTCACGGTGGCCTCGGCGTCCGATGGGAGACCGATCGACCACGATTGGATGTTTCAGGAGCCCGACCTCTTCGTGGCACATCTCGAGGGACTCGAGCTCGAGGCACTGGCGCCGTGACGGATCGGTCGTGGGTAACCGGATCGGTCGTGGGTAACCTGACGACAGTCGGAGGGAGACGCCATGGGCGACGATTGGGCTCGGCCCGTCGTGCACTGGGAGATAGAGGCACTCGACGCCGAACGGCAACGAGCGTTCTATGGCGAGCTGTTCAATTGGGAGATTGGCGACGGCCCCATCATGCCGATCGGGGCCGGGCTGGGTGGTCCCGAGCCCGGTCCCGCCGGACATGTCCGCCAGGGTGGGCGCAGCGGGATCGCTCTGTACATCCAGGTCCGTGACATCCGGGCCTCGATGGCACGGGCCATCGAGCTGGGCGGGACCGTCATCTCCGAGCCCTTCGACATCCCCGGCGGTCCGACCTTGGCGCCGATCACCGATCCCGAGGGAAACCCGGTGATGTTGGTGCAGCAGTAGCCCGGCGAGGTTCGCCCTCGACGATCAGGCGAGGGTGGTGTAGCGCCTGGTGGTGAGGCTGGGGGGATCGACGAACGTCGCCCACCGACCGGCGGTGGGGTCGTCGCGACACACCACCGCGGCGTCGTCCGCGTCAGCCGATGATCCCCACGTCGTCACCACTAGCCATTCGTCGCCGACACCGCGCGCCGTGGTGCGCCGCAGCAGGCCGCGCTGGATGTAGAGACAGGCCGTCTGGAAGTCCTGGTCGGCGGCGAGGAACTCTTCCTCCTTGGCGCCGGGGATGAGTTGGAACGTGGCGACTTCGATGACGGCCATTGGTCGTCCTCTGGATCGGGTCGGATGGGACAGTGTCGTTGGTCGGACTGAGATTAGAACCAGGTCGAGCACCACGGTGGGGTCGAGGTCTGGAACATCACCGCGGCTCGGTCGACCGCTCCGGCCCGGTGCTCGTCGATCCTCCCGATGTCGCGCAGCACCTGCGCGGAGACGCCCCCCGCGTAGAGCGAGCCCACCGCGTCGACGGGCATCGACAGGTCCGCGGACGCGTCGGTGCGCGTGCACGTCGCCCCCGACGGCCCGCCGTCCAGGGCGTAGCGTCCTGTGGCGAAGCCCAGATCGTCGCTCACCTCGATGATCAGGTGCCCGTCCACGCCGTAGCGCCGCGCCGCGAGGGCGCCGGCGACATCGATGACGCGCACCCAGACGAAGTCGTACCGACCCGTTTGTCGCAGCGTCCGGGCATCCTCGAGCAGCCACCCCAACGGCTCGCCGACGCTGCGGTCGCCGGCGCGCAGGGTTGCCACCAGGTCGATCTCGCAGCAGTAGCGCCACAAACGCTGATACGCGTCCGGCGTCGTGGCCACGAGCTCGTCGACGGTGACCTCACCGGTGGGCCGCATGTGGTCCGAGCTCTGTGTAGCCCGGTAGCGGACATATCCCTCGAAAGCCCCGGCGGCTGAGCGATACAGCGCCTGGTATCCCTCGGGCTTCTTCGCTCCGGGCACGTCCACCCGGTGCAGGACCTGGTCCCACCATCGAGCGTTCCGCTCGATCGAGCCGGGCTGTCGGGCCCGGAACCGCTCGTAGAGTGCGGGCGCCTCGTTGCGCATGGTGAGGAGGTCGACGAGCTCGACACTGCCCGATCCCGCCTCGGCGAAGCGGGTGGGCGCCAGGTCGATCGAATAGGCGGCGGCCTCGATGGCGGCGCCGTAGCCGAAGCGACCGTAGATGGGGTACTCCGATGCGATGAGGATCCCGACGGCTTCTTCCCGCTCAGCGCTTCCCCGGAGTTCCGACGTGATCATCTCGGTCAGCAGGCCCCGGCGGCGGTGCGTGGGCGCCACCGTGACGTTGGTGAGCGCGGCTACCTCGACCTCGGTCGGGCCCGGGACCGTGAACGGCGTGGCGAAGGAACGAAGCGTCCCCACCACGCGCTCGCCGTCGAAGGCGCCCCACGTCCGGCGCAGGTCGACGTCCCCGAGGAAGTACTCGCCGTATCCCTCGGGGACGGTGTAGAGAAAGCCGACCCCCATGCAACGCGTCCACGCGTCGATCTCCGACGCCTCGACGGTTCGCACCCGGAGGTCCATGGAAAAACCATAGCGACGGTCGGGAGAGCCCGAGCCGACGGTCAGTTGTGGTTGGCGCTCGAGGCCAGGCGGGCGGCGCGGCGAGAGACCCACTGCCATGAGCTCGCCCCCATGTCGTCGAGCTCGGGGGGCTCGAGGAGATAGCGACGGGCCCTGACCGCGGCGTTACGGAAGACGCGTAGGTCCGGGGACTTGAAGGCCCAGTGGGCGTAGAGCTGGTTCCACATCCGCCGCAGATCGGCCCAGGTCCGACCGGGATGATGCGCCACGAACAGTGCCAGCGCCAGGGACTTGCGACTTACGGTCCGTCCCCGCGCCCCCTGGCGCAAGACGCCGGAGCGGACCTTCTGCCACATGGCCGCGACCTGGGCGGCGCTGAGGGTGGGGTCGAGGGCCAGGGTCACCTTTGTCGTGGCCTGCCAGTCGCCCACGGTGGTGATGCCGAGGACCCGGACGGGGTGGGCGATCTCGAAAGCCGCCGCCTCGTCCGAGGGGGCGTCGCCGGCACTCGGACGACGCCCGTCGGTCACCGTCCTCCTGGTGCGCTCGAGATAGAAGAGCATCGCCGCGGCCCGGGCCCGCTCCCACAGGCCGGGGCGGTCGTCGTCGCCGGGGGATTCTGAGGCCTCGAGGTCGGCTTGGATCCTCGACGCCAAGTCGAGAGGGGAGCGGGAGATGTGCATGGGGGCCATGGAGCGCTCGGCTGCCATGGCGTCGACCTCGTGTCGCAGCTCGCGGATCTCCTCGGCCAGGAAGGTGGCGGGGTCGTCCTCGGCTTCCGCGTCGACGAGGAACCCGCTGCGGTCCAGGAACCCCCATTCGGCGCTGCCGGTCCGGGGCCAGCCGCGCCGTTGCAAGACGGCGTCGACGCCGCTGCGTAGCTGGACGCGTGGTTCCATGGCCGCAGACTAATCCTGGCGGGAGCGAGACATGCCAATGAGCTCGCCCCGCTCAGGAGGGCGACGGGGTCAGGACACCACCGCGATGACGTAGCCGATGACGAACAAGAGCCCGGTCGCCAGGTGCAGGACGATGTTGGACTGCATGGTGGGCATGAGGGCGTAGGGGTCGGTGTAGTGGGCGCGCAACCCATTCCGGACTCGCCATGCCAAGGGGACGGTGGCCAGGGCCAGCAGCGTCCATGCCGGTGTGACACCCGCCGCCACCTCGGCGACGATGCACACGAAGGCGCCGACCACGGTGATCGCGTACCCCGCCTGGACCTGCGCGGCGCTGAAACGGACGATCAAGGTCCGTTTGCCCGAGGCGGCGTCACCGGCCCGATCGGGGACCTGGTTCACGTAGAGGACGAGCGCGATCAGCAGGGCCACGGGCAGCGATGCCAGCACCGGTTGCCAGCTCCACCGGCCCGTACAGGCGAAGTACGTCCCCACCGCCATGACCGGGCCGAACCCGAGCGCGGTCACGGGCTCGCCGAGTCCGCGGTGGACGAGCCGGAGCGGTGGCGCCGAGTACGCCAGGCTGAGGATGATGCCCACTGCACCTATCCCGAGCAGACCCCAGCCGCGCGTCGCGGCGAGATAGAGGCCGAGACCGACGGCCACGGCGTAGAGCGCCGCACAACCGGTCAGCATGGCCCGGCGCGTCACGAGCCCGTACTGGAGCACGCGTGACCCGCCGCTGAACGGCGTCGGGGTCACGTTGGCGGCGTCGGCGCCGTTGGCGTCGTCGAAGAGGTCGTTGGCCATGTTGAGACCGAGGTGCACGGCGATGGCGGCGACCAGTGCGAGGACGAACCACAGAGTGTGAAATGCACCGTCGCGTGCCGCGATCACGCCGCCGAGGCCCACGGGGATCAGCGTGGCGGTGAGGAAGGGCAGTCGGGTGGCGAGAAACACCGTCCACAGCCCGCTCAGTCGGGGACGCGCTCCCAACTCGTCGAGATAGTCCCGACCGGCGGGCAGACCGCGCTCGGCGTACTCGAAGAAGGGGGTGTCGGCTTCGTCCCAGCCGCTCGCCCGGCGTACCGCCACGCGCATGCCCGCACCGGTTGGTGTGGCCGGTCCCCAGAGGTTCACGTACCGGCGCTCGTCGTAGCCGACTCCGGGCTGGGGTCGGATATGGCTGAAGGTGAGCTCCACCTCCTGGCCGTCGGCGGGGCGGAGATCGGGGTCGAGGGCGCCGATGTCGACCACGGCGGCGGTTGCCGACCCGGTGAAGTCGACGGCGATGTTCACCGGGTAGCCGTCAGGGCCGACGTAGGCGAGGACGGCATGGGGATAGGCCTCGGCCCGTGCGATGGCGTCGGCGACCTCGAGCTTGGCCATCAGGACACCCCCGCCAGCTCGTAGGCCCGGGCCGGCTCGCTGGCCCGACCGTCCTCCCACCACAGCACCCGGTGCGGTGTGATCTCGATGACCGAGCGTTCGAAGAACAGTGGGATCCCGAAGCGCTTCTTCAACAAGAAATCGATGGCAGGCTCCTTGGCCCGCCACATGGGCAGCAGTCGCTCCCAGCCCTCGTGGACGTCGTCTTCCACGATGCGCGCGTCGCCCTGGATCGTGGCCCGGTGAAACGGCTCCACCGGGACGGCCACGGGATCGGTGAGCGACAGGCACACCTTGGGGTTCGCCTTGATGTGCCGGAGTTTGCGCGAGAACAACACCGACGACGTCAGATAGATGACGTTGCCGTCAGACAGTGGGATGAGGGGATAGGTGATCGGTTGGCCGGAGTCGTCGATCACCGTCAGCTCCCCGACGAGTGCGACGTCGAGTAATTCGATGACCGAGGGCGGCAGCAAGGGGGTCAGGTCACTCACGAGCGAGACAGTACAGGCTGCGATTGGCCCATCAGAAACCGGTCCGGTCGCCACCCATCATCTTCGACATGGGTCGACCACCCGTCCTGACGAAACGGGTGACGAGCGCGGCGCCGACGAGCAGGAACACGATGTTCGGCACCGTGGTGTAGTCGAGACGGATCGCCACCTCACTCACCTTGGCGCGCCGGGCGCTCGGGACGATGCCGAGGGCGCCGAAGAGGGGCTCGACGACATACCCCGCTGCCACCATGGTGATGTAGAAGCTGGCGAAGACAAAGAGCATCATCGAGGTCCCGTAGTACTTCCGGTAGATGAACAGGATCGGGACGACGATGAGATCCGCGAAGATGAACGCCACCACGCCGCCCAAGCTGATCCCGCCGTTCCAGAGCACCGCCATCAGCGGGACATTGCCGATCGAGCGCACCATGGCCTCCGTATATCTGTACTACTACACGGATATTGTTCCCGGGAACGAAGGCTCAGGGCAGCAGCAGAGTGGCCATGCGCCGGGTGGCGACGGCCAGGCCGAGGCACCCCGCCACCAGGAGGTAGGCGGCGTGGCCGGCCAGTGACCACGACACGGTCCCGAGGTCGAGGCCGCGCAGCAGAGCGACGCCCTGGTACAGCGGGGTGCAGCGCACCACGACCTGGAGCCACCCCGGGTACACCGACAGTGGATAGAAGGTGGCCGAGTAGAGAAACAGCGGGATGAGCGCGAGCGAAACCTTGTCGAAGTCCTGCCAGCTGCGCATGTAGGTCGTCCCCGCCATCCCCACCGCGGCGAAGGCGAAGCTGATGATCATGGCCGCGGGCAGACACAGGATGGCCCACGGCGAGACCACGTAGCCGAGACCGGCCATCACCACGAGGAACGCCGTCGAATAGATCGTGGCCCTCATGAGGGCCCATGTCAGCTCGCCGAGAGCCACGTCGCCGGGGCCCAGCGGTGTCGACAACACGGCGTCGTAGGTCTTGGCGATCTTCAGCTTGAAGAACACGTTGAACGTCGAGTCGAGCGTGGCGCCGTTCATGGCAGAGGACGCCAGCAGGCCCGGGGCCACGTACACCGTGTACGCCACAACGTGGTGTCCCACATGGATCGGGGGGACGAGCTTGGAAAGGCCGACCCCGATCGACAGCAGGTAGAAGAAGGGCTCGAAGAACCCCGATACGAAGAAGACCCACGAACGCCGGTAGACGAGGATGTTGCGTTCGACGAGGCGTCGGGCCCGGCGCGTCCCGAGCAGCGAGACGGGTGCGATCCGCATGACCATGCCCCCCCGCAGCGCGGTGTCGGTCATGTCACGAGCCTCCGTCGGTAGGTGCGCTGGGCCAGTACGAAGCCCACGACGGTGAGCACGAGCAGGTAGCTGAGATGGGCGCCTGCCGCCGCGAGGCGCAGATGGCCGAGGACGAGGCCCCGGCACAGGGCCACACCATGGTAGAGCGGTGTCGCCTGGGCGATGGGCTGCATCCAGCCCGGCAGGAGCCCGATGGGGAAGAAGGTCCCCGAGAAGAGAAAGA
Organism: Acidimicrobiales bacterium; assembly: GCA_035532735.1. Lineage (GTDB taxonomy): Bacteria > Actinomycetota > Acidimicrobiia > Acidimicrobiales > UBA8190 > Chersky-840. The sequence goes on along the minus strand of DATKQM010000024.1, from coordinate 49,825 downwards.
GGGGGATCAGCCCGAACCGGTAGATGGTCGAGAAGCCGGTGTCGTTCTGCTGCGCGGCGGCGAAGGCCGCGATCGGTGCCGCAAAGGCGAGACCCGTCAAGACCCCGACGGGAATGGCGAGCACCGCCAGCGCGGAGTGCACCGTCCCGAACGCCGCCATGATCGCCAGGTAGATCGAGGTCACCATGAGGAGGCGGAGCGCGATCCAGGCCAGGTGCCCGACGAGGACGTCGATGACCGTAAGCGGCGTGGCCAGCATGGCGAAGTAGGTGCGGAGCCACTTGATGGCCGCCATGACCGGGTACATGGACTCGTTCCCGCCGATCTGCATGGCAGTCGACGCCAGCAGACCCGGTGCGATGAAGTCGAGGAATGCCACGCCCCCCACGCGGTGCTTGACCAAGGACCCGAGGCCGAGGCCCATGGCGGCGAGATACAGCACCGGGTACAGGAAGCTCGTGGTGATCGACCCCCGCCATGTCCGCTTGTACTGGTACATCCAGTAGCGCATGGACCGCACCCACGTGGGGGTGGTCCGGTAGGGTCGGGAATCGCCCGGACGGCCAGGCGCGTTTGGTTTCGTTGTCACGGTCATCGTCAGCGGCGTGTCAGTCGACCAATGATCGGCCGGTCAGGCGGAGAAAGACGTCTTCGAGCGTCGATCGTCGGATGAGCGTGCTCTCGGGGCTGAGCCCGAGCCGGTGGACCTCGGCCAGGGTGGACTCGCCGTCGTCGGTGTACAGCAGCAGCCGGTCGGGGAGTGCCTCGAGGCGATCGGCCAGCCCTTCGACCCGTGTCGCCAGGACCGCGGTGTCGGTGTCGGGGTCTCGAAAGCGCAGCTCGAGGACTTCGCGCGTCGAATAGCGGCTGATGAGATCGCTCGGCGCGCCTTCGGCCGCGAATTTGCCGCCGTCCATGACAGCCAGTCGGTCACAGAGCTGCTCGGCCTCGTCCATGTAGTGGGTGGTGATGATCTGGGTGACGCCTTGTTGCTTCAACCGATAGAGCCGGTCCCACAGGAGGTGGCGCGCCTGGGGGTCGAGCCCGGTGGTGGGCTCGTCGAGGATCAGGATCTCGGGGTCCGAGATGAGCGATCGCGCGATCGTGAGCCTCCGCTTCATTCCTCCCGACAGCGGGTCCACCTTGTCATGGGCCCTCTCGGTGAGCTGGGTGAACTCGAGGAGCTGCTCGGCTCGCTCCCGAATGACCCGGCGGGGCAGGTCGAAGTACCGGCCGTAGACCATGAGGTTGTCGAGGACGGTGAGCTCGAGGTCGAGGGTGTCCTCTTGAGGCACGATGCCGATCCGGCCCCGGATTTTCGACCCGTCGTGGGCCGGGTCCATGCCGAGAACCCGCAATGTCCCGTCCGACACCGGTGACATGCAGGCGATCATCCGCATCGTGGACGTCTTGCCGGCGCCGTTGGGGCCCAAGAGCCCATAGGACTCGCCCCGCCCGATCTCGAAGTCGATGCCGTCCACGGCGACGAAATCCCCGAACCGCTTGGTGAGCCCGCGAGCCACCACCAAGGACTCCGACCCGTGGTCGGGCGAAGCTCCGGCTGCTGGGGACGCACCGGGCGGGGGCACGACGTCTCAACCTACCCGCCAGTCGCGACGTGCTCCCGGAGCTTCAGTCGGTGACTAGTGCGAGGGCGCGTGTGGCCATGTCGACGCGTGACGTCGCGGTCATCCGGGCGGCCCGCTGCAGGAGGCCGTCCATGTACACGGCAAGACTGATCGTGGCCGCCACCGGGTCGGCAACCAGCAAGGGCACGGGTTCGGTGCGTTCGTCGAGACCCGACGCCCGTAGCAAAGCGCCGCGCAACTGGAGCATGGCGTCGCGCGCTGTCTCGATGCGGATCCGGCCTCGACGCATCCAGAGGCTCAGCCCGAGCGGCACGGTGAGGTTGCCCTGCGCCAGGTCCTCGGATTCGAGGTCGGCGAGCCCGAGCATCGCCTCGTGGGCGAAGCGCTCGACGGACTCGTCCTCAACCACCTCGAGCCGCACTCCTGACACCGGAACCTCCTGGTCAGCGCCTTCGTTTGTCCTGCGATTCAGTGTGGTCTCAGGGTGTAACAGGATGGTGGACCGGGGTACTTATCCTGGTCAGAGGGGCAGAGACCGTGCTTGACTGGATGTCTCCCCTTCCGGCGAAAGGAGCCGAGATGCCCAGAGCGATCTGGACGGGGTCGCTGAGCTTCGGCCTGGTCAACGTGCCGGTCGGGCTGTTTTCCGCCACGGACGACAAGGCGATCCACTTCAACCAGTTCCAAGCCGGGACGCCCGACCGCATCCGTCAGAAGCGCGTCAACGAGCGCACCGGCGAAGAGGTCGAGTACGCCGATGTCGTGAAGGGATACGACCTGGGCGGAGGCGAGTACGTCATCGTCACGCCCGAGGAGCTCGAGTCGGTGGAGCCGGGCCGGTCCCGGACCATCGAGATCACCGACTTCGTCGACCTCGACGCCATCGACCCGATCTATTACAAGTCGACCTACTACCTGGGCCCGCAAGGCGAGCAGGCGGTCCGCCCCTACGCCTTGCTTCGCGAAGCGATGGCGCAGAGCAACAAGGTGGCGGTCGCCTCTCTCGTGCTGCGCACGAAGGAACACCTCGTGACCATCAGGCCCACCCAGTCGGTGCTCGCCCTCGAGACGATGTACTTCGCCGATGAGATCCGTGATCCCCTGACCGAGGTGCCCGCCGTCCCCTCCGAGGTCGACTTCTCGGGTCGCGAGTTGAGCACCGCCAAGCTGCTCATCGATTCGATGGCGAGCGCGTGGGACCCGAGCCTGTACGAGGACGAGTACCGCAAGCGCGTCGAGGGGCTGATCGACGAGAAGCGCCAGGGCAAGGTCATCGTCACCGAACGTCCCGAGACCCAGGCTACGAAGGTCGTGGACCTCATGGAGGCGTTGCAGGCCAGCGTGGAGGCGGCCCGATCGCATCGACCGGGCGCACACATCGCCACCCCCGAAGCGACGGCCTCGGTTCCCGCCAAGCGCTCGACAAAGCGCGCCGGCACCTCGTCGACACCGACCGAGTCGTCGGGCCTCAGCAAGACCGAGCTCCAGGCCCGGGCCACCGAGCTCGGCATTCCGGGCCGGTCAAAGATGACTCGCGAAGAGCTCGAGGCGGCGGTGCACCGCACCGCCAAGCCCGCCAGGCGCCGCAAGGCGTCGTAGCCGCTCCATCACTCGGCACGAGATCACTCGGCACGAGCCCGGGCCCTCCACCCATGGGCAGGCACCGGGAGTGCCGATGAGGAACCCGCCATGACGATCGACCCCGCCTTCCGCTACGAAGGCTTGAGCCCCAAGGCCTACGAGCACCCGGCGGACAGAGCTGCCACCGCTGCACTGCGGTCGATCCCCTTGATGGACCAGTTCGTCCGACGGCTGTGTGATTTCGGCCACGAGCGACGGTTCCGACAGGTCCTCCTCGGTAACGCCGTTCGCATCGGCGAGGACCAGGTCCCCGACCTGTGGGCGAGCTACTCCAGTTGCGCCTGGGTGCTTGATCTCGAACCCACCCCCGACCTGTATGTGACCCAGACGCCGCTCGTCAACGCCATGACCGTCGGCGCGCAGAACCCGGTCGTTATCGTCTACTCGTCCCTGGTGGGCTCCTACGAGCCGCTCGAGGTACGTGCCGTGCTCGCCCATGAGCTCGGGCACGTGTTGTCGGAGCACTACGCCTACACCACTGCGCTGCTCATCATCTCCCAAGTCGTCCAGGGCGCGCTGCCCCGGTCGCTATTCGCCGGTCTGCCCATTCGCGCCCTCTACCTGGCGTTGCTCGAGTGGTCGAGGATGGCGGAACTGTCGAGTGACCGCGCCGCCGCACTCGTGCTGGGCGACCCTCTACCGGTCTGTCAGATGTTGATGCGCACCGCCGGAGGCGCCTTGGACGGCATGAGCCTCGATGCCTTCATCCGGCAAGCCACCGAGTACGAGGACGAGGACGATATCTACGCGCGTCACGCCCGATTCTGGGAAGAGATCGGTCGACCCCACCCCTTCGCGGTGCGTCGCGTGCGCCAACTCGTGCGGTGGGTGAGCGAAGGCGAGTTCGACCCCATCCGTGCCGGTCACTACGTCCGCCGGGGCCAAGAGCCACCTGCATCAGCGGAGTTCGATGCTGCGGTCTCGCACTACGGGGACCGGTTCGTGGCCATGGTCGACCGGGTGGGTGGTGGGGTCCAGCGCGTCGCCGATCAGATAAGCGCCTGGCTCCGAGCTCGACAGGGGACGGGCTCGACATCGTCGACCGTTGACGAGGAAGACGACTGGGGCGACCTCGACGAGTGACGCCATAGGGCGCCCGGAGTCGGACCGGAAAGGTCCGTGGCGGGAAAACCACGGTCGATCCAACCCCGGGCACTACCTCGACGATACCGGGCCCTGTCCGTCGTGGGCCCTCCATCGTGAGTTCCGGTCCTCTGGTGCCTCAGGGTGTCAGTGTGGCCACGTCGCCGCTGCGGCCACACGTCGACGGGGCCGGGCTGCGCTGGAGCCGGGCCGACATCCACTGGGTGATGGTCGGGACCGACACGGTCACGACGGTCCCGTGGGTGGCGCCGGTGACATGGAGATAGTCGACCGTGTCCTTGAGGGGACAGGCCATCTTGGTGACGTAGGTGTCGGTGAGCGCCGGCGGCACGGTGGTGTCGGCCGTTCCCTGGACGATGAGCATGGGGGCGGGTGTCTCGGTCTGGCCCGGATCGTTCATCTTGGCGTGGGCGATCACCACGGGGTTCGTCGCCGCTCCGGGCGCGAAGACCGAGGTGGCACTCAAATGTCGAGCACCGATCGCCCCGATCAGCGCGGGGAGACATCCTTGGGTGACGATGGACTCGGCCGCGCTCTGACCGGCCGGCGTGAACAGGTCTGACAGGGGCAGGTCGTGGTAGGTCTTCGCCCAGGTGTAGGCGACAGGAATGGTGAACTCCAAGATCGACTGACCGACCGACGTCGTCACCACGCCGAGGATCGTGCTCAACCCGGTCGCCGGCGCGGCCGCCACCACGCCGGCGATGTGGAGCTCGGGCGCGTAGGTCGGCGCCAGCTCACCGGCGAACAGCGCGGCCTGGCCGCCTTGGGAGTGTCCGTAGATCATCACCGTGTTCGACGTGTGCAATCCCGGCAACAGACGTGCCGCACGTGCCGCGTCGAGGACGCCGCGCCCCTCGCTCGCTCCCAGCAGATAGGGGTGGATGCCCGGGGTGCCGAGCCCTTCGTAGTCGGTGGCGGCGACGACGAAGCCGGCCTTCAGATAGTCGCTCAAGCCTGGGACGACATACGGCCCCACTCCACCTTGCGACGTGAACAAGGACGGTGCGCAGATCCCCGCGAATCCGGTCGTCCCGTGTGCCCACGTCAAGATCGGATATCCGCCCTTCGGTGACGTGCCGCCGGGGACGACGATGTAACCGGATTCGGCGATGTCAGCGCCGTAGATCGAGCGCGAATGGAAGAGGACTCGCCACACCGTGGCGGTGGCGGGCACCCCGGGCACGCCCGTGACCTTCTCGGTGCGGATGATGGCGCCCGGAGCCCCGGGCGGAAGTGGGTTGGGTGGGGTGTAGAAAGCCGGGATCCCCGTGGCGCCCACGTTGTCGGCGACTGTCTTCGGGGCCCCCGCCGAGGGCGAAGGGCCGGCGGTGGTGGACGAGCTGGTTGTCGCCTTCGGGCTGCTGCACGCGCTCAGTCCGAGACCGAGGGCGAGCACCACGGCGCTGGTGGCAAGCACGGCGCACGGCGCGCGTCGACACCTCCGGATCGGTCCCATGGTCCCCCTTCCCGTCCCGGCTCCTGCCGAGATCAGGTCGTCGAGAGACTATCGCCGCGCCGTCGGAGCACCTTGCCGATGACGATCGAGACTTCGTAGAAGACGTAGAGCGGCACCGCCAGAGCGAGCATCGAAAACGGGTCCCCGCTGGGAGTGATGACCGCCGCGCCCGTCACGATCAGGACGACGGCCCAGCGCCGCCACGACGCCAATTTGGACGGGGTCACCACCCCGACGAGCTCCAACGCCACCAGGACCAGCGGGAACTCGAAGGTGATCCCGAACACGGCCATGAGCGCGGTGACGAGTCCCACGTACTTGTTGGGGTCATAGATCTGTTGCAGTGTCGGTCCTCCCACGCTCGCCGTGGGCAGTGTCGTCGCCGCCGCCGCGGCCGTCGTGGCTGTGCTGTTGGGCGTGCAGGTGAACCGACTCGACCAGCGCGTCGCGCAGGTGGCCGCGGCCAGCCGACACAACGGCCTCAACCAGGGGGTCCAGGCCGCACTGCTCGACCCGAGTGCCCAGAAGGTGACCCTGGCTGCCACCAGTACCGGGTCGACGGGGACAGGGACCACGCTGGCGAAGGGGGCCCGAGCTGCTGTGGTGGTGGTGCTTCCCGACGGCTCGGCCTTCATGCTCAGCACCGGGCTTCCCCGCTTGGCGGCCGACCGCACGCATCAGCTGTGGGGAGTCGTCGACGGTCGGACGGTGTCGCTGGGGCTACTCGGGAGCCAACCCCGCGACATCTCGTTCACGGTCGATCCCGCCGCGCCCGTCAAGATCTTCGCCGTCACCGACGAAGCGGCGGGTGGGGTGGTCCGGTCGATGCACAACCCGGTGGCACAAAGCACCACGGCCTGACCCGGCCCGCCGTGGGAGAGTGGGGCCCGGGCGCCCGGCATCGAAGTCGGCCCGGCGAGAGGAATGGCCATGAGTCTTCCCAGAGTGGTGTCGAGAGACGAATGGCTGACCGAGCGCAAGGCCCTGCTCGCCGAAGAGAAGGCCATGACCCGGGCGCGCGATGCGTTGAGCACGAGGCGGCGCGAGCTGCCCATGGTCAAGATCGACAAGGACTACGTCTTCGACACACCGTCGGGACCGGCGCATTTCGAGGACATGTTCGACGGTCGTCGCCAGCTCATCGTGCAACATTTCATGTTCGATCCGGGCTGGGAGGAAGGCTGCTCCAGTTGTACCGCGGCGGCCGATGAGCTCTCCTCTGGCCTGCTCGCGCACCTGCACGCGCGCGACACAAACTTCGTCGTCGTGTCACGAGCCCCGCTCGACAAGATCGAGCGGTACAAGGACAGCAGGGGTTGGACGTTCCCGTGGTACTCGTCGTTCGGGAGTGATTTCAACTACGACTTCAACGTGACCATCGACGCTTCGGTCGTCCCGGTCATGTGGAACTACCGCACCATCGACGAGCTCGGGCAGCTCGACATGGGCTGGCTCGGGGAGGGATCGTCCGAGCAGCCCGGCTACAGCATGTTCCTGCGCGACGGGGACAGTCTCTTTCACACCTACTCTGTCTACGCGCGGGGAACCGAGATGCTCGGAGGTGCCTACTACTTCCTCGACCTGACCGCACTCGGCCGGCAAGAGGAGTGGGAGGAGCCCAAGGGTCGCGCCGCTGACGTCCGGGCCTCGCTGCCCGACTTCTCCACCTGAGCCCGGCTCCGGTGCGGCCAGCACCCCTCCGGGCCCCGGGGTACCACCATTGGCACCGCTCGACAGCTACGGGTATGGGAAGTGGTGCTCGCCCATGACTTCGGCCACCGAGATGTCGTAGGAGGCGTAGAAGCGGTCGCGGCCCATCTGCTGCGCGGCCTGGTGCTCGGGATCGTCCCGCCAGGCGCGCTGGGTCTCGACGGACTCGAACGTGATGATCGAGACGCGCTCTCCGTCGTCGGCTTCGAAGCTCTTGAAGTCCACGAACCCGGGCATGGTTCGGGCGAGCTCCAAGATCTGTCGCGCGGTGGCGTGGTACTCGTCGGCGGACTCGGGCCGGAGCCGCGATCGGAACACGGTGACGATCCGCGATCGATCGGGCCCGGCCGAGTGGTTCATGGCCGAATCAGAACGTCGACTCGAGCTTCTCGGCCGTCTTGACGTTGTCGTCGATTGCCTCGAGGGCCGCTGGTGCCACGTAATGGGGCTGGCGCTCGTAAGCACGAACTAGATCGCGATGATCTTTCGGCGTCGGCACCGTTCGACATGACTACCCCATCGTCGGGGTCGACGGCGAGCCCTTGCGCACCCACCCCCGGCACTAGAACAGTTCGCCGTCTTGGTGTCAAGGATCCGCAGGTAAGATGGGCGAACGGTTAGAGCGCCAACGACCGGATAGGGCTGAACAGCACAGACGGGTCGGTCTTCCAATCCACACCGGGGACGTCGATGTAGAGCTCGATCTCGTTGCCGTCGGGATCGAGGATGTAGAGGCTGTGGGTCACGGTGTGATCACTCGTCCCCACCACCGTCGCGCCCGCCTCTTGGACGGTCCGTAGCGCGTCCCGGAGCTCGTCGTCGGTGTCGCCGACCTTGAGGCCGAAGTGGTAGAGCCCGACGTGTCGACCGGTCGGCAACGACTGGGCTTCCTCGCCCACTTCGATGAGCAGGAGCTCGTGGTGCGTCCGGTTCGACGGTGCCGAAAAGGCCGCGGCGGGCAGTCCCAGGTCGTCGGTGGGCGCCAGCTGTCGCCATCCCAGGACGTCGCGGTAGAAGGCGGCCGAACGCTTCAGATTACGGACGTACAAGACGAGATGCCCGAGCTCTTTGACTTCCATGTCTTCTCCTCCACGCGCGGCCACCTGCCACAACCGGCCGGGAGCGCCCACTATTCCCCACCGACGCCCATATGCTCATTCGCAATGGACCTCTCCCCTGCCGAGATCCGGGTGCTCGGGAGCCTCGTCGAGAAACAGCTCACGACCCCCCAGCAGTACCCACTCACGCTCAACGCCCTCACGTTGGCGTGCAGCCAGTCGTCCAATCGTGATCCCGTGGTCGCCTACGACGAGCCCAGCGCCGAAGCGGCGGTGACCAGTGTGAAGACGAAGGGGCTGGTGAGGTTCGTCCACCCGTCACACGGACGGTCCGCCCTTCGCTACGGCCACACCCTCGACGAGGCATGGGGACTCGAGACACGCCCCTTGGCGTTGTTGGCGGTGCTGATGCTGCGGGGTCCGCAGACCCCGGGGGAGCTGCGGAGCAGGACCGAGCGCATGGTTCGATTCTCCGATCCTTCCGAAGTCCAGGCCGAGCTCGACGCACTGGCCGCTCGCGCCGAGCCCCTGGTGGTGCCGCTTCCTCGGGGCCCGGGGCAGAAGGAAGATCGCTACGGACAGCTCCTGGGTGGACCCGACACCGCGGCGCGGTCCGAGCCCGAAGGCGCTCCCGGGCTGGTGACGTCGGCGAGCCCGAGCCCGATCCCGGCCCCGACGCGCCGCGACGAGAGAGGGGCAGCAGCATCGAACGAGGTCAGCGCGTTGCGGGTCGAGGTGACGGAATTGCGCGCCGAGGTGGATGCGCTGCGCCGTGTTCTCGACGACCTGCGCCAACAGCTCGGCGCCTGAGGCGGGCGGGTCCGAGGGTCGGCTCGCCTCCGGCATGATGGGATCGACGAGACGGACGGGAGATGGAGTGAGATGCATGCGACAGCGGGAGCATCACCGATGATCGTGGTGGGTGTGGACGGGTCCGAGCCCTCGAGGCGCGCCCTGCGATGGGCGGCGGATCAGGCCAAGCTCACCGGCGCCGAGCTCACCGTGGTGACGACGTGGGAGTACCCGCCGACACTGGGATGGGCGCCGCCCTATCCGTCTGACTTCGACCCCAATGCCGACGCCGAGAAGGCGGTGCGCGCGACCATCGACACCGTGCTCGGTGCCGACCCCGGCGTGGTCGTGCACCTGCGAGTGAGCGAGGGCCACCCCGCCTTCGTCCTGACCGGCGCGGCCAAGGGCGCAGAGCTTCTGGTCGTAGGGAGCAGAGGCCACGGTGCCTTCGCGGGCATGCTGCTGGGGTCGGTCAGTGAGTACTGCGCCGCGCACGCGCCGTGCCCCGTGGTGGTGGTGCGGCACCCCGACGACAAGCCGTAGCCCCGGGAGCCGGGAGCGTCGCCGGTCCCTCAGGCGTCTTTGAGGTCCAGCTGGTCCGCGTACCGGCACAGGCCCCGGGCGAAGCTGCGCACCATGGTGCGCAGTCCCAGTCGCAACATCGCACCCGTGCCCGGGATGAGTGGCTCGACGCTGCAGCGCCACGTCACGACGGTGCCGGTCCCGTCCTCGTCGAGATGGACATCCGCCCGGTAGTGACGCACCGGGAGCCCTTTCACCGCCACGTACCCCAGGTGGTGGGGCGGGTCCCAGACCACGACCTCTTCCGTGCTCCCGCCCGGGCCGACAGCGAAGCGGCGCAACGCCCCCATGCCGTCGGGGGCTGGATCTCCCTCACGCAGCAGGTAGGACCGGGTCATGAGCGTCCATTCCTTCCAGCGCGAGACGTCGCCGACCAACGGCCAGATCATCTGGGCCGACGCCGTGGACCGGGCTGATCCTTCGAACTCGTAGCGCCGGGCCATCAGCCCGCCACGTGTTCTTTCAGCGCCTGCAGGCTCTGTTGGTAGACCTGGTGCATCAAGTCGAGCATCTCGTCGTCGACGTCCACATCCCAGGTGACGTGCGAGCCCGAGCCCTGGGGTGTCACCGTGATGGTGGCCTTGTGGTTGATGACAGGCACACCCCCGACGATCCCGTAGATGAGTTCACGGGCTTGCTCGTCGCGTCGCTCGAGCCGTTCGATGACCTCCATCGAGCCCATCTTGAGCACCCGGTCGTCGCCGTCGAGGTGACACGACTCGATCCCCGGCATCCATTTGCCGATGCCGCCGAAGTCCCCGACCACGGCCCACACCTCGTCGGCCGGTCGGTCGATGTCGATCTCTGCACGTGCCTTGGCCATTGCCCCTCCATCCTTGAACGGTCCCGCAGGATGCTACGGCAGCGCCGTGGCGGTCCTCTCAGCTCTGGAGGTCGAGGACCCCGTCGGCGAGCGCTTTGAGCTCGTCGCCGAACGACGTGGGAGGGATGAGGGGTCGCAGGACGAACTTCGAGAATCCGAGGTCGACGAATCTCCCGATGAGCCGGCGCAGCCCGTCGACGCCGACAGGCACGAGGTCACGAACATCGGTCGTGTCCGGGTCACCTCCTGTACCCGGTTGGGCGCGGGTGGCTTTGGCGTGGCGGGCGACCACGGCGCCCAGGAGCTGTTCAGGGGGGTCCAGGAGCGTGTAGCCGATGCTCACGCCGAAGTGCTCCGGGTCGATGCGCCGGCCCGCACCTGCCGCCACGTTCTCGATGACCTCGCGTCCGGCCGCGGCCTCCTCGGGGGTGCACAGCGCCGGGAGCCATCCGTCGCCGAGAAGGCCGCACCGACGCAAGGCGCCGGGGACGTTGCCCCCGAGCCAGATGTCGAAGGGCCGTTGCATCGGTTTGGGCTCGACGGTGATGCCGTGCAGTGGCCACGAGGTGCTGTCATGGTCGACGTCGTCCTCGCTCCACAGTCGACGCAACAAGGGCAGGAGCTCGTCGAGTTGTCGACCCCGGTCGCCGGCCCCGACGCCCATGGCGTCGAGCTCCATGGCACGGCGTAGTCCGAGGACGAAGGTGACCAGGAAGCGGCCCCCCGAGAGCCGGTCGAGGGTTGCGAGCTGTTTGGCCAGCCGTACGGGATTGCGCCCGGGCAGGACCATGGTGGTCCCGATCTTGAGGCGCGGGGAGTGTCCCGCCGCGTAGGCCATGGCGGCCAGTGGGTCGTCACCGGGAACGGTGAGGACGTCGGACCACCACAGCGAGTCGAACCCGTTCGATTCGAGGTCGTCGACGAGCTGGGTGAGCGCGTCGCCCGTCATGGCCGCGGTTCCGGTGCCAATTCCGATGCGGACCTTCATCAACGCCAAGGCTAGTGGTGCGACCTCACTGGTAGAGCAGTGGGTCCCTGGAACTCTGACCCCGCACAGACTGGCGCCTGTGGGGCTCTGCCGGCCCGCAAAATGTTCTCGGCCGCGTTGACGTCCGCGTGGCCTCGCGACCACATGCCTGACATCGGAATTCGGCCTGGCTGTGCCGATTCCTTCGGCCGAGGTGCTCGCATGAGGCGCATCGCGGCGAGGTCTGGCGAGGGTCTTGAGAGATTACATCACGACCAGCGACTTCCGCTTTGTACGGACCATAAACCCTCACTGGTAGCGTCGGCCCGCACCCAGAACCTGGAGCGTGACCATGAATCCCGAAGAGGCCGCTCGCGCCAGTACCGACGCCGTGTCCTATCTCCCCGCCGGCTTCATGCTGGCCGGGTCGACCTACAAGCGGGGGGGTGAGCTCGGCTTCGACGGTGTCGACTTCTACACAGCGGGACGCGGCGGTGCGCTCGGTGACGTCGACGGCATGGTCGTGGCTGCCGCCTTCGTCTTCTTCAATCCCGACTCGATCGTCGCCGCCTGGGAGCGCACCCGGCCGTTGATGTCGCGTCGTGAGACAGCCGAGGCCTTCTTGGGCTGTCTCTACACGTGGGCGCATCGCCATCTGCCTGACGAGGTCGACTATGCCCGATTGGCGGAGCTGCTCGGCCGGGTCAACGACGCCGCGTCACCGTCGTGCGCCCCGTTGTTCGCGGGGTGGAAGGCCATGCCCGAGTCGAGCGACACCAAGGAGCTGGCCTTGCAACGGATGAACGTGCTGCGCGAGTTGCGCGGCGCCGTCCACGGGGCATCGGTGCTCGCCGCTGGTCTCGAGCCGCTCGAGGCGGTGATCATCAAGACGCCGTTCATGGCCGAGGTCTTCGGGTGGGCCGAGCCCTATCCGGACGTGGAGGCGCATCACGACAAGTGGGAGCAGGCCGAGATGTCCACCAATCGCATCCTGGCCCGCGCCTACTCGGTCCTCGACGCCAGCGAGCTCTCCCAGCTCGTCGACCTGGCCGGCACGGCCCACAAAGGCGTCAGCTGAGCAACCGCGCTACCGGAGCAACCGAGTCACCTGAGCAACCGCGTCACCGGCGCGGAGAGGCTCAGGCCTCTTCGGCCAGCAGCGAGCTGACTTCCTCCAAGGTCGCGCCCTCGTGGGGAACGACGCGTGACGAGGTCCGGACGTCGTCGGGGGCCAGCAGTGTCCCGGTATGGCGTACCTGGGCGATGAGGTCGGACAACGAGGTCGCGAATTCGATGTCGTCGCCACGGTCCAGGGCGTCGACGAGCTGGGCGTCGAGCTGCTCGATGGCGGGCAGGTCAGCGTCGGGGACGTCGTAGCGTCCTTCACCGAGAATGCGGACGATCATCAGCCGTTGCTCCCTTCGGGTGTCGCGGTCCCGTTGCCCGACGGCGGTGCCGCGGCCGCCCCGCCGTTGGTGCCGGGCGCTGCGCCGGGTGGGAGGCTGGCACTGGGCTCGGAGGCTCCCGTCCCGATCTCCGCCTTGAGCGCGGCCAGCTCGGCGTCCACCTGTCCCGCCTTGGAGGTGGCGTCGAGTTGCTTCTGGATGTCGTCGCCCCCGCCGCCCAGGGCGTCGGGGAGCGCACCGGTGTCGAGGAGCTCGTCGATGGCACCGGCCCGGGCCTGCATCTGGGCGATCTTGTCCTGGGCCCGGTCGAGGGTCATGCCGGCGTCGGTCATCGACTCGGAGATGCCCGAGACAGCTTCGCCGATGCTGGCTTGGGCCTTGGACGCGGTGTAGCTCGCCTTCAAGGTCTCCTTCTTGGTCCGGAAGGCACCCACCTGTGCCTGGAGCCGACTGGCCGTCGTCTCGAGCTGTTGCTGCTGGGTCTCGACCTGCTGGTGCTGGGTGCCGAGGCTCTCGAGTTGCTCCGCGATGGTGGCCCGGCGGGCCAGTGCTTGGCGGGCCAGGTCTTCCTGGCCTTGGCCCAAGGCTTGTTTGGCCTGGTCCTGGAGCTTTTGGGCCTGGGCCTGGAGCTGGGTGGCCTGGAGCTCGAGGCGCTTGCGGGCCGTGGCCACATCGGCCAGGGCGCGTCGCACCTTGGTGAGGTTCTCCATCTGCTTCTCGTAGGAGAGGTCGAGCATGTCGGCGGGGTTCTCGGCCTTGTCGAGGGCCTTGTTCGCCTTCGCCTGGACGATCCCGGACAACCTCTTCATGACGCTCATGCTGGTGTGGCCTTTCTCCTGGGGTGCTGGATCGATCAGAGCACGTCGGGACCCGCTCGTCGAGAGCGGGTCCCGACTGCGACGCCGAGGAGGTGCGAGCGACCGTGGTCCTCGAATTCGACGCGCAGGGTGTCCCGGTCCTCGTTGGTGAGGAGGCGGTAGTGCAGCTCGCCGCGCCCGGGGCTCCAGAAGACGGGGTCCGCACAGTGCCAGGCTTCGGCCCGGAGCGAGGCCTTGGTGATCTTGCCCGTGGCGGTGAGCGGGAGCCCCGGTGACACCCGGACGAAACGCGGCGGCCACTTGGTCCCGAGGTCGGGTTGGGACCTGAGGAACTGGGCAAAGGAGACGGGGTCGAAGGCCACACCGGGTCGGAGCTCCACCGTCGTCATGACCTGGTCCCCGGTGCGGGGGTCGGGCACGGGGTAGACGGCGGCGGCGGCGATGTCGGGGTAACGCTCGACGACGCGTTCGATGGGCGCGGCCGCGAAGTTCTCGGAGTCGACCCGGAGCCAGTCCCCGCCGCGGCCGGCGAAGTAGAAGAAGCCGGCCTCATCGCGATACCCGAGGTCGCCGGACCAGTACCAGTCGTCGCGGACTCGTTCGGCGTTGCCGTCGGGGTTCTTGTAGTAGCCCTCGAAGCCTCGCCCGCCGGTGCGGTTCACGATCTCGCCGATGGCGTCGCCGGCGTTGACGAGGCCTCCACCGTCGTCGAAGCGGGCCCGGTCGCACTCGCGACCGGTGCCGGGATCGATCACGGCTACGTCGTCGGTGGGCGGGGGGACGCCGAGCGAGCCCGGGGGGGTGTCGGGGGTGACGTTGATAGAGGTGCCTCCCTCGCTCGACCCGTAGCCCTCGACGAGACGACAGGCGAAGCGCCGTTCGAAGATGGCGCGGTCGGGGCCCGAGGCCTCGGTGCCGAATCCCTGGCGCAGCGTGTTGTCGATGTCGTCGTCGCTTTCGGGGGTGGCCAGGACATAGGCGAGCGCCTTGCCGACGTAGGTGAACCGGGTGGCCCTGAATTGTCGGACATCGGCGAGGAATCGTGACGCGCTGAACCGGCCCGCCACCGCCACCGAGGCCCCCACGGCCAGCGCCGGCGCCCACAGGGCCATGATGGCGTTGCCGTGGAAGAGCGGCATGGGGCAGTAACAGATGTCGTGGCGTTCGAATCCGTAGATCTCCGACGCCCGGCCGGCGATCGCGGCGAGTCGACCCTGGGTGCAACGCACGGCTTTGGGGTTCCCGGTGGTGCCCGACGTGAAGAGGAGAAGGAGGAGGTCGTCGGGCGATACCGCCCAGGACGACGCCGCCCCGGACGCCGACGCCGCCGAATCGGACGCCGCCGAATCGGACGCCGACGCGTCGAGGCGGGCGCGGTAGTCGGCCCCGTCGATGCGCAGGAAGCGTTCATCGGGGACCTCGAGGTCCAGGGCGTCGAGGAGGGCGGCGCCCGATTGGTCGGTGACGAGGATTTGGCAGTCGGTGAAGCGGATGTCGCGGGTCAGTTCCTCGCCGCGTCGGGTGGGATTGATCCCCACCACCGTGGCGCCCGCCAGCGCGGCGGCACCCAGCCACAGGAGGTATTCCGGGACGTTGTCGAGCAGTACGCCGATGTGGAACGGGCCCGGCGCGCGCCGCGCCGATGCCAGGTCGGCGCGACGGCGGCTCTCGGTCACGACGTGGCGCCAACTCCAGGTGGTGTCGTCGAAGTGGAGTCCCGGACCGTCGTCGTGCTCGCGGGCGGCCAGCAGCTCGGCGACGGTGTGGGCACCGGCGTCATGGTGCTCGGACACGGTGCGGAGCGTAGGGGATGAGGCTCGGCGCGCTGGGCCGGTCTCGAGCCGACGGTTCTTGCGGTCAGCTCGGATCGAGTGGCTTGGTCCCGCCCAGGTAACCGCGGAGGACGGTGTGTCCCGAGGCCTGGCGGATCCAGACACTCTTGATCTTCGACATCTTGAGGGCGCAGGCCATGGTGAGGCGGACCGACGAGCCGGCCGTCTTGTAGGTACCGGTCTGCCACCACGAGCCCGACACGGTGCGGACGAAGACCGACAGGACCTCGCCCGAGGGCTGTCCCGACTCGCGCAGGTCCATGGCCGTTCCCCACGGTTCTGCGGTCAGGCGCGCCGTGGCGTGGACCGTGGGCGACCCCACCAGGGCGACCGTCGTCGCGCTCGGGCCCGAGGGCCAGGCCAGGCTCAGCGTCAGGGCCAGGGCCATCACCACCGCGGCCGCCACCGATCCCACCACGTACCGAGAACGATGGGCGCGGCGCTCTCGTCGTTCTTCGGCCCGCAGTCTGTCGAGGACGGCGGTCTGGAGGCTGAAGGGGAGCTCGTGGTCGTTGAAGCGGTCCGGGTCTGCTGTGCCGAGGACCATCGACAGCATCATGAGGTCGTGGCGTTCGTCGCGACAGGATTCGCAACCCTCGGTGTGGGCCGTCAGGGCCACGCGCTCGTTGACCGAGATCTGGCCGATGACCTCCATGGCGACGAGGCCCTGGAAGTGCTCACAGGGGTCCGACATCATCGGTCCCACCCCATCTCCTCGAGCGCCAGGCGCAGCGTGCGCAGCCCGTAGAAGAGGCGACTGCGGACCGTCCCCTCGGGGATCCCGAGCTCGTCGGCCACCTCGCGTCCCGAACGACCCCGGTAGTAGGTCTCGATGAGCACCTGGCGGTGGTCGGGGCGAAGGCGGCTCAGGGCTTCTTCCATCTGCCATCCCACCATGGCGTTCTCGACGTCGTCGTTGACACCGGCGATGTCGGGCGGTAGGGACTCGGTCTGACGGATGGCGCGGGCCCGGGCGTGGTCGATGACCACGCGTCGGGCGATGGTGAACAACCAGGTGCGAAGCGTCCCGAGGTTGGTGTCGAAGCGGTCCCGGGCCCGCCAGGCGCGGATGAAGGTCTCTTGGACGACGTCTTCGGCGGCACGGGGGTCGCCGAGAGAACGCCGGGCGTAGCCGTAAAGCTCACCACCATGGGCCAGGAAGGCGACGCGCAGGCCCGCCGCATCGGCCGACTCCGACACCGGGTCGACCCTCCCCGCGGTGGAGGCCGTGTCGGCGACAGCAGGGTCCGTCGGTCCTCCGGGGCTCACCAAGGTCGTTGCGTCTTCCTGGCCCTCGGGGGCCTCGATCGCGGACGGGATCAATACTTGTAGCCCCCGCCCGACGCGGCCGTTGTCGTCGGTGCTTTGGTCGTCGTGGACGCCGTCTCCTTGGCCACCGAGAAGCTGGCCACGCCGTTGCCGGTCACCTGGCCCGGCGACGAGTCCGAGACGAAGGTGTAGAGGAGCATCCCGTTGTAGGTGACCTGGAGGGTGCCGTCGGCCTGCTTGGCCGTAGCCAAGGTCCCCGACACGCCCGAGGCCAGGGTGGGCGTCGTGCCGGCGGGGACGGTGACGGCGGGCCACGCCTGGAGACAGGCGCCCGTGCACATGTTGGTGGTGCCCCCGTTGTTGGGCCCGTAGGTGTAGAGGGCCATACCCGCGCTGTTGACGAGGATGGTCCCGAATTTCGACGTGCTGGTCGTCTTCACCGTGGCAGCTGCGGCGGTGGTGCCCGGAGAGGAGCCGCCGGTGCCCGTGCCCGACCCCGAGCGGGGAGGTGCCGTGGTGGCGGTGGTCGGGCTCGACGATCCACACGCGGCGAGGGTGAGGGCGACGACGGCCAGGGCCGCCACCGGCGTGCCGGGGCGGGCGAGGCGCTTGAGCGCGAGATGGGTCATGAAGGTGCTCCCTTGATTGGTCTTCACCAAAGGATACGGACGAGGGGGTGGGGACCTTCAGCGAGGGTCACGCTGTGCGTGGCGCCGCCTGGGTACCGTGGCCGGGATGGCCGAGGAGCGCAACGCCCCCTCGGGGAGCGGAGCTGGCGGCGAGCCCGACGTCGGGGAGAGCGCCGACGAGGCCCGCCGGGACGAGGCCGAATGGGGCGAACGGGCGAAGAGCGAGCCGCGTTGGCCGGCCATGTTGGCTGTCTCGGCCGCCGTGGGGCTGTACTTCGCGCTCCCCGACAAGTTGATCAGCGGCCTCGGGCCCCGATGGCTCGTGCCTGCCCTCGAGGGCGTGCTCGGCGCCGCGCTGTTGATCGCCAACCCCCGGCTGTCGCGCGAGTCGCGCCGGCTGCGACCCGTCGCCATCTTGCTCATCGCCCTCGTGAACCTGGCCAACGTGGTGACGTTGGGCGAGCTCGTCCACGAATTGCTGGCCGTCCACGTGCACGGTCGTGACCTGATCTATGCGTCGGTCCCGGTGTGGGTCACCAACGTGCTCGTGTTCGCGCTGTGGTACTGGGAGCTCGACCGGGGCGGGCCGGTGGCGCGACTCGAGACGAAGCGGCGCCAGCCCGACTTCCTCTTCCCGCAGATGACCGCGCCCGACGCCACGGTGCCCGACTGGTCACCGGCGTTCATCGACTACCTCTTCACGTCGTTCACCAACGGCACGGCCTTCAGCCCCACCGACACCATGCCCCTCACGCCGTGGGCGAAGATCCTCATGATGATCCAGTCCCTGGCATCGCTCCTGACCGTCGCCCTGGTGGTGTCACGCGCCGTGAACATCCTCAATTGACCGACGCCAGTTGACCGACGCCAATTGACCGACGCCAATTGATCGAGGCCGCCATCTTCGACATGGACGGGTTGCTGGTCGACAGCGAGCCCATCTGGCACGACGTCGAGATCGATGTCTTCGGTCGTCACGGCGTTGACCTGACCGTGGAGCGTTGCCTCGAGACCAAAGGGATGTACCTCGGCGATGCCGTCGAGCACTGGTACGCGCGCTACCCCTGGAGCGGGACGACGCAAGGCGAGGTGGCTGCCGAGATCACCGAGGCCATGGCCCGGCGCCTCGAAGCGGCCGTCGAGCTCAAACCCGGGGCAGTGGAAGCGCTCGACTTCTGTCGGGCCCGGGGAGCGGCGTTGGCGCTGGCGTCGTCGTCGCCGCGTCGACTCATCGACGCCGTGGTGGGCCGGTTCGGGCTCGCCGAGGGGTTCGGTGTGGTGCACTCGGGTGAGGACGAGGTCGTGGGGAAGCCCGACCCCGGCATATTCCTCACCACGGCCCGGCTCCTCGGGATTCGCCCCGAGCACTGTGTCGTGTTCGAGGACTCCGCCGCAGGGGTGCTCGCCGCCAAAGGTGCGGGCATGGCGTGCGTGGCGGTGCCCGAGGTCGACCCGACCGCGGCATCGGGGCTCTCCGGTGCCGGTGGTGGTGGCGAGGCCCTGCTCGACGTGTTGGGGCGCGCCGACGTGGTGCTCGGCTCATTGATCGAGCTCGACGACAAGGTCTGGGCCCGCCTCTCGGCGCTGTCGAGACCCTAGAAGCTCAGGTCGACCCGGCCCGGCGGGTCATCTCCGAGGTGTAGTCGGGGAAGTAGTCGGAGATGACCACCAGGCTGAAGCGGCGGAGGATCGAGGTGGCGGGCTCGCGATCGAGGAGAAACTCGAAGGACGCACAGACGAGCCGTTCCTCACGCCCGGGTGGCCAGCCCAGATCCTCGGGGAGATGGGAGGGCACGGTCACGGTGTGGGAGGTGGTGATGGCACCATCACGAACCTCGACGTCGAAGGTGCCGTTTGCGGCCGGGGTGGCGCGGATCGTGCGCACGGCTCCGAGGGTAGTGTGAAAAAGCCCGCGCCATGACCCCGTCCGGGAGGACATGACCCGTCCAGGAGGAACAGTGTCCGATCTCTACGACATCCCCATTCACACCTTGCAAGGAAAGCCGTCGTCGCTGGCGCCCTACAAGGGAAAGGCACTCCTGCTCGTCAACGTGGCGTCGCGTTGTGGCCTCACGCCGCAGTACACCGGCCTCCAGAAGCTCCAGGACACCTTCGGGGACAAGGGGTTCAGTGTGCTCGGCTTTCCCTGCAACCAGTTCCTCGAGCAGGAGCCCGGCACCGCCGATGAGATCGCCGAGTTCTGTTCGGTCAACTACGGCGTGACGTTCCCCCTGTTCGAGAAGATCGAGGTGAACGGCCCGGGTCGTCATCACCTCTACGACGAGCTCACCTCCGTCGCCGACGCCGACGGCGCGGCTGGTGACATCCAGTGGAACTTCGAGAAGTTCCTCGTGTCGCCCGAGGGCAAGATCGTGACGCGGTTCCGACCCGGTGTGGAGCCCGAGGACCCGGCACTCATCAGCGCCGTCGAAGAGGCTCTCCCGAGCAGTTCGTAGCGGGGACCGGTTGAGGAGAGGTTCGTCGTGGACAGCACCGTCGTGACCCTCGACACGTCGCGGCGCCAGATCCTCGACATCACCGACCACGTCGAGACGTTCTGCCTGGGACGCGGCGACGGGTTGTGCTCGGTGTTCGTCCCCCATGCCACCGCCGGGGTGGCGCTCATGGAGACGGGGTCGGGATCAGAGCCCGACCTGGTCGACACCCTCGACCGGCTCTTGCCGCGCGACGACCGTTACCGACACCGCCACGGTGCACTGGGCCACGGCGCCGATCACCTCCTCCCGGTTCTCGTGTCGCCGTCGATGGTGCTGCCGGTGCTGGCCGGACGGGTGGCCCTCGGCACGTGGCAACGGGTGGTGCTGGTCGACACCAACGCCGATAATCCCGAGCGCCAGGTCCGACTCAGCTTCGTCGCCGACTCCTCGGCGCAGCTGGGGTGATGATGCCGCCGACGGTGCGGGCTTGTGCTGGGCTCATCGGGCGCCGAAGATGGCGGCCATGACCGATCACCGATCCCAGGCCGACTCGCTCTCCAAGGCACTGCATCTCGCCGTGGCGCCCATCGGCATCTCGTTCGGGAACCAAGCGCCCGCCGGTGTGCCGGCCTTCGCCGAGCCCATGGCCGAGCCCGCCTCCGACGGTCGCGCCGGGCGGGTGGCGGCGGGGTGCGTGTTCTGGGTGCGGGCCGCGGAGAAGAGCTTCACCACGGTGCCCGAGGACCACGGCAACTGCTCGGTGGGTCGGTTCACCCACGGTCTCGCCAGCCTCGAGGAGGTCGCCGGCAACGATGACGTGGCCGCGTTGCTCGGGTCGGGATGGGTCACCCCCGAGGCCGTGGGCACGATCCCGTCGATCTCGGAGCGCTCCGACGTGATCACCTACGGGCCCGTGGCCGAGGCGGCCACGGTGCCCGACGTGGTGCTGTTGCGGGTGAACGGGCGTCAGATGATGGTGCTGTCCGACGCGCTGCCGGGGTTGAAGATCGAGGGCAAGCCGCAGTGCCACATCGTCGCCCTGGCCAAGGAGCACGGCGAGGTGGCCGCCAGCGTGGGATGCGCGTTGAGCCGGGCCCGGACCGGCATGCGCCCCGACGAGATGACCGTGGCCGTGCCCGGGAGCCGGCTCTCGGAGGTGACCGACGCCGTCGAGCAGACCGCGGCCATCGACACCGTGGTGGCCAAGTACGCAGCCGACGACGCCCGGCGTTTCGCTCCTGCCTCTTGAGGAGGACCAGCCCGTCCGGCTGATCCTGGCTTCGGCGTCGACCACTCGCCTACGCGTCCTGCGCGACGCCGGGTTCACACCAGAGGTGATTGTGAGCGGGGTCGACGAGACCGTCGACGCCCCCGACACCGCCACCGCCGTGGTCGAGCTCGCCACCCGCAAGGCCATGGTTGTCGTCGACCGCTCCCCGTCGGGCCTCGTGCTCGCGTGTGATTCGTTGCTCGATCTCGAGGGCCATGCCCTCGGGAAGCCGGCGTCGGCCACAGACGCCGTCGACTCCTGGCGCCGGCTGCGGGGGAAGGTGGCGGTGTTGTGGACCGGGCATTGGCTCAGAGACACGAGAACCGGGAACACCGTCACCGAGGCGGTGTGGACCACGGTGCGATTCGGCACTCCCACCGATGAAGAGATCGATGCCTACGTGGCGACAGGGGAGCCGCTGCGCCTGGCGGGTGGGTTCAGCATCGAGGGCTACGGAGCACCCTTTGTCGACAGCATCGACGGGGACCCGAGCAACGTCCTCGGGGTGTCGCTGCCCGGGTTCCGGCGGATGTTGGGGGTCGTCGGTGTCTCGCTGACCGATCTGTGGTCATGACCGAAGTGGCTCGTCGGTCTCGAGGAGCGACTTGAGGCTCGAGAGCACCTGGGGCCAACCCTGGCTGATCCTGGCGATGACGGCACTGCCTTGCTCGAATCCGTCATGGATCACAGTCAGCTTGACCATGTCGCCGACGGGTTCGAGCTCGAACGTCGCCCGGGACCGCTTCTCGCTCGAGGCCCGGGTCACGAACTCGTCATCCATGCCGCGCCGTGCGGCGAGCTCGGGTGTGAAGGTGTGCCAGGTGTAGGCGAGTCGCCGGTAGGGTTCGGACTCCAAGATGACCTGTTCGCGGTGCGCGACGGTCACATGGCCGAAGTTCCACGCGACCTCCGACCCGACCTTCCAATCCGTCTCGAAGGTGACGTTCCAGTAGCGCTGCGTGAAGGCCGGGTCGGTCAAGGCCTGCCAGAGTTGCTCCGGTGTGGTGTTGATGTAAGTGGTGTAGACGAACGTTGGCTTGTCCATCGTGGTGTCCTCCAGTGCTCGCTTCAGATCGGCCTGGGCGCTGACCCGTTCTCGGTCGTAGTGCTGGATCCAGCGCTCCGCGATCTCGTTGATGGGGGCGGGGTTCAAGAAGTGCAACTTCACCCGACCACGGCGGACCGTGGTCAAGAGGTTGGCCGCCTCCAAGATGGCCAGGTGCTTGCTCACCGATTGGCGGGTCATGTGCTGGCCTTCGCAGAGCTGATGCAGGCTTTGGCCGCCGGTGTGGTTCAAGCTGTCGAGCAAGCCCCGCCGGCTGGGGTCGGCCAAAGCCCGGAACACGTGGTCGAGCTCGCTCGTGTCATGACGTTGCGGCGCGTCGTCGCCGGGATGGGGCCCAACCGGCATGGTTCGATCAACGCCAGCTGCTGATGGCGGCGTCGTCGGGGTAGGCGACGGAGTCCGAGCCTTCGAGCCAACGTTTGAGCCCGAGGAAGAAGTAGCCCCACTTGGTGCTGCAGTGGTGCATGAACTCGGATGGCTGCTGCCAGTCGGCATGGGTGAACAGCACCACGGTCTCGTCGCCCATCGAGCGCAGCTCGAAGGTCAGGTTGGTGCCGACCCACTCCTCGGGGCCCTCGACGCAACGCCAGGCCACACGGGTGTCGGGGACGAGGTCCACGACCTCCATGACCGCACTGGGATCGGGTGACCCGAAGAAGAACTCCAGATTGCTCCCGATGGCGGACTCGCCCTTCACGTCTCGGGTCCAGAAACCCCGGAGGCCGTCGGTGGTGGCGAACGCCTCGTAGACCCGGGCGCGAGGGGCGGTGGTTCCGATCCGATGGCGGATGTCAGGCATGGGGGCTCTCCCTTGTCGTCGAGACGCTGCTCAATATGCAGCTGTCTGGTTGCCTTTACGATAAGCAACCAAAGGGTTGCATGTCAACGGCATTCCGGGGCCCGTCGTAAGGGCGGGACGAGAGGGAGAGATCAGTAGGACTTGGGCAGGTGGAGGGAGTGCTGGGCCACGAAGTTCAGGATCATCTCGCGGCTCACCGGCGCGGTCCGCATCAACCGGGCCATGCCCCACATGTCCGCCAGGCCGTACTCCGACGACATCCCGTTCCCCCCGTGGGTCTGGATGGCCTGGTCGAGCGCCCCCAGGGCGGCCTCGGCCGCGGCGTACTTGGCCATGTTGGCGGCTTCCCCGGCCACGCCGGCGTCAGCTCCCGAGTCACACGCCCAGGCCGCCTTCTGGCACATGAGCCGAGCCAGCTCGACCTCGATCTTGGCCTTGGCCAACGGGTGGGAGATGCCCTGGTGGCGCGCGATGGGGGTACCCCACACCGACCGGTCCCGCGCATAGGCGGCGGCCTTATCGAGCGCGTAGCGGCCGATGCCGCTGGCCATGGCCGCGGTCATGATGCGCTCGGGATTGAGGCCCACGAACACCTGGCGGAGCCCGTCGCCCTCGGTGCCGAGGAGTCGGTCGGCGGGGACCTCCACGTTGTCGAAGAACAACGTGAACTGCTTCTCCGGGGCCACGATCTCGACGGGGATGAGGGTCTTGTCGAGACCTGCACTGTCGAGGTCGACCAAGAATAGTGACAGGCGGCCCCGGCCGGTGTCCTCGTCGACGCCGGTGCGCGTCACCACCAACACGGCCTCGGACTCGTCCGCGCCCGAGATGTAGTACTTGGTCCCGTTGAGCCGCCAGATGTCGCCGTCGCGTGTGGCGGTGGTGGAGATCTTGTGGCTGTTGGACCCGGCGTCGGGCTCGGTGATGGCGAAGGCCATCTTCAATTGGCCCGAGCCGAAGCGAGGCAGCCATGACTGCTTCTGGGCTTCGGAGCCGAAGTGGGCGATGATCGTGGCGCAGATGGCCGGTGACACCACGAGGAGAAGCAGCGGACAGCCGTTGGTGGCGAGCTCTTCGAGGACGATGGCGAGTTCTGCGATGCCCATTCCGCCTCCCCCGTATTCGGCGGGGACGTTGACGCCGAGGAACCCTGCTTCGGCCAGCTCGTTCCACAACTCGTCGGTGTTGCCCCCGCTGCGGGCCCGCTCGGCGAAGTAGCTGTGGCCGTACTTCGAGGCGATGCTCTCCACGGCCTCGCGCAGCATCTGTTGTTCGTCGGTCTCAGTGAAGTCCATTGCTCACCTCGGGTGGTCGGCGGCGGGTATGTCGGCGAGGAGCGCGACGGGCACCTCGACCAGGCGCGAGCGGAGGAACTCGCCCAGGCTCTTGGCCTGGGGGTCGGGCCGGGTCGATGAGGCCACGCCTTCGCCCAGCAACCCGTGGACCACGAAGTTGAGGGCGAGCAGGTTCTCCAGCTCGTAGCGGTCGACCGCCAGCGCGGCGGCTTCGGGGAGGAGTTGGCGGAAGCGCTGCACCGTGAGCTCGGCCGCCAGCCAGGCGAACCCGGCCGGGCTGCGCGCCCACAGGCCCACATTGGCATTGCCTCCCTTGTCGCCCGAGCGCGCCCCGATGACGGTCCCGAGCGCCATGCGCCGGGTCTCGCCCCCTGGCCAGCTCGGCGTGCGGGCATCGCGGCGCGTTGATCGAACCTCGGCTCCATCACCTGTTCCCGGTGAGATCGGGGTCGGGGCGATGACCACGCGTCGGCCGTCGTCGTGGAGGACGGTCTCGTCGATTCCGGCGCGCGGCACGAGCGCAGGCCAGAAGACCCCGTAGGCGGTGCCCTCACCGGGTGGGGATGTCAGGTAGAAGCCCGGATAGCTCGCCAATGCCAATTCGGTCGCGGCGTTGGAGAAGCGCCGCCCCACCACCTCGGGATCGGGGTCCTTGACCGTGACGCGCAGCTGGGCGCTCGCCTGTTCGTTGGTCGAGGCGTCGGGGACGTCGGTGCGGATGAGGCGGACGTCGTAGTCCGCGAAGCCCGAGGCGCCTCCCACGATCTCGTCCATGGTGCGGCGTACCAGCGACGCCTTCTCGTCGATGTCGAGCCCGGTGAGGACGAAGGTCATGGTGTTGCGATATCCACCCAGCAGGTTGATCGACACCTTGAGCTTCTCGGGTGCGGGCCGACCCCGGACCCCAGAGACGCGCACCCGGTCGGGGCCGTCGTCCTCGAGGCGGATGGTCGAGAAGTCCGCCACCACGTCGGGGTTGGCGTAGAGCGGGCCACCGATCTCGTAGAGGAGCTGGGCCGTGACGGTTCCCACCGACACGAGACCACCCGTGCCCTCGTGCTTGGTGATGACCGCAGAACCGTCCTCGGCCATCTCGGCGATGGGAAAGCCGGGATGCTCGAGGCCCGGCACCTCGCGGAAGAAGGCGTAGTTTCCTCCGGTGGTCTGGGTGCCACATTCGATGACATGTCCCACCACCACCGCGCCGGCCAGGCGGTCCCAGTCGGTTCGGTGCCAGCCGAAGTGCCAGGCGGCGGGGCCGACCACGAGCGAGGCGTCGGTGACCCGCCCGGTCACCACCACGTCGGCGCCGCCGCCCAGGGCCTCGGCGATCCCGAACCCGCCCAGATAGGCATTGGCACTGACGGGATCACTCCCGGCCTCGGCGAGGGGTCGGCCCGTGTCGAGGTGCGCCAGCAGGTCGCCCTCGGCCTGGAGCGAGGACAGACGACCCAAGATGTCGTCGCCCTCGACATGGGCGACAGCAACTTCGATGCCGAGCTGGGCAGCCAGCTCGCGCAGGCTTTGGGCGAGGCCGGCGGGGTTGAGGCCTCCCGCATTCGCCACCACCTTCACGCCGCGCTCGACGCAGGTGCCGAGGACCTCTTCCATCTGCCGGTAGAAGGTGCGGGCGTACCCGAGGGCGGGGTCGCGCTGGCGTGACTTCCACAAGATGAGCATGGTGAGCTCGGCCAGGTAGTCGCCGGTGAGGACGTCGATGGGTCCTCCGTCGAGCAGCTCGCGTGGTGCCGCCAGGCGGTCACCGAAGAAGCCCGAGCAGTTGGCGATGCGGAGCAGCCCCGGTGACGTGGCGGTGTCGGGCATCAGGTGACGCCGGCCTCGTCGGGGTCGGGACCGTCGATGACGACCAGCAGACGCCCCGACTCGACCTGCTCGCCCGGGGTGACGTGCACCTCGGTCACGGTGCCGTCGCTCGGGGCCCGGACCTCGTGCTCCATCTTCATGGCCTCGATGGCGACCAGGGTGTCGCCGGCGCGCACGGCGTCACCGACTGTCACCGCCACCTTGACCACGGTGCCGGGCAGGGGGGCCACGAGGGCGCCGGCGGCCAGTTGGCTCCCGGGCAACGGGAAGCGTTCGACCTCGATGAATGTCGAGGACCCGTCGGGTCCGTCCACGAAGGAACTGGGCCCGACCCGCTCGACCTCGTAGCGGCGCGACACGCCCTGCGCGGCGAGGACCACGGCGTCGGGTGTGCAGGAAAGGATCGAGATGTCGTCTCGGTGGTTGCCGTCGACGGCGACCAGTGTGCACGACCCGGCGCCGTCGAAGCGGTAGTCGACCTCGACACCCCCGTCAGGCCCGGTGAAGGCCATCGTCTGCGGCGCCGAGGGGTTGTTGCGCCAGCCCGACGGCATCGCGACGAGCACCGGCGCCTGGGCGCGTCGCTCGGCTTGGGCTGCCAAAGCGGCGGCCACGGCGTGGAGTTGTCGCGCCGAGACGTCGGCCAGTGGCGCGCCGAGGACGGCCGGGTCGTGACGCACCAGGAAGCCGGTGTCGATGTCGCCGGCGAGGAATTCGGGATGGCGGAGGATGCGCACCAGGAGGTCCCGGTTGGTGGTGACGCCGTGGACCTGGGCCCGCTCCAGCGCGCCGGCCAGGGCCCGTGCCGCCTCGGTCCGGGTGGGGGCGTGCGCGATCACCTTGGCCAGCATGGGGTCGTAGTGGACCGATACCTCCGAGCCGTCCTCGACGCCGCTGTCGATGCGGACCACCGACGTGGCCGGGAAGCGGAAACGGTGCAGGTGCCCGGCCGAGGGCTGGAATCCCCGGGTGGCGTCTTCGGCGTAGAGGCGGGCCTCGATGGCGTGCCCGGTGATGGTGGCGTCGAGGACCTCGGTCGGTAGTGCCATGCCGTCGGCCACGAGGAGCTGGAGCCGGACGAGGTCGAGGCCGGTGACGAGCTCGGTGACGGGATGCTCGACCTGGAGCCGGGTGTTGACCTCCAAGAAGGCGAAGCGGCCGTCGGGGAGGACGAGGAATTCGACAGTGCCGGCGTTCACGTACCCGATGGTGCGGGCCGCCGTCACCGCGGCCGCCCCCAGCTCGGCGCGCCGCTCGGGCGTGATGACCGGCGACGGGCTCTCTTCGAGGATCTTCTGGTGTCGGCGCTGTATCGAGCACTCGCGCTCGAAGAGATGGACCACCGTGCCGTGGAGGTCACCGAGGATCTGCACTTCGACGTGACGAGGACGAACCACGTAGGGCTCGACGAAGACGGTCCCGTCGCCGAAGGCAGAGGTCGCTTCTCGTCGGGCTGATGTGAGCGCGTCGGCGAGCGCGTCGGGGCTCTCCACCACGCGCATGCCTCGGCCACCGCCGCCGGCCGAAGCCTTGACCAGGACGGGCCAACCCAGTGCCTCCACAGAGTCGGTGACCGCACTGTCGAGGGTGTCACCCGAGGGGATCTCCACGGTGGGGAGGACGGGCACGCCCGCGGCCGCCATGGTGGCCTTGGCGTTGAGCTTCGAGCCCATGGCCTCGATGACCTCGGGCGGGGGTCCCACGAAGACGAGCCCGGCGGCCAGACAGGCTCGGGCGAAGCCGGCGTCTTCGGAGAGGAACCCGTAGCCCGGATGCACGGCGTCGGCCCCGCTGCGCAGCGCCGCTCCCACGACGGCGTCGACGTCGAGGTAGGTGTCAGTCGGCGTGGACCCGGGCAGGCGGACGAATGCGTCGGCTTCGGCGACGTAGGGCGCGTCGAGGTCGGGGTCCGAGCACACTGCCACGCAGCTGATGCCGAGCAGATGCGCGCCTCGGATGACACGACGGGCGATCTCGCCCCGGTTGGCGATGAGGAGTTTCTCGATCACAGGGTCACTTCCGAAGACACAGTCACATCCGGAACACGCCGTAGCCGCGCGTGCCGTGGATGGGGGTGTTGTGGATGACCGAGAGGCACATGCCGAGGACGTGACGGGTGTCGCGGGGGTCGATGATGCCGTCGTCGTAGAGGCGACCGGTGAGGAACAGGGGCAGGGACTCGCGTTCGATCTGGGACTCGACCATGGCCCGCATGGCCGCGTCGGCCTCCTCGTCGAAGGCCTCGCCGCGCGAGGCCGCGCCCTGGCGGGCCACGATGGACAGCACCCCGGCCAGCTGCGCGGGGCCCATCACCGCGGAGCGGGCGTTGGGCCACGAGAAGAGGAAGCGGGGGTTATAGGCGCGGCCGCACATGCCGTAGTTGCCCGCTCCGTACGACGCGCCGATGTTGACGGTGAGGTGGGGGACCTGCGAGTTCGACACCGCGTTGATCATCTTGGCGCCGTCTTTGATGATGCCCCGCTGCTCGTACTCCCTGCCCACCATGTATCCCGTGGTGTTCTGGAGGAACAACAGGGGAACGTCGGTCTGGTTGCTGAGCTGGATGAATTGGGTGGCCTTGTTGGCCTCTTCGCTGAACAACACGCCGCGGTGGTTGGCGAGGACACCGATGGGATACCCGTGGATCGACGCCCAGCCGGTGACGAGGCTCGGTCCGTAGAGAGGTTTGAACTCGTCGAAGCGCGACCCGTCGACGACGCGGGCCAGGACGTCGCGGGGGTCGAAGGGGACGCGGAGGTCCGCCGAGGCGACGCCCAGCAGCTCGTCGGGGTCGAACACCGGATCATCGGCCGGCATCGACGGGGCCGGGCCCTGTTTGCGGTGGTTGAGCCGCGACACGATGGCGCGTCCGATGCGAATGGCATCGGTCTCGTCGGTGGCGAGGTAGTCGGCGAGGCCGCTCACCCGGGCGTGCATCGACGCGCCGCCGAGCTCTTCGTCGTCGGACTCCTCACCCGTCGCCATCTTGACGAGAGGCGGTCCCCCCAGAAAGACCTTGGAGCGCCCGTCGATCATCACGATGTGGTCGCTCATGCCCGGCACGTACGCACCGCCCGCGGTGGAGTTGCCGAAGACCAGGGCAATGGTGGGGACCGCCGCGGCCGAGCGTTGGGTGAGGTCGCGAAAGCCGCGCCCTCCGGGGATGAAGATCTCGGACTGGGTGGGAAGGTCGGCCCCTCCCGACTCGACGAGGCTGATCGAGGGCAGCCGGTTCTCGAGCGCGATGTCGGCCAGGCGCGACGACTTGCGCATGGTGAAGGGATTGGTGGCCCCTCCCCGCACGGTGGGGTCGTTGGCCGAGACGAGGCACTCCACCCCGCTCACGACGCCGATGCCCGAGACCAGGCTGGCTCCCACGGTGTACTCGGTCCCCCAGGCCGCCAAGGGCGCGATCTCGAGGAAGGGGGAGTCGCGGTCGAGGACCATCTCCACCCGGTCGTGAGCGAGCATCTTGCCCCGGCTGAGGTGGCGTTCGACATAGCGCTGGCCCCCGCCCCCCCGGGCCACGGCCAGCTGCTCCTCGACCTCGGCCAGGGCGGACTCCATGGCCGCCCGGTTCTGGCGGTAGGCGTCGGCGCCGGGGTCGATCGTCGAGGTCAGGCGGGGCATGGGGCGGGGGAGGGCGTGCTCGGTGGCGCGTCGGGGGCACTCGAGGTCGTCGTGGACTGCGCTGTCCCCCCCGTCATCGGGTGACAGACTAAACCGCATGGAGATGAGGCCGCTCTCTGCCGTCGTGCTCGCCGCCGGCGAGGGGACACGGATGCGCTCGTCGCGCCCCAAGCCCCTCCACCGGTTGTGCGGCCGCCCCATGATCCTCCACGTCCTCGACGCGCTGGCCGAGCTTCCCGTGCACAAGGTCGTGGTGGTGGTCGGACATCGCGGTGACTGGGTGACCAAGACCCTCGTCGATCACGCCCCGCGCTCGCTGGCGATCGAGTTCGTCGAACAGTCCACGCAGCTCGGGACCGGCGATGCTCTCGCCGTCGGACTGACAGCTCTCCCCGACGGGCTCGTCGACGCCGACGGGGACGTCGTGGTGCTCCCCGGTGACACGCCCCTCGTACGCCCGCCCACGCTGGCCGCGCTGGTGCGCCACCATCGGACCACCGGGGCAGCGGCGACGCTCCTCACCGCGGTGTTGCCCGACCCCACCGGCTACGACCGCGTGGTGAGGGGCAAGGACGATGCCGTGGTGCGCGTCGTCGAGGCCGCCGATGTGCGCGAGGACGACGCCTTCGTCGACGAGGTGGCCACCACCATCCATTGCTTCCGCCACACCGTGCTCGCACCCGCCCTGCGGCGGTTGCGTCCCGTGGTCCGCACCGGCGAGCACTGCCTCACCGGCATCTACGCCGTGCTGCACGACGCCGGCTACGGCGTCGAGTCGCTCGTGGTGGGCGACCCCATGGAGGCGGCCGGAGTGAACGACCGGGCCCAGCTGGCCGTGGCCGACGCCGAGTTGCGCGACCGGATCAACGAGCGGTGGATGCGGCGAGGGGTGACCATGTGGGACCCCGAGAACACCTATATCGACGCCAACGCCAGCCTCGAAGCCGACGTCGTGCTCCTCCCTGGTGTCGTGATCCAAGGCGAGTGCACCTTGGGTGCGGGGGCGGAGATCGGTCCTGACTGTCACATCGTCGACAGTGCGGTGGGGGCGGGCGCCAAGGTGACCAAGAGCTCGGTGCTGCGAGCCGAGATCGGCGTGGATGCCCGGGTGGGGCCCTTCGCCGTGCTCGGGCCCGGCGCGCAGGTGGCCGATGGTGCGGTGGTGGGACCGTTCTCGTCACTGGGGGCGGACTTCCCCGCGCTCGACTGATCAGTTCTCGACTGAGGGCGCCCGCCTGATGCGCCCGGGCGCCGGGCGGATCAGGTCGTCTGGACGATCAAGACCGAGCAGGGTGCCTGGTGGGCGACGGAGTTCGGGACGCTCCCGAGCACGCGCCGGACCCCGGCCATGCCCTTGTTGCCGACCACGATCACATCGGCACCCTCCTCGTCCGCCACGCGGACGATGGCCTCGGCCGGATCGCCCTTCCCGGTGTGGCCCTGGACCGAGACCCCTTCTTTGCGGGCCATGGCGCACTGGTCTTCGAGGACGGTGTCGGCCGCGCCCCCGGGCCCGAGCTGCTCACGGAATTCCTCCGGGACCCCGGCGGTCCGGACCGGCTTGGGCTTGTAGGCGGTCACGATGTGGAGCGTGGCACCACACAGCTTGGCGAGCTCGATGGCGCGACCGACGGCTTCGTTGGCGGTGGCCGAGCCGTCTGTGCCGACGACCACCGATGAGAAGATGGGCATCGATCAGCCTCCCCGCGCAGCCTATCCATGCCACGACCTGGTCGCCTCTCGGGGGTGACACGGAACCTCGGCGGCGAAGTAGCGTTCGGGCACATGGAGCTGGTTCCGAAGAGGCGTCTCGAGCTCGTGTCCGGGAGATCACACCCGGCATTGACCGAGGAGATCGCCAAGCATCTCGGCGTCGAGCTCGGTGGAGCCAATCTGCGGGAGTTCGCCAACGGCGAGATCCACTGCCGCTACGAGGGCTCGTTGCGGGGCAGTGACGTCTTCATCGTCCAGACCCACTCGGGCCCCGTGAACGACTCGATCATGGAGCAGCTCATCATGATCGACGCCGCCAAGCGGGCCTCGGCCAAGCGGATCACCGCGGTCTGCCCCTACTACGGGTACTCGCGCCAGGACCGCAAGGCGACGGGCCGCGAGCCCATCACCGCCAAGCTCGTGGCGGACATGTTCCAGGTGGCCGGCGCCGATCGGGTCGTGAGTGTCGACCTCCACTCCGGACAGATCCAGGGCTTCTTCGACGTCCCATTCGACCATCTCACCGCCACGCCGGTGCTCGTCGAGGAGCTCCACCGGCTGGGGACGAGCGATCTCGTGATCGTCGCCCCCGACGCCGGTCGGGTGCGGGTGGCGGAGCGGTTCAGCCAGCACCTCGGGGCGGACCTCGCCTTCGTGCACAAGCGCCGCCCCCGGGGCACCCACAACCAGGTCGAGGCGCTCGACGTCGTGGGAGAGGTCCAAGGTCGCCACTGCGTGCTGATCGACGACATGATCGACACCGCCGGGACGATCTGCGCCGCCGCGGAGCTCCTGGCCGAGCGAGGGGCGGCGGACATCTCGGCCATGGCCACCCACGGGGTCTTGTCCGACCCCGCCACCACGCGCCTGGAGAAGTCGCCGCTCAGCCGGGTCGTGGTCACCAACACCCTGCCCATCTCCGACGAGAAGCACATCGAGAAGCTCCAGGTCCTCTCGGTGGCCAAGCTCATCGCCGATGCCATCGACGCCGTGTTCGAGGACACCTCGGTGTCGGAGATCTTCGGGGGCGACAACCTCACCTGACCAGGCGCGGGGCTCGGCTTCTCTCCCCGGTCCCCGGCCTTCTATGCTGGGTCGCCCGTTCGTCGCATCCGAGGAGCTCTTCACCCATGGCCGAATTCATCCTGGAGGCCGAGGCCGGCCGTCCGTCGGGCTCCAGCTCGGCTCGCCGGCTGCGCCATGACGGCAGGATCCCGGCCGTGGTCTACGGCCCCGGGGTCGACCCCATCCCCGTGTCGGTGGCGGCACGCGAGCTGCGGGCCGCGCTGAGCACCGACGCCGGTCTCAACGCCGTGCTGTCGCTCCAGGTGCAAGGCAAGAAATTCCTCACCATGGCGCGCGAGCTCCAGCGCCATCCCGTGCGCGGCAGCGTGACCCATGTCGACTTCCAGGTCGTCGACCCCAACCGCGAGGTCACCGCCGAGGTCACCATCACCCTCACCGGAGAAGCCCTCGAGCTGCACCGGGCCGACGGTGTCCTCGAGCAGCAGATGTTCTCGCTCACCATCAAGTCTCGACCCGCCGACATCCCCGCCCACCTCGAGGTGGACATCAGTGATCTCGTCATCGGGTCCGCGGTGCGGGTGTCGGACATCGCACTGCCGCCCAACGTCATCACCGAGGTCGACCCCGAGTCGATCGTGGCCGCCGGCCAGGCGCCCCGGGTCCAGGCCGTCGAGGGCGAGGGAGTCGAGGGCGAAGGAGTCGAAGGCGAAGCCGCCGAGGGCGAAGCCGGTGCGGCGGGAGCCGGAGAAGCATCGGCCGACGCCGGGGGCGAGTCGGGCGGGGAGAGCTAACCCCTGCGGCGCCTGCTGGCCACGTCCGGCAGGGGTGCGGCGGCCGACCTCTTGGTGGTGGGCCTCGGCAACCCGGGAGCGGAATTCGAGCGGACCCGTCACAATCTCGGCGCCGAGGTCGTCGAGCTGTTGGCGACGCGTCGAGGCCAACGGCTGCGGCCCGAGAAGGGGACTCGAGCCGTCGTGGCCCAGTCACGGCTCGATGACCACCTCGTCGTGCTGGCCGTGCCCCAGACCTACATGAACGAGTCGGGCCTGGCCGTCTCGGCGCTCATGCGGCGGTTCCGGGTCCCTTCCACCGACCGGGTCGCCGTCGTCCACGACGAGCTCGACCTGCCCTCGGGGCGGGTCAAGGTGAAGGTCGGGGGCGGCACGGCCGGTAACAACGGGCTCAAGTCCATCCACGCCCATCTCCATGACCCGGGCTATCTCCGGGTCCGGATCGGCATCGGGAAGCCCCCCGGGCGCGAGCCCGGTGCCGACTACGTGCTGCACCGTCCCTCGCGTGCCGAGCGCAGCGCGCTGGACGTGGCTATCGAGACCGCCGCGGACGCCGTCGACGTGATCGCCCTCGAGGGCGTCGACGCGGCGATGTTGCGGTTCAACGGCGACACGCCGGGCTGAGTGCGCCGTCGATAGCCTGCAGGGGTGAGCCTCCGCTCGCTTCCCTCTCTTCTGCGCAACGAGCCCGCCATGGTCGACGCCATGGCGGCCGGTGCGAGCGCGCTGGCGGTGCCAGACGCGGCGGTGGCCTATGTGGTGGCGGGCATGGGTCGGCTCGGCGAACGACGACCCCTGCTGGTCGTGACACCGACCGTCGGCGACGCGGAACGTCTCAGTCATGACATCGGGGCGTTTCTCGGGAACGACGTCGTCGAGCTCTTCCCGGCGTGGGACACGCTTCCCTTCGAACGGGTCAGCCCCGAGTTGTCGACGATGGGGAGACGGCTGCGGCTCCTGTGGCGGTTGCGCGACCCCTCGAGGGCGCCCGACGTCGTCGTCGCCCCGGTCCGGGCCCTGTTGCAGCGGTTGGGCCCGGTCGAAGAGGCGGCGGTCCCCGTGGTCGTGTCGCGCCGGGACCGTCTCGACCAGAAGGAGCTCGTGGGCCGGCTCGTGGGACTCGGCTACAGACGCGAGTACCAGGTCGAGCACCGGGGCGAGCTCGCCGTGCGAGGCGGGATCGTCGACGTCTACCCCTCGACGGCGGACTTGCCGGTGCGGATCGACCTCTGGGGCGACGAAGTGGATCGGCTGACCGAGTTCGATCCCGGCGACCAACGGTCGGTGACCGATCTCGAGACCATCGAGCTCTTCGGGTGTCGCGAGGTCCTTCCCACCGATGCCGTCCGGGCGCGCGCCGCCGCGCTCGTGGGCCGCGAGCCGTGGGGACGGTCGCAGTGGGAGCGGCTCGCCGAGGGACAGGTCTTCGACGGGATGGAGTCGTGGTTGCCCTGGCTCGTCGACGAAGAGCGCGTCCTGCCCGACCTGGTGGGCGCCGGTGGGCGGATCGTGCTCGTCGATCCCCGCCGGATCCGTGATCGGGCCGTCGAGCTCAACGACGAGGAGGCGGCCCTGGCGGGAGCCCTCGCCGTGACGTGGGGCGTCGTCGAGAGTGCCGGCGTCGGTGACCGGACCGGGGGTGACGGTGAGGACGACGATCCGTCGGAGCGGTTCCCCCGGTTGAACGTCGCCTTCGAGCGTCTCCTCGGGCGCTCGGTGGCTCCCGTGCTGTCGATGGTGCCGGTGGCCGAGTCACCGTCGACCCCCGCCGTCGTGGCGCGCCGCATCGAGCCCGTCCACGGCGACCGGGCCTTGCTGGCGGCCCGGTTGTCGGAGCTGATGTCGAGCGGCTACTCGGTGACGGTGTGCGCCGAGGGTGCGGGGTCGGCGTCGCGGTTGGCCAATGTCCTGGCCGAGGAGGGCATGGTCGTCCCTGTCGTCGCGTTCGACGCCGCCGCCGCCGACGGCGACACCGGACCGGGGCCCGACTTGTCGCGCCCCGGTCTTCGGATCGTGGTGGCCCCGCTCGAGCGGGGCGTGGTGGTGCCCTCGGCCAAGGTGGCGATCCTGGCCGAGGCCGACTTCACCGGCCGCCGTCGTGCCCATCGCCCGGCCCGGGCCCGGGCCCGGCCCACCGACGGGTTCTTCGACGACCTCGCACCGGGCGACTACGTCGTCCATCGCCAGCACGGCGTGGCCCGGTACACCGGGATGGTGACCCGGACGGTCAACGGGGCGTCACGGGACTACCTCTTGCTCGAGTACCGGGGCGCCGACAAGCTCTATCTGCCTTCGGACCAGATCGAGGTCCTCACCCCCTACAGCGGGGGCGAGTCACCCACGCTGAATCGGCTGGGGGGGTCGGAGTGGCAGCGGACGCGGGCCAAGGCCCGGGCCGCGGTGCACGAGATCGCCCAGGAGCTCGTCGAGCTCTACCGCTTGCGGCTGCACATGAAGGGGTATGCCTTCGCGCCCGACACGCCCTGGCAGCGTGAGCTCGAGGACTCCTTCTCCTTCACCGAGACCGTCGACCAGCTGCGCGCCGTCGAGGAGGTGAAGAGCGACATGGAGTCCGACATTCCCATGGACCGGTTGGTCTGTGGCGACGTCGGGTTCGGCAAGACCGAAGTGGCGGTCCGGGCCGTGTTCAAGGCCGTCCAGGACGGCAAGCAAGCCGCCGTCCTCGTCCCCACGACGCTGCTGGCCCAGCAACACGCCCAGACCTTCGCCGAGCGCTACGCGGGGTACCCCGTCAGCGTCGAGATGCTGTCGCGCTTTCTCACCCCGGCCCAGGCGCGCGACGTCGTGGCGGGCCTTGCCTCGGGGGCGGTGGACGTGGTGGTGGGGACGCACCGGATGTTGGCCGGCGACGTCAAGTTCAAGGACCTCGGCCTCCTCGTGGTGGACGAGGAGCAACGGTTCGGCGTCAGCCACAAAGAGACCATGAAACAGATGGCGGCGGGTGTCGACGTGCTCACCCTCACGGCCAACCCCATCCCCCGTACCCTCGAAATGGCATTGACAGGCATTCGCGACCTCTCGCTCATCAACACACCGCCCGCGGCGCGCCAACCGATCCTCACCTATGTGGGGGAGTTCGAAGAGGCTGCTGTGGTCGAAGCACTGCGCCGGGAGCTGTTGCGTGAAGGCCAGGCCTTCTTCGTCCACAACTGGGTCCAGAACATCGAAGCCGTGGCGGCGCGTCTGCGGGTCCTGGTCCCCGAGGCCCGCATTGCCGTGGCCCACGGGCAGATGGACGAAGGCACACTGGAGCAGGTCGTGCTCGACTTCTGGGAGAAGCGGTTCGACGTCTTGGTGTGCACCACCATCATCGAGTCGGGCATCGACATGCCCACCGTGAACACCCTCGTCGTCGATCGGGCCGACCGGCTCGGACTGGGCCAGCTCCATCAGCTCCGGGGCCGGGTGGGCCGTTCGGGTCAGCGCGCCTATGCCTATCTCTTCCATCCCGCCGACAAGGTCCTGTCCGAAGCCGCCTACGAGCGGTTGCGGACCATCGGCGAGCAGACCGAGCTCGGGGCGGGGTTCAAGATCGCCATGCGCGACCTCGAGATCAGAGGGGCGGGCAACCTGCTCGGCCAGGACCAGTCGGGCCACATCGCCGCGGTGGGATACGACCTCTATGTCCAACTCGTGGCCGAGGCCGTGGCCGAGATGAAAGGCGAGCCACTGCGGCCCGCCGTCGAGGTCAAGATCGACGTTCCTTCTGACGCCCATCTGCCCTCGGACTACGTCTCGCGCGAGGACCTCCGCCTCGAGGCCTACCGGCGCCTGGCCTCGGTGAGTGCCGAGTCCGAGGTCGACGACATCCGCGCCGAGTGGCTCGATCGCTTCGGCCCGCTCCCCGCGCCCGCCGAGGGGCTCCTGGCTGTGGCCCGGCTCCGTGTGGAGTGTCTCCGGACCGGGGTCCGCGAGGTCTCGGCCACCCCGGCCCGTGCCGGCCAGGGAACGGGGCGGCCCGGTCGGCGCGGCTTCGTGGCCCGGATCGCCCCCCTCGAGCTGCCCGCCTCGGCGCGTGTCCGGCTGCGCCGGTTGCGCCCCGAGTCCCTGGTCAAAGAAGAGACGCACCTGGTGGTGGTCCCCCTGCATCCCGAGGAGGCACCGGTCGAAGCCCTCACCGCGCTGTTGGCCGAGCTCGTCCCCGCCGCGGGGGTGCTCGGCGGCGCCGAATCGTCTGGTGCGGGGGCGCGCCGGTAGAGTGCCCGTTCCGTGAAGCGCCTCCTGGCATTGGTCGTCGTGGGCGCGCTGTGCACTGCGGCTGCAGGCTGTGACCTGTCGCCCGATGCGGCCACGGTGAACGGTCTCACCATCTCCCAGTCGGAGTTCCAGGGCCAGCTCTCGGTGATCTCGGGCAGCACCGTGGCCCAGTGCGCCTTGTCCATCGAAGAGGCCCAGAGTGGGGGCACGCTGCCGACGGTGGCGGGATCGGGCCAGTCCACGGTGTCCACCCGGTTCGCCGCCTTCGCGCTGAACGGGCTCGTGGCCCAGACCCTCGAAGAGAGCGCCCTGGCCAAGCGCCACGCCGCCGTGACCACGTCGGACCTGGCTGCGGCCCGGAAGGACTACATCTCCCAGGTCGAGGCGGCGTCGACCCAGGTCACCTCGCCGTGCAACCTCACCGGCGCCGATCTCGTGAACCGGCTGCCCAAGGCGTTCGTCGACAGCCAGGTCCGAGCCCTGGCCGCCCAGGAGAAGCTCGAGGAGGTGGTAGGCCACATCGACGTCAGTCCGACCGCGGTCCACGGCTACTACAACACCCATCGGGCCGAGGTCACCCAGCTCTGTCTGAACTTCATCATCGCCTCGGACCAGGCCTCGGCGCAGACCATCCACGACCGGATCGCGGCGGGGACGACGTTCGCCGACGCGTCGAAAGGTGTGGGGGTCGACGCCAACACCCCCCCGGGCGGGGCGGGCCCGTGTGTCTTTCCTTCCGACGTGGTCTCACAGCTCGGACAGACCACGGCGACGGCCGTCGAAGGACTGGCCGACGGACAGTTGGCTCCGCCCCAGGGGATCTCGGTGCCCAACCAGACCACCGGGGTCAGCCAGACGATCTGGATCGTGATCTCGGTGCGTGCCCATCAGCTCGTGTCCTTCGCCAACACCGAGGCGGGGTTGCGCCAGGAGATCCTGGCCAAGGGTGGTCCTGCCTTCAGCACCGCGCTCGGCCACGTGGTGCGTAGCGCCAGCGTCGAGCTCGACCCCCGCTACGGGACCTGGAACCCCAACCGCGGGGTGGCGGCCCCCACACCGCCCAAACCGGCCTTCGTCTTGAACCCCTCCCATGACGGGTCGACGTCGGGCTCGTCCATTCTCGGCTCGGGCGGCCAGTCCGCCGGTTGACCCAGTCCGCCGGATGACACTGTCCCCGGGCATGTCCGCGCCCCGGACAGCCGGTCGTCCCCGAGTGACGGTGGTCGGCCTCGGCCCCGCCGGTGCCGACCTGGTCCCGGCGGCCACGCTCGACGTGTTGGGCGGCGCCAGTTGGTGCTTCGTGCGCACGGCGCGCCATCCTTCCGCCGCGGTCGTCGACGGCGTCGCGTCGGGGCCCGTCGAGTCCCTCGACCGTCTCTATGACGCCGCGGAGACCTTCGACGACGTCTACGCGGCGATCGTGGAGACGATCGTGGCACGCGCCCAAGGTGTCGCCCCGCCGGGGTACGTCGCCTATGCCGTTCCCGGCTCGCCGCTCGTGGCCGAGCGCGCTGTCGTGCTGTTGCGGGCCGATCCCCGGGTGTCGGTCGACGTCGTCCCCGCGCCCTCGTTTCTCGACCTGGCCTGGGACCGGCTGGGTGTGGATCCCGTCGACGTCGGGGTCCGCCTCGTCGACGGGACGGACTTCGCCACCGCCGCGGCGGGGGAGCGAGGCCCTCTCCTGGTGGCCCAGTGCCACAGCCGGGCTGTCCTCGGAGCGATCAAGCTGGCCGCCGACGACGCCTCGGGTGAGGACCCGGCGCGCCGGGCCGTGTTGCTCCATCATCTCGGGCTCCCCGACGAGCGGGTCGTCGAGGTGTCGTGGGCCGAGATCGACCGCACCCTCGAGGCCGACCACCTCACCGCCTTGTGGGTGGCCCGCCTCGCACCTCCGGTGGCGGGCGAGCTCATGGCGTTGGAGGAGCTGGTCCGGACGTTGCGGGCCCAATGCCCCTGGGACCAACGCCAGACCCACGGGTCCCTGGCCCGTCATCTCCTCGAAGAGGCCTACGAGGCCCTCGACGCCATCGAGGTGGTCGCCGCCACCGAGCCCGATGTGGCGCCGGAAGACCTCGACCACCTCGAGGAAGAGCTCGGCGACCTTCTCTTCCAGGTCTACTTCCACGCGCAGCTGGCGACCGAGGAGGGCCACTTCACCCTGGCCGATGTGGCCCGGACCCTGCACGACAAGTTGGTGAGCCGCCATCCCCATGTCTTCGGTGATGCCGCGGCGACGACCCCCGAGGACGTCGCGGCGCGCTGGGAGGTGTTGAAGAAGGCCGAGAAGGGCCGGGCCAGTGTCACCGACGGCATCCCCCGGGCCCTTCCTGCCCTGGCCCTCGTGGCCAAGCTCCAGCGCAAGGCCGAATCACTCGGGATCGACATGGGGACCCTCGCCGATCGACGCCGCCAGCTCGAAGGGGGACTCGAGACCCTCGAGGTCAGCGCCGAGGCGTCGGGGGAGACCCTCGAGGCCCAGGCGCAGACATCCGAGGCGCTGGGGGAGCTGCTCTTCGCCTTGTCGGACGCGGCCCGCCGGTTGGGGGTCGATCCCGAGACCGCCCTCCGGAGCTACGCGGGAGGGTTCCGCCGCCGCATCGAGGACACCGAGACCGACACCGGGATTGGGCCCCAGGGAGAGCCGGCGGGCTGAGAACCGGTGCACCTGCCCTGGTGGGTGGGGGTGGAGGCCGAAAAACCGGTGTGGAATCAGGGCTCGCCGGGGTGTCTCTGTTCTCGCCGCCTCCGCCGCCGGCTCGTGCCCAGCGAGTAACTTCTACAACACTTACAACAGGGACAACAGCGAGCAATGACTGCCATTGAAAGGATCGCGGCCCGGGAAGTCCTCGACTCCCGCGGCAACCCCACCGTCGAGGTCGAGGTCGTCCTCGACTCCGGCGCGGGCGGCCGCGCCATCGTGCCCTCGGGTGCCTCCACGGGCGTCCACGAGGCGACCGAATGGCGCGACGGAGGGGAGCGCTACGGCGGCAAGGGCGTACTCGGCGCGGTGGAGCACGTCAACGGCGAGATCGCCGAGGTGCTCGGCGCCTTCGACCCCTACGACCAACGTGGGATCGACATGGCCCTCATCGACCTCGACGGGACGCCCTCGAAGGGCCGACTGGGGGCCAACGCCGTGTTGGGGGTGTCGTTGGCCGTGGCCCGGGCCGCGGCGGTCGACGCCGAGCTGCCCCTGTTCCGGTATGTCGGCGGAGCCAATGCCCACGTCTTGCCGGTGCCCATGATGAACGTCCTCAACGGTGGCGCCCATGCCGACAACTCCATCGACTTCCAGGAGTTCATGATCATGCCCGTCGGAGCCGCCTCGTACTCCGAGGGCCTGCGCTGGGGGGTCGAGACCTACCACTGCCTCGCCCAGGTGCTCAAGGCGCGTGGCCTGTCGACGTCGGTGGGAGACGAAGGGGGCTTCGCACCGAACCTCCCGTCGAACGCCGAGGCCGTGGCCATCTTGATGGAGGCCATCGAAGAGGCCGGTCGTGTGCCCGGCGACGAGGTGGCCATCGCGCTCGATCCCGCCACCAGTGAGTTCTTCAAGGACGGGGCCTACCAATTGTCGGGTGAGGGTCGGCGGCTGTCGTCCGACGAGATGGTGGCCTACTGGGTGGAATTGTGTGACCGCTACCCCATCGTCTCGATCGAAGACGGCATGGCGGAGGACGACTGGGACGGATGGGTGGCGCTGACCGCGGCGCTCGGGGACCGGGTGCAGCTGGTCGGGGACGACATCTTCGTCACCAACCAGGAGCGGCTCGAGCTCGGCATCGAACAGGCCGCGGCGAACGCCATCCTCATCAAGGTCAATCAGATCGGCACGCTGAGCGAGACGCTCGACACCATGGCTCTGGCGACCCGGTCGTCCTACGCGTGCGTGATGTCGCATCGTTCGGGTGAGACCGAGGACACCACCATCGCCGATCTCGCCGTGGCCACCAACTGCGGACAGATCAAGACCGGCGCGCCGGCCCGATCGGACCGGGTGGCCAAGTACAACCAGTTGCTCCGCATCGAAGAGGAGCTCGGCGAGTCCGCCGCGTACCTGGGCGGCGGTGCGTTGTCGATCGGGTCGCGAAGGAGCGGCTCCGCCCAGTGATGCTCAGCCGGGTGAGACGTCAGCCCCAGCACGCCGCCAAGCGAGCGCGCCGCCACCGTCGGCATGTGCAGGCCACCTCGCGGTTGCCGAGGTCCCATCTCCATGTACTCCGGCCCCATCTCCACATCCCCCGACCCCATCTCCACGTGCCGCGACCCCAACTCCATGTGCCGCGCCCGCGCGTAGCGGTTTCGTCATCGACCGCGGCACTGGTGGCGTTGGTGGCCCGGTGGAGAGGCGGTCGGGCCACGCTGTCGCTCGAGCGACGACGGGCCCGGACCATGCTCATCGGGGCGATCGTGTTCGCGTGCATCGTCCTGCTCACGAGCTTCCCCATCGGCGGACTGCTCTCGCAACGCTCCGCGCTGTCGAGCACCGCGCATGAACTCACCACCGTGGAGGCGGAGAACGAGATCCTCGGCCGCCAGGTCGAGGACCTCTCCAACCCCGCCACGGTCAGCAACCTGGCCCGACAGGACTACGGATTCGTGGCCAAAGGCCAACGGGTCTACGACATCCTTCCCTCCTCGAGCCCGTCGCGCTCCGCCCTGGCGGCATCGGGCCAGGTTCCGCTCAACGGGCCGCCCGTCGTGCCGGGATCGGCCCGGTCCCAGGCGCTGATCGGGGTGGTGGCTCCCGCCACGGCGGCGAGCTCGTCCCATGCGTCGGGCTCCGCGCCTGCCGGGGGCGGCGGCTCAGACGGTGGCAGTTCGGTCGCCGGCAGCGGGCCCGCGCCGCCCGAGCCCCACAGCTATTGGGGTCGGGTCGTCCGGACCCTGGAGTTCTGGAACTGACCACTCCTCCGCACCCGTTCGGTGAGCCCGATCGGGAGGCGGTGGCCCGTCTCCTCGGTCGGTCGCCGGCAGGGGAGTTCACCGTCGTCGTGCGCCGCCTCGACGGGACTCCGGCTGTCATCGAGAACGCACCGTTTCTCGACGACGGCCGGCCCATGCCCACGCTGTACTGGCTCGTCGACGCGGAGGTGCGCGACGCGGTGAGCAGGCTCGAGGCCGGTGGCGGTGTCCGGCGGGCCGAGGCGGTCGTCGAACCCGAGACCCTCGCCGCGGCCCATGCCCGCTACGGTGCGGCACGGGATCGTCGCCTCCCGGCCCGACACACCGGTCCCCGTCCGTCAGGCGGGGTGGGCGGTACGCGCCAAGGGGTCAAGTGCCTCCACGCCCATGTGGCGTGGTTCCTGGCGGGCGGCGACGACCCGGTGGGTCGCTGGACGGTGGGGGAGCTTCACCTCGACGTGGCAGAGTTCGTGTCCAGCACACCGACTGGTGAGGACGACCATGGATGAGCGTGCCGGGCCCGTCGCCGCGCTCGACTGCGGGACGAACTCGACGAGGCTGCTCGTCGTCGGCACCGACGGGACCGTGCTCGAGCGGCTCATGCGGATCACCCGCCTGGGTGAGGGCGTCGACGCCACGCACCGGCTGTCCCCCGAGGCCGTGGCGCGCACGGTGTCGGTCCTCACGGACTATCGGACCGTCATGGACCGCCACGGTGTGGTCCGAGCCCGCCTGGTGGCCACCTCGGCGGCGCGAGACGCCACCAACGCCGAGGAGTTCCTCTCCGCCTCGCTCGATGTCACCGGCGTCCCCCCCGAGATCCTGACCGGGCTCGAAGAGGGTGCGCTCTCCTTCGCCGGCGCCACCGCCCATGTCCCCCACGAGGCGCTCGGCCCCGGCCCAGTGCTCGTCGTCGACATCGGCGGGGGGTCCACCGAGCTCGTGGCCGGCGAGCTCGTGGCCAGCGAGCTGGCGCCGAGCGGACCCCGCGGCGCGCCGGCGTCGGTGGCGGCGGTCTCGCTCGATGTCGGATGCGTCCGGGTGACCGAGCGTTTCTTGCATCACGACCCGCCGTGGCCCGACGAGCTGTCCCGGGCGCGCCGCACGGTCGACGCACAGTTGGCCCGCGCCCGTGCGGAGCTCCCCCCCTTGGCGCCGGGAGGCCTGCTCATCGGCCTG
Organism: Acidimicrobiales bacterium; assembly: GCA_035532735.1. GTDB lineage: Bacteria > Actinomycetota > Acidimicrobiia > Acidimicrobiales > UBA8190 > Chersky-840. Next base: position 5,992 of record DATKQM010000024.1, on the reverse strand, counting down.
GCCGGCACGGTGTCGACCCTGGCTGCGCTCGATCAGCGATTGGCCCGCTACCAGCGCGAGGCCGTCCACCACCTGGTTCTCGGTCGCGACAAGGTGGCGCACTGGTTGGAGACGCTCGTCGCCGAAGACAGCCGGGCTCGATTGGCCCGCCCGGGGATGGTGGAGGGGCGGGCCGATGTCATCGCAGGCGGTGTCCTCATCCTGGACGCGGTGATGGACGGATTCGACCGGGACGCATGCCTGGTTTCCGAGGACGACATCCTCGACGGATTGGCCGCCACCTTGTTGTGAGTCGTTGCGCGCGGCGTATGGGTCAGCCGGGAGGAGCCGTCGACTCGGGACCGCCCCGCGGTTGCTCGTCGACCTCGGTGGTGTCGGGCCCGACAACGCCCCTCATCGGAGTCATGGCGGTCATGAGCCCGATCTCCTGTGCCAACGCGGTCTGTCGGGCCGACAGTCGGGCGAGGCTCAACGAGAGATGGAAGACGAGCACCATGAGGAACAGCACCGCCAGCAGCAGCACGAGGTCGGGGGCGTACGCGATCCCGACGAGGTGCGACACTCGATCGAGGAGGTGGATCGGGAGTGTGGCGCTCACCAGGACCATGACGAAGCTCACCGACAACCACAGCAACGCAGCCTGTTCGCGCAGTTGTCGGCGCCGCATGGCCACCACCGACACCACGAGGAAGCCCACACTCAGGACCATCGCCAACACGATCGCTCTCATGAGGCCTCCTTGCCCTTCGACGTGCCCTTGCGGTTCAAGCTACCGATGACGAGCGCGACGGTCACCCGTGCCATGTAGTAAGCGGAGCGCAGTCCGGCGATGCTGGACTGTCCGTGGCTTCTCGGGGCCATCCGGACCGGCACCTCCTCCACCCGCAATCCGTGGCGGCAGGCCAGGACCAATGATTCGACCTCGGGGAAGTCGGTGGGGTAGGTCCGGGCGAACAGGGCGATGCCCTGGGGGCCCACGGCCCGAAAGCCCGACGTGGTGTCGGTGAAGGTGTCGCCGGTCCTCCATCGGACCAGGGCGGCCAGGAGTCGCATGGCGATCCGGCGGCCGGCCGGCGCCACGTAGTCCCCGCGCCCGAGCCACCGCGACCCCACCGTCATCTCGGCCCGACGGCTGCGGATGGGGTCGAGCAGCCTGTCGATCTCGGCGGGGTCGTGCTGATCGTCCCCGTCGACCTGGATGGCGAGGTCGAATCCCTGGCGCAAGGCATAGAGGTAGCCGGCCTGCACCGCCCCTCCGATGCCGAGGTTGACCGGGAGCGTGATGACCGTGGCTCCCGATCGCAGGGCGCGCATGGCAGTGTCGTCGTCTGAATCGTCGTCCACGACCACGATGTGGGCATCGGGGACGACCATACGGAGGCGCCCGATGACTCGGGTGATGGACCGCGCTTCGTTGAAGGCGGGGACGACGACACAGACTCGGGAACGTCGCCTTGTTAGGTCACCTGACCGGGACATGTCCGTCGCGCCGTCGACACCGGGGGTGTCTTGCTCGGCCATCAGATGCTGCGAGGTCATGGTGTGGATGTCGGATCCGTTCCGATCTCGGGGGGCAAGGCGCCTCGGGCCGGCTCGCCCCACCCGCCCGGAACGGTCCACCGAGACCAAGTTTGCGCTCCCCCTCACAGAGCGAAATAGCGTCTCCGGGCAGGTTAGCCTCCGGCGCTGTGATCTCGAGGTTCTCAAACCTTCGGGTGCGAGTCAAGCTCGTCTCAGTCGGATTCGATCGCGTACGATGCCGTCTGCCGGGCGCGCGTCCGGATCGGAGACGTGCCCTGGGTTCACGTTGGCCACGGTGTCCGCCGTTATTCTTGGCGCGCATGGCGAGCGGGCCCCGGTGGGTCAACCACGACTCATCGACTTCGAGCCCTGGAGCCCTCAATGTGTTGTGCCGCACCCGCGAGGTGTTGGCGCGGTCCCTCGACCCATGAGGGACCATGACCATTTCTGACGTACGGCAGAGCAGTCGAGAGCAACGCCAACGACCAAGCCTCGGTCACGTGACTCGATTGGCGCGTCGCACGACGACATGGAGTACCGCACTCTGGACCAACCCGATCACCAGCGCGGCGGCTGTTGGTGCGGTCTTCACTGTGGCAGCGTGGCCGGTGCTCTCTCTTTCCCCCGCCACCGGGCTTGACCAGTCGTGGGGGTTCGGACTGGCTTCGGCCGCGGTCAAACACATTGCGTGGGGGCCCAACCTCGATTTCACCTATGGCCCTTTGGGGTTCCTCACGGTCCGCACGCTCTACTTCGGCTCGACCGCGGCGCTGGCGTTCGTCTACCAGTTCGTCGTTTTGTGGGCACTGTTCACCTTGCTGTTCCGATTCTGTCGGGCCACGTTGCCGCTGATTCCTGCCGCCCTCGTCAGCTACGGAATCGGTGCAACAGCCATTGCGCTGGTCGATCCCGGCGACCTTCTGATGGCGCCCACAATTCTCCTGGGCATCCTGGCCCTTCGCCAACAGCAGACCTCTGTCCGCCGCCTTCTGGTCACCGTCCTCATCACGGTGAGTGCCCTGGGGTTCTTCATCAAATTCGCGGACGGGCTGGTCCCACTGGGGATCGTGGTGGTCATCGTTGCTCTGGGGCGAGGAAGGGCGCGGGTACTCGAGGCGGCCGGCTCGGCCGTTGTCTTCGCCTTCGTCTTGATCGTGACGTGGTTGGCCACCGGCAACGGTCTCGGTTCGCTTCCCGCCTATTTCCGGTATGGCGCCGCCATCGCAAGCGGCTACTCGGGTGCGATGCAGTTGGAGATGGGTCGCACCGACGAGTGGTTCTATGCCGTCGCAGTCCTTGTCATCATCGCCACGTTGACATTCTTCGGGGTCCGATCAGCCAGCAGGCGAGAACAAGTGGGGACAGCCCTCATCTTGGTCGGATACACATGGTGGGCGTTGAAAGAGGGATTCGTCCGGCACGACGCTCACGACCTCATCTTCTTCGGACTGATGTTCGTGACCGTGGCCGTGTGTGAATTCTCGTTGCCTCGATCTCGCGTGCTCTATGTGACAGCCGTGGCCGTTGTCGCCGTGTTGGCGTGGTCGGCCGCCGGAGCCATTCCTCCGAATGTGCTGGCGTTCTCGGCCGACGCGCATGGATTTGGCCATCAACTGAATACCATCGCCACACGTCAGCTTCGGAATTTGACTGTCAATGCCGCCAGAGATCAGATGCGTCAGACCTACGGTCTGAGCTCCGCCATGCTCGACGAGCTCAACGGCCATTCCGTGGCCATTGAGCCTTGGGAGAACAGCGTGGCATGGGCCTATCCGTCGGTCCACTGGGATCCCGAGCCTGTGCTTCAGACATACTCTGCCTACACGACGAGTCTTGACGTATTGGACTCTGACTTTCTGGAGTCGCGCCAAGCCCCGACGCGCATCTTGCAGCAAGCGCCCGCCGCGATCGACGGAAGAAATCCAGCCTTCGAGCCACCCACGACGACGGTGACTTCGGTGTGTCGGTACGTGCAGGTCGACGCCAGCGCGGCGTGGCAGGTCCTCACACGAGTGCCGGACCGGTGTGGGGCCCCTCGGCTCATGGCCAGAGAGACGGCGACCGTCGGGAGACCGGTGAAGGTACCCGCCGCTTCTCCCGGGACGATGGTGGTCGCTCGTTTCGAGTCTCTCCCCTTGCCCATCACCTACGAGTTCGCCGCTGTCGTCTTGAAGCCACCCATCATGTTCATGACCGCTTCCGGGCAGCGGGACCGATTCATCGTAGGAACGGCCGGGGACCTCCACCTCCTCCGTCCCGCTTCGTCGACGGGGTACACAGCCCCGTTCGTGCCGGATGGGATCTCTACGTTCGAACTGAGTGGTGCGGGGATGGCTCAGGGCACATCGCACTATGTGGTGAGCTTCTACAGCATCAGGGTTGCGACCAGGTGACCATGCGCACCGGTCCGGCAACCGGAGCCGCCCCGGCCATAACCCGCTTCGAGTGGGGCCGGTGGAAAGAGCAAAAGGAACGCTCTGGCGTCTGGCTCCCGATCTCGACCATCGTCGTTGCTGTCGTCGTCGCCCATGCACCGGTGCTCTTCGGGTGGCTCGACCCCAATCCGATCCACATCGTCGGCAATGTCGCCACCCAGACGACGCCCGGCCCGCTGCCCGGGTCCCCGTTCGTCGATCCGAACATCGGGTTCGGCGGACAAGCGTTGAGTCACCGCGCCATGCTCGACTGGTTCAGCGGTCAGGCCCCCTGGTGGAACCCCTACGAAGGAGTGGGAGCGCCGTTGACCGCGGGGTTCCAGGCCGGGTCGTTCTTCCCGCCGTCACTGTTGACCTTGCTCCCGAACGGACAGGTGTTCTTCCGCGTGATCCTCGAGACGACGGCGGGCATCGCCACCTTCCTTCTCCTGCGCCAGCTCGGCCTCCGGCGGTGGATCGCGACGCTCGGTGGCGTGCTGTTCGCTCTCAACGGGACGTTCGCCTGGATGGGCCACGCCCCCTCCAACCCCGTGGCGTTCTTGCCCCTCTTGCTCCTCGGCATCGAACAGGCATTCCGGGCCGCGGAGGACGGTCGGCGAGGCGGGTGGCTGCTCGTGCCGGTGGCGATCGCGCTGTCGATCGTGGCTGGTTTCCCGGAAACCGCCTTCATCGACGGCTTGCTGGGCGCACTGTGGATCGCGTTGCGGTTGTTCCAGGGGTCTCCTCGGCGCCGACGGGTGTTCGCGGCGAAGGTCGTCACGGGGGGAGCGGTCGGGCTCCTGCTGGCCACCCCGTTGCTCGTCGCCGTCTACGCCTACTCTCCCTACGCCAACATCGGTCTCCACGGCCAGGCCGTCGACGATGCCCTTTCTCGAGCGGCGGGGCCGCTCCTCGTCGTGCCCTATTCCTTCGGACCGATAGACGCCTTCGGCCCGTACAACCCCACCGGCACCATCGCCAACGTCTGGGGCGGTGGGTTCGTGACCACCTCACTGCTCTTCCTGTCCTTGGTGGGACTGGCCGGAGCACGCCATCGGGGTGTTCGCATCGCCATGGCCGCCTGGGCGACGTTCGCCCTCATGCGGACCTTCGGCGTCGGCATCGCCTACGAGATGACCAGAGTGATCCCGTACCTCGACCGGACCCTGTTCTCGTCGTACTCGGCGCCGTCGTGGGAACTCGCCATCTTGGTCCTTGCCATGTTGGGCCTCGACGATCTCATGGACAGGCGGGTCAACACACTGTGGGTGGCGGGCGCCGCCCTCGTGAGCCTGGCCCTGACCGGTCTTGCCGTGCACATAGCCCGGTCATACCTCGGCGACATCCGCACAGCTCCGGGTCACGAGCTCGCCGCGAACCTCAGCGACGCGTGGGCGTTCCTCGTCATCATCCTCGTCTTCGCCGGCGCCGTTGGTGCCCTTCGTTCCTGGCCTGTGGCCGCACCGTTGTTGTGTGTCGTCATGTTTCTGGACGTGGCGGGGATGTTCGTCGTACCCGAGCTCTCCAATCCGCGCAGTGGACAGATCGACACCAGGCTGATCGCGTTCTTACAGGATCATCTCGGCACCAACCGGTTCTATACGTTCGGGCCCATCTCACCGAATTATGGGTCGTACTTCGGCATCGCATCCATCAACGTGAACGACCTACCGGTCCCGAAGATCTGGGCCGACTACATCACCACCAACCTTGACACCAACACCTTTCCTCTCGAGTTCACGGGCTACGTACGAACGCAGCCCGACGGACCGACGGCGGCGCAGGAATTTCGGGAGCACATCGCCAACTACGGCTGGGTCGGGGTGAAGTACGTGGTGACTTCGGGCACGACCGATGCCGATTCTCTTGCGGCTCCAGGTCAGCTCCGGCTCGCCTTCGACGATCGATCGTACGACGTGTTCGAGCTCGAAGGGACCGCACCGTTCTTCCAAGCCCTGCGAGGACAGTGCACGGTTCGATGGTCGTCATGGAATGCGGCCACGTCCCGCTGCTCGCACGCCACTCGGATCGTCAGGCGAGAGCTCTACATGCCCGGT
>DATKQM010000023.1:0-10715 GCA_035532735.1 Acidimicrobiales bacterium | reverse complement strand
TCTATGTACCGGCAACGCGGCCCGCTCGGTCATGGCCGGGGTCATGCTCGAGTCCAGTGGCATCACGGCGCGCGTCACCACTGCGGGAACCCATGTCATCGAGCACCAACCCGTGAGTATCCGCACTCGTCATGCGCTCGACACGGTCGGCCTGAATGCATCGGTGCACCGCAGCCGCCAGATCACCGACGCGGATGTCATGGCGGCCGACGTGGTGATCGCCATGGCCAGTGAACACGTGTCCTACGTCCGTCGACGCCACCCTGGGGGCGCGGACCGCACCGCCACGCTGGCGTTCCTGGCGCAACACCTCCCGATCGGGCCGCAGCCGCTGTCCGAGCGCGTCGCCACCCTCGGGCTGGCGAGCGTCGATCCCCTGGCGCAAGGCGAAGTCGCCGATCCCGCCGGTGGCGGCGAAGAGGACTACGTCGAGTGTGCCCGCCAGCTTTCGGTGCTGATCGGCGAGCTCGGGCCACGGCTCGTCTGAGGACCCGGGACCGGCGTTCTAGACCCCGGCGGGCTCACGGAGTTCGGGGAGATGGGCCGTGATGTCGGCGCAGGCCTCGCACACGGTGTCAGGGACGAGGTCGATCCGCATGAGAACCGTGAAGACCTTGCAGCCCAGACACAGACCGAAGCCGGACTCGAACACGGCCCCGATGGCGAGCAGGCCGATGACGACCCACGCCGCGGTATGGGCGCCGAACCCGAACCACAGCACCACCGCGCTCGAGGAGAACACAAGGCCGATGGCCTGCGCGAAACGCTTGGGTGGTCCGGCGACGAGACGGGGAGCGACGGGGAGCCGGGGAACGATCACCCTGGTGGCCAGCTGGCCGAGGGGGCTCATCGTGGGGCCCGTGAGCATCCGGGCCCAGAAACCGTAGGCAAGGGGGACGAGCAGCCATTGCTGGCGCAGGGCCATGGCCAGAACGCACATCACCACGACGCCACCTGCGACAACACGGGCCGCGACCTCGTTCACCGGGTTCGGGAAGCTGAAAACCGACCTGAGCCGCATGCTCATGGCGTCCACCTGGCGTCCGGTCCACGCCCGATGCGTGACCGCGCCGAAAGCCTACTTGTTGGGTCGGATTTTCGTTCCCCGGGGGGTCGAGCTCGGATCAGTCGGGGTGGACCGAGCGCAGACCGGCCCAAGCCAGATCGGCGAGCCGTCGAGCCAGGCGGGTCGCCTCGGACTCGTGGGGGTCACCTTCGTCGGGGTCGCGCTCGGCGAGAAAGTGCCGGCTCGCACCCTCGGCCATGCCGACGACGGCGAAGGCGAGGAGACGACGATGGTCCTCGTTGAGCCCTGCGTCGATCAGGACGTCGATGGACTCGGCGATGCTGTCCTCGACCTTTCGGACGGCTCTCGACAGCTCCGGGTCGTTGGGAACCTCGCTGCCGAAGAGCAGGTGAAATGCATCGGCGTGGGTCACGACCAGGTGGAAGTAGGCGGCAAAACCCCCTTCGACCTGCTGACGTGGTCCCCCCGCTGCGGCGATCGCCTTCCCGATGGCCTCGAGCATGGTGTGCGACACCGAGTCGAGCAGCTCGAGATAGAGCGCACGCTTGGATGCGAAGTGCTGGTAGAGCAGCGGCTTGGTGACGCCGGCGGCTTCGGCGATGTCGTCCATCGTGGTGGCGTTGAGCCCTCGCTCGGCGAAGAGCTTCAACGAGACGTCGAGAAGCTGCTGGCGACGCCGGTCGGCAGGGAGGCGTTTGGCGGTGTTGCCATGGCCGTTGGGACGACGGGTCGCCATACCCGCAGCGTACCGGCACCTGCTCGGATGCCCCGGCCCCCGCCCTGGGGAGCCTCAGGGGAACCGCCACCGGGCTGACTCGAAGAGCCGTCTGATCCGACCGGGCAGATCGCGGAGCGCGAAATGCTGGCGGGCGACCTGGTGGTTGTGTTCCAGGAGTGACGGGTCAGGAGCGTCGAGAAAGGCGGCCACCGCCGACGGGTCGTCGTGCGCGAACCAGCGGAAGCCGAACGCGGCCAGTTCTGCGGCGACGGGGTAGGGGCCGATGGCGAGCGGGCGGTGATGTACCGCCGACTCGATGGCGGGATTGCCGAATCCCTCCCAGGTGGATCCGAGGACGACCACGTCGCACGCCGCATAGGCGTCGACGACCCTCCCGCCCCTGCCGAGAGACGCTGCGCCGAGCACGCACGGGCATCGGGCCCCCGTCACGAGCCGGTCCAATTCGGGACCGAAACCGTCTTCGGCCTGGCCCAGCAGCCAGAACGTGGCTCCGAGGTCCTCGGCCAGCGCGATGGAGCCGGCCACGTTCTTCCTCGGGATGGCCCGGGTGGGCTGGAGAACGAGCCGCGTGGCGCCAGGGAGTCCTAGTGCTCGGCGCGTCGCCTCTCGATCACCTCGGGCCGGGTCGACGTCGAAGGCGTTGAGGATCACCGTGGCCTCGATCCCGACGTCGGCCAGCTCCCGTCGGGACCTGTCGTTCACCGTGACATGTACCCAGGCGGGGTCATCGGGTGGAGGAGGAGAGGCGGCGAATTGAGCGCGCTGCCAGGGGAGGTCGTGGTGATGCAGCACCGCCGGTCGGTCCCGGATCACCGCCGCCACGACTGCGGCGGCGGGCTCGTTGAGCGGCAGCGAACAGAGGTTCTCCACCACCACCAGGTCGGCGTCCTCGAGGGCGGCTTCGACCTCGCCGGGCGTCGGAGGGTCGGTGGCGGCCATGGCCAACCCCGCCACGAGACGGTCGACGGGCCCTTCGCCGGCGACGGTGCGGACGTCGAACCCGAGGACCGAAAGAGCACCGCTCCACTTGGCCGCCTCGACGGCCACCCCGTCGGTTCCTCCGAGGCGGAACGACACGATGGCGGCGACGGGTCTGGCCACGGACCGGCAACGCTACTGCGGCCCGGCCTCTCGTCGTCTCGGGCTGGGCTTCGCACCGAGTCGGGCACTACCGTCGCTCGGGTGTCCGCGCCGGAGATCGATCCCGAAGTCCACGAGGGTGGTGTTTCGGGGACCCCGACCGTGTTGTACCAGGTCGATGCCGGCGTGGCTCGGGTCACCATCAACCGTCCGGAGCGTCGCAACGCCATGTCGTGGGAGGTCATGCGGGGCCTCCGGCGGGTGTTGGCAGAGGCTTCGCATGACCGCGACGTTCGTGTCGTGGTGCTCGCCGGCGCCGGTGACGAGGCATTTTGCGCCGGGGCCGACCTCGGGAAGATGACCGGGGCCGACGAGCCCGAGGCAGGGATCCTGTCGGTCCACGAGGCGCGAGGCGTCTTGGCGGACGTGTTCGGGGCCTTGTGGCAGCTGGGCAAGCCCACCATTGCCCGCGTCCAGGGCTTCGCGTTGGCGGGTGGCTTCGGCCTGGCTCTGGCCTGCGACCTGGTCGTGGCTTCGGAGCAGGCCCGGTTCGGGGCTCCGGAAGTGAACGTGGGCTTGTGGCCCTACATGATCACCGTTCCCCTCGTCCGCTCCATGCCGCCCAAGCAGGCGCTCGAGCTGATGCTGACGGGCCGCCGGGTCGACGCCGCCGAGGCGCTGGGCATGGGATTCGTGACCAAAGTGGTTCCTCACGCCGAGCTCGACGGGGCTGTGTCGGAGCTGGCCGGGACGTTGGCGGCCAAGTCACCCGCCGTGATGAAGCTCGGTCGGGACGCGTTCTACGCTGTCTGGGACATGGCGGCTCCCGAAGCCCTCGCCCACCTCCATGCCATGCTCTCGCTAACGGCCCAGACCGAGGACGCGGCCGAGGGCATCGCCGCCTTCTTGGAAAAGCGTGCGCCTCGTTGGCAGGGGCGTTGAGACCATGCCAGATCGACGAAGCGAGTGACGAATGCGTAAGGCTCTGATCACCGGAATCACCGGCCAGGACGGGTCGTACCTGGCCGAGCTCCTCTTGGAGGAGGGCTACGAGGTGATCGGCATGGTGCGTCGGTCCTCCACGCTGAACTTCGAGCGCATCGCCCATATCCAGGATCGGGTCTCGCTCGTGGCGGGGGACCTGCTCGACGAGATCTCACTGATTGGAATCCTGCGCGAGCACCGGCCGGCCGAGGTCTACAACCTCGCAGCCCAGTCCTTCGTACAGACCTCGTGGACCCAGCCCGTCCTGACCGGCGAGACGACCGCGCTCGGGGTGACGCGTGTGCTCGACGCCATCCGGATCGCCGATCCCGAGATTCGCTTCTACCAGGCGTCGTCGTCGGAGATGTTCGGCAAGGTGCAGGAGGTCCCCCAGAACGAAGGGACGCCGTTCTATCCACGCAGCCCGTACGGGGTGGCCAAGGTGTACGGCCACTGGATCACCGTGAATTACCGCGAGAGCTACGGGCTGCACGCATCGTCGGGGATGTTGTTCAACCACGAGAGCCCTCGTCGGGGGCTCGAGTTCGTGACCCGCAAGGTGAGCCACGGCGTGGCCCGGATCGCGGCGGGCATGGACGACAAGCTCTTCCTCGGCAACCTCGACGCCCAGCGCGACTGGGGATTTGCCGGTGACTATGTCCGGGCCATGTGGTTGATGCTCCAGCAAGACCAGCCTGACGATTTCGTGGTGTCGACGGGGGAGACCCATTCGGTACGCGAGCTGTGTGAGATCGCCTTTGCGCATGTCGGCCTCGACTGGCACGAGCATGTCGTGGTCGACGACAAGTTCCTGCGTCCCGCCGAGGTGGACCTCCTCGTGGGCGACGCCACCAAGGCGAAGACTCTGCTCAAGTGGGAGAAGACCGTGACCTTCGCCGATCTGGTCGCCATGATGGTGGACGCCGACGTGGAGCTGCTCCGTGTGCAGAACCGCTGAGCCCGAGGCGACGCCGCCGGCGTCATGATGACGATGTCGGCGGCACTGAGCGCACACGCCACCATCTCGGCCGACCCTCTGGGTGTGCTCGTCGCATTCGGCGCGGGGATGTTGTCGTTCCTCTCACCGTGCGTGCTGCCCCTCGTCCCCGGGTACGTGTCGATGGTGTCGGGGCTGTCGGCCACCGAGATCGAGGCGGGAGCCACCCGTGACACGGGTCCACTCGTGCGGGGCGTGCTCGGCTTCGTGGCCGGCTTCACCATCGTGTTCACCGCCCTAGGTGCTGCCGCTTCGGGCCTCGGCCATCTCCTCCTCGGCCATCAGCGACAGCTCGACATCGTCGCTGGGGCGCTCGTGGTGGTGTTCGGGGTGTCCATGATCGGCTTCGCCGCCCCCGGTCGGCTTCTGCGTGAGCGGCGCTTCCACCCCTTACCCTCGCGCCTGGGGGCCTGGGCGCCGCCGGTGCTCGGCATGGCCTTCGCCTTCGGATGGACGCCGTGTATCGGGCCGGTCCTCGGAGGAGTCCTCGGGCTGGCCGCCACCAGGGCCACGCTCACCTCCGGCGTGGCCCTGCTCGTCGCCTATTCACTGGGTCTCGGTGTGCCGTTCCTCGCCACCGGGCTTGCCTTCGGCCGGCTCACCTCGCTGTTCGCCCGGTTCAAACGGCGCCTGTTCCTCGTCAACATGGTTTCGGGCGCCGCTTTGGTGGTTTTCGGTGTGTTGCTGCTCACCGACAACCTCCACTGGTTGTCCTCTTTGACCGCTGATGTGCTCAGAGGTGTCGGTCTCAGCCGCCTGACGGTGAGCTGACGCAGCCTCGCCCTGGCAGGGGCGGCTCCCGCTTGGAATCACAGAGGGGGTCCCCCGTAGCATGGGCGCCAGGCCATGGCCCCCGCAGTCCACCTCAGTACCGCCGTTTGTGTGACCGGGCGGTTTCCGGCCCTGGCCGGCGTCGATCTCGCCGTCGCCCAGGGTGAAGTGGTCGTTCTCGAAGGGCCGAACGGGGCGGGAAAGACGAGTGTGTTGCGGGTGTGCGCGGGCCTGCTCCCACTGACGGGGGGCGAGGGCACCGTGCTCGGATGCGATCTCCGCCACGACGCGCCTGCCCTTCGTCGGCGCGTGGGCATGCTCGGCCACGCCGCGGCTCTCTACGACGACCTCACCGTCGTCGAGAACGTCCGCTTCGCGGTGAGGGCGGCGGGAGGGAGTCTGTCGAACGTCGACGCCGTGCTCGATCGCCTCGAGCTCGGGGGCAGGGTGCGACGTACTCCGGTGGGACGACTGTCCGCCGGCCAGCGTCGGCGGGTGGCGCTCGCTGTGCTCGTGGCGCGTCGTCCCGAACTTTGGCTCCTCGACGAACCTCACGCCGGACTCGACGCGGATGCCAGGGTGGTGCTCGGCGAGATCGTGGCCGAGGTCGTCGCACAGGGCGCCACCGTGCTTCTGGCGTCACACGAGCCCGAGGAGTCGTGGCCTCTGGCCGACCGGGTGGTGTCGCTCGTGGGGGGGCGCGTCGTCGAGGTCCGCCACGTGGGTGCCACGGCGCGCCGACCGGTGCCGCCCCCCGACACGCTGCGAGCGGTTTCCGGGAGTGTCCATGTGGCGTGACAGCGTGCTCGTGGCGGGAAAGGACCTGCGCATCGAGCTTCGGTCGCGCGTCGTCCTGCACCAGGTCGTACCCGTGGCGGTCCTGGTCCTGGTCCTGTTCGCATTCGCTCTCGGGCCCGATCGCGCCCCGATGGCTCACGCCGCGCCGGGACTGTTCTGGATGGCCGTGCTCTTCGCCAGCGTGCTCGCCGTGCAGCGGAGCTTCGCCCTCGAGGCTCCCGAGGGCGCGCGCGACGGCCTGCGCTTGTCGGGGCTCGATCCCGCCGGGGTCTTCCTGGGCAAGACCGCGGCGGTGGCACTGGAGATGGTGCTTCTCGAGGTGGTGCTCACCGCCGGCATCGTCGTCCTGTACGGCTCGCACATCCGGTCCTACGGGTCCATCGTGGTGGCAGGCCTCGCCGGAACCGCCGGCCTGGCCGCGGCGGGCACGCTGTATGGCGCCCTGGCGGCGGGACTACGGGTGCGCGAGACCTTGTTGCCGTTCTTGTTCCTTCCCGTGGCAGCTCCGGTCCTGTTGGCGGGGACGCGGGCGTGGCAGGCCGCTTTGGGGATCGGGGTCGGGAGTGCCGGTGATCCCTGGGTTCGACTCCTGCTCGTCTTCGCGGCGGTGTACCTCGCCTTGGGGGTTGTCATCTTCGGACCGCTCCAGGAGGCGTCGTGAGCTCGACGGACCCGGCCGTGGCGCCGTGGAGCGCGCGCGCCACGTGGATCGTGCGAGGTCTCGGGATCGCGGCCGCCCTGGCCCTGGCCGGAACGATCTGGCTCGGACTGTGGGTGACACCACCGGACCAGGTCCAGCACAACCTGGTCCGGTTGGTCTATATCCACCCGCCCATCGCCTGGGTGGCTCTCTACCTCGCCTTCGGTGTGGCGGCGGGCTCGAGCGTCTTGTGGCTGTGGCCCCGGACGCGGAGCCGGTTCTGGGACCGGTTGGCGGTGTCGGCTGTCGAGGTGGGCATCGTGTTCACCGCACTCACGCTCGTCACGGGCTCGATCTGGGGTCGCCCCACCTGGGGTGTGTGGTGGGCCTGGGATGCCCGACTCACGTCGACGGCCTTGTTGCTCCTCCTCCTGCTCGGGTACATGGCGGTGCGGCGGGTGCCCGCCGACCCCGACTCCCGGGCCCGACGCAGCGCCGTGGTCGCTCTCGTGGCGGCCGTGGACGTCCCCATCGTGCACTTCTCGGTGGACTGGTGGCACACCCTGCACCAAGGGGCCACGGTGCTCAACGCCAATCTGTCGCCCACCATCCACGGCTCGATGGCGTGGACGCTGCTGCTCGGGTTCGTCGCCTTCACCTTGTTGTTCGCGTGGATGCTCGCCATTCGCTACCGGGTCGAGGTGTTGTCCGAGCAACTCCAGGACTCAGCACTCGAAGTCGCCCTGCGCGAGCGTTGGGCCGAAGGCAAGGGTCCCCTCACGGACCCGGGGGGTGCATTGGCATGACGCCCTCACCCGGCACGAGACCCAACCCATGAGCTACATCGACGCCGGCTACGTCATCGCCTTCGGTGTGTTGTCGGCGTACGCGGCGATCCTCTGGCGTCGGCGTCAACGCTTGGAACGTTCGGCTGCTCGGACCGACGCGTCGCGCCAGCCATGACCGAGCCGACCGTGCTGGACACCGCGTCAATGTCGGGGCCCGGCGCTGGTGATACCGCGGGCCCGGGGACGCCGGATACCGTCGCACCCCCAGCGTCGAAGCGCCGCCGAAACCGGTGGCGGCTGTGGGGTGTCGCCGCCGTCTTGGTGGGGGCGTTCGCCTTTCTTCTCGTCGAGGGCCTCGGCAGCTCGCTCAACTATTTCGAGACCGTCGACCAGGCGCTCGCCCACAAGGCCACGCTCGGGTCCCAGACCTTCCGGCTCGAGGGTGTCGTCGTCCCCGGGACGGTCCACCGCATCCCCGGGGGCGTCTCCTTCGTGGCAGCCGGCACCGAGCACAAGGTCGACGTCGTCAACCACGGCAACCCTCCGCAGCTCTTCCAACCCGACATCCCGGTCGTGGTGGTGGGCCACTTCGCGGGGACCTCGTTCGTCTCGGACCAACTGATCGTCGACCACAGCGCCCAATATGTCCAGGCGCATCCGAACCGAGTCAAGGCACCGAACGGGACCACGCGGTGAACGCCGCCCTCGGGCACAGCGGCGTCCTGCTCGGCTTGGCGTCGTCGATTGTGGGCGTGGCGGTGATCGCCTTCGGCCTGGCCCGGAATCGTCCCGAATTGGCGCGCACCGGGCGGTTGTACGCGGTGCTGGTGCTCGTGGGCGCGGTCATCGCCACGGTGGCGATGGAGCGCGCCCTCTTGACCCACGACTTCTCCCTCGCCTTCGTGGCCGCCAACAACAGCAGGTCGACGCCATTGCTCTACACCATCACCGGCATGTGGTCGGCGCTGGCCGGGTCGATCTTGTTGTGGGGTCTCATCCTCGCCGGGTACATCGTGGCCATGGTGTGGCGGTTCCGCCGCCAAGGTGCGGACCCCCTCGTGGCGTGGGCGACACTGGTGGCCCTGGTCGTGGCGGTCTTCTTCTTCGGGCTGATGGCCGGTCCCGCCGATCCGTTCCGGACCGTGGCCGGGGCGGTGCCGGCCAACGGGTTGGGGCCCAACGTGTTGTTGCAGGACAACGCGTTGGTGGCGTTCCACCCTCCCATCCTCTATCTCGGGTTCGTCGGTTTCACGATTCCCTTCGCCTTTGCCATCGCATCGCTCATCACCGGGAGGATCGGTGAGGGGTGGCAAGTCGCCACCCGCCGATGGACGTTGTTCGCGTGGGCGTTTTTGACGGTGGGGATCGTGCTCGGCGCGTGGTGGTCGTACCAGGTGCTGGGGTGGGGCGGGTTCTGGGCCTGGGACCCCGTTGAGAACGCCTCGTTCCTCCCGTGGTTGTGCGCCACCGCCTATCTGCATTCGGTGCTCGTCCAAGAACGACGCGGCCTGCTGCGCGTGTGGAACCTCTCACTCGTGATCGCAACCTTCAGCCTCACCATCCTGGGCACGTTCCTCACCCGGTCCGGCGTGATCGAGTCCGTGCACGCCTTCTCCGACTCCGACATCGGCCCCCTCCTGCTCGGCTTCTTCGGAGCGGTCATGGCCACGGGCGTGGGCCTCATCGCGTGGCGAGGAGACCGGCTGCGATCACCCGGCGGCATCGACGCGGTCGTCAGCCGGGAAGGCGCGTTCTTGGCGAACAATCTGCTCTTCGTCGCCTTTGCCTTCGTCGTGCTCCTCGGAACGGTGTTCCCCCTTCTCTACGAGGCCTTTCGCGGCCAGCAGGTCACCGTGGGCGCGCCCTACTTCAACGCCATGACCCTGCCCATCGGCCTCGCCCTGCTCTTTCTCATGTCGATCGGCCCGGCACTGCCCTGGCGCAAGACGTCGGTGGGCACGCTGCGCGACCGGTTGACGGTGCCGGCGTGGGTAGGTGCGCTCGTCATCGTGGGGTCTGTGGTCAGTGGGGTCCGGGGCCTCGGACCGCTCGTGGCCTTCGGTCTCGGTGGCTTCGCAGCCGCTGCCAACGGCCGGCAGCTCGTGCTCTCGGCCCGGGGGGCACATCGCAGCGGAGCCGGCGCGTGGCGGGGTCTCGTGGGCCGCGCCAATGGCGGCATGGTGGTCCACCTCGGTGTGGTGGTGATCGCCGTTGCTCTCGCCGCGGCGACCTCGTTCGGCCATCGCAGCGAGGTGACGCTGCACCCGGGTCAGGTCGTCTCGACCGACGGCCATGAGCTCAAGTTCATCGGTCTGACCCAGATCCGCTCCCCGGCCCGGACCGCCACCGAGGCCCTCGTCATGGTCGACGGGCACGGACCGCTGCTCCCTGCGGTGAGCCAGTACGGCCAGAACACCGAGGCGGTGGGGACTCCGGCCATCGATTCGAGCCTCGAGGACGACGTCTATCTCACCGTGGACGCGCTGCCAGTGAAAGCCGGGGGACCGGTCACGATCGGTGTCACCGTGCAACCGCTCGTGGTCTGGTTGTGGGGCGGGGGGTTGCTCCTCGTGATCGGGTCCGCCCTCGCCGCGGTCCCCGGGAAGCGGCGGCGCGCCACCGACCCCGTGTCGGCGCCCGTCCCCGGCGCGGAGGCCGGTGACGGCAGCACGGGATCGGGCGACGCCCAAGCAGAGCGTGTCGCGGCCCCGCCTCGAGCGCGCTCCAACGTCGACTCCGAGGATGTCGGTTCGCAGGACGTCGAGTCGGAGGAGCCCGGCGACGACAAGCACGTGGCCGAGCCCGTCCCGGCCGGTTCCCCGTGACGGTCACCCAAAGCGAGCCCCCCGAGCCCGGTGCCGCCACCCATCGCCGCCACACCGCCAAATGGG
>DATKQM010000022.1:0-67993 GCA_035532735.1 Acidimicrobiales bacterium | reverse complement strand
GTCGTCGCGCACCTCGCCATTTTGGGCGCGCGCCACCAAGGATGCATTGGTCATGGTCATTTGGTCTACGTGTTCCTGACTCGCCCTGGGTGGGATGGTGCGCTACAGCAGGTGTCTCACGTCAGCCTGACAGACAGGGCTACTGAACGGACTCAACTCAGTCACTGGCTCTTGCTCACCCATATCGTCTCCGTGTCTGTCATCGCCGGAACCAAGCTGAGACGACGTTAGGTGTTGGCAGTCACCCCGTACCGACCACGGCACTGGCCCGAGCCAGATGCGTACGCTCGGTCGCGACCAACACGAGGGGATCGACTTGCGGCGACCCGGGACTGGCTTTTGGGGATCGCGGGCCCGACGCCAGGGTGGAGACGGGATCCACCCTTAGATCCACCTGTGGGCTGACGCCAGTCAGACGGAGATCACAGACACTGGCCATATGACAACCACCGATTACCTCATGAACTTTGGTCTCATCGCCCTGGTGATCCTCCAGATCCGGGGGCACAAGGTGACCCGGGCCCGCCTGGTGTTCCCGCTCGTCGCCACCGTCTTCGTGGCCGCCCAGTTCCTCCACGCCGTCCCTACCGCCGGCAACGACCTGATGCTGATCGTCGGATTCGCCGCCGCCGGTGCCGCCCTCGGCGCAGGGGCGGGGTTCTTGACCACCATCCGCCGCGACGGACCCAACGCCTTTGCCAAGGCCGGCCTGGTGGCGGCTGTCCTGTGGATCGTGGGCGTCGGAGCCCGCATGGGATTTGCCCTGTGGGTGAGCCACGGCGGGCAGGCTGCGGTCGCCCGGTTCAGCGTCCTGCACCACATCACCTCGGGAGCGGCGTGGGGTGTGGCGTTCGTCCTCATGGCCATGGCCGAGGTGGCCAGCCGGACCGGCGTCCTCTACTTCAAGACCCTCCGCAGCGGTGCGGCCATCGAGCGGGGAGGCCTGCTCCGTTCCCCGACGGCGGCCTGAGCTGCAATGGCGCAGCAACCGCTGCCGAATGGGATCATCGTGTCCGTGGGCCTGGCCTCCCAACTCCGAGCCCAGACGGGGACGCGGACAGAGCGCACGCTCAGCGCCGCTCGCCTCGCCGCTCTATTCGGGCTCCTCTGGCTGTCCGCACACCAGACACCGCCGAAGGGCGTGTCGGCCGACCACCCGGCGAAATGGGTGCTCCTGGGCACCGCCGGGATTGGGTGGTTGGGCTGGATGGCCAGCCGCCGCCTCCGAGCCCCGGGGCGCACCACGTGGTGTTTCCTCGCCCTCCTGGCCGCATCGGGTGGAGCGATCGCCGCCTTGGCCCCCAACGCCATCAGCTTCATGGCCGTCGCCGGGCTCGGTGCGGGGATCGCCTTCGAGTGGCTCCCAGCCACGAGCGTAGGCGCCATCGGTGTCGTCGCACTGGCGGTTGCCACGTTCGCCGTCGCTGCGCCGCGGGTCCTCGTCGCCGATGGGGCGTTGTCGGTGGTCGTCGGACTGATGGTCGGTGCTAGCCGACGCCAATATGTTGAGCGGACCTTCCAGGCCGAGCAGCTCCTGGCCGAGCGGATCCGGGCCGATGCCGAGCGGGATCGGGCCGCCGCCCTGGCCGAGCGCAACCGAATCGGACGCGAGGTCCACGACGTCCTCGCCCACTCCTTGGGGGCCCTGTCGGTCCAACTCGACGCCGCCGACGCGCTCTTGGAGAACAGCGATGACCCCGGCAAGGCCCGCCACCTCGTCCAGCAGGCGCGACGGCTCGCAGTCCAGGGACTGGAGGAAACCCGCCAGGCAGTACACGCACTGCGCGACGAGCCGGTGGCCCTGGCCGAACAACTGGCGTCGTTGGCCGCCCGCGACGGTGCCGAGCTGACTGTCACGGGTGCGCCCCGTCCGCTGGCCGCCGACGCGGGCCTGGCGCTTTATCGCGCCGCCCAGGAGGCCGTCACCAACGCCCGCAAGCACGCGCCCGGGGCGCCGGTGTCGATCTGCCTCGACTTCGACCCACAGTCGACGACGCTCAAGGTCACAAACGGTCTGTGCCCAACCGCCGGGGCGAGGAGCGAGCTGGTCACGACCGGCGGTGGGTTCGGTCTGCAAGGCATGCGCGAGCGCATCGAATTGCTCGGTGGCCAGGTCGTGGCCGAGCCGAACTCGCTGGGGTTCACCGTCCAGGTGGCGGTGCCGGTGTGAGAGTCGTGGTCGCCGACGACCAGACGGTCGTCCGGGAGGGCCTGGTCACCTTGTTGGAGACCATGCCCGGTATCGACGTGGTGGGATCGGCGGCCGACGGCGAGGAGGCGGTCTCCCTGGTCGCGGCCCTGGCGCCAGAGGTTGTGTTGATGGACCTGCGCATGCCCCGGGTGGACGGTATCGAGGCGACGAAGCGCATCCGCGCGCATCATCCCGAAACCCAGGTCGTGGTGCTCACCACGTATGCCGACGATGAGTCCATCGTCGGGGCATTGCGGGCGGGTGCGATCGGGTACCTCACCAAGGACGCTGGCAGGGACCACATCGGCCGCGCCCTCGAAGCCGCTGCCTCGGGTCAAGCTGTGCTCGACCCGGCCGTCCAGGCCCGACTTGTGGATGTGGCCACGTTGCCTGGAACACGAAGCGGCGGCGGGCCCCTTCCCGACGGGCTGACCGAACGAGAAGCAGAGGTTCTCCGTTTGATCGCCTCCGGGCGATCAAACGCCGAGATCGGCAGGGAACTCTTCGTCAGTGAGGCCACCGTAAAGACCCACGTGAACCGCATCTTCGCCAAGACGGGCAGCCGGGACCGCTCCCAGGCAGTCGCCTATGCGCATCGTCGCGGTCTGGTCGGTTGATGGCCCGCATTGTGTGCCAGCAGCCAAAGCTGACCGGTCGGGACTGCTTGTTCTGCCGGCCTGAAGGGCGGAGAGATTCTTCGATCACCGGCAGGGGATCTCGCGACCTGGCGATGTTGAGCGCGCCTCCCCCGGCCAACGGCAGCTCCGTGAGACGACGTGCGGAATGTGCAATTTGCAACAATGGGCGCGATCCCGACTCCCGGGTACCTGCACCAAGGCCTCGTTGGCGACCCGCCATTCGTAGTCCTCGGCAAGAGCGTCGTGGGTCTGGCAGCGGCTTACGACTCCCAAAGGATGGTCGGCGAGGTGCCGGCTGCCGAGACTCTTTCGATGGTGCTCACAGTCGTGGATGTGTTCCCGGTGTAGGTGTCGATGTAGATGGACCCATCACGTTGATGAACACCAGATTGTTTTTTGAAATCGTGATGTCGCGGGACATCGGCGACAGCAGTGGCGGCGGCATGGGAGATACCCAGGCAATCCCCAGGTTGGTAGTCACCGGGCGGATCCAAGGTGTTCTCCACGACGGCGGTCGGCCGCGTTGCTGATCGCTTCGTCCACGACGTCCACGTCTTCGGCTGATTCGCACTCGAGGTCCCTTGATTTCATACGCCACTTCCGTTGATATCGCCGCGCCGAGACCAGGGCCCGGATCTCCCACGTGTGACGATTTGAATGCATGATGACCTGAGCGGGACGACTTCGCTGGGCTCTCCGGGTAGCCTGTACGTCGAGCAACTTTGGCGTGGTGGGCCGCGAGACGTGAGAAGATGCACCTGTGGGTGCTCGAATACTGGTGATCGAGGACGACGAGAGCATCCGATCTGCTCTCTCGATGTTCTTGGAGAGTGAAGGCTACACAGTCGCCGACGTCGAGAACGGCGAAGAGGGTTTGGTGGCATTCAACCAGCGTCCTGCCGACATCGTGCTCGTCGACGTCATGTTGCCCGGGCTCGACGGATTCGAGGTAACCCGCGCCCTCAGAAGCGCGAGCGACGTACCGATCGTCATAGTGACGGCGCGATCCGACACCCATGATGTGGTGGCGGGTCTCGAAGCCGGAGCAGACGACTACGTGACCAAGCCTGTTGTGACGAAGGAGCTCACGGCGCGGATCCGAGCCTTGCTTCGCCGATCAACGATGGGACCGTTGAGCGACCATGTCGTGCGTATCGGGGAAATCGAGATCCACCTCAAAGCCCAAGTGGCTCGTTTACGGGACGATGAGCTCCGACTCACCCGCACCGAGTTCCACCTTCTGTGCGCCCTGGGTGAAAACCCGGGGTGGGTGCTCAGCCGAACCCAGCTCCTGGAGCGAGTCTGGGATTACGACTACTTTGGTGATATTCGTCTTGTCGATGTGACCGTGCGCCGCCTTCGAGCGAAGATCGAGGACGATCCCTCCAAGCCCGTGAGGTTGGTGACGGTACGGGGGCTGGGCTACAAGCTGCAACCGTGAGGCCTGGCCACCACTCCACCGCTACAGAGCAGGGCCCTCATTTGCTCGGCTTGCGACGGCGGGCGATCCTCGCCTTCGGGGCTGGCGCCACCCTCGTGTCCATGACGCTGGCTTTTGCCACCTACGCCGTCGCCCACCATTATCTCCTGTCCCGGCGTCAAACGAGCAGTGTGATCCGAACAATGGCAAACGCCCGATTTGTTCAACAAGAACTCGCGTCGCCAAATTCGATCATCCCCGACGTCCTGTCGTCTTTGGCAACGGCCCAGGGGACCCAATCGCTCCTGTATCGGCATGGCCGTTGGTTCTCGCCATCCGTTTCAATCGGCCATAGTTATGTTCCCTCGTCGCTCATCGAGGCGGTAGCTGCGGGCAACCCCGCCGAGCAGCGGACGGTCATCGACGGCGCCCCCGCGATAGCGGTGGGAGTACCCATACCGTCGATCGGAGCAGACTTCTTCCAGGTCCGTGGTCTCGGCGATCTCCAGCAGACCTTCGGCACCCTCGGTGCGGTCCTCTTTGGGACTGCCATAGCCACCACGGTGGGCGGATGCCTGCTCGGATGGTGGGCAGGTCGCCGGCTGATGCGTCCGATCACGACGGTAGCCACGGTCGCCACGGCGATCGCGGGAGGCGCAATCGATCGGCGACTGCCGGTCGACCTAGACCGCGACCCCGATCTTGGATCACTGTCTATTGCATTCAACGACATGGTGGCCAAGCTTGAACTACGAATTGAACGCGACGCTCGGTTCGCCTCGGACGTGAGCCACGAGCTCCGTTCTCCGCTCACGGCGGTGAACACGTCTGTGGACCTCTTGGAACATTTCCGCTCCTCACTGCCGCCGCGGGGGGAGCGAGCTCTCGACCTGTTGCGGCTCGAGGTGAGCCGCTTTTCGACCATGGTCCAAGATCTGCTCGAGATCGCCCGCATGGACGCTCGAGCCGCGACTCTCGACCTGGAGGGGATCTCGATTGACGAGTTCGTCGGGCGTATCGTTGCCAGGCGCGGAACACACGTGCCCGTGCGGATCTCGGCCACAGCTGCGGGAAGTGTTGTCCAAGTTGACAAAAAGCGCCTGCAACGCGTGCTGGAGAACATTCTCGACAACGCGGATGCGTATGCCGGGGGTGCAGTGCTGGTCACCGTGGATAGAGACAGTTCTGGTACATGTGTCGGCGTGGAAGACGACGGCCCTGGAATCTCGCCCCACGAGAGAGAGCGAATCTTCGAACGTTTCTTCCGCGGCGCGGCAGCAGGGCGGCGGGGAACCACGAGCGGTACGGGCCTCGGGCTGTCCCTGGCCGCAGAGCACGTGCGTGCCCACGGCGGGAGCATCACCGCTGAGAATCGGCTCGAAGGAGGGGCCCGCTTCACGATCACGCTGCCGGTGATCGGCGAGTGAGACGCGCAGTCGCTGTTTTCGTGGCAGGTCTCCTCCTGTGCGGCTGTGCCATCGGGGCCGAGAGTTCCGCCCATGTTGTCGACCCCAAGCTGGTGCCGAGGGGGCTGCTCAGCCCGGCATCCACCTCGCCAGCACCCTCTGTGCAAGCCACGAAGGACAACATCACAATTTTTTTGGAGTTGGGTGCGCACCTCCTGGCGGCCAACCGGATGGTCCGGCCTCCGGTAACCCTCGCCCACGTCCTGCGGGTTCTGGAGCGGGGTCCGACGACCTCCGAGGAAACTGGGGGCATCCAGAGCCCGCTTTCAGCGGTCGGTCCGATCATCCTCAGGTCCCTGGTGAATGGCACGGCATCGGTCGGCCTGCCGATCGATTTCACAGATCTCGGTGGCGAGGACCAGATCCTCGCGGCGGCGCAGCTCGTCTATACGGTTACGGCCTTTCCCGGTGTCGACCGGGTGGCCGTGTTCGTGAACGGTCAGGCCGCGGCCGTTCCCACTGCCAACGGCTCGCTGAGCCAGGGACCGCTCCTGCGATCCGACTACTCCATCTTGGCCCCACGGTAGTTGCTTGTTCTATCGCCGGGCCTGGAATTATCCACTGGACCCGAAGAGAACCTTGAGCCGGCGGCACCGCTCGTCGGTGTGCGTGCCCATTTCTTGTTTCCCACCAGCAGACGCATGGTGAGAAACGAGGATACGCCGGAGGGAGTGTGAATGGCTGGGCCGAGTTCAGCGGGTTCAGACCGCCTTACAGTCCGTTCGACGAGCCTTTGCCACATCAGAACGACGCCGTAACGGGACGCGCCCAACGGAATATGGACGGGGTCGTCTGCCCCGTCCGTATTCCGGAGGCTACTGCCTCCTCGCGTCACAAGCGTTCTCTCTTCTCGCAGCGTCGCAGTGCTCGAAGTGTCAGTGCTCGCAACGTCGATCTTGACCTCTGGGCCAGCGGCTACACACGGCCCAGCGGTTGTCTCGATCGATCGGGGGCGAAGCCTCCAGGCCCCGCCCCCGATCTACTCGCTACTTTGCCAACCTACGGACGGCGCCTGCCTGCGAAGGCGCTTCCCATCTCCTCGTTACAGCGTCGCGGTACTCACGCTGGAGTCGATCTGGATGGAGTTCACTGGTCCGCTCGTGCATCCGCTGACCAAGTTGGTGTTGTTGGCGTTGTTGGTAAGCCCCGCGGAGATCGTCGCCGCGTGACCGGCCGTCGGGTAGGCGCCACCCTTGACGGTCCCGTGATAGATAAGAAAGCCGACGTCGGCGCCCACGGTCCCCGAAGTTGCCTTAGAGCCTTTCAGGATGCCGCCGGCAACCGGGAGATTCTTGACGGCCTTTGCCAGGCTCTTCGTCGTTTTCGTGCTGGCGAAACTCGAGCACAAGCCGAGGTAGAAGCTCTTCTTGCTGTTCCCGTCAGTCTTCCAGCTCTTGTCCTTGGCAGCCTTGGACACGATGACGATGTGCTGGGTGAAGCCGGCCACAGGTCCCTTGGCGGTGTGACAGTTGCTGTAGGTGGCGCTGACCGACGTAGTGCCCAGGGAACCTTTGGGCCGCGCCACGCCTTTGACCGACAATGCCGGCGAGATGACGACTGTCGCCGAAAAGCCGCAGGTAACGGGATTTGGCGGGAGCTTCTTGGCAAAGGCGGCGGGACTGAACACGCCCAACATCCCGGCCGGAAGAGCGACAGCCAGAACGCCTACGATGAGCTTACGACGCATATTGATATCCTCGATTCATCTTGAGACCGGTCCCGAGAGACGGTCATCGACCTGGCATTGACCACAGGAACTCCTCACCAACGGCAACGTGTTCGCACCTCCCGGTTGTTGCGAAATCCCTCGCCATCAACTTGGACGCCAGATACGACACGACAACGACAGCAACGTTGCGTTTGTGTTACGGGCATGGGTCCCTCTGAGGACGACGCCCCATCTCACCATTCGCGACTCGTTTTATGAACCCGAGAACACAAGGCCCGCGTCCGGTTCACCTGTGCGGCGCGTGACTCGTTGATTTCTTCATCAGAGTCGGGGTCAGAATCGTCTTTGAGGCAAGAATCGCTCGACGGGACACAGACAAACGGCAGGTCGAACACGTTGATTGCAAACTAGCCACCCGATGCCGTCAGCGGGCGCTCCGCGGTGACGTGGGGACGGGAAGTCGGTATCTGCTGTTTGAGACCGCCATCCGGTGCGTTCTCAGGAGAATCCCAGGTGCTAGTTGTTTACCGAGACGGCCGGCGAAGGAGTGGGGTGTCACACCGCGTGCATGAACGCGCGAACGGCGATGCCCCTTCCTCCTTGAAACGTCCACTGTGGCAGAAACAGGTGGGATTACCGACCTAACAACCACCGTGCGCAGCGCGCCGAGCTACTGATGAGCCTTCCTCCGGCTTTTCGCGACCCGACCGCGAGGCGTGCTCCCCGCTCGCGTACATGGGAGGGCGACCGCCAATCTGTCGAGCTCCTTTGGTCACTCGAAGAGATCTTAAGCCTCGCCCAATCGAGCTGGCTCGTTAGCCGCCCGAGGCTGCCAAAGAGACCGAGCATAAAGACACCGAAAAGGACCAAGACCGCTCCGATCAAAGCCATCCATATCAATCTCTGATCAGAACCTGTGAAGGCCAGTGAGACAGAAGGTGCCGTGACTCCCGTTGAACCCGATGAATGAGAGCCTGCTGCCGTCGCGGCAGCTGAGGTCGTGGTGGTCGCCGGAGCCACGGTCGCGGGCGCGGACGTGGTGGGCGTGGGCGATGACGTGGTGGTCGTCGCGGGCGCGGACGTGGTGGTCGCGGGCGACAACGTGGTGGTCGTGGGCGATGACGTCGTGGTGGTCGCGGGCGCGGACGTGGTGGTCGTGGGCGACAACGTGGTGGTCGTGGGCGACGACGTCGTGGTCGTCACGGGCGCGGACGTGGTGGTCGTGGGCGACGTCGTGGTGGTCGTCACGGGCGCGGACGTGGTGGTCGTGGGCGACGTCGTGGTGGTCGTCGTTGTCGTAGTCGTGGTGGGCGGCGGTGTTGGATTGACAAAGGTGGAGACGATCACGCCGACGCTGTCTGTGGGGTCGCTTCCGGTTGCCCAGCAGTCAGCCGTCGGAAGACAAGAGATCCCCGCCAATGGACCGACGGCGTTCGCCGGAAGATTCTGAGCAATCCACGTGGAGCCCCCGTTGGCGGTGGCCGCCACGACACCGTTGGTGTCGGTGGGATCGCTGCCCACCGCCCAGCAGTCGGCCGTCGATACACAGGAGACCCCCAAGAAAGGACCTGCGCCTGTGGCCATCTTCTGGACGCTCCACGTGCCTCCCCCGTTCGTGGTGGCAACCACCACACCATTGATGTCGTCGGGATCGCTGCCCGCCGCCCAGCAGTCGGCCGTCGACACGCACGAGATCCCGGCCAAGGGCCCGGCCGCGTTCGGAACTCTCTCTGCCTTCCACGTTGCGCCCCCGTTGGCGGTGGCCATCACCACACCGTTGATGTCGTTGAGATCGCTGCCTACCGCCCAGCAGAAGGCTGTCGATACGCATGTGATCCCGGCCAGGGGCCCAATGCTCTTGGGCACACTCTCAATGCTCCAGGTGGAACCCCCGTTGGTGGTGGCAACAACCATGCCGACGTTGTCGTTGGGATCGCTGCCCACCGCCCAGCAGTCGGTCGTGGACACGCACGAGATCCCGAGAAGGGGTCCGACGCTCTTGGGCACACTCTCAATGCTCCAGGTGGAGCCCCCGTTAGCGGTGACAGCGATCGCGGCAAAAGAGTCGGTGAGGTCACTGCCCGCCACCCAGCAACGAGTGGTTGTCGGGCAGGAGATCCCGGTAAGTGGTCCGATGGTGTCGGGGAAGTTCTCGGAGCTCCACTCGCTCCCTCCGTCGACACTGGACAACACCGCGCCATAGCTGTCACTCGGATCACTGCCCGCCACCAAGCAGTCAGTGGTGGTTGGACAGGAGATGGCTGTCCCGGGCGCAAAGTCGGTCACCTGGGTACTCCAGGTGGAACCCCCGTTGGCGGTGGCAACCAGCACTCCGTAGGTGTCGGTGGGATCGGTGCCCGCCGCCCAGCAGTCGGCCGTCGACACGCACGAGACGGCCGCCAGCGGCCCCGTCCCACTGGGCTCGGCTTGGGTGCTCCACGTGGTGCCGCCGTTGGTGGTGACCAGCACCACGCCGTTCAAATAGCTGAGATCGCTGCCAACCGCCCAGCAATTCGAAGCGGAGATACAAGATGTGCCGGCGAAGTCGCCGACGTCTGAGGAGTTCTTGAGGGTCCAGGGTGCAGTCAGTGCGGAAGCGGTGCTGGCCGAGAGCAACGAACCGATCGCACCGGCGAAACACGACACGCCCATTACAATGCTAATGAGCCCGATGCGAGTTGCCGTCCTGGCGCGGATCCCAACGCGATCACGCCAAGAAATGGCGCGCCTCGTGCTTGGTCGTAGCGCCCCCACCCACTAACCCCTCTCCGCCTCTGTTGATCCGATTGGCTTTGGGTCAATTAGAGCATTGCAAATCAAGAGCCCAATCCGCCCTCGTCAGAATTGATGAAGTCCCCGGAGCACAACGGCTGTGGGGTACTCCGACCGTCGATTCCGAGCACCGCAGTAGCACGACGGCAGCATTGAGTCGCCGGGCGGAGGCCCACACGTACCATTCGGGATCTTTGATTGAAGAAGTGCGGCACCGCGGTCTCCGACGACGAGGACGTCATCGTCGAGTCCCCTGAACCTGGCAGATCTATTACACCGGGACGACCCGGAGCTCGACGAGCAGTCGCGGTGAAGCGCACGCCGTCGAAGACGGACTTCTACCCGTATGGAGAACGATCCGACACAACCTCGGTGTGCCTTCAAGCTTCGTCGGCGGACTGTCCAGATCGCGGTCGTGGATAGCAATGGGCAAGGGGTTCTCGAGGAAGCCAAGAGTGAAGAAGCAAAGACCGCAGTCGCTGATGAAGGAGGCGCCGCTCCGTGCCAAGCAACTACGGAGTCGGAGCAGGCTCCGGGGTGGGGTGGTTCTTCGGGACCGTGGGCCGAGAACCACGAACCGCCACACCGTCACGACCTGCCCCTTTTACTTCGTACAGGGCGAAGTCGGCCTCATCGCGCATGTGCTCGGCCGTTGCCATGCCCCGGTCGAGACCACTCACGCCGATACTGAGCGTCACCGGGACCTCGAGGACCGACGAGGCTTCCCGACAGATCCGATTCGCCAGGGCACCGGCATCAGCCGGCTCGGTGTGCGGCATGAGCACCGCGAACTCGTCGCCGCCCAAGCGACCGACGAGATCGAAGCTCCGGACATGGGCTCGCAATACGGCTCCGATCGCAGCCAGCACATGGTCTCCGACGAGATGGCCGTATGTGTCGTTGACGGCTTTGAAATGGTCCACGTCGATGATCAAGAGGCTCAAGGGATGGCCATGACGCATCGACCTGGAGATCTCCTCCTCGAAGCGTTGATGAAACACCCTGTGCACGGCGCAGCCCGTGAGGCCATCGGTGGCGGCCAGCACGGCGACCTGCGCGGCGAGCACCTGCTCGTGGTGCTCGCGAAACGTGCGATTGACCGACGCAGCCACGGAGAGAACCGAGGCGCCGGCGAGCACGGCGAAGAGGACGACGACCCCGTCGGGGGCCACCTCGATGTGCGGATCGATCACCACCACCAAGCCGGCGGACGCAAGCGTGGCGACTCCGCACAGACCTGCGACGAAGGGTGTGAAGGCGAGCGCCGCGAAAGCGATGGGCAGAAAGAGGAGGTAGAGCACGGGGCTGACGAGCCCACCGTCCAGAGAGGCAACGCCGCCGACCGCCAGGGCCGCCACGATGGTCCAAGTCGCCGAGAAGCGAATCCGCCACGACCTCGACGCCAGGCTGGGTGCAACAAAGAGGCTCAACAGACCGAATGCGAGCCAGAACCCGGCGATGAGCCAGAGCACCGGTCGATGAGGCCCATGGGGCGTGAGGGCCAGGTAGAGCATGACGAGAACCGTCTCTCCGATGAAGACGCCGAATCCCGTCCGCATATGGCGGAGCCAGAAGACGCGTTGGATCTCCGAACCCGGGTCAGCACTCGACCCTGTCGCCTCGACTCGCGTGGGGCTCATGAGAGTTGCCTCGCCGCCGGGGGACTCTCGCGGCACGGGCGGGCGACGGCGTTCATCTCTGGATCATCGACCTGCTCGGGGGCGGCCTGTGCCGTCCCCGCACACTATTTCTCAACAACTCCAGCCGTTCTTCTCAACAACGCCGGCCGTTCGGGGTACCTGCGACCTCCGCTCCCCCGTGGTCGACCGCCCGAGCGGTAGCCCGCGTCTATCTTGGGGCCGCCAGGCACGGGGCCGACCACGAGGCGGCACGACAAGCGGCAGCGTGAGGAGAGGCAATGGCCGGCCCGGGAGCAAGTCGACTGGGGCGATCGTGGCGACGGTTCCGGCGGCGCTCGACCAGCGTGCAGATCATGTCGGTGGCTCTGGCGGTCGTCCTTGTTCTCGGCGTCGCCTTCGCCGTGGGGACCGGCTCCTCGACCAAGCCCCGCAGCACGCCCACCAGCTCCGTGGGGGCCGTAAAGGCCAGCACCAGTAGCGCCGGAGTCACGGCCCACAGCATCCGGGTCGTCTTCCCCGTGTCCAACTTGTCGTCCCTGGCGTCGAACTTCGGGTTCGCCGGGGACATCGAGTACAGCGAGCAGAACAAGGCCATCAAGCTATTCGTGAAGCTCATCAACGACGCCGGCGGCATCCATGGCAGGACGATCGACGCCAGCATCGTCAACTTCGATCCGACCAACGAATCCCAGATGCGCGCCTGGTGCAAGGACTGGACCGATGGCAGCGCCCCTGCCTTTGCCGTGCTCGACGGCGTCGGGACCTGGACCGGCGACAACCAGCTCTGCATCACCCAGGAGGGCCACACCCCCCTGCTCAGCCAATGGACGACGGTGTCCAATTGGACCCGGCAAGGCGCGCCGTACCTGTGGTGGACCGGTCCTGACGATGCCGCCATCCTGCAGGCCACCGTGGCTTGGGGTGTCAGCGCCGGGCTTCTCGGTGCCCAGGTCAAGGTCGGCGTCGTTGCCGGCAACAGGGCGAGCGACGAGGTCGCGCTGAACCAATATCTCCTCCCTGATCTGCGCCGGGCGGGCATCACGCCCGTGGTGAAGACGATCGCCTCGGACCCTTCCGACACCGCGTCCACCGACGCTCAGGCTCCCCTGATCGTCCAGCAACTCCGGTCCGACGGGGTCACCTCGGTCATCCCCCTCATTCCGTTCAACGTCTTCTTTCCCGTGCTGGCGGCAGAGACACAGCAGCAGTACTTCCCGAAGCTCTTGTTGTCGGACTACGAGGAGTCGATCGAATCGGCACTCGGCCTCCTTCCCTTCCCCTACGAGAAAGCCCTCGACGGGCAAGAGGGCCTCACCACCGAGACTCTGGGGGGCATCGACGACACGCGTCCGGAGGCCGACGGGGGATATGACCCCGGCGTGCGCAGCTGCTTCACCGCGTGGCACAAGGCCTATCCCCAGATTCCGAAGGGGAATCAGAACTACTACCTCGAAGAACAGGGGCCGGTCCAGGGTTGGTGCCAGGAGATCCGCCTTTTTGCCGCCGCGGCCACGGCGGCGGGACAACACCTGGATCGACGCACCTTCGACGCCGCCATGGCCAAGATCTCCAACTTCCCCGGTGGGTACTCCCCCATCCTCACCTACGGGCCCGACAAGTTCTCGGGCCCGACCGAGTATCGCGTGGTGAGGTTGCACACCAATTCACCTCCCTCGAGCCAGTGCAAGTTCCCCCTGAACCACATACCTCAGGGGGTGTGTTGGGTCGTCGTGAACGACTGGCAGCCGTTGCCGGCGGCGTGACCAACGCCGGCCGCGGAGCGGAACCGGGGCAACCGTGGTGGAAGCCCGCCGTCCTGTACCAGATCTACACGCGTTCGTTCGCGGATTCGAATGGTGACGGCGTCGGCGATCTCCAAGGGGTCATCGACCGACTCGACCACCTTGAGTGGCTGGGGATCGATGGGATCTGGCTGAGCCCGATCACCGTGACGCCCAACGCGGACTGGGGCTACGACGTCGCCGACTACCGCGCTGTCCAGCCCGATCTCGGAACGATGGAGACCTTCGACCACCTGGTGACCGAGGCGGGCCAGCGCGACATCCGGGTGCTGCTCGACATCGTCCCGAACCACACGAGCGAACTACACCCCTGGTTCGTCGATTCTCGCTCCTCGCTGACCGCGCCAAAACGAGACTGGTACGTCTGGTCGGATCCGAACGCCGATGGCTCTGTCCCCAACAATTGGGTGAGCAGCTTCGGGGGCCCCGCCTGGACGTTCGACGCCACCACTGGGCAGTTCTACCTCCACAATCACCTCGCCGAGCAGCCCGACCTCAATTGGTGGAGCGAGGAGGTCCGCCACGAGTTCGACGCCATCCTCCGATTCTGGTTCGACCGAGGCGTGGCCGGCTTCCGGATCGACGTGTGCAACATCATCGTCAAAGACGCGCAGCTCCGGGACAACCCACCGGCGACCGCGGAAGACGATTTGGAGGCTCAGCTCTTCGGTCAGCGACCGGTCTACAACGGCAACCGACCCGAGGTCCACGATGTCATCCGACGTTGGAGGCGGCTGGCCGACTCCTACGACACGCCCCGTGCGCTCATCGGGGAGACCCCGGTGAAGGTCGAGGAGCTGGCGAAGTACTACGGGGACGGCAGCGACGAGCTGCATCTCGCCTTCAACTTCCCGTTCCTCACCGCTCCGTTCGATGCCACCGCCATGCGGTCGGTCGTCGAAGACACCGAGGGTCACCTTCCACCCGGTGCGTGGCCGGCCTGGACGGGCTCGAACCACGACATGGCCCGATTCTCGTCGCGATGGGCGGAGGGCAGCCCCGCCAAAGCCCGCCTTGCGCTGCTCATCTTGCTTTGTCTGCGAGGAACACCGGTGCTGTACCAAGGCGACGAGATCGGCCTCGAAGACGTCGCGATCTCACAGGCCGATCTGCGCGACCCGCTGGGCGTCCGCTACTGGCCCGCCTACGCGGGTCGAGACGCCATGCGGACACCCATGCCGTGGCGCGACGGGCCCGGAGGCGGCTTCACGACCGCCGACGCACGGCCGTGGCTCCCCTTGGGCCCAACCCGGAGCTGCAACGTCGAGAACCAACGAGCCGACCCTGGGTCCATGCTCACCCTGGCTCGCGATCTCATCACGCTCCGCCGGCACAACCCAGCCCTGCACTCAGGCGCCTATGCGACGGTGCCGGCGCCCGAGGGTATCTGGGCGTGGCGCCGAGGGGAAGGCGTGCTCGTGGTCCTCAACATGAGCGACCACGACTCGACGCTTCCAGGGATACAGGGCCATATCCATATCGGCACTCGTCGCGAGCGCGACGGCGAGCCCTTTGACCAAGACTTGGCGCTGCGAGGGTGGGAAGGAGCCGTGGCGGAGATTCGATGAACCTCAGTTGTTCGTGGGGTCCTCAGAGTGCCCCATCCCCGATCGGGAATCCACGCAGCGTTACATTTCGGGCATGAGCAGGCAGCGAATGTCCCCGGGCAGTTCGGTCTCGTGGTTCGACTCGTCGCAGGTCTTCTCTGATACCCAGAGGGTGGACCTCTTCAACGACCCTCCGTGGGTCGCTGCCCCCGAGCCCTCTCCTCGGAGGTCACCCGGTGGGGGAACCCGTGAAGGGTCCCGGTGGACACTGGCGAAGTCCGCCGTCGTGAGCAGGCTGGCGATCAAGCGCGGGCTGCACCGCCACAAGGCGGGCTGACAGGTTCCCGGGCCTTGACCCCGGGTCTGCTCACCCCACCAGGCTCTGGATCGCCCCCGTGGAGGTGCGGAGGTAGGCGGCGCCCGACGCCATCGAGGCCACCCCCCGGTCGAAGAGATTGGGCGGGAGCGCCTCGGACGAACCGATGCAGTCGGTCGCACCCTGGATCAGATCATTGAGGGCGGTGGTCCAGTACCCCTGAATCAGGCTGTCGGGGATTGGCGGCGCCGTCATCGCACTTTGCGCGTCGCTCAAGAGCTGCTGCCAGAGTGGAGCGACAGCGGAATAGTCCGACGACGACGTCGCGGTGAAGGCCGCGTCCACCTTGGTCGCGTCGGCCTGCAGCGTGCTCCCCAGCGCCCCATAGGCTTGGTTCCAGGCACGGACCTGGCGGCGCGAAGGAGCCGACGTCACCGCCGCTGCAGCCTCGACCGAGGTGACCGCTCCGTCGAACTGCGTTGTCCCGGTGGTGATGAGGGCCGCCCCCTGATTGAAGATGGTGGGCGTGAATGCGGCACCCGATGGAGTGCCGATGGAGCCGAGGATGCATCCCGTGGCGCCTTGGCTCAAATCTTGAAGTGCGGTGGCCCATGCTGACTGGGTGCCCGCGTCGGGGATGGGGGGAAGAGAGCCGGCGTAGTTGGCATCGAGGGAGAGCTCCTGCCAGTACGGACGTACGTCCATATAGGAGCTCGGGGGCGTCGAACCGACCGCTCGATCCAGCTGTTCGATGTCTGTCTGGAGGGTATTGAAGACCGAACCGTAGGTCAGGTACCACTGTTGATCAGCATCGCCCACTGACGTCGTCATGGTCGTAAGCGGCAAGGTCGTGGTCGCGACGATCGACGACACCGCCGGAGGGTGCTTGGCCGGTTGCGTCGCCGTGGATGCTGCAGCCCGGGACGTCGTGCTCGTTGTTCGTGGCTTGGTTGTCGGGGGCGCTGTGGTGGGGGGCACCGTCGACGGTGGTAGCGCCGCAAGCGCGCTTTGGAGGGGACCCGCTGTCGTTGTCGACGCCGCCTCGGGTTGGCGCTGCGGCGGGATGATCGTTGTCAGCGGGGGAAGATGGCGGAACATGCTCACGAGCGGGTTTACCGTCGTCGTCGTGACGGCACCTCCGCTTCCCCCGACCCGGACGATCGCGAAAACACCAACAGCTACACCGGCGGCGATCAGCAACGACGCCACAGCAACTCTGGACTTGGTCGGACGTGTGGCCCCCCGGCGTGGGGGACCGGTGTTCGTTGCAGCATGTGCGTCAATGGACCCGATGCCTTGGTCCCGGACCAGTGGCGTCGGCTCGCCGTTGGCGAACAGCCGCTCCTCATGGATCCCGAACGGGTCGGGATGCCAACCGTCAACCTTCATTGCCCCCCTGCCACCTCGAAGGATCGCATCACCGCCCCGCGACCCAACTTGAAAGTGAAATCTAGCTGTGGACCGGGGCTCTTGGAAAATGCCTCGACCACGTCGACGTGGATTCTGACCTGGGGAAATCGAACGGCGACTCACCAAGGGCACGGCTTCGGCAGGCGGCGACACCCCATGCCTCTTTCGACCTGGACCGACGGGAATACTGGCCGTGCGTCACCTCGTAACAGACCGGTCCAAGGAGATTCACAGGAATGCGCGTTGTCGTGAGGCGGTTGGCGCGTCGAGACGGCGTGGGCCCCGTCGAGTGATCACCGTGGCTCGCGCCGGGAAACTGTCGTCGGTTCTTCAACGGGTCGACCGCCCCCGATGGGTGGCCGGCATCGCCTTCGTTGCGGGGGTACTGGTGGCCGGCGCCAGGATCGTGGTGGCGGGGCGTGGGCATATCGCTTCGTTCATCGTCGTCGGTGGGGATCACGTTCGGGGTCGGGTCCCGCGAGGCATTCCGGTCACGTCGGGCCAGGGATACGACGGCCAGTTCTATTACCGAATGGCCCTCGCCCCGCTCAACTTCCATCACAGCGCGTTCGGGATCCAGATGGACACCCTCAGCCGGTTCGAGCGGATCGGCTACCCCGCATTCGCATGGCTGGTGGCAGCGGGGCGAAGTTCTCTCGTGCCGTGGTCTCTTGTCATCGTGAACGTGCTCGGGTTGGGCGCTCTGGGTGCGCTCGGCGCGGTGATCGGCAGGGACGCGGGTCGACACTCGTGTTGGGGGCTCCTGCTCCCCGGCTACTTCGGGTTTGTGTGGGTCTTGTCTCGCGATCTTGCCGAGATCGTGACCGCGACCTTTGTCGTGGCCGGAATCGTGGCACTGCGTCGAGACCGATCTATCTTGGCCGGAGCAGCCTTCAGTGTGGGCGTGCTGAGCCGGGAGACCGCGTTGCTCGTCGTGGGTCTGCTCGCGGTGCAACAGCCACTTTCCTCCCTCCTCGAAGGGCTCGGGGCCAAGAGGGAAAAGCTGCCGGGTGGACTCGGTTCGGCACACGAGGAGGGCGGGCGGACACCAACGATCTCGTGGGTCCTGCCCGCATTGGCGTTCGTGGCGTGGCAACTCGTGGCACGTTCGGCCACCGGGTCGTGGCCGCTGCTCACCTCGGGCCAGCACAACCTGGGCACTCCTTTTGACGGGCTCGTGCAGGGATTCCAGCACTATTTCGGCCTCCTCCCGTCGAGGGCCTCGACGCTGTGGTTCGCGGAGCTGTTCATCCTCGTGGCCGTGGTCTTGGCGGCAGCGATGGCGCTTCGGACGACAGCGGCGCGCCTCTACGAACGAGCCGCGTGGCTCGCGTACGGGGTCCTGGCCGTGAGCCTGGCCCCAGGGATATGGCTGGGTGACGTCGGCTTTCGAAGCCTCGACGACCTCTACCTGTTCAGCTGCATCATCTTGCTGTCGTCACATCAGCGCTTGAGGGTGCCCGGGGTGCTCGTGGCAGGGGGGTGGACGGTCGTGGCGATCGAGTTGATCAAATTCATCTGAGCCCGGCCACGAGACACCTAGACAGAGCTCGATCCTCCTGACGTCCCGCCTCCACCGAATCCCCCACCGCCACGACCGCCGAAGCCACCACATCCGTTGGCCCCCGCGGCCCGGATGCTCACCGACGTGGCGGTCAACGTTCCGCTCGGCGCTTTGGAGCCGAGTACGGTCACGCAGCGTCCGACCACCACCGCAGTCGATGTCGCCGACTCGACCTTCGTAAAGGTGGTGGACGAAGTGGTCGCGATCTCCACCTTGGCCGGAGCAGAGTCCGTTCCGACACTCGACGTTCCACTCGAGCCGACGATTCGACCGATGCCGTTCACCGTCACCACGGAGTTCGAAGCGGTGGTGACCTTGCCCGAGGCCGACGCCAGGGAAAAGGTGCCGCCTCCGCCACCAAATCCTCCGCCACCAAATCCTCCGCCACCAAATCCTCCGGCACCACCACCGCCAAATCCCCCACCGCCGCCACGCCCTGCGCCGAAGCCGCCGGCCGTGGAGCTCATCGGACACGTGGAGCCGGTCCCACTGATGGTGATCGTGCGGGCTGCGATCGGCCCCGCCGCCGAAGCGCTCGACGGGGGTGTTCCGGTCACAGAGATACAGGCTCCGATGGCCACATCCTCGGTGGTGCCCGACAACGTCTGGGTGAAGACGGTGGCGGAGGTCCATGTGACCGAGGTCGTCCCGGAGAACTGGCTCTGGACATGCATGGTCGAACCCGACACCGAGGTCACCGATCCGGAGGCGACGGGTCGACCGCTCGGCGCCGTGGTGGAAGAGCCCGATGAAGCTGACGAGGGTGACGCCGTGGAACTGGACGTGCTGCTACACGCCGCGCTAAGCACGCCCATCGCAACCACAAGAAGGGCCAATCGACCTGCATTGGGGCCGACACCCCCTCGGGGGCCGTGAAGACAACCGTCATGACTCCCCGCTTTCGTCTCCGAGAGGCGATTCCCATCGTCGAGATGGCAGGCACCCAAGCCCTACGAGTAGCGGGTCATGCTTTCGATTCCCTGAGACTCGCCGTGTTCAGCGCACTATCGGTGACGCCGCGGGTGTGTCGTGGGTCAGTCGCCGAGCAGCACCCGCCACGGAGCCGTATCGAGCTTCGGGTAGAGGCGCTGGGTGGCGTCGAGGAGCGAGGCGCTCCAGACGGGATGGCCTGGAAGTGGGAACCCGAACAGCGCCAGCTCGTCGGGTATCGATCGTTCGACGAAGGCCACCCAGTCAGGGGAGGTCGAGCGCGACTGCATGGTGTGATATCCCACCCAGTCCTGCCCGGCGACCTTGTAGCTGGCGTTCAAGAGGAAGCGGGCACCGTGGGGCTCGGTGAGGTCGACGGCTCGGTGAAAGACGTCGGGCCGATAGGCCAGATACGAACCCCGCACCCCGGTAGCCCCCTCCTCGGCCCGGTACAGGTCGGGGTCTCGGTCTGGCATCACGAGGGGTGTCGTGGTTCGCCGATGGGTGGAGTCGCGTACCGACACGAGATGGGTGGGGGCATTGGTGGGACCGACATCGGAAAGGTAGAGGAAACCCTCGAGATGCCACCACGGCGCTTCTCCCATGGCGGGCAGCCACGAGTGGTTCCGATCGGTGTGCATGGGCTGTTCGTAATTGGTGATGCCCGCGTACTTGGCCGAGACCTGTGCCTGGTACAGACGAATATCGACACTGTCGAGGGCGCGGGTGGCGAAGTCGACGATCGAGGGATGGACGACGAGTCGATTGAGGGCGCCGGTGCCCGGGAACGGGAATGCGCCCTGCCAGCGGTGCTGGTCGTGTCGGAATCCCGGGCCCTTGGGAGGCCAGGGGAATTCGTCGACCGGAGCCGGGCGTCCGAGGCGCCGTTCGGTCTCACCGACAGGATCGGCGTGGTACTCCTCGGCCCGAGGAAACTGCAGGTAAAGGTCGTCCACCGCCGCGTCGATCTCTTGGGTGGGGACGAGACCCTCGAGGAGGACCCACCCGTGCTCACGCCAGCGGGCTACTTCATCATCCCGTGCTCGGCGGGCCCCCATTGCACTCTCCTGTCAGCAAGGCGGTCGCGTACGCCGTGCCCGGTCCAGAATCGCTCGCATCGGTGAGGAGCCGCAATCCGGACCAGACGATGGGTCGTCTCGGGCGAGCGATCGGGGGTCCGGCGAGGGGTCCGGCGAGGGGTCGGGCGAGGGGGTTCCCATACTCGCCGGAGAAGGGCCATCCTCCCCCGACTACGCGCTGGGGGGCTCAATGACCGAAGATACCGTTCACGTTGCCCTCCAGCCCGGTGGATCCGGGGCCCGTGACGGGCACATGGTCAGAATGAGCGAATCACGAAGATGACGAACCCGGAGTCGGTCCAAGAGATGGTGCGGCGCCGCGTCCGGCGGCGCCGGCTGTGGCGCCGCGTCCGCTTCGGAGCGCTCGTGATGTTGGTGATCGTTGCTGTCGGCGGCGCCGCCTTCGGCATCGACCGGATGGTGCTGTCCTTGCGCAAGTACTACGCGTCGCCCGCCCGCACGGCTAAGGCCGACAACGCTTCGGTCTCGAGTTCGACGACGACCACGACCGTGTCCGGGCCGCCCAACTGTGTGAGTGGACAGCTCAGCGGCACCGTGTCGAACTGGAGGGCGATCAGCGGGACCACCTACGAGACGGTGTCGTTGA
Organism: Acidimicrobiales bacterium; assembly: GCA_035532735.1. Lineage (GTDB taxonomy): Bacteria > Actinomycetota > Acidimicrobiia > Acidimicrobiales > UBA8190 > Chersky-840. The sequence goes on along the minus strand of DATKQM010000022.1, from coordinate 46,942 downwards.
CGAATATCTCGGCGTCCGCCTGCACGCTGCTGGGCTATCCCGGCCTGGCGGTGAACAGCGCCAACGGGACCGCACTGCCAGCCGCCACCCAAGATGTGGCCACGATGGGCGTCAGCACCGGGTCGGCCCCCGCTGCCCCCGGGCGCGTCATCGTGGCACCCGAGGCGCGCGCGTGGTTCGAGCTCTCCTATCCCGACACCTGCGACATCATCCTGACCCCGGGCTCGGGTCCGACGGCCACCCCCAACGCCTGCTACGAGGGCAAGTGGCTCCAGATCACGCCCCCGAGGACCTCGAGCCCCTTGCTCGTGCCCGAACCGTTGCGCTTCACCTACGGGATCACCGGCTTCGATGTGGGGCCATTCGGCACAGGCTCGCCCCCGCCGTTGCCGAATAGTTGACCATCGCTTGGAGACGAGTTGATCCCCGCGTCCCAGGATCAGGTCGGGGGGACGAAGGCGATGGCAACCAGCGACACCGGATCGAACGGGTATGAACAAGCCGTCTTGGCTGAGGATCTCGGCCAGGATGTGCTCGCACTGGCCGCGGTGGCCCAATCTGACCGGCCGGCATCGGTGCTCCGCCGCGTCAACGGCAGGCTCGTCCGCCTGATCGTCGAGGCTGCCTAGAAATCACCGTCTCGTCTTCTCCGACTACCCTGGCGACGCGATTCGTACCGCCCTCGTGGGTGGCGGGCGCGATGGGAGAGGTGCGTGCGGGGGATCCTGACAAAGCGGCTGGCGGCCGCCATATCGGCCGGCATCGTCACGGCCGCCATGTTCGTGGCGACAACCTCGACTCCGAGCTTCGCCACGACTCCGTTCCAAGGGCACGGGTCCATCGGCGAGGCCTACGCCATCGGGGCCACCCCCGGCGAGCACCTCACGCTGATCGACGGATCGGGTTCGACGGTGGGCTCCGGGGTCGTCGACAAGCTGGGCGGCATCATCATCCGCAACATTCGGGCCGGGCGTGGACTGCGGTTCGAAGAGACAGGCGGGAAACACCGTAAGACAGCGCCCTTCGCCGTGCTGTCGGCTACCTCGACTCCCCCCGCTGGTCTCTATTCGGGACAACATCTCCATGCCGGGCTCAACTACGTGAAGATGCGTGACGGGATTTCCATCGCCGCCACGGTGCGACTTCCGCCAGGAAAGACCCTCGCCGACGGCCCCTTCCCCACCGTCATCGAGGATTCGGGATACGCCACCGCCGCCCCTCACAGCCTGCTCGACTCGCTCCTGGGCAAGGCGCCGTCGAGCGACGCGTTGCTGCCGGACTCTGCCACCATCGTGGGAAGCGTCATCGCGCCGCTGCTCGGATTCGCGACCGTGAGCATGCAGATGCGCGGCACGGGGTGCTCGGGGGGCGCCTTCGACCTCTTCGGACTGCCCACTGACTACGACGGCTACGACATGATCCAGACCGTCGGGTCCCAGTCCTGGGCGCTGCACCACAAGGTCGGCATGGTCGGCATCTCCTACTCGGGCATCTCCCAGTTCGAGGTGGCGGGCACCGACCCCCCGGACCTGGCCGCCATCACCCCGCTCAGCTCGACAGACGACCTCTTCTCGACCGGCTACCCGGGCGGGATCTACAACAGCGGCTTCGCCGCCAGCTGGATTGCCCAGCGCAAGGTCGACGCCGAAGCCGCACCCAAAGGGGGCCAGCCCTGGGCGACCGCCGAGATCGCCACCGGGGACACCAGGTGCCTCGCCAACCAGGTCCTGCACCCCGAGGCGCAGCAACTCGAGTCGTTGGTCGGGCCCGGCCTCAGCCGCGTGCCATCGCTCTTCGACCAACGTTCTCCTGCGGTCTGGGCCACGCATGTCAAGGTGCCGGTGTTTCTCGTCGGCAGCCTCGAGGACGAGCAGACGGGCCCGCAGTGGCCGGCGCTGATCACCGCCCTCAACCACGACAAGAGCGTGTACGTCACCATGCTCAACGGGACCCACATCGATTCGCTGGGCCCCGACACGTTGTCGCGCTGGCTCGAGTTCCTCGACATCTACGTGGCGGGCCGGGTGCCCACCCAGAACCCGTTCCTCGATCTGCTCGCGCCCGAGGTCTACGCGCAGGCCACCGGAGGGGCCAAGTCCATAGCTCCGCCCCCGGTGCGGTTCACGAGCGACGCCTCGGTGTCTCAGGCCAAGTCCGATTTCGCCGCCCAGGACCCGCGCCTGCGGGTGCTCTTCGACAACGGAGGCGGGGACCTGGGGCCCGGGGCCCTCCAGCCCACCTTCGAAGCCCACTACTCCCAATGGCCGCCACACGCCAGGGTGACCCGCTACTACCTTGCTTCGGGGGGGACGTTGGCCACGGCCAAGCCGTCGGCCTCCCGAGTGTCGTTCAAACCCGACCCGTCGGTGCGCCCTGCCATCGACCTCCCGTCGGGCAACGCATGGGCGGCGCAACCGCCCTACAACTGGACGCCGGTGCCCGCCGCCAACGGGGTGGCCTTCGAGACGCCCGCCTTCGCGTCACCCACCACGATCGTGGGCCCGGCCAGTCTGGACCTGTGGCTCCGTTCCTCGGCACCGACGACCGATCTCCAGGTGACGGTGACCGAGGTCCGACCCGGTGAGACCCAAGAGGAGTACGTCACCTCCGGGTTCCTCCGCAGCTCCAACGCCACGCTCTCGGCGTCCTCGACGGCCCTCGACCCCGTGCCCAAGTATTTGAAGGCCGATCGCCACAATTTGCCGACCGGGAAAGCCGCGCTGGTGCGGATCCCGATCGATCCCATCGCTCACTCGTTCCGGGCCGGGACCCGGCTGCGGATCGTGGTCTCGGCACCGGGCGGCGACCGACCGGCGTGGGCGTTCGCCACTCCGGCGACCCACGGTTCGGTCACCGACACGCTGTCGCTCGGTGCGGCCACCGCCTCGTCTCTGGCCGTCAACATCGTCGGTGGCGTCGTCCCCACTGCCACCATGCCTGCGTGCGGGGCCCTGCGGGGCGAGCCGTGCCGGTCCTACTCGAAGATGGCCAACCAGAACTGAGTCGGGCTCAGATCTCCTCGATGGCGAACTCGGGACAGTTGGCGATGGCCAGACGGGCCCGGTCCTCGAGCTCGGGTGGCACCGAGCCGTCACCGACCACCGTCGACAAGCCGTAGTCGTCGACCTCGAAGAGTTCGGGGGCGAGCCCGTAGCACCGTGCATGACCCTGACACTTGTCGGGGTCGACCCGGATCTTCATCAGAACACCACCGGGAGCAACCGTGGGCCCCGCACCTGACCACCGGCCCAGGTGACTTCCTCACCGTCGGCCAATGCGAACTCGGGGATCCGGCGCAACCACTCCTCGAGGGCCACGCGCAGTTCCATCCGGGCCAGGTTGGACCCGGCACAGCGGTGGATGCCCGACCCGAAGGCCACGTGCCGGTTGTGGGCACGGTCGAGAATCACCTCGTCGGCGTCCTCGAACACCTCGGGATCGCGGTTGGCGGCCGGGAAGTTCATGAGGATCTTGTCCCCCGCCTTCATGGGGCACCCTGCGAAGTCGACGTCGGTGGTCACGATGCGGGCCATGGTCACCGGTGAGTAGGCGCGCAGCAGTTCCTCGACGGCGAGCGACATCACCTCGGGGTCCTCGACCATGCGTTTGCGATCCGCCGGATGGGTCCCCAGGTGCCATAGCGACGAGCCGATCGCGCTCCAGGTCGTGTCGACCCCGGCGATGAGCACCAGGGCGGCCGCGCCCAGCACGAGGCTGTCCTCGATGGGTGCACCGTCGACGTCGGTGCGCAGAAGCTCGCTCAAGAGGTCGTCGCCGGGCTCGAGCCGCCGCTTGGCCACCTCACCGATGAAGTACTCCAGCAGGCCCTGGATGCCGTTGACGCGCCGGTCGTGGTCGTCGGCGAACTCGAGGACGTCGCGCACCCAGCCCGTGAAGGTGTCGGAGAGGTCGGGACTGACCCCCAGAATGTGGGCGATCACCCGGACCGGGATCTGCTGGGCGTAGTCCGAGGCGGCGTCGGCCCGGCCATCGGCGATGAAGCCGTCGATCAGCCCCGAGCACAGGCCACGGGTCATGGCCTCGTAGCTCTCCACGCGGTTGTGCGAGAACCAGGGCAGGAGCAAGCGACGGGTCCAGGTGTGCAGGGGCGGATCGGCCGAGATGGGCGGCAGCCCGTAGGGGAGGACGGGCTCGTCGGGCTCTTCACCCTCGAAGGGGATGACGGCGACCTCGAGCGAGCTGAAGTGGTCGATGTCGTGTGCGATGGCGGTCACGTCTTCGTAGCGAGTGGGCAGCCACGTGCTCCCCCGGCGATCGGTGTGCGCGATGGGGCAGCTGGTGCGGAGCTGGTCCCAGATCCCGAACGGGTCGGCGACGTACCGGGGGTCGAGCACGTCGAAGTCGCTCCCCCACTCGCTGACCGGCGCTGTCACTCTCACGTCGTCCCTCCCTGGGCGATGGCCCCCGGGCTACGCCATGTCGACCCGGCGACCCGGCGACCCGACGTCCATCATGGCATCCGTACCTGGCCAGACGCTTCCGGGCGCCGACGTCGGTACGACTACCTGGAGACCTGCTTGGGAGGGACCACCCACAGCGGGGGCTCCTGGGTGAGATGGGTGCGCAGGAAGATGTCGAGTTGGGTCGGCGACAACGGGCGGCCGTAGAGGAAGCCCTGGCCCGTGTCGCACTGTTCGGCGAGGAGCGGGTCCATCTGGTCCTCCTCCTCGATCCCCTCGGCGATGGTCTCGAGGCCCAGGGTCTTGCCGAACTGGACGAGGGTGTGGATCAGCATCGACGAGTCGCGTGTCGTCGCCAGGGAGCTGATGAACGAGCGGTCGATCTTGAGGATGTCGACGGGGAACTGCCGCAGATAGGCGAGCGACGAGTATCCCGTCCCGAAGTCGTCGATGGCGATCCGGACTCCGAGGCCCTTGAGGGCGATGAGCCGGTCGACCATGAGCGCGGTGTCGCGCATGATGGTGGTCTCGGTGATCTCGAGCACCAAGGCGTTGGGCTCGAACCCCGACACCGCCAGCGCCTCGCGGACATCTTTGACCAGGTCTTCGGACTCGAGTTGGCGAGCCGAGATGTTCACGGACATCGAGATGAGATACCCGCTGTTGTGCAGAGCCACGCCCTGGCGGCAAGCCTCTTGGATCACCCAACGACCGAGGGGGATGATCAGGCCACTCTCCTCGAGCAAGGGGAGGAAATGGTCGGGCGGAATGACACGGCGAGTGGGATGCTGCCAGCGAAGAAGCGCCTCGACTCCCGTGGTGGTTCGCGTCTCGATGTCGAAGATAGGTTGGTAGCGGAGGAAGAACTGATCGGTCGCCACCGCGCTGCGCAGCTCGTTCTCGAACGCCAGGCGACTTTCGATCGCCTGGGGCATGTCTTGTCCGAACAACGCGTAACGACCCTTGCCCGCCTCTTTGGCCTGGGAGAGGGCGGTGTCGGCGTCACGGAGCAGGTGCTCGCCGTCGACGCGCGGCCCGAGGGCGACCCCGACAGAGGCGGAGATGACGAAGGGCTCAAGGCGGCTCTCTCCGAGGAAGAACGGCTCCTTGATGACATCGAGGATCCGCTCGGCGACGAGCTCGGGCCCGGCTGCCAACGAGGCCCCGTCGGTCAGGACGACGAACTCGTCACCACGTACCCGTCCGATGGTGTCGGCCTCGCGCAACACCGCACCCAGCCGATCACCGACCGCCTTCAGCAGCTCGTCACCGGTCTCGTACCCGTTGGCGTCGTTGAACTCCTTGAACCGGTCGATGCCGAGGGTCAGGGCTGCACAGGGCAGCTGGCTGCGCCGGCTCCGGATGAGCATCTGCTCGGCGCGGTCGACGACGAGTGTCAGGTTGGGCAGCCCGGTCAGAGGGTCGTGCCATGCCATGTGTTGGAGCTCATCGGTCTGCTCGGCCGCCTCGTCGAGAGCACGGCGGCGGGTGACGACAAGGGAGCGTAGGACGAAGAACAAGATCAAGGTGGCGAGCGCGATGGCGCCGCCGATCATCAATCCCGTGGTACCGCCGGTGGCGGATCCGGCCACGAGCGGCTGACGTACGGTCACGACCCACTGCCCGTTGGCGCTGGTCGGGATGGCGTCGACGAGCCCGCCCAGGGCAGTCGAGCTGTTGTTGGTGGCCAGGACGAGAGGCTTGTTCCCGCCGTTCACCCGGGTCAGGGTCACAGCCAGATTGCTGTTCGGGCCCACGGCCGCCCTGAGGATCGGCGCGGCATCGAAGATTCCTCCGACCCACCCTTCGAGTGCGTTGAGGCGTCCTGACACCGTGCTCGGCGTAGGCCCTGTATAGACAGGTGCGACGACGACGATTGTCGAGTTGAACGCTTGGTCGAGAGTCTTGAGGCTCTCGATCGCGGCGTTCCCCGGTGCGGTGCCGGCCTGAGACTGGATCCCCAGCATCTGACTTTCGTCGGCCCCGAGCAGCTTTGTCACCGTCAGTTGGCCTGAACCACGCGATGAGACCAACGCCGCGTTCGCGGATGTGGAGCACCAGTCGAGACCGGGGGGAAGCGCGACGTCACCGGCACTTTTGAGTGAGCTGCGAAGGGCCAGGAGCCTGGTGAAGCAGTAGGGGGCCTGGGCGGTGCTCGGGGTGATGGCAAAGGGCGTCCCGGCGCTCACCGCGCTGGTGGGGTCCGTCGCGATCGCCACCCGGTAGTAGAAGAGCTGAGCCGCCGACACCTTCTCGATGTAGGTGATCCCCGACGCGTTGGCGGGTCCCGACGGCGCCAGCGTGGAGAACAGGGACCCGAGCTGCGCGTTGGTGATGTACGGGTTCTGCTCGATCAACGCCCGGCTCGTCGTCGTGAGGTCGATGTCACGCTGGAGCGCCTTGGTGACCTTGGCAGCCACTCCCGATGCCTGCTCGTGAAACGACTGACGGGCTTGGCGGGATTCGACGTTCTTCCATTGCCAGCTGGCGAAGACAGCGGTGGCCAGACCGACGATCAGGAACAGCGAGAGCAGGATTCGGGCCACACCTCGACGAGAACGGCCCCGCGCTACGGGCTGCCCGTCGGGCTCGGGCCCTTGCGCCTCGTCGACGATGATCTGCTCTGCAGCCGCGGGGGCAGGGACCACTTCATCGGCCTCGGCGGCTTGGACCGGTTCGTCCACCGAGGCGGTGAAGATCTCTTTGTCCGCCGAGGAGACGAATATTTGATCGTCCATCTCGGGTCCATGGTTCTTGCGACGTCTCCTCATGCCCAACACCATCGGCACCCGTCGTTGCCCTCATTAGCCCCAAAGGCCAGGTCACGCTCCGTGCTGGTCAGGGCGGCAGGACCGGGGGCGGCCGAGGCAGCTGCCCGTCACCAGCCCAAATTGCTATCGGCACCTCGGGACGGCGACTTGAGGGAGATGTCGTCCCAGGCATGGACCTGATCCGGGACGGATATTGCACGCCGTCACGGGACGCCGACCCGGTTCGCCGTAAACTGCGCGCCATGGAAGAAGGAGAGCTCTCGAAGCGTCTCGCCGCCCTCGAGTTGGCGGTCGCGCACCTCACCGAAGCGGTCGAGGAACTGGCCCGCTCGCTCGACGGTGAGACGGTGCCGTCGATCACTCGCATCCGGTCGCATCTGCGCGACGTCCGCGAGAATTTCAATCAGGTTGCTCCCCGCCCCGTCGGGGCTTGACCGAGACGCCCCCGCGATCGCGCCATGGGGTGTCTCATCGCCATCTTCTTGTTGCTGGCGGTGGTGTTCGCCGGTGTCGGGTTCGCCGTCCACCTGCTGTGGATCCTGGCGATCATCTTCTTCGTCTTCTGGATGGCAGGCTTCGCCTTCGCTCGGGGGCAGCGGCGGGCGCGACGACGGCGTTGAGCCCCCCGAGGTAAGAGCGACCGGCGAGCGACCCCAGCCCGGGTCGAGGGCGATTACGCGTAGATGTTGATCGGGGCGTCGGGCCCCAACGCGCCGGGATCGCCGCGACCCGTGGCCACCAAGACGAACTCGAGAGCGTCGCCGGTGTGCTTCGAGCCGCCGGCTCCCACCGGTACTTCTTCGAATCCGTCGAAGGCGAGTGTGGCCGGGCCCCAACCCCTCGTGTCGAGCTCATGGGCGACGTGGTGCACGCTGGCGCGCAGGCCGGGGCCGCGCCATGAAGGCTGACCGAGCGCAGCGCGGACGTCCTCGGCGTGGAGGTAGGTGTCGTACCACAGCGCTTCGACCCCTTGGCCCAGCGTGCCGTTGTAACCGCCGGGACCGGGGCCCTGCCAGGTCTCGTCGTCGAAGACCGCGGCGAGCTCAGCAGCGAGCTTCGTCACCGCTGCCAACTCCTGTACCAATTCGGCCGGGCTCCGACCCTGGCGTTCGGCCACCTCGCGTGCGGTCGCCTCGGGTGAGCCCAACCCGTCGAGCCGGCCCGACACCACATCGGCGATGGATCCGACGACATGTCCGGCGACGTCACTCACGGTCCACCCCTGACAGCGCGTGGGACTCCCCCACGCCGACGCATCGAGGGGGGCGATGAGCTCCCCGAAGGCCTCGAGCTCAGTCACCAGGCCCGGGATGATGACGGTACGGGGCAAAGTCATGACGTCCTCCTCAGAAATAACTTACATGCGGGTTACATGCATTTATACTTGGGGACCGGATGAGTGTCAACGAGAATTCTTCGAACGAGCCGGCACGTCGGACTCAGGCCGAGCGGAGTTCGGCAACGCGTCGAGCTCTGCTCGACGCGGGCCGCGCCCTATTCGCCGAGCGCGGGTTCGCCGATGCCGGACAGGAGGACATCGTCGAGCGCGCCGGGGTGACACGCGGCGCGCTCGCGCACCATTTCGGAACCAAGAAGGGACTGTTCCGGGCTGTGGTCGAAGCGGTCGAAACCGACCTCACCGCGCACATCGCCACCGCGGCGATGGCCGGCGACGACCCCATGGGTCATCTCCGTCGCGGCTGTCTGGCTTTCCTCGACTCCGCGTTGGACCCGGCGGTGCGACGCATCGTGCTCCTCGATGCACCTGCTGTTCTCGGATGGCAGGAATGGCGCGAGATCGACGCCACCTACGGGCTCGGCCTCGTGTCCGAAGTCCTCGAGCACTGCATGGGGGCCGGGCTGTTGGCACCGCGCCCGGTCCAACCCCTCGCGCACATCCTGTTGGCCGCGCTCAACGAGGCCGCCATGCTCGTCGCCAACGCGGACGACCCGGTCGCCACCCGGGTCACTGTCGGCGAAGAAGTCGAGCATTTTCTGCTCCATCTCTGATCGCGCCGTCCCCAGATCGCCCGGACTCCCGGACGCCGGATCGCCGGGGAGCGCCACCAGGTCTTTCGGTGTCCGAGAACAGCGGCCACACCAACCACACTGGGCGCTGAATGCTCACTATGGGTGAGAGGGCGAACGCCTCTTGTTCTGTTGGTGATGCGGTTCCTACGCTTTGGGCGTGGAACATCCGGCCATGGTCTTCGCACGAGCGATGCCCGATCTGGCCCCGACGATCTGCCGGCAGCGGTTGGTGATCGAAGGGACCTGTGACACGCCGCTCTCCGACGCCGACATTCGCGGGTATCTGGTCGGGCTGTCCGAGGTCTGCGAGATGACGATCCTGCTCGATCCGGTGACGCACCGGTCCGATCGTTTCGGGTGGGCGGGATGGGTCCACTGGGAAGGGTCCGGCGCTCACGTGTACGCGTGGGACCGACCGGTGCTGTTCTTCAGTGTCGACGTGTACACCTGCAAGGTGTTCGACATGGAGCGGGCCGTGGATTTCACGCACCGGTTCTTGCGCGCCGGGCAGATCGTCGCCAAGGCGTTCTGACCATGAGCACCGCCACGGTCATGGGCGACGCCGAGTTGCGCCGACTGGCGGGCGAGGTCATCGCACCGGGCACCACCGCACCCCTGGGCGTGTACCTGCTGCGTGGGAGCGACCCGGCATCGGAACTGGCGCGCCACGTCGAGCGGGTCGTCTTCATGGAGACCTTCGGCAACACGCCCGAGCTCTTGACCAAGGAGTACGCGCCCTACGACGAGGCGAGCATCTTTCTGTGCGTCGTCGACCACCTTCGCCTCGTCCCGGCCGGCACCATGCGGATCGTGCTCCCGTCAGAGGCCGGGTTCAAGACACTCGACGACGCCGCCCCGGTGTGGGGCGAGCCCGTCTCGGCCATGGCAGACCGCACGGGCATCGAGCTCGACCTCGGCCGGACTTGGGACATCGCCACGCTGGCGGTCGCGCCCGAGTACCGGGGCAAGGCCACGGTCGGGCTCGTGAGCATGGGCCTCTACCAGGCCCTCGCCCTGGCTACGCCCCGGTGCGGCATCGAGTGGCTGCTCGCCATTCTCGACGTCCCGGTGTTCCGCATGATCCGGTGGAAGCTGCGCATGCCCATGGCGGGTTTCAAGGGCGTCACGGCCCAGCCGTACCTGGGCTCACCGGCCAGCATGCCGGTGTGGTGCAACGTGGGCGACACCGAACGCCGACTGGCGGCTTCGGACCCCGATCTGCACGCGCTGTACTTCCGGGGCGTCGGGCTGGAGGCGGCGCTCAAGCCTCTTGACCTTCGCAGCACCATCGGGCTCGAGGCGAAGCCACGTCGTGTTACGAGGCCGAGCCTTGGAGGACGTTCTCGGTCTGCTTCCAGAGCGAGTTGACCACGTAGGGGAGCCCTTCGGCCCGGACCGGTCGCGAGTAGAGATACCCCTGGAGGGCGTCGCAACCGAGATCCATCAGTCGATGGGCCTGGCTCGTCGTCTCCACGCCCTCGGCGATGGTAGTGATCCCGAGCGCGTGGGCCATGGCGACGACCGCCGCGATCAGCGTGGCATCGGAGCTGTCGTCGTCCTCGAGGGTGTCTACGAAGGACTTGTCGATCTTGAGGCTCGTCACCGGGAAGCGCTTCAGATAGGCGAGGGACGAGTACTCGGTCCCGAAGTCGTCGATGGCCAGGCGCACGTCGAGGCGGCGCAGGGCGCTCAGCACCGCCGCCGCGGCCAGCGGCTTGTCCATGACGACCGACTCGGTGAGCTCCAGGCAGAGCGCCGTCCCCTCGATCCCGTGCCGTGCCAACGCCTCGCCCACGCGTTCGACCAGCCCGCTGTCGTGGAGCTGGGCTCCCGAGAGGTTGACCGACACATACAGGTCCTCGAACCCCGTCGTCTGGTGACGCCACGCCGCCAGTTGGCGTAGGGCCTCTTCGAGCACCCACTCCCCGATCCCCATGATCAACCCGCTCTCCTCGGCCAGGGGGATGAACTTGACGGGGGGGATGACCCCCAAGGTGGGATGCGCCCATCGGACCAGGGCTTCCACACCTTCGATGGGCCCGTGGGGGATCCGGACGATGGGTTGGTAGACGAGATGGAGCTGACGCAGCTCGACGGCGCGCCGCAGGTCGTGCTCGAGCTCCACACGCTCGGAGACCTTGGTCCGCATCGACTCGTCGAACACCGCCACCGCGTCGCGGCCGGCGTCTTTGGCCTGGTACATGGCGGTGTCCGCGTCTCGGACGAGCACTTCGGCGTTGGTATCGGGGTCGTCGCCCGATGCGAAGGCCAAACCGATGCTGGCCGAGACGTAGAACTCCATCTCGTTGACGACGAACGGTGCGCGGAGGCTGAATCGCAGCCGGTTGGCGAGGTCGAGCGCCTGGGACACGCTCACGACCTGGCCCAGGACGATCATGAATTCGTCTCCGCCGATCCGGGTCACGAGGTCGGACGGCCGCACGTGCGCGTTCAGCCGCCGAGCCACGGCGATGAGCAGCTCGTCACCATGGGTGTGCCCGAGGGTGTCGTTCACGAGCTTGAAGCGGTCGAGGTCGAGGAACAACAGCGCGACGTGGGTGTCGTCGACCGACGCCTGCTGGAGGGCGGTCGTGAGGTGCTGGTGCATCATCCGGCGGTTGGGCAACCCGGTGAGGCTGTCGTGCATGGCCTGGTAGGCGAGGTTGGCCTCGGACCGTTCTGCGATATGGAGGGCCTGGATGATCCGGAGGACCGCGGCGATGGTCAAGCAGATGATGATCGTGAACAAGGCCACCCGGTCTTGGAGCGAGCTCGAGGGGTGTTGCAAGGTGATGATGGCGGGAACGAGGAGTGCGATGGCCACGAGCACGATGCGACCGGGCGACGACGCCTGGGGGCGGTTGCCGGCCGGTTCGGTGAGGGCGCGCATCGACGGGTGCAGGGCCATCGTGCCCGTCGCCACGAAGGCGAGCGCGTAGGGAAGGTCGAGGAGACGCCCCGCCACACTGATCAGGTCGATGTCGGCGAACATGTACAACGAGTCCCCGACGAACATGCATGTCATGGCGGCCAACAAGAACCAGTACGACGGGACGCGATTCTGCTCCGAGCTGAAGGCGATCCGCACCGTCACGACCACGAGGAAGATCGACATCGCCGGGTAACACGTCAGCACGAGCCGTATCGCCAAGGGGGTGTGGGCGCGGAACAGGACGGGGTCGATGACATACACCCATGCCACCGCCAGGATGGCCAGCGCGGCGATGACGCCGTCGAGGATCACGCCGAAGTGCCGTTGGCGGCCTCGGTCGCGTGCGCGTGAGAACCCCAACAGGCCCGCCGCGCCGAGCCCGTAGCCGGGGAGTGACAGCAGGTCCGGCACGAGAGAGCGACTGCCGGTGATGTTGCCCAGCGTGTGGAAGTCGAATCGCAACGCGCCACCGATGAGGAACAACGCCATCGACGCCGAGATGGCCCACCACGGCCACATGAGCGCCGGACGATGGTGACGAACCGCCAGCACCAGAGCCACCAGCGTGGTGATGCCGATGACGAACACCGCGGTGGGCTCCGCCGCACCCAGAAGTCCCGAGACGGCCAAGGCGACGAGCGCAAGCTCCCCGATGAGGAACCAGGCCCATGCCGGCCATCGGTGAGCACCGGTCTCGCCGGGCCGGTCCTCCATTGCGTCCCCTCCGAAAGCTGCCTCGCCGAACTTCACTCTTTGTGCCGACGTATGTGGCATTAGTGAGAATACTGACCACATCCAGATAACAATACAAGAGTTTGAGGCGATTTCACCGCTTGTAGCGATGAGATAACCGTGGATAGTGGTTATTTGGACCAGACCCGGGTCGGATCTCCACGGGTCACGGCGAACATCCTGGTGAGAGGCCCGGTTGTGGAGACCCAATCGACCCCTGGGGGCTCGCAGGCGAGGCCGTCAGGGCCCCACTCGGCCCAGGACGTCACGGGCCCGTCCGGCGAGGCCAATGGTCGGCCGGCGCATGAGGACGTAGAGCGCGGGCCCGATCCGCGGAGGGCGGGGAAATCGTCGGTAGTACCGACACAGCCAGGCGTCGAGGGTGCGACCGAGCTCTTCGTCCGCCACATCGGGATGGACGTCGAGGAGGTCCACGAGACGGGGGTCCAAGGTCGCGAGGGCCAGCACCCTCTCCACCCGGACGAGCGGTGTGGGGACGACGCGGTGGTCGAACCACAGGACTTGGCGCGCCATGGCACGGCAGTCCTCGGTCGTGGCGAGCTCGTGGCCCGAGAGCGTGTCCTCGAGATAGCGCGAGAACGCCTCGCGATCGGCGGGAAGCAGATCATCGGGGATGCCGAGAAAGCGCGCGAAGAGCCGCATCTCGCCGTAGAAGGCGGCTCCTTCCCCCTCGTCGAAGGGACGGACCCAGCGCGTGAAGGCCGTCTCGGTGGTGTCGACCAAGGTGGCCCACACCCACCTCAGCAGCGAGGCGTCATGCGCGCTGTACCCCTCGTCCCGAGCGTCGCGCCCCGAGATGTGATCGTGGACCCCGTAGATCTGTCGGGCGGCGCCTCGAGCCGTGGGCTCGTCACCGAAGACGAGTCGCAGGGCGGCGTCGACGGTGACCCAGGCGCGACGCAACGGGCGCTGCTGGAAATGGCTGTGGTGGGCCACCGCGGCGGCGACCTTCGGATGGGCGACGTCCATGACCAGGACACGCTGGACGAGGAGGGCCGTGACGGGCTCGGCCACCGCCGCTCGGACCAGGCTGTCAGGCCCGAAGGGAAGCGGGGCGCCGGGATCGAGCGCACCCAGCGCAAGGGGCGCGGTCATGGCGCGATCGTACGCGACGCCATCTGACCTTCGATCGGCGATGACGCGACGGCGAAGCCCCCGGGACGCGAGAAACCCCCACCAAGGTGGTGGGGGTTCTCGGCATTGGGGATGCTGGAGTGTGGGGTTGGAACTGAAGGTGTCCGTGAAGAATGATCGGCAGGGGCGGGCCGAACTTGAGCGCGATCGCGACCAACGGCCGGACAACAGTGACGGGTTGTCCGGCTCCAGGAGAAGCCCTGGGCCGGATAGGAGAATCCCGTGGAGCTCGACGAGTTGAAGGTCACCCGGTACGAGACTGCCCACGCGGTCGCCACCATCACCCTCGACCGGCCCGAGCGGCTCAACGCCTGGACGGGCCGGATGAACACCGAGTACCGGGCGCTGCTCGCCCGGGCCGCCGGTGATGGAGCCGTTCGGGTCATCGTGGTCACCGGCGCGGGGCGGGGCTTCTGTGCAGGCGCCGATACCCGGGCCCTCGAGGGCCACGTCGAGCGAGGCGGTTACGACCCGGGGACCGGACCGGGCCTCGACCGACCCGGCTACGGCGTGCGCCGCGAATTCGACGCCGAGTTCGCCTACCACTTCGGCATCCCCAAGCCCATCCTCGCCGCGGTGAACGGGCCCGCCGCGGGCGTGGGCTTCGCTTTGGCCTGCTACTGCGATCTTCGCTTTGCCGCCGCGGGCGCCAAGCTGACCACCGCGCACGGACGGCTCGGCCTTCCCGCCGAGTTCGGCCTGTCGTGGTTGGTGCCCAGGCTCGTGGGCCTCACCAGGGCCGCCGACCTGCTGCTGTCGAGCAGGGTGGTCCTCGCCGAAGAGGCAGCTGAGATCGGTCTCGTCAACAAGGTGACGCCCGCTCACGAGCTCACACGTGTGGTCAGCGAGTACGCCCGCAGCTTGGCGACCGAGATCTCTCCGGCGTCGCTGGCCGCCACCAAGCTCCAGCTCTACACCGACTTCCACCGCGACGTGGCCACCTCGGCGCGCGACGCGGACGAGCGACTCCGGACCATGATGCAGGGCCCCGACTTCGCTGAGGGCGTCGCCGCCCTCAGCGCCCGACGGCCGCCTCGGTTCGAGGATCCCGTAGCCCCTCGGTTCGAGGATCCCGAAAGTCTCCCACTGCCCCCGGACCGTCCTGATGCCGCTCGCTAGGGTGACGAATGTGACAGGTTGGCAGCGACCGGGGACGGCTTTGGCGGCCCGACTCACCGACCCCGACCTCTACAGCACCGATCCGTATCCCCTCTACGCCCAGTTGCGTGCCCAGGCCCCGGTGGCGTGGAACGAGGAGCGGGGATTCTGGGCTGTCGCCACGCATCTTGAGGTGAGTGCCATCGAGAGCGACCACGCCACGTTCTGCGCCGGGCGCGGCATCCTCGTCGAGGAGATCGGCACGACATACGCGTCCCCACCGACGATGATGCACGCCGATCCCCCCGTGCACACCCGGTACCGGCGGCTCGTCCAACCCGCCTTCAAGCCTTCGGCGGTACGCGCCCTCGAATCGGTGGTCCGGGCCCGCACCACCGCGCTCGTGGAACGGATCCAGAGCAGTGCTCCCACCGATGTGGTGGCGACGCTCAGTGTCCCTCTTCCCCTCCAGGTCATCAGCAAGATCCTGGGCGTGCCCGACGACGAGTGGGAGCGCTGCTACGAGTGGTCAGAAGCCGTGATCCCCGGCGCCACGGACTGGCCCGAGGAACGGCGGAACCAGTTGATGACCGACATGATCGACTACCTCGTGGGCGCGGCCAAAGACCGCCGGGCCCGTCCCCGCGACGACGTGCTCACCCAGCTCGCGCAGGTGGACCTCGACGGGGAACGTCTGAGCGACGACGAGCTGGCCATGTTCCTCGTCCAACTGCTCGTGGCCGGCAACGAGACCACCCGCGACCTGATCAGCTCGGGCCTGCTCGGCTTCGCCGACCATCCCGGGCAGTGGCAGCGCCTGCGAGGCGACCGGTCCCTCGTCCCGAAGGCGGTGGAGGAGATGCTCCGGTGGTCCTCACCGGTGGTGTCGTTCATGCGGACCGCCACGCGCGACACCAGTGTCGGCGGCGTGGCCGTGGCCGAGGGCGAGCCGGTGCTCATGTTGTTCGCATCGGCCAACCGGGACGAGAGGGTCTTCGGCCCGAGCGCCTCGTCGTTCGAGGTGGGGCGCGACCCCAACCCTCACCTGGCCTTCGGCCAGGGGAACCACTTCTGTCTGGGCGCGGCCCTGGCCCGGCTCGAGGGCCGGGTGGTCCTCGAGGAGCTGCTCGACCGGTTCGCCGACGTCGGGCGGGTCGGTGCCATCGAGCGCAGCCCGTCGTCGGTGGTCACCGGCATCAGGCGAGCCGAGCTGCGCTTCACCGAGGCCTGAACGCCTCCAGGGGGATGCCACCCCCACCCGGTGACACCAGCCCTCACCCTTGGGGTCGGACCCCACACTCGGTACGGTTCGACCGAGCGAGTCGAATCGAGGAGGCGCCATGCGCATCGAGTCCTCAGTCACATCCCTGTCCTGGATCCCCTCTGAGGCCATCGGGGGCCTGACCAAGATGCCGTTCGAAACGGGCATGGCCCATTACGACGCGCCCCCACCCGACGTCATCGAAGACCTCGACGAGCTCCAGCGCGAGGGTCGGTTCCGCTTCGCCAATCGGCTCACGGCATGGATCGAGGTGGACGATGGCCGGATCACGAGCCACGGCCAGGCCGGCGGGGGGCGGCTGTGCTCCACGTTGATCTCGGTGGGGAAGAAGCAGGTCGCCTTCGAGGCCGTCGCCCTCCCGGACCTGCACCCCGAGCCCGAGGTGGGCGCCGGCGAGGTGACCTTCTTCCAGACCGCAGGGGGGCGCACCGGGGTTCCCGCCCCACGCCGGGTACGGCGGGCGCCGTACGTTCAGTTCTCGGCCCCGCTGGCCTGGACGACGCTGGCGTTGACACTGCGCGCCGATGGGTCGTCGTCATTCGCCATGACCGGCGGCAGCAGCTTCCCCCGGCACTGGGTCTACGGCGGGGACAACAAGCTCGCCCTCAAGTCGGGGATGATCGACTTCTCGAATTGGTACCGGCGCGCCTTCGGCAAGCACAGCCCCTGGGGCGACCGGGACTCCCAGGCGCTCACCACCGAGGTGGAGACCGCCCTCGAGCGCCAGCTCTCGCTCACGCTCATGCAGGGGGGGGCCAAACCCAAGATCCGGACCGTGAAGCCGGGTGCGGTCATCACCGAGCAGGGAGCGGCCGAGGACGACATCTACCTCGTGCTCGACGGGGTGGTCCGGATCGAGGTCGACGGGGAACGGCTGGCGGAGTACGGGCCGGGGTCGATGCACGGTGAGCGGGCCATTCTCGAGGGAGGGCGTCGGACCTCCACGATCCGGGCCGTCACCGAATGCAAGCTGGCCGTGGCCGGAGCCGACAACATCGACCGCGACGCACTGGCCCAGCTGAGCAGCGGGCACCGGCGCGAGGAGCAACGCTGAGCTTCGAATTGCCGTCGCATAGCCGGCGCGCCTAGGCAGGCCGGCGGTGGACGACGTCGACGCGGTGGTGATCGGGTCGGGGCCCAACGGCCTCGTCGCTGCCACCCTGTTGGCGCGCGCCGGATGGCGGGTGACGGTCCTGGAACGATCCGCGGTGGCCGGCGGGGCCGTGCACAGCGGCGAGCTCACCGTCCCGGGCTATGTCCACGACACGTACTCGGCCTTCTACGGGCTCTTGCACTGCTCGCCCGTGCTGCGCGAGCTCGGCCTCGACAAGGACGTGGAATGGGCGCAGTTCGCGTCGCCGGTGGCCGCCGCGGTGTCGCCGCACGAGGTGGCGGTGTGTCACCGTGACCCAGAGCGCACCGCGGCCGGGCTCGCACGACGGGCCGCGGCGGACGGTCCGGCGTGGACAACGCTGTACCGGTGGTGGCGCGAGGTCGGCACCTCGTTCCTCGCCCAGATGCTCGGGCCCGTGGGCGCACCGGGACCCGGGCTCGCCTTCGCGAGGCGGGCCCGGCGCGATGGCCTCTTCGACACCACCGCGCTTCTCCTGGGCCCACTCGAAGCGCTGTGTATCGAGCGGTTCTCGGACCCCGCCGCCCGGGCCCTGGTGGCGGCGGGTGCCTCCCACGCCGATGTGCCCGTGGACCATCCCGGCAGCGCGCCGGCCGCCCTCATCCTGGCCTTGGCCGCCCAGGAGCTCGGGATGCCGGTGCCCGTCGGTGGGGCCGGTCGGCTCGCCGCCGCGCTGGCCGGAGCGGCCACCGACGCGGGCGCGGTGATCGTCACGGGCACCGAGGTCACGCGGGTGGTGGTGGAGCGCAACCGCATCACCGGGGTCGAGACCGCCGGGGGGGACCCTGTCCGGGCCCGGCGGGCCGTGCTCGCCGACACCGGCCCGCGCGCCCTGTTCCACGGGCTGGTCGGCACCGACCATCTCCCGGCGCGCTTTCTCGACGGCCTCCGGCGCTTCCGGTACGGCACGGGCGTGTTCAAGGTGGACCTCGCCCTCGACGGCCCCGCTCCGTGGACCGAGCCCGAGCTGGCCGAGACCGGTGTCGTCCACCTCACCGGCGATCTCGACGCCATGGCGCAGGCGGCGCACGAGGCCCGGCGGGGCGTGGTGCCCATGAAGCCGATGCTCATCGTGGGCCAGCAGAGCGTCGCCGATCCCAGCCGGGCCCCGTCCGGGGGCCACACCTTGTGGATCGAGACCCACGTCCCCCCCGTGCCGCGACCGAGCGGGTCGTGGGCGTCGTCGAAAGACGCCTTCCTCGATGTGGTCATGGACCGGCTCGAGGACCACGCCCCGGGCGTCGGGTCCAAGGTCCTGGGCAGTGCGGTGCGCACCCCCGAGGACCTCGAGCGCGAGAACCCGAACCTGGTGGGGGGCGACCTCGGGGCGGGCTCGAGCTCGCTCGACCAGCAGCTCGTCTTCCGGCCCGTTCCGGGGTGGTTCCGCTACGGCACGCCGGTCAAGGGCCTCTACATGTGCTCGGCCTCGACGCACCCCGGGGGTGGGGTCCACGGCATGGCCGGGCACAATTGCGCCCGGCGGGTGCTGTCGGATCGGCGGAGGCGCCGGATCTGACCGAGCCGTCACCGGGCGAGACACCGGCTGGCACCCCCACGTCACCGGGGGGGCGCACCCTTGACCCTCGCCCCTGGAACAGGCCAAATAGGGGCATGCCAGGGGGCACCATCAGTGTGTTTCTCGCCGACGACAACCTCATCGTGCGAGAGGGCGTGCGGGCCCTGCTCGCGCTCGAGCCCGACGTGGAGATCGTGGGCACGGCCGCGGACTACGACGAGCTCGTGAACGGAGCCAGCAAGCTCGCCCCCCAGGTGGTGGTCACCGACATCCGAATGCCCCCCAGCTTCCAGAACGAGGGCATCGAGGCCGCCCACGAGATCCGCAAGCGCCACCCCGGGACCGGCATCGTGATCCTGTCGCAATTCGACGACCCCGAGTACGCCATCTCGTTGCTCGACGAAGGCGCCGCGGGGTGTGCCTATCTCCTGAAGGACCACATCGCCGAGGGCGACCAGCTGGCCCGGGCGGTGCGTGCCGTCGCCACCGGCGGGTCGGTGCTCGACCCCACCATCGTGGAGTCGATGGTCCACCCGGTCACCGACACCGGCGACCTGAGCGTGGCCGAGGAGGAGCTGTTGCACCTCGTCGCCGAGGGGCGGCCCATCAAAGCCATCGCCGTGGCACAGGGCACGACCGCCGCGGCGGCGGGCGACGCCGTGGAGAAGCTCTTCCTGCGCATCGCCCAACAGGCGAGTGCGGGTGGGCAGAACTCGTTGCGGCGACTTCGGATGCTGCATGAGGCCATCGTCAACCGCGAAGAGCAGGGCGAGACCCTGAGCCGGCTGCTTCCGGGCGGCGTGGCCGATCTCCTCGTCCGCCAGGGCCGGGGCCTGGGCGAGACCGAGGCCGTGGTCGTGAGCGTGCTCATGT
This sequence comes from Acidimicrobiales bacterium, assembly GCA_035532735.1. GTDB lineage: Bacteria > Actinomycetota > Acidimicrobiia > Acidimicrobiales > UBA8190 > Chersky-840. Next base: position 26,999 of record DATKQM010000022.1, on the reverse strand, counting down.
CCGACATCCGGGGCTATTCGAGCATCGCCGAGCGGGCCGACCCGAGCGCGCTGGCGGGACAGCTCAACGTGCATCGGGCCGAGATGAACCGGGCCATCATCGATGCCAGCGGCACCGTCATGCAGTTCGTCGGCGACGCCGTCATGGCCGTTTTCGGCGCGCCGGTCCCTGTGCCCGACCACGCCGAGCGGGCTGTCGAGGCCGCCCTCGAGATGCACGCCGCGCAGGCCCGGGTCAACAAACAGTGGGTGGACACCGGCCTGGCGCCGTTCGAGCTCGGCATCGGGGTCACCACCGGTCCCGCCGCCGCCGCCCTCCTCGGTTCCGAGGAGCGCCTCGAGTACACATTGGTCGGTGACACCGTCAACCTCTCCCAGCGGTTGCAGCAGTGGGCCGATCCGGGAGAGACCGTCCTGAGCGAGACCACCTACCAGGAGCTCTCGGATCCCCCGGCCGCCACGGCCATCCCTCCCGCCCTCGTGAAGGGCCGTGAGGCACCGGTCTCGGCATGGAAGATCGGGGCGGGCACCACGGCCAAGACGTCCAAGTCCAATAGCGACAACAGAGACGGGGAGTAATCGATGCACGTCATGGAGGCGCGAGGCGTTCGCAAGACCTACGAGGCCGACGGAGCGCCCGTGCGGGCCCTGCGGGGCATCGACGTGACCATGGACGACACCGAGTTCGTGGCCGTCATGGGCCCGTCGGGTTGTGGGAAGTCCACCTTGCTGAACCTGGTGGCCGGGCTCGACACCCCCACCGAGGGCGAGATCATCGTCGCCGGGGAGTCCCTCGCCGACAAGGACGAGAACGCGCTGGCCCGGATGCGCCGGGCCCACATCGGCATCGTCTTCCAGTTCTTCAACCTCCTCGAGGGCATGAGCGTGCTCGAGAACGTCACCCTCCCCGCCGTCATCGCCGGGGCGCGCCGGCGCCAGGCCGAGAGCCGGGCCCGGGACCTCCTCGACATGTTGGGGCTCGCCGACAAGCAGACCGCCGCACCGGGGGTGCTGTCGGGTGGCCAGCGCCAGCGCCTGGCCATCGCCCGGGCCCTGGCCAACAAGCCGACGCTGCTGCTGGCGGACGAGCCCACCGGGGCGCTGGACTCCGACGGCGGCCTCGAGGTGCTCGAACTGTTCCGGCGGTTGCACACTGGGGGCCAGGCCATCCTTCTCGTCACCCACGACGACGACGTCGCCGCCGCGGCCACTCGGATCGTCCGGATGCGTGACGGCCGGATCGAGGATGACGGGACAGGCGGCCGGAGCACGGCCGCGGCCGGCGCGTCGTCGCCGACGACCACGGCGTGAGCGTTCAGGTCGCTCCGGGGACGGAGACGGGAACGAACGTCGCCACCAACACCGGCGCGGGCCGGGGCGCGCCCGAGCCCGTCGTCCAGCACCGCCCCGCCACCACGGTCACTGCCGCGGTGGTGGCGGTGTGCGCACTGGCGGCCGCCGCCTACGCCCCCATCCTGGGGCGACAGGGCAACCTGGCCACCGAGGCGGTCCGGGCCGGGGTGGCCGCCACCTTCGCGCTGGCGGCCGCGTTCTCGGTGGTGCGTCGGCCCTTCGAGCGCCAGGGCCTACTGGCATTGTGCGGGACGGCGTTGGGTGCCTTCGCGGCGCTCAGCGCTGCGGTCCTCCAGGCGGACGCGCACGGCACCGGTGTCAGCTCGAGCGCGGTGTCGATCGCGCGCTTTCTCGAGCCGTTGACCGTCGCCCTGCTGCCCGTTGCGGTCATGCATTTGTTGCTCGGGCTGCCCGACGGGAGCTGTCGGTTGAGCCGGGCGGCGATCATCGGTGGGTATGTCGTCGCGGCCGCGGTGGGCATCGGCATGTGGAGCAGACGACCGTACCTGCCGTTGTGGCCCATCGCCATCGAAGCGGTCGTGTTCGGGTCGATCGGACTGGTGGGATCCCAGCGTCGTTACATGCGGTCGCGCGGGGTGGAACGGCAGCGGATGCAGTGGTTCGGGTGGGCCTTGGCCGTGGGGGCCGAGATGCTCGTGGTGGCCCTGGCCCTACGGGTGCTGTGGGGTTGGCCGACCCGGACGTGGCTCGTGGTCATGGTCTCGAGCCTCCCCCTGGCCGTCGCCCTGGCCATGGGCAGCTCGCGTCGCCTCGCCGGACGGATCGACCGGATCCTGGCCCACACCGTGTCGTTGGCCGGGCTCACCGGCATCGTCGTCATCGTGTACCTCGTGATCGTGGTGGGACTGGGCCACACACCGACACACGACCAACGGTCGCTGCTGGCGTTGTCGATGGCCGCCGCCGCGGTGGCGGCACTGCTGTACGGGCCGGCGCGCCAACGCCTCACCCAGTACGCCAACCGGATCGTCTACGGCGAGCGCGAGGCGCCCGACACCGTGCTGCGTACCTTCGGGAGCCGGTTGTCGCGCGCCATCCCCATGGACGAGTTGCTCTTGCAGGTGGCCGAGTCACTACGCAAGACCCTCGGGTTGGCGTCGGCCGAGGTGTGGACAGGCTCGGGGGGCCGGCTCGAGCGGACGGTGTCGGTGCCCGACGTTCCGGTGGAGCGGTTGACACTGAATGACGAGGAGCAGACCGTCGTGGCCCGGGCCGGTGTGACGGGCACTGCCTGGGTGGAGATCTGGCTGCCCAGGTTGCTCGAGGGCCGGGAGGACTCGGTGGTGCGGGTGGCGCCCACCACGCACTCGGGCCAGGTCCTCGGCCTCATCGTGGCCGTGCGGCCGCCCAAGAGCGATCAGTTCACCACCGACGACGACACCATGCTCACCGAGCTGGCCCGCCAGGTGGGGCTGGCCCTGCACAACGTCGAGCTCGACTCCGCGCTCCAGGAGTCGCTCGACGAGGTCCGGCGCCAGGCCGACGAGCTGCGCGCCTCGCGGTCGCGCATCGTGGCCGCCTCGGACGCGGCGCGACGGCAGATCGAGCGGAACCTCCATGACGGGGCCCAACAACACCTGGTGGCCCTGGCCGTGAACGTCCGGTTGGCGCGCCAGCTCGCTGAGCGTGACCCCGAGGCCTCGGGCCAGATCCTCGACCAATTGGGCGTGGGCATCCAAGAAGCCGTCCAGGAGCTCCGGGCGCTGGCGCACGGGATCTACCCGCCTTTGCTCATCGACCGGGGCATCGCCGAGGCGTTGCGGTCCGCGGCGGGGCGCGCCGCGTTGCCAACCGTGGTCGACGCCGAGGGACTCGACCGTTACTCGCCCGAGCGCGAATCAGCCGTCTACTTCTGCTGCCTCGAGGCGTTGCAGAACGCCGGCAAGCACGCCGGGGAGGGCGCCACCGCCTTCGTCCGGGTGTGGCAGGACGAGACCCACCTCAACTTCCAGGTACGCGACACCGGCGCGGGGTTCGACGCCAAGGGCAACCTCGCCAGTGGTGCGGGCTTCGTGAACATGAGCGACCGGGTGGGTGCCATCGGCGGCACCGTGAACGTGACCAGCGCCCCCGGCGAGGGAACGACCATCGAAGGCCACATCCCCCTCGACCACTGAGTCGTCTCGCTCAGCTCCTGGAGCTCAGCCGCTGGAGCTCAGCCGCCGGAGCTCAGCCGCTGAAGCAGTCCTTCTGCTCCCCCGACGACATGTCGATGAGGACGTCGGGCCCGAACTGCTCCTTGTGGACGTATCCGAGCGCGCCGCAGGTGCGGGCGTCGGCGGGAAGGTCCTCGGCGTCGTAGGTCGAGAGGAGGATGACCTTGGTCTCGGGATGCGCGGCGGTGATGCGACGGGTGGCCTCGATGCCCGAGATGCCGTCCATGTTGATGTCCATGAGGACGAGCTCGGGGTGAAGGATTTCGACTTGTTCGACGGCCTCCTCGCCGGACTTGGCCTCCCCCACCACCTCGAAGCCCGGCGTCACCCCGACCACCGAGCGCGCCGCCATGCGGAAGGGCAGCTGGTCGTCGACGATCATCACGGTGGTTGCCTCGTCAGCCACGTCCCTATCCTCGCAGCACGGCGGAGTGGGGCACAGGCTGACAGCACGAACGGGCCGGTGGTGGCAGCACCCCCCGAGAAGGTCCCCGCCGACGCGGCGACACCGGCGAGACGGTCACGTGTCTTGGACCGAGAGGAAGAGGAGCACCGCCTTCACCCGGCGATGGACATCGGGCTCTTGGGAGAGTGCGAGTTTCGAGAAGATCGAGTTGATGTGCTTCTCCACAGCCCGCTCCGACAGGACGAGGGAGGCGGCCACGGCGGCGTTGTTCTTCCCTTGGGCCATCTCCGAGAGGATCTCGCCTTCACGGGCGGTGAGGCGGTGCAGCGGTGAGTCCGCCGGCTTGGCCCTCGCCGCCACCAGCGCGTCGACGACCTCGGGGTCGATCACCGATCCCCCGCCGGCCACCTCGCGGATCGCCCCGGCCAGCTGGCCTATGTCCGAGACCCGCTCCTTCAAGAGATAGGCACGGCCCTTGGACCCGCCCTCGAGGAAGGCCAGGGCATAGGCGGGCTCGGAATACTGGCTGAGGACCACCACCCCCATGTCGGGGTGGGTCTCGCGCAGCACCTCGGCGGCCCGGATGCCCTCGTCGGTCCCCGTGGGGGGCATGCGGATGTCGGTGACGACCACGTCGGGGCTCTGCGACTCGACCGCGGCGATGAGGGTGTCGTAGTCCTCGCAGACCCCCACCACCTCGAGGTCGGGCTCGGTCTCGACGAGGGTCCGGACTCCCTCACGGACGAGGTAGTTGTCCTCCGCCAACACGATCCGCACCGCCATGGCCCCGCACTGTAGGCCAGGGGGCTGGTCCGATACGCCGGGGATCAGGGACCGGGCGGGGTCGCCAGGTCGATGACCATGCCCTCGACGGCCCCGTCGACGGGGATCGGGTCATGGTCGTGGGAGGCCACCAGCGCGTCGATGTCGTCGTCGGTGCGGGGCGGGTCGTGGTGGTAGAGGAGGACGCGTCGGGCACCCGCCTTCTGGGCGAGGCCCACGGCATAGCCCGCCGAGGAGTGGCCGAAGCTGGCCCGGATGGGCAACTCCTCGTCGAGGTACTGGGCGTCGTGGATGAGGAGCTCGGCGTGGTCGGCCAACGCCATGGCCGCCTCGTGGTACTCCCCGAGCCCGTCGGGGCCGGGCCCGAGAGCGGTCGGGCAGTGGTCGGAGAGATAGGCGACGGTCGCCGTGGCGTCGGAGACGCGGAAGCCGAAGGTGCGGCCTCCTTTGTGGGGGATCTCCCGGGCGAGGACCGTGAAGCCCTCGATCTCGACCGGGATGTCGGGCTCGAGTCCGAGAAAGCGCCAGGTGCCGCGCAGCTCGGCCGGGGTGATCGGGAAGTGCGGGGGTGACATGACCCGGCCCAGCACTTCTTCGGCGTCGCCTTGGGCCGGCATGTAGAGGTCGGTCCGACCCTCGGGCCTGTCTGCCGCCGCGAAGAAGGGAAGGCCTTGGGTGTGGTCCCAGTGGAGGTGGCCGAGGACGATCGAGCCGGCGAAGGGATGGTCGCCGAGCAATCCGGTCACCCGCCGGATCCCCGTGCCGGCGTCGAGGACGAGGCTGGGGCGCTGCCCGTCGTGGCTCAGGGCCACACACGAGGTGTGGCCTCCGTAGCGGATGTGGGCGGGGCCCGGAGCTGCGGTGGAACCTCGCGCCCCGCAGATGGTGACCCTCACGCCGACCCCCGGACGCGCCACACGCCGATGGCGCCCCGGGCGCGGTGATACCTCGGCGGGGCCGTCATGGGGTGATTTGGCCACGCCAGGCCGGCGGGGTCAAGGGTGGCCCCCGGTGTGTGGACGGGGATGCTGGTGCCACCCCGGGCTCAATCGTTGGCCGAGACTTCGGCGAGGAGGTCGGCGAACTTCTTCTGGGCGGCCTGGCGTCGGGTGGGGACGTGCTCGGAGGGGACCTCGGCCGGGGTGTAGCGCTTCAGGACGTGGCGGGCCACGGTGACCTTGTGGACCTCGTCGGGGCCGTCATAGATGCGGGCGGCGCGGGCCGCCCGGTACATGTGCTCGAGGGGGAGGTCGGTGGAGAACCCCAAGGACCCGTGGGCCTGGATGGCACGGTCGATCACGTGGTAGAGGACACCGGCGCCGTAGTACTTGATCATGGCGATCTCGACGCGCGCCGCGGGCGCACCGTCGCGGTCCATCTTCCATGCCGCTTGGAGCGTCATGAGCCGGGCCGCGGTCATCTCGGCCATGGAGTCGGCCACCCAGGTCTGGACCATCTGCTTGTCGGCGAGGAGCGACCCGTGGAGATAGCGCGAGACGGCACGCTCGCAGAGCATGTCGAAAGCGCGCTGGGACTGGCCCAGCCAGCGCATGCAGTGATGGATCCGGCCCGGGCCCAGGCGCATCTGGGCCAGACGGAAGCCGTCGCCCTCGTTGCCGACGAGGTTCTCGACCGGCACACGGACGTCGCGGTAGATGATCTCGGAGTGACCTCCGAACTTCCCGAAGTGGGGGAAGGGGTGCTCCATGGTGGGCACGTCGCGAACGATGTCGACGCCGGGTGTGTCTGGGGGGACAAGGAGCATCGAGCAGCCCGCGTAGGGATGGACGTCGGGGTTGGTCACGCACATCACGATGAGGAAGTCGGCGACCGAGCCGTTGGAGGTGAACCATTTATGGCCGTTGATCACCCACTGCTCGCCGTCGCGGACCGCCGTGGTGGCGATGAGGGTGGGGTCCGCACCAGCACCGGGCTCGGTCATGGAGAAGGCGCTGCGGAGCTTGCCCTCCAACAAGGGCTCGAGCCATTGGGCGCGCTGGTCCTCACGGCCGTTGGCCTCGATCCCCACCGCCAGGAGCTCGGCATTGCCCGAGTCCGGGGCGTTGTTGCCGAAGACCACCGGCGCCATGGCACAGCGTCCCAGGATCTCGTGGAGGAGACCGAGTCGGACTTGGCCAAATCCCATGCCGCCGAGCTCCGGGGGCATGTGGGCGGCCCAGAGGCCCTCGCGCTTCACCTCCTCTTGGAGGGGGCGGATGGCCAGGAGGAGATCGTCGTAGTCGAGCTCCAAGGTCTCGAGGGGAAGGACCTCCTCGTCGACGAAGGCGCGCGCCCAGGCCAATTTGGCCTCGTAGTCGGGTTCGGTCTCGAAGTCCCACGCCACCGCAGTCGCCTCCTGTGTTTCGGGCCCTGTTTGTCGAGTCGCGAGGGCAGGCCGCTACCGTGTGCCCGTGCCAGCCGACGCCATCGCTGCCCCCACGCGTAGCACCGTCTCTCTCCGAGCGCCCGTCGAGCCCTGTCCGGTGGAGCTCCCGGCACCGCTGAGCGTGGCCGAGGCGAGGACTCTGATCGCCGGTGCGGGCGTGGCCCTGCTCGACGAGCGTCGTCTTCTCGGTCCCGAGGAGTTGGAGGGCCTCGCCATGGTGCCCGACGAGTCGGTGATGGGGTTGGCGGCGTTGGCGCACGAGGTCCGGTTGGCCTGGTGCGGTCCCACCGTCGAAGTGGAGGGGATCCTGTCGGCGAAGACGGGGGGATGTCCCGAGGACTGCCACTTCTGCTCACAGTCGTCGCGGTTCGACACGCCGGTGAAGGCCACACCCTTCCTCGACACCGACGAAGTCCTGCGGGCCGCGGCCGAGACCGCGGCTATGGGGGCGTCGGAGTTCTGCATCGTCCTGGCCGTGCGGGGCCCCGACGAGCGGATCATGGCGCGCCTACTCGAGCTCGTGCCCCTGGTCCGGGACCAGACCGGGCTCAACGTGGCGGTGTCGGCCGGGATCCTCACCGAGGACCAGGCCCGACGGCTGGCCGAGGGGGGCGTGCACCGGTACAACCACAACGTCGAGACGGCCCGGTCCTACTTCCCCAGCGTCGTCACCACCCACGGATGGGACGAGCGGGCCGAGACATGCCGGTTGGTGCGGGAACACGGCATGGAGTTGTGCTGCGGGGCGTTGGTGGGCATGGGTGAGAGCGATGCGCAGCGGATCGAGTTGCTCCTGCAACTGCGCGATCTCGATCCGACCGAGGTGCCGGTCAACTTCTTGAACCCCCGGCCCGGCACGCCGTTGGGCGAGCGGCCCGTGGTAGGCGCGTGGGAGGCGATCCGCTGGATCGCGCTGTTTCGGTTGGCTCTTCCCAGCGTCATCCTCCGCTATGCGGGGGGCCGGGAGGTGACATTGCGCGACCTCCAGGCCATGGGGATGACCGCCGGGATCAACGCGCTGATCGTCGGCAATTACCTCACCACGTTGGGCCGGTCGCCCCAGGAGGACCTGCGCATGCTCGAGGACCTCCGGATGCCCCTGGGCGCGCTCACCGCCGCCCTGTAGTCACGCGCCGGGTAGTCACGCGCCGGGTAGTCACGCGTCGGGCACTCGTCAAACGAGGCGCCAGTGGACGTGGGCGGCCCAGGTCTCTGCTCGGTCCATGATCTCGACGATCACCGGTGACTTCGCCTCGGCGTAGTAGTTGACGTCGGGCCAGCGACGGCCGGCGAGTCGACGCTTGGTGTCTTCGTAGAGCCTGCGGTCCGGTTCGTCGACGCGCAGCCAGTCCCGGAACAAGACGTGGCGGCGTTCGTCGTCGGACCCCGCTGCCCACACATGCACCTGGACGTCACGGGACGGGGTCCGGAACATGCGGTGCCTGGCCTCGCGTACCCGCAGGACGTAGCCGAGCCCCTCGAGGGCGGGCCTGAAGCTGGGGTCGTCCTCGGGATCGTCCACCGTGACCTGGATGTCGACGATCGGCTTGGCCGCCAGGCTCGGGATCGCCGTCGACCCCACGTGGTCGATCCGTCGGGCGCGCGCTCCGAGCGCGGCGGCGATGGCGGCCCGATGACGGTCGAAGACCGCGGGCCAGCGTGGGTCGGGCTCGGCCATGACGACGCGCCGTTGCTCACGGCCCCCGACCAACACGGCGTCGAGGGCCTCGTCGAGGTGATGGGGGTCGGATCCCGGGTCGGCGGGGTCGGCGGGGTCGGCGGGGTCGGGCATCTGACCAGTTTCGCTCACGGCCCTATCCTCAGGGCCGGCGGCGGGGACGATCGACGTGCTCGTCAACAACGTCGGCGTGGGGACGGGCGGGCCCATCGAGCTCGTGCCCATGGCCGAGGTGCGTCGGGTCTTCGAGACCAACACCTTCGGGCCGTTTCGGATGACACAGGCCGTCCTCCCCCAGATGCGGGCGCGCCGCGCGGGCACGATCGTGAACCTGTCGTCGGTGTCGGGCCGGGTCTCCGCACCCCTGGCGGGCATCTAGGCGGCGTCGAAGTACGCCTTCGAGGCCATGTCCGAAGCGCTGCACCTCGAGGGTGGGCATTTCGGGATCCGGACCATCGTGATCGAGCCCGGGTTCTTCAAGACCAACATCTCGGAGTCCCATCACGACTTCGGTGTCGCCGAGCCCCCCTACGACGAGCTCAGCGAGACCATGGCGAAGCTCGAAGCCGACCTGGCCGGAACGCGGCGGCGGGTCCCGGTGGGGACCGACGCCGAAATGGTTCTCGGGGCCCGGGCCAGCCTCGACGACGCCGCCTTCGAGAAGGCCATGCGCGAGGTGCTCAAGCTCGACCGGTGACGACGACGGTGCCCTGCCAGGCATCGAGGTCCACCACTCCCTCTGTGACCGGTCCCTCTGCGGCGCGGTGGGTGGACAACGCCACGACCTTGGTCAGGGTTCCTCCCACCGCGACCTGCCGGGGGGTCGAAGAGAAGTTGAGCGCCACCAGGACGCCGCCGCGTCTGAACACCCACAGGCTGTCGTCGATCGGTGCCGACTGGTAGTCGCCGGCCAGCAACTCCGGAGTGCGGCGCCGCAGGGCGATGGCGTCGTGGACGAATCGCAGTATCGAGTCGGGATCGACGCGCTGGCCCGCCACGTGCATCGGCGCGTCGGCCATGGGGATCCACGGCGTGACCCCGGCAGAGGTGAAACCGGCGTTGGGTCCGTCGTCCCATTGCATGGGGGTGCGCTCGGGGTCACGGCCCGGGTAATACGGCCAGAAGCGCACTCCCACCGGGTCGAGGAGCTCGTCCTTCTCGAATTCGCGGTCGGTAAGACCGATCTCGTCACCCTGGTAGAGCACCGGGGTGCCCCGCAGGGTCAGGAGCATGAGCAGCGCCAGGCGGACCTTGGCGGGGTCACCCTCGCACCACCGGGTGGCGAGTCGCGACACGTCGTGGTTCGAGCCTGTCCACACCGGCCACGCCGCTGGCGGCAAAAGCTCATCGATGCGGGCCACGATGTGAGACAGCACCGGGGCCTCAAAGGCCGCCTCGATGAAGGGGAAGTTGAATCCCATGTGGAGCTCGTCGTCACCCGATCCGTAGTAGGAAGCCAGATTCTCGAGGGTGTCGACGTTGGTCTCTCCCAACAGCACCCGCGGCGGCGAGTAGCTCTCGGCGATGGTCCGCCACCGGCGCAGGATGTCATGGGCCTCAGGCCGGTTGCCGTTGTAGACGGGACGTTGCCCGAACATCTGCATGATGAAGGGGTCGTCCTCGGTGGCGGGCGGGTTGTCGCGCAACGCGGCATCTTTGATCATCATGTTGCAGACGTCGATCCGGAAGCCGACCACGCCGCGGTCCCACCAGAATCGGATGACGTCGTCGAAGGAGTCCCTGACGTCATCGTGCCACCAGTTGAGGTCGGGCTGCTCGGGAAGGAAATTGTGGAGGTAGTACTGCCCCGACGCCTCATCGAGGCTCCAGGCCGAGCCACCGAAGCTGCCCACCCAGTTGTTGGGGGGCGATCCATCGGGCAGGGGGTCGGCCCAGACGTACCAGTCGCGACGCGTCGAGTCGACGCCCGAACGCGACTCGACGAACCACTGGTGGCGATCGCTCGTGTGGTTGGGGACGAGGTCGAGGAGCACCTTGATGCCGAGGCTGCCGGCGGCGGCGATCACCTCGTCGAGATCGTCGAGGCTCCCGTACTCGGGGAGCACCGCGCAGTAATCGGCGACGTCATATCCCCAATCGGCGTTGGGCGAGGGCATGACCGGGCTCAGCCAGATGCCGTCCACGCCGAGCCAGGCGAGATGGTCGAGGTGTGCCAACAGGCCCCGGAGATCGCCGACGCCGTCATCGTTGCTGTCGGCGAAGGAACGGACGTAGACCTGGTACAAGACGGCGCGACGCCACCAGCCCGGGTCGTCGGGCGATGTACCGGGTGTTGTCGTGGGCACGGTGATACCTCCGGGTGAAGACGGACGGGGTGTCGGTCGGCTCAACCGGTCACCGGGCTGGCGGCCTGGCCGGGGGGCTCGGCGGCGCGCCAGCAGTACCAGGCGACGGCGGAGCGATAGGGCGTGTAGGCGTCGCCGAGGGGCCCGAGCTCCCGGGCGCTCGGCATGGGGATGGCCCAGGCCACGCCGAAGCCCTTGCGCACGCCGAGGTCACCCACGGGCCAGACGTCGAGACGCCGCAGCTGGAACATGAGGAACATCTCCGCCGTCCAGCGCCCGATGCCGCGCACCGTCGTCAGACGCGCGATGACCTCCTCGTCGCCTTCGCGGGCGAGGCCTCGAGGGTCGAGGACCACCGTGCCGTCGAGGACCTTGGCGGCCAGGTCGCAGACCGACGCCGCCTTGTTGCCCGACATACCCGCGGCGCGCAGGTCCTCGGGGGTGACGGCGAGCAAGGCCTCGGGGGTCACCTCCCCGCCCAAGGCGGCCACCAGACGCCGGTGGATGGTCGAGGCGGCCGCCCCGGCCAGTTGCTGGAAGACGATGGACTGGACGAGGGCGGCGAAGTGGGTCCCGTCGGGCTTGGACAGCCGGGGAAGCCCGTAGGCGTCGACGAGGCCGGCCACGACGTCGTCGCGCTCAGCCAGGAGGCGGGCCGCGGCCGACAGGGTGCGGGGCCGGCGGGACCGGGCCCCCTCGGCGTCACCCATCGTCTGCGCCCGGGGCGAGTTGGCGACGGACATCGACAAGGTGGTGGCGTACTTCGTGGAGGGTGTGGGCCGCCACCCAACGCAGGGACCGCTCGTGGGTAGACGGATAGTGGTAGACGACGCGACGGTCCCACTCGGCGTCCCCGAGGCGGGTCATGACGTTGGCGAGCATCGCCGCCGCGTCGGTCAGTTGCCGGGCCACGGCACCGGGGTCCTGGTCGTTGTAGCCGTCGTGGTCGACCCGCTCATCGCGTCCCATCGGCTCGAACGAGGGCGTGTCGACGCGCCGGGCGGCCAGGACGCGTTCGCGTTGGACGAGCAGGACGTCTCGGAGATGACAACCGTATTCGAGCGGCGACCAGGTGTCGGGCGCGGGGCGGCGTCGAAGGTCGGGGTCGGACGCGCCCAGGAGTTCCGAGATCGGCAAGACACCGACGACGATGGCCGGGCCGGCCGACACCGCGGCGGCGAGGTCGTACTCGAAACCGCACTCACCACATCGGCCCACGTCGGTCACCTATCTGAGCGACTGGGCCTCGAACTCGACCACGGCGTCGTCGAGGGGGAGGATCACCTCGGGTCGCAGGTACTGATGGGACTCCGCTTCGAGGCGGACCGCGGTCCCCCATGCCGTGAACCCGATGGCGTGGTTGGCGAACCACATGGGCCCCTCGGCGACCCGAACGGCCACGATGCCCTGGGCTCCCATGTCGAGGGCGGACCGCTGCATGTGCTCCATGCCCGCTTCACGCGCCGCGTACATGGCCTCGGTGAAGTTGGTCAGCTCGACGTTCTGCGAGGACTGGCGCATGGTCGTCCCCATCGAGCGCCGGGGTGCGTAGACGAAGCTGGCCCCGAAGGCGAGCCCGATGGGCGCCCAGCCCGCGTTGTGGAGCAGCGTGAAGTCGCGTGCCGAGAGGTCTGAGACAAAGGCCCGGTTCCTGTCCTTACCCTGCACGGGTCGGACCGCGGTCCCGGTGAGCTCGACGTCGACATGGTGACGCTGCACCTCGACCTCGACACGGACACCGACGACCCCGTGGCCCCGGACGTGCGAGCACTGCTCCCCGAGGGCCTTCGCGGCGGCGCGCACGGCCTGGTTGTGCGCGTCGGATGCGGGGGCGATCTCGCCCGACCCCCATGTCCACACCATGGGCGGGATCGAGACCACCGATGCCCCGAAGACGACGTCGACGGCCTCCCACCCGATGCTGTGGAGAAGGAGGCCCTCGTCGACCGAGAGATCCGAGGTCACCGCCCGGTCCGGTGGGTCGTGCGCGGGCTTGCCCAACGAGTCCGCGGCGAGGCGCATCTCGGCGCGCAGGTCCGTCGGCTCGGTCATGACAACCGCACCGTCGGTCGCGCCGCGGGCATGGGGTCGAAGTCCTTGAACCGTCGTACCCGGGTGCCCCGCAGAGCACACTCGATGACCTCGTCGCCTTGGGACAGGCTCTGGGTGTTGGCGACGATCTGAGCCCCTTGCAACGTGTCGTTGCCGAGCTGGCCCCGGACGTGCTCGCGCGCCAGGGACCGGGCCGCCATGTGGGCCCGGGAGAGTTGTTCGACCTCCGACACCGGCATGTAGTTGCCGCCGAACCTCGAGAGGGTGCCCTCCATCAGCATCTCGGTCACGCAGTACGCCCACACCCGGACCGACGCCAACGCAGCGACCACCGACACCGGCATGTAGCCGGCCTCGACGAGCTTGGCGAGACGCTGGCCCGCCAGATAGGTGGTCCAGGGCGTGGCACCGGGCGGGGTGCCGCCCCCTTCGACGACCACGGCGGTGCCCAGGATGTGGAATTCGGTGACATTCATGTCGGCGAGATGGCGCGTGGTGTCGACCACGCCGATGACACCGTGGGCACCGACCTCTCCGGCCTCTTCGATCATGCGCGAGTAGGCGGAGCCAAATCCCTGGGCCCACGCCGCTTCGACCCAGGGCTGCTGGTAGTTCTGGCCCCAGATGCGATGCTCGTTGGAATAGACGAAGCCGCCATGCGGGCAGCTGTAGCTCTCCGAGTACACGCCCGGGGGCGCCTGGCCCCCGTAGGTGAACGGGGTCATGCCCCGGGTGTACTGCGATCCCGCTCCGTACCAGCCCCACTGCATGACGCAGAAGCCCTGGACCAGTGCGACGGGCCGCAGGCCCATCTGGAGACAGGCCGCGAAGTCCGGGACGGTCAGCCCCGATGAGAACGACCCGCCCGCCAGGCGACGACCGGCCGCCTCGGGGAGATCGCCGTCGGGGCCAGTGGCGCCCGGATCGCCGTCGCCGGTGTCGGCTGGGCCCGGTGCGACCATCAGTTGTCGAGGGAGATCACGGTGATGGGCTTGGGTAACGTCACGTCACCGGTCCCCTTGGTGACAGCCGTGCCCAGCGACAGGAATTCGATGGTGTGCGAGCCCCACTGGTGCGACTTCTCCTCGAGCCGGACACCCACGATCCCGGTGGCTCCCAACGTGTTGGCTTCGTCCTGCATGCGCGTCATGGCCAGCTCGCGCGCTTCGTAGAGCGCCTGGGTGAAATTGGGGAGCTCGACGTTCTGGCCCACGGTGCCGAGGGTCTGGCCGATGCCGCGATGGGCGATGTGAAAGACACAGGTCCCCATGACGAGCCCCTGGGGCACGTACCCGGTCTGCATGATGGTCCAGAAGTCCTGGCCCGAGAGGTCCGAGGTGAAGGGCTTGCCCAGTTTGTTGCGGTGCGAGGTGCCGTCCTCTGCCTTCACCGCCGTCCCCACGGCGATGAACTCGGCCGCGTCACGACCCCACTCGTAGTAGTTCACGTCGAGGCGGACGCCCACCACGCCATCGGCGCCCAACTGGTCGGCTTCTTCCTCCATCCTGGTCATGGCCAGCTCGCGCGCGTTGTACATGGCCTCGGTCAGCTTGGTGAGCTCCTGGCTCTTGCTCCAACGACGGGCCTGGATCCCGGTGTGGTAGATCGACGAGCCCATGACAAATCCCAGGGGGTGAAAGCCCGCCTCTTTGATGAGGAGGAACTCGTTGACCGAGAGGTCGGAGGTGAACAGACCGTGCTCGAGCTCTTCGAGCCTGTGGCCCGCCTCTTTGGGGAGGTCCTGGGGTTGGGTCATGACGAACCTCCGATGACGATTCTCTCGAGGGCCTGACGGGCACCCTCGCTGTGGGCGGCCTCTTGCTGTAACGCGTTGAGGAGCTTCTTCAACCAGTTGTCGAGGTCGACGGCTTCGCTTCGGATCCGGATCCCTCCCGAGGAGTGTGCCACCGAACATCGGACCGACGGTCCGTCGACCTGGGCCCGCATGACATCGTCGCCCAGGGTCACTTCGAGGGCCTTCACTTCGTCGGACTTGCGGAAACGCCCACCGGCGCGGTCGACCACGACCCTCGGCCCGAGGACGTCGGACAACTGCCCGGCGAGGACCTTCAACATGATGTGGACGTCGGTGGCGTTGGACTGCAACATTGCCGCCGCCATGTCGAGGTCCAAGGCATCGTCGGTGTCACTCATCTCGGCCTCCTTCGGCGTGAGCCCTCGACTCCGAGATGTCGTCGGGGAACGATGTCGCCGCTCCCGTCACCGATGTCGACGACGATGACGGCAGGTCTCCCCACCTTAGGAGGGTCCCGTCCCGGTTTCGACGAGACTCCGCACCGGGCCAGGCTAGGCCGGGCCGACGCGCCCCGGTGACCGGGCCCGGCGTCGAGGAGCCACCCACGGGGCACTGCCCGGTTGGCCGGAACCTCCACCGTGAAGGCCCTCGGCCACCCTCGACAACGGCAACAGCGTCGCAATTCTCTGAAGCAGCCTGGACTTCTCTCAGATCAGTCCGGACTTCTCGATCGACGAGCATCTGTCGCGGGGCGGGGTCGCCCCTGGTGCTCGGGCCTTGCTTCAGTCGGCGCGTCGCCGTGCCGACATGAAGGAAAGGTCCAAGACGCCGACCATGCCGGGGGCACGCCATGGGTGTTCACATCCACCTCAATGTTCCACCCGCGGCCGAGACCGCACGACTGTTGACCCGTAATCGTCGCTGGGGCGTCTATTACCGGTCCCTGTTCGACAACAGCGCCGGTGGTCTGGAATTCCGGCAGATCGACCCGGACATGCTGCGGGCCGATGCGGTCGACCCGGCCGACGAGGCCGCCGTGGCTCTCCACATCGAGGAGCGGCTCCACGCAGCCGGATACGACACCGTCCGGAGGCCGTCCGAGGGGGCATCGATAGCCGCCACCTGGGACATCACCCGTCGCGGCACCACCTGAGGTCCGCCTCAGCTCTCCCCGTCGGGGTCATCGGTGAACTCGAGGAGCGGGCTCCCCGGGAGATAGTCGACAGGCACCTGGCGAGCCCGACGGTAGTGCTGGACCAAGAACACGTTGGCAGCGGCTTCTTCCTCTTCGACCACCCCACACAGCGAGATGTCGCGGGCGTCGGCGAAGACCTCGCTCCAATCGAGGTCACCCACCTCGATGTCTTCGTACCGCTCTGACGAGATCCGGCCCACCAGGCAATAGACACAGTCCGGCGCCTGACCCACCCGCCGCCCCACCATGCAATGGTCCGGCCCGTCGTCGATCACGTAGACGGCGTCGTCGTCTTCGCCCCACCGTCGTCGGATCCGACCTTCGTCACCGGGCTCCAGGCGTCGATGCGAGTGCATCCGGATGCGCATGGCCAGCCAGGGCGCAAGTGAGATCTCGTCCTCACCGGCCGGGAGCTCGGCACCCACGGCGTGATCGGCCCCGCTCGTGTCGCCGACCCCGTCCATCGCCGCGCCGTGCGCACCCGGGACCGGTTCTCCCCCATCCTCGCTGTCCATGGCGGCTCCTCCCCAGGTGTTCCCGCCTACCCTGCTCGGCCGGCGCCGGCCGGTCCACCTCGGGGCCCGAGATGTCGGCCAGGGTCCACTTCGATCTACGTTCCCCACGATGAACATGTTCTGTCCCGGATGCGGTCGCTCCTCGGGAGAATGCTCCGGGTGCGGGCGGGAGCTCGACCCACCCCGGTTCTGTCAGGCCTGTGGGCGCCGCATGGCTGTCAGGGTCACCCCCGCGGCGTATGTCGCCACATGCCGTGACCACGGCGTGGAGGGTGCCTGCTGAGCAGCGGCCGGCACCGTGGGAGAATCGAGCCATGGACCACTTCGGTGTCGTCGACACCATGTTCGCCCGCTACGACATGGGGGCCGAGGCCGTGGACGAGCTCAAGCAATGTCCAGGCTTCGGAGAACGCTTCGACGTGCTTCGCCGGACGGTGCCGGGCTTCAAGGATCTCGGCGTGGCATGCAAGAAGCTCATCGAAGAGGAGGGCTGCGTCATCGTGGTCGCCCTCGGGATGCCGGGCAAGGCCGCCATCGACCAGGTCTGCGCGCACGAGGCGTCGCAGGGCATCATGCTCGCCCAACTGCTGACGAGCACCCATGTTCTCGAGGTCTTCGTCCACGAGAACGAAGAAGAGGACCCGGCCCGCCTGGCCGCGGTATGCGTCGACCGGGCCCGCAAGCACGCCCGCAACGCATATTGGATGATCTACGAGCCCGGCCAGCTCATCCGGCGCGCCGGCCAGGGTGTGCGCCAGGGTTACGGCGACGCCGGGCCCATCACAACGTCACAACCCTGATCATCCGAATCCGAGGCCGAGGTCCTCGCTCCTCCCCCGACCCACACCGCGCCCGGGTCCGGGCGCCAGCTCCATGCCTCGGGCCGCCAAAAGCTGCTCGAGCTCGTCTCGATGGCGGTTGACCTCTCGACCACCGACGACGTGTCGCCGTTCCCCCACGCCCCGGCTCTCGATACGACCCCGGTGCGCCTCGATGGGCGGCATCGACTCGAGGAGCCGGTCGGCTGCTTCTTCCACCGCGGCGGCGGGGGCGCCTTGGGCCAGCGCGCCGCACCACGCCTCGACGACGTCTCGTCGGCTGACGGTCTCGCCCCGCCGGGCCAGGGCACCGGCAACCACCTCGCCGTAAGTGTGGTCGAGCCCCGACCCACCGCGGCGCGGCACCCTGTCGACCACCGCACCGAGCTCGGCGGGGCCGAGGCCCAACGCCTGGGCCCGTGACTTCCACTCCGGGCGCAGGTCCTCGATCGAACGATGCGGATCGCGTTCGGGGCGCGTGACATGCGAGGCGATGGCGCGCGCTCTCGGGCCCCCGAGCCCTCTGGCCGCCACATGTTCGGCGATGGCCGCGCCACGTTGGGAGAACGCCAGTCGGGCCTCGGTGCTGATGCCCGACACATCGGCGCGTCCGTGGCGTAGCGGTTCCCATGCCACGCCCAGCCGGGTGGTGAGTTCGTGACGGAGTTGCGCGTGGTAGAGCGCGTCGGCGGCTGAGCGGTGCGCGTAGAGACCCCGGCCGTCGAGGGCGCTGTAGGTGCCTTCGGGGCCTCGACCGAGATTGGCCATCACCACGTGACTGTGCAGATGGGGGTCGAGGGCGCGACTCACCCGGTGCACGAACCCGGCAGACGCCACGGCCTGGGCCTCGACGGGCACGAGTCGTCCCAGCGCGGGTCGACGCACGGCCACGGCGCGGCGTTCGACGTAGTCGAGCGCGGCGTCGACCGCAGCCTCATGGGCGGCGCGGACGTCGTCGGCGATCTCGGTCGGGCCCAGGGCGTGGAGCATGCTCACCGACTTCGGCGCGCAGAAGCTGAGGTCGAAGCCCGCCACTGTGACCCGGTCATGGAAACGACCCAAACGGTGCGACGTGACGGGGTCGTCTCCCGCGAGCACCGCCCCCAGCGCGTCGCCGTCCACCTCACCTCGCAGCCCCAGCGCGGGTGCCCCCGTGCCCAGCCAGACCCCGGGAGCTTCGATGCCGGTGCCGGCGCCGTTACCGGCCACCTCGAGGTAATACGCGTGCCCAGCTCGACGCACCTTGGCCACCCGCAGCACCCGGACCTCCCGGGCACCGCTCCGACACGATGCCGGTCGGTACCCGGAGTCACCGTGACCGGCGCACCTCGACGACGAACTGGACGGGGACCTGGACGAGGACCTCGCCGGCGTCCTCGCGCCGCGGCTTCAGGACGCGGCGCGACCGCGGTAGCGGACCAGGAGCTGGCGTGCCGCTTTGCGCCCGGTCTCGGCCAGCTCAGGTGGGTCGAGCACCTCGGCGTGCGGTCCGAGTCGGAGCAACAGCCGGCCGAACCACACCGTGCTGGCAACGGCCAAGGTGACACCCGTCCTTCCGTCGGCCAAGACCTCGGACGACGAATTGGCCAGGGCCTCGGTGATCCACAGCGCGTCGCCGTCCACGGCCAGATGGGCCACGGTGGCCTCGGGCCCGGGGACGAAGGCCTCCGAGGTCGACGACACGCCGTCCCCGGGACCAGGAGTGAGGTCGTCTTCGTGGTGGGCCGCAGGCTCTCCCGTCAGCCGGGCCTCAGACACCCGGTCGACGCGGAACCGTCGCATGCCGTCCACGTTGTGGCAATACCCGTCGAGATACCAGTGACCCTCGATCAGCCGTACCGAGACCGGGTCGACGGTGCGCGTCGACTCTCGGTCGCTCGAGGCCGAGTAGTAACGCAATTCGAGTTGTCTCCCGGCATCAGAGGCATCGCGGATCAGGGCCAGATGCGCCGGCTCGCGCAGGTCGACACGCAGGAGGCCGCGACCACCGAGCACCGCTTCGAGCTTGGCCAGGGCCCGTCCGAGCGCTCCCTCGGGATCCGCGCCAGGCACGGCCAAGATGGCACGGGCCGACGCGGCCAGCGCGAACCCCTCGGCCGTGGTGAGCCGCCGGGGCCGCGCCAGCTCGGTGCCGAGATCCGCGATCACTTCCTGGTCGTCGACGATGATCTCCATGAGCTGGTCGGGTGAGTACGGGGGCAGTCCACAACACGCGGCGAGCTCGAGATCGGCGATGAGCTCGTCGGCGTCGAGTCCGAAACGCTCGGAGAGCTCCGACACCGTGGCCCGACCCTGGCGCGCCAGCCACGTGAGCACCGCCAGCAGCCGGAGCAACCGCGAGCCGGCGTCGGCCCGGTTCGTCATGTCCGCCCCGCCATGGCCTCGAGCCACGACACCACGCCGTCTCTGACCTCCTCTGGTCCGACGACCTCGGCGTGCTCGCCGAGCTCGAAGAGCCACGACCGCAGCGCGGCGATGTTGGTCACCTCGAGCTCGAGCACGACCGATCCGTCGTCGTGGCGCTGTTGCAATGCCGACTCCCCCACCTCGTCGGTCACCAAGCCGGCCAGCGCCGCGTCCACGTGCACCGACACGGTGACGAGGGCACCCTCACCGATCTGCCACGGAACGTCGGGGAGCGCGGCGTCAGGGTCGAACCCGTCGGGCAGGACCGCCGAGCCCGGCGCGTCGGCCGACGCGTCTCCGTCCATGCGATCGACCCGGAACGTCCGGGGCGCGTCACGGTCGAGATCGTGACCGACCAGGTACCACCAACCGCCATGGAAGCGGAGCTGGGCGGGATCGACCCGACGTCGTTCGCCGCGGTAGTCGAAGCTCACCGTGGCCCGGGCCCGGAGCGCGCCGTGCAGGACGGGAAGTGCGGGCAGGGCGGGGAGTTCCGCCACCGGCCGCGCCCCGGCCGAAGCGGGAAGTCCCAGGCGCCACAATGCATCTCGACCACTAGGATCGCCGAGGTGGACCCCGGCGACGGCCAGGTTCAGAGCCGCTTGCTCGTCCGGCGCCAGGTCGAGGTCGGGCAGGTAGTAGTCCTCGGGACGAATGACGTACCCGACCTGCTCGGGACCGTCGATCGGCACCGCGGTGACCTCGATGCCACCGTCGCGCAGCGTCCGCTTGTCACGTTCGAAGGCCTGGCGTCGAGCTTCACCCTCCTGGGCCGGGTACCCCGGCACCTCGGACGCGATCTCGCGCAACGACTTGGGCCGATGGTCGCGCAGCAGCACCAAGACCAGGTCGGTGAGCCGCTCGAGCCTGTCCACCATGGGCGAGAGCGTAGGCGGCGCCACACACCTGGCCGACGGCCACGTCCTCGCCGCACCGGTCCGACACCATGCACTTCGACACCATGAACGCGGCGGCCCTCGAGACAACGCTGCTCGCAACGAGTCGACCTCGGCTCGGCGAGCCCTTCGCTCCTCACCTCCACGTGGTGGCGTGGCTCGCCATCGCCGGCCTCGCGCTCGGCTACGCCTGGGCCCTCCGCCACCTCGGACGGCGATCGGGGGCCGCGCCGCTCCCCACCCGCCGCCAGCTCCGGTCTCTGACAGGCGCGGTCGTCGCCCTGGTGCTGGCTCTCACCTGGCCCCTGGCCGACCTGGCGGCGCACTGGTCGTTGACCGCCTTGGTCGTCCAGCGCCTCCTCCTGACCCTGGCGGCGGCACCGCTCCTGCTCCTCGCCATGCCCGGCCCGGTGCTGGCGGCACTCACCCGGCCGGCTTCCGTCGACGCGTGTCTCGACGTCCTCACCCGTCCTGTGGTGGCCGTGGCGACCTTCACGGTGGTGGCGGTGGGGACCCTCCTGACTCCGGCCGTCGCCGCCCAGGCATCGTCACCGTGGTGGCGCGGCCTCACCGACGTGGTGCTCGTCTTGGCGGGTGCGGTCTTGTGGGGACCGGTCCTGCGCCACATCCCGGGCACCCACCGCACCAGCCCGGTGGCGGTCACGGCGTATCTCTTCATCCAGTCGGTCATCCCGACGTTCCCGGCCATCATCTACGTCTTCTCCCGTCACCCCCTCTACGACGCCTTTCGCCATGTCCACGTCGCCTTCCCGGTCTCAACGCTCGTCGACCAACAATTGGCAGGCGTGGTAGCGAAGGTCGCCACACTCCCGGTGCTGTGGAGCGCGGCGTGGGTGTCGCTCATGCGTGCCCAGCGCGTCGAGGATGCTGCCGCCGATGGCGACGACAGCGGCGAGCCGCTCACGTGGGCGGAAGTCGAGCGACAACTCGAGCGCGTGGCACGCTCCGAACGCAAGGTGCAGGCCCGAGAGGCGCGCCTACGCCATGCCTGGGCGGGGCCGCGCCCCATTACGTTGCCGTGGGCCGAACCCCGCTACGACGACGCCGGCCAGCCCGGTGGCGAGTCCGATGCCTCGGAGCACCCTGGGCCACCCGACGGGCCACCGTCACCCGAGCACTGACGGCGGACCTCGGGAGCCGGCGCCGGCAAGCGCCCCGAGGGCGAGATGGCGGAAGCGCACCGGCTCCTTCTCGAGCACGAAGGTCGCCAACAATTTGTTCTGCGGTGTCGAGACCACGACGATGGCAAAGTGCCCCACCCCGGAGCTCGGCATCCTCCCCGCCGGGTGCAGCACCTGGCTGAGTCGGAAAGTGCCCCGATACGCCACCAGGCACAGGCTGTGCAACGGCGTCGAGGAGCGCGCCCTGATCAAAGCCTCCATGCGACCGTGCTTGGCGAGGCTCGCGTCCGACACGAGGCGCACGCCGGCGAACACCCCCTGATCGTGCACGGCGTCAGCAGCCAGGGCCAGGGCGTGGAAACACGGGCTCGAATTCGTCCCCAGGGTGTTGCGCGCCGCGGTGCAGCCCGACGACCACGACACGCCGAGCGCGACCACCGAGATGACAAGCAGCCGGTGCAACCGGGGTATGGGCACGGTCCTCACGACGCGACCTCCCTCATGACGTTGTCGGAGAGTTCTTGGGGCTCGGTCACCGAACGACCCGACCACACGAGCACACCCCACGTCGCCCAACCGAGGGGCAGCTCGACCCAGAAGCTCAGGATCCGGTACAGCAAGACCGCGGCGACCGTCGACGCCTCGGCGCCGCCGAATTGGACGAGCGCGATGGTGAGGCTTCCCTCCACCACGCCCAGACCGCCCGGGGTGATGGGCAGGTTGGCGGCGAGCTGGCCGGCGCCATAGGCGAGCAGAAGGCCCCGCCACGGGATCCCGGCCCCGATGGCGAGGAACGACACCGCTAGGCACCCGCAGTCGAGAACCCAGTTGGCCACCCCCCACCCCACCACGGCCAGCACCTGTCGGACATCGAGGGCGACGACAGTCAGGCGGCGGATGATGCGGTCGACCTGGGCGGCGTGCTCGCCCCCGGGCCATCCCGACAGGCGCCGGGAGATGCCCACGAGACCCGAGACCAGCCACGCCAAGGCACGGCGCTGGAGAAAGACCGCACCGAGGGCCACCGCGCCCACCAGCACCGCCACGGTCACGCCGACCAGGTCGAGCCCGGCCCCTTCGGCGCCGGCCACGGTCACCCCCACCGCGGCCACCAGGGCGAGGGTCACCGAGGCGGCGACGAAGGTCGCCGCCAAGGTCCACCCCGCCAAACCCTCATCGGCGCCACGACGCCGGTACTGACCGAAGGCGAACACCGCCGAGACCACCGGGCCGGCCGGCATCGAGTTGGCGATGGCGGTGGAGGCCGCGGTCACAGCCGTGAGTCGACCCGTCGACACATGGACGTGACCCGCGTCGAGCAGTTGCTTCTGGATCTGGGCGAATGCGACCAGCGACCCCGCCTCGGCCACGACGGCGAGAGCCAACCACCACCAGCGGAGGTGGTCGAGGTAGTTCGACGCGCCCGAGAGCTCACCGGTCCGACCAGTGAGGGCCCACAGGGCGAGTCCGGCCAGGGCCAATCCGACGGCGTACTTCAACCACGGCCAGGCGCGCCCGAACCACGAACGCCCCGACACGGGCGTCGTCACGTCGCCGCGGGCTCCACGAGAATCTTGACGTGCTCGTCGGGACGGGCGAGTGCTTCGAACGCCCCGGGCACGCCGTCGAGGTCCACCGTGCCGGTGATCATCGGCGACGCATCGATCTGACCTTCGGCCAGGGCCCGCAGCGCGCCGGCGAACTCGTCGACGCCATAGGCCAGGGCGAAGTGCAAGGAAAGCTCTTTGGCGATGGCGAAGAAGGGAAGGATCTGGTCGGGCTCCATACACACGCCGACCACCGCCACCCGGGTGCCGGGGGGCAGTTCGGTCAGGAGCTGTTGGAGCATGCCGGGCACCCCCACCGCTTCGAAGGCGACGAGGGGTCGACGACCGTCGACGCGACGCCAGGCGTCGACCACACCTTCTACGGTGGGGTCCACGGCTTCGATGGCACCCATGGTGAGGGCCATGGCCCGGCGCCTCGGCGACAGGTCGGCGGCCACGATCGACTCGACGCCGACGACACGCAAGGCCGCGATGACCGCCAGGCCCACGGGCCCGCATCCCACCACGACCGCGCTGTCGCGTTCGGTGGCACCCGAACGAGCCACACCGTGGATGCCGACGGCCAAGGGTTCGGTGAGCGCGGCCTGGCGCGAGTCGAGTCCGTTGGGGACCTCGAGGGCGAGCGGTGCGGACAACACCATGTACTGGGCATAACCACCGGGATAGGCGTTGTTGTAGGCCAGCTGGTGGAGTCCGGTGGAAGAAAGCAGCACCGGCACCGACACCACCCGGGCCCCGGGATCGGGCCCCGTCGTGTCAGGCCCGAGCTCGAGCACCTCGGCACAGAACTCGTGGCCCATCACCATGTCGCGCGAAAGGTCGATGGGTGCCATCCCCAAGCCCTGGGTCCCCATCGACGGGAGCATGGCGTCGGTCATCGACACCATCGACTCTCCGTGACGGACAAAGTGGAGGTCGGACCCACAGATCCCGCACGCCAGGATGCGGACCAGCATCTGGCCGGTCTCAGGTCGGGGGTCGTCGATGTCGTCGACCACGAGCCGACCTTGTCGCAGCACACACGCACGCATCGCCACCACCCCCTTTGTCTCGTGAGACAGCCTCGGTGAGACAGATGCTGACACAGCGCCTCGGGTGGGGTCGGCCGGCGCGTGCCGGCGCGTGCCGATGAGGCCACCCTCCTAACATGAACCGCAGTGGCGACCGCGTCCGTAGCTCCCGGGACTCTCGAACCGAGTCGCGCCGACCCCGGATCGGGCCCCGACCCGGGGTCGGGCTCCCAGGTGCCCCTGCGCACCCACGTCCCGGGCTCGGTGCGGGCCGAGGTCCAGACCATCGGCGGACGCCGCGTCGTGACAGCTCGGTCGGTATCGGGACACCACCGGGGTGCGCTCACCCAGGCCGACGGAGACACCATCGCCGAGGCGGCCCGGGTGGCGCTCGCAGAACGCCTCCCCCTTGTGGCCGTCTTGTCGTCGTCGGGATCCGAGGTGTCCGAAGGCATCGACGCCCTGCACGGGTGGGGTCGGGCCGCGGCGGCGATGGCAGCGTGCTCAGGGTCGGTGCCGGTCCTCGCCGCGGTGACCGGAGCCGCCATATCGGGACCGTCGCTGTTGCTGGGCCTTGCCGATGTGACCGTGATGACACCCGACGCCTTCGCCTTCGTGTCGGGGCCCGATGCAGTGGAAGGGTTCACCGGCATGCGGGTGGGGCTGCATGACCTCGGTGGTGCCGCCATACACGCCCGCTCGAGCGGACTGTGCGCATTGCTTGCTCCCGACGCGGAGTCCGTCGACGGGTTGCTGGCGACGGTGCTCGAGTTTCTCCCCGACCACACCGACGCCACACCGCCGTCGGTGGACAGCGACGACCCCGTCGATCGGGTCACGCCGACGCTTCGAGACCTCGTGCCGGCCGCGGCCTCGGCCTCCTACGACGTGCGCGAGGTGATCCGGGCCATCGTGGACGACGGGGACCTCCTGGAGCTGCGGGCCGGGTGGGCATCGCATCTGGTCACGGCATTGGCGAGCGTCGGTGGGATGCCCATCGGTGTGGTCGCCAACCAACCCCGCGTCCTGGCCGGCACCCTCGACATCCCCGCCTCGCAGAAGGGGGCGCGCTTCGTCCACTTCTGCGACGCCTTCAACCTGCCCGTCGTCACCCTCGTCGACACGCCCGGGTTCCTCCCCGGCAAGGACCTCGAGTGGCGGGGCATGATCCGCCACGGGGCCGAGCTCGCCTTCGCCTATGCCGAGGCCACCGTGCCCCGGGTCTGCATGGTGCTGCGCAAGGCCTATGGCGGGGCCTACATCGTCATGGACTCCAAAGGCATCGGCAACGACGTCTGCCTGGCCTGGCCCTCGGCGGAGATCGCCGTGATGGGGGCCCGGGGGGCGGTCCAGATCCTCAACCGCGACGTGGATGTCGAGCACCGCCGGCTGCTCGAGGAGCGCTACGACGCCGGGCTGCTCACGCCCTGGGTGGCGGCCGAGCGGGGATTCGTCGACGAGGTCATCGACCCCGCCGAGAGCCGCCGGGCCCTGTACCGGGCGCTCGACCTCCTCTCCTCCCGACGAGAGCTCCTCCCCGAACGAAAGCACGACACCGGGCCCATGTGACCCGCCCCTGCCCGCTCCGGGCGCTTCTCCCTGGGTCTCTGGGTCTCTTCTATTGGGAACGAGTTGATCCCTCGTTGGGGAGCGCGTTAGAACGGACGCGGAGAGTGGTGTGATTGCGTCAGAACCTCCCGTTCGAAGCGGGACGGCCATGACGCCGGGGGCGAGGCTGAGGGCATGGGGAGTCAGGGGAACCGGGGAGACCGTCGTCGATTGCTGAAGGGCGGAGCCCAGACCGACGCGGCCGCAGCGTCCACAGACCTCGCTCCCGCGGACGATACAGACACCGTGGCGCCGGACCCCGCCGGCCTCGACACCCGGGGGGCCGACACCCACGCCGCCGCCCTGCAGTCCCTCGGCCAGGCCGGGGTGATGGGGGTCAGGACCGCCGACGTCGGGACGCACCGCGAGCGGGTGCGTCAGAGCAAGCTGCGGCGCCTGGCGCTGATCCTCACCCCGTTCGCCGTCTGGTTCGTGGTGCGGGCCACGGTGCTGCACCGTGGACCCTTCGGGTTCCCCCATATCCCCTCGGGGCTCACGCCCTACCTGCCGGGGTTCCTTCTCATCATCATCCTGTGCGCGGTCATGGTCCTGCCCCTGTTGGGCGCGGGGCGCTCGCCGCACATCCTCTACCGGCCCAATGAGATCGACGTCCGCTTCGACGACGTGCGAGGCGCGCCCGTGGTCGTCGACGAGGTGGTGAAAACCCTCAACCTCTTCCTGGCCCACAAGACCTTCGCCGATCACATGGGGGGGTCGGCTCGTCGGGCGATCCTGTTCGAAGGCCCGCCGGGAACGGGCAAGACGTATCTGGCCAAGGCCATGGCCGCCGAAGCCGGTGTGCCCTTCCTGTTCGTGTCGTCCTCGGCCTTCCAGTCCATGTTCTACGGACAGACCAACCGCAAGATCCGCTCGTACTTCCGAGAGCTTCGCAAGTACGCCCGCCGGGAAGGCGGTGCCATCGGGTTCATCGAGGAGATCGACGCC
>DATKQM010000021.1:0-34641 GCA_035532735.1 Acidimicrobiales bacterium | reverse complement strand
TGGCCCAGATGGTGGCGGCCGCCTATCCCGGTGCCACCACCATCGAGCACGTCGAAGACCCCCGGGTCGAGAAGGAAGAGCACTACTACCGGGCTGCGCACACCAAGCTGCTCGACCTCGGCCTCGTGCCCCATCTGCTCGAGGAGCCCACGATCAAAGGACTGCTCGAGGTCGTCGACCGTCACCGCGACCGGGTCGACCTTCAGGCCATCGCCCCCACGGTGCAGTGGCGCAAGACCGCCAGCACCCTGCGCACCGGAGGGAGTGCCACCGCCTAGCGGCAATACTACGACGACATGACCGGGCCTCCCTCGCCATGAGCGCACGGGCGGCGCGGTCATGGGGGGTCGATGTCCTCGGCGTGCTCTGGGTCATGGCCGCGGCGGGCGCCGTCTTGGCTCCGGCGTTGGCCCACGGCCCGTACCTCGGCTCGTTCGACTGGGTATCGGGCTACGGATTGTCGAGCAATCCGAACGTCGCCGTCCACAGTCGCCAAGCGTTCGACCAGATCACGGAGTTCATCCCGTGGACCAACCTGGCCTGGCATCAGGTCCACAGCGGGCAGCTCCCGCTGTGGAACCCCTACAGCGTGCTCGGCATGCCCCTCGCCTTCAACTGGCAGGCGGGCGCGTTCAGTGTCCCGGCCCTGCTCGGATACCTCTTCCCCCTCCGGTTGGCGTACACGGTCCAGGTGATCACCACCCTCATCCTCGCCGGCACCGGGGTCTACGTGCTCGGTCGAGTCCTTCGCCTGAGCGTGGTGAGCTGCGCCATGGCGGCCACCGTCTATGAATTGAGCGGGCCCTTCTTCGGCTGGCTCGGTTGGCCGATCTCCTCGGTGATGTCCTGGGCGGGTTGGCTCTTCGCGGCCACGCTTTTGGTCGTCCGCGCCCGGCACCGCACCCGCGCCGTCGCCTTCCTCGCCGTCGTCGTGGCCTGCACCGTTTATGCCGGACAACCCGACACGCTCGTCATCTTGGCGGCGGCCTTGCTCGTCTTCCTCGTGGCGCGCTTGGGGGCGAGGTGGGGTCGATTCGGGGGATCGGGCCCCATCCGACGCCCGATCATCGACATCGTGCTCGGCACCGTGACCGGGGCGGCACTGAGCGGTCCGTTGTTGCTCCCGGGTCTCCAACTCATCTCGGGGACTGACCGCACCGGGGACGCCCTGAGCCAGGCGTTGCCCGCTCCGAGCCTCGTGCTGGTGCTCTTTCAAGGATTCGACGGAAGCCCGGTGGCCAACAGCCGGTGGTTCGGGCCGGGCTATTACACGAAGGCCGTCGCCTACGTCGGAATCGTCGCGGTGGTGTTGGCCGTGGTGGCTGTGGTCGGCGCCGTCAAGCTCCGACGTCGGAGACCGGCCGTGATCGCATTCAGCGCCCTGGCTGTCGTGATGGCCGCGGTCGTGTACCTCCCGATCGTCGAGTCCTTTTTGGACGGCCTCCCGCTACTCGGGAACGTGCTGTGGCGGCGGGCGACAATCGTGATGGCCTTCGCCCTCGCCGTTCTGGCCGGTTTGGGGGCCGACGTCCTCGTCCGTTCGTATCGAAACCGGCTCGTGGCGCAGTGGACCGGTGGCGGCTTCGGCGTCGCCGCGTTGTTGCTGCTGGGTTTGTGGACTCTGGGCCGTGGCCGTCTCCCGTCGGTCGAAGCGACCATCCGTGCCAAGAGCTTCATCTGGCCCGTGGTGAGCACCGTGCTCGGTCTGGGCATCGCCGGGGGGCTCGTCGTGTGGCGGCGGCGGGGGAGAGCGGCCGGTGACGACGGATGGCTCGGGGCCGGTCGCGTCGCCGTCGCCCTGCTGCTCGGGTGCGAGACGGCCTTCCTCGTGACCGCGGGGATGCCGTTGTGGGCTTCTAGCCCGAACTACCTGACACCCACACCAGCCGAGACGACGCTGGCCCGCGCCGTGGGGTCTTCGATGGTGGGATTCGGGACCAATACCTGCTTCGGAGACCAACTCGGGATCGTCCCCGACTACAACGTCGCGGTGGGCGTCAAGGAGTTGGCCGCCTATGAGCCCCTACTCCCTCGGAGGTACGGATCGTCCTGGAGGGATGCCACGGGTCACGGCGCCGCCCCGGTGAGGGTCCCCATCGTCCCCTTCTCGGTGTTCTGCCCGGCCGTGACGTCCAGCGCGGTCGCCCGACGATACGGGGTGAGCTTCGTCCTCGAGCCCGCCGGCGTGCCCGGTCCCAAAGGTGCGGTCTTCGACCGAGCCGTGGGGAACGAGGACCTCTACCGGATCCGAGACTCCGGGCTCGCCACCTTGACCTCGGCGCCGGCATCGGGGGGATGGCCAGGGACCGGAGCCGAAGGAACAGTTGTCCCGGTGACCCAGCGGGGCCCCGCCGCGTGGAGGATCGTGACCGACGCCGACAGCCCGCAGGTGCTGAGGCTCCGACTCACCGACGTTCCCGGTTGGCACGCCAGTGTCGACGGTCGTCAGGTTGCCCTGGCGCGCTTCGCCGGGGTCATGCTCCAGGCCCGAATCCCCCCCGGACGCCACGTGGTGGAGCTCACCTACTGGCCTGAGTCCTTCACGGCGGGCCTCGTGCTGGCCGCGGTCGGCGCGGCCGGTCTTGGTGCCGCGCCGGTGGTCGGATGGGTGGTGCGCCGACGAAGGGGCGGTCCCGTTATTGCCCCGGCGTGAGGTCACCGAAGGGCACGGGATCTTCCACCAGCCCCTTGCTGGGCACCCACCATTCGAAGGGGAGGTTCTGTGTCTCCACCAGCTCGTGCCAGGTGGCTCGCAACGCCTCGTCGTCGCGTGCCCCCAGCCCCCGCCAGACCTTGCCGATCTCATCGGTGAGATCGGTGGCGTTGAGTGCGGCGGCACCTTGTCGCAACTTCCGGACGAACTGCTCTTCGGACCGGTACGGGAAGTGCCGGATCTCGAGGCCGACCACCCGGCTCCCCGAGCGCGAGACCCCGTGGTTCCCGTACGCCACGCGGGCCCGTCGATGGGAGCGGAACGCCACCTTGTGCAACCGGTTGGGCTGGGTCTTGCGCCACCGCAGACGTCGCACAGGATCGGGCTCGCTCAAGTCGTCAGACAGCGTCGGCACGTGGTTGTACATGGGAGCCTGGACCACCGCGGCGTCACATGCCGCGAGCCAGTCCGCCAGAGAACCCGTCGGAGACAGCCAGATCTCGTCGGCGTCGAAGGGAATGACCCAGCCTGCTCCCGCCCGCGCCGCGGCACGAGCCAGGAGCGTGGTCTTCTCACCCTGGTAGTACTCCGGCAGTCGGTCCATCAGCACCGTGACCGGATGTGACCTCGCCAGGCGCTCGAGGATGTCGTGGGTCCCGTCGGTCGAAAGGTTGTCGGCGATCACGACCCGCTCCACGCCCTGGACGAGCAAGTGACGGATCACGGTCTCGATGATGTCCGCTTCGTCGCGGACCATCCCTACCGCCCACACGCCCCCTGATCCTCTGGCAGTGTCGGGGAGCACGTCGAGGTGCCGGCGTGCCGCCGCGCTGTGACCGAACCACCCCGGCTCACGCTTCCGCCGCTTGGGCACGGCGGTCACGCTAGCGCGGCCATCGGCGTGCTCCGACGGAACCGACCGGGCACCGCCGCTACGATCCTCGGCCAGCGATGCCTCTTCCCAACCTCTTTGTCATCGGGGCACCCAAGTGCGGGACGACGTCGTTGCACCGGTACCTCAACGAGCACCCCCGGATCTCGATGTCGGCGGTCAAAGAGCCCAAATTCTTCCTTGTCGACGGCTCGCGTCCGCGCTATCACGGTCCCGGTGACGAGCGCGCCTGTCGCGCCTATGTGGTTGAGCGCGCCTCCTACGAGGCACTGTTCTCCTATCCTCCGGAGCCCGGCGGTTACGCGGGAGAGTCGTCGCCCTATTACCTCTGGGACCCTGAGGCCGCGCCGCGGATCCGAGCCCTCGTGCCCGATGCCCGGCTCGTGGTTGTGCTGCGAGAGCCCACCCTGCGGGCGTACTCCAACTGGGCGGACCTACGCGAACAGGGCCGGGAGAAACTCGACTTCGCGTCTGCCATTGCGGCCGAAGCGCAAAGGAGAGAGATGGACTGGGAGCCGTTTTGGCTCTATCGCGCCCTCGGCCTCTACGGGCAACAGCTCACCCGGCTCTTCACGGTCTTTCCCCGCCGACAGGTGACGATCATCCTGGCGGAGAACCTGGCGAGGGATCCCGACGCGACGGTGGGCACCGTGGTGGCGTCCCTGGGGCTCGAACCCCTGTCCGCCCCCCTCGAGGACCGGCGCCTCAACCAGACCATGTACACCCCGGTCGACCGCAAGAGTCGAGCGGTCGAGGCGGTGCTCGAGCGGGGCCGGTTCGCCCGGTCCGTGGTCCCTCCTCCGGTCCGTCGGTTGGCCCGGGAGGTGGTGCGCCGGAGCCTGCGGTCCCAGGCAACCGAAGGCTCCCACCGCATGCGGCTGAGTCAAGAGTACGGCGAGTTGTTCAGCCAAGACCGTCAAGTCCTCGAGGGCCTGGGTCTCGATGTGTCGCTCTGGGATCAACCCGGCGACACCCGGCCCTGACGACAGACTCCCCTACTGTGGCCATATTGCCAACTGGAGGAAATATGCCCTTGTCCTGCCAAAACGGCAGTGACATAGGGCTATAGTAGTGACGTGTGGGGGGACGGGGGGATGGGGGGATCGCGTGATCGGTAGCTCGATGACCGCGGGTCGTCCACGGCGGCGCTTCGAAGGCGGCCGGGGATGACTACGCATACGTTGCAGCAGCTTTACGAGGATCCCGTCGACGGCATGATCTCGGGGTCGGCCCGCGCTCGACTCCAGGCCCAGATGCTCGTCGACGGTGTCTCGGGCGAGCACATGCGGACACTGCGAGCCGTGGACGTCGGCTGTGGCGACGGCAAATGGACGGCCATGGCCGCCGACCTCGCCGCACGCGCCGGGATCGACGTGACCTTCATCGGCCTCGACTGGTCGGTGACGGCGCTCAGGCAGGCACGGGGCCACGGCCTGGAGGTCGCTCGAGCATCACTGGAGCACCCCGGTCTCCCCCTGGCGACGGCCAGTGTCGACATCGTGATCATGAGTGAGATCATCGAGCACCTCGTCGACACCGATACGGCCCTCGACGAGGTGCGACGCGTCCTTGTGCCGGGCGGAAGCCTGCTCCTGTCCACGCCCAACCTGGCCGCCTGGTACAACCGGGGTCTGCTGCTATTCGGTGTCCAACCCCTGTTCACCGAGGTGAGCCTTCTCGGGATCTACGGGCGACCCGGCCGCGAGGTCGTCGGCCACCTACGGGTCTTCACCCGCCGTGCCCTCACGGCCCTGCTCGACGCCCACGGCTTCGTCGACGTCACCATCGCCGGGGCGCCGTATCACGACGTCCCCCGCCCTCTGCGGCCCCTCGACCGCCTGATGTGCCGGACTCCGGGCCTCTCCTCCATCCTGCTGGCGTCGGCCCAGGCTCCCTGACCGACCTCGATAGGGCGATTTCCGGCCACGGTTGTGGGGTCGCTGCCAGGGAGTACCGGGAGAATTCGTCAGATGTGACGATGAGAACCCATCTCGCCCCTTCGTAGAGTCGCCTGAAGGGGCGTGTCACGTTTCGATCGGTGCTTTGGGGCGCCCGTTCGTGTGGTTCGAGCTGCCGGCAGTGGGGGGGGATGGGTGACCGAGGTCGACCGTCAGTTGGGGACTCTGATCGTCCGTTCCGGCGACTCCGGCCTGACCGAGGTCCCCGTCCTGAGCTCGGCGGTGCCGCCCCCCGTGACCAACGTGGCTGACTCCTCGGCGCAGAGCCTCTCCCGGATCGACGGGTTCGCCACCGCCCGCCTCGAGAGTGTGGCGGCGCGGGCCCTCGAAATCGGCCTGCGACGGATCCAGCTCCTCGCCTGGCGAGACCTCGAAGATCCCGAGGCGGGTGGGTCGGAGCTTCACGCCCACCGCATCGCGTCGGCCTGGGCCCGTGTCGGTCTTGACGTCTCGATGCGCACTTCGGCCGCGTCCGGTCAGGAGTCCATCTCGACGCGCCAGGGATACCGGGTCATCCGGAAGTCGGGTCGCTACGGCGTGTTCCCCCGCAGTGCCCTCAGTGGATTGGTCGGACGCCGGGGTCGTCCCGACGGTCTCGTCGAGATCTGGAACGGCATGCCGTTTTTCAGCCCCCTGTGGGCCCGGTGCCCACGCATCGTCTTGCTGCACCACGTCCATGCGGCTATGTGGCACATGGTCCTGCCTCCTCGTCTGGCCAGTGTGGGAGAGGCCATCGAGCTGCGGGTGGCTCCGCCGTTCTACCGGCGGAGCCGAGTGCTCACCCTCTCGACGTCTTCTCGTGACGAGATCGTGTCGATGCTCGGGCTCGATGCAGCCCGTGTGAGCGTCGTCCCGCCCGGCGTGGACGCCCAATTCGCTCCCGGCGGGGCCAAGTCGCCGGTACCGCTCGTGGTCGTGGTCGGACGGTTGGTACCGGTGAAACGACTCGAGCTCCTGATCGACGCAGTGGCGAAGGCCCGGACGGTTGTGCCCGAACTCCGGGTTCTTCTCGTCGGTGAAGGGTACGAGCGGGCCAAGCTCGAGGCCAAGGTGCGGGCCGTCGGCGGGGCGTCATGGATCGACCTCCCCGGGCGCTTGTCAGACGATGACCTTGCCGACGCGTACCGCCGGGCGTGGGTGCTCGCCAGCACGTCCTTGCGCGAAGGATGGAACATGACCATCACCGAGGCAGGCGCGTGCGGGACCCCAGCCGTCGTCTCCGACATCGCAGGACATCGCGACGCGCTCGAGCACGGCGTGGGCGGCCTCCTCGTCGACCCCGGTGACGAGTTCGCGCAGGCCCTGGTCCGCGTCCTCACCGATACGCCATTGCGCGAGAGGTTGGCGCGCGGCGCGATGGCTCGAGCACGGAAACTCACCTGGGACGCCACCGCCGCCACGGTCTTGGAGGCCTTGGTCAAAGAGGCCGAGGCGCGCCTGTAACGAAAACGCGATGCAGCACCGGCGCCCGACCGCCCCGGTGCAGGTGCGCGCCGTCGCACCTGGTATGAGCAGTCCCGCAACTAGCCTGGAAACAGGAGGGGCGCCCAGACCGATGTCGCCAGCCGTCACAGTGGACGCCACCGCCCGACGGTGATGCACACCCCTCGCAACCGCCCTGTTGTCGTGCTCCTCGTCGTGGCCCTGGGCCTGGCGGCGTGCTCAGGCACGCCCCCGACGGCGCCGAAGACGATGGGCAAGGTTGGGAGCACACTCGAGGCCGCGGGCGCAGACTTCACCCTCAACCAGGTCATTCGGGACCCCACCCAAGGTGTGGTGGCGACCGTGCTGACGGTACGCAACACTTCCGATGCCACCGCCGACTTCTCCATCCTGTCGGTCATCTCTTTGCTGAGCGACTCCGCTGGGAAGACCTACGACCCGAACCCCTCCAGCGGGGCTTTTGTCGTCGGGTGTCCCGAAGCTGGTTTCTCCGCCCAGGTAGGGCCGGGCCAGTCGCTCCAGAGCTGCGAGATCTTCCCGGTGCCCTCGGGGTCCGTCCCGGCCCAACTCGAGCTCCTGGTCCAGCCGACTCTGCGCTGGAGCATCTCCAACCTGCCTCCCCCCGGTGGCACCGGGACCGGCACAGGAACCGGGACCGGCACAGGAACCGGGACCGGCACAGGAACCGGCACAGGAACCGGGACAGGGACCGGGACAGGAACCGGCACCGGCACCGGGACAGGGACCGGGACCGGCACCGGGACAGGGACCGGGACCGGGCCTGTCAAGAAGAAGCATCGACAGCACCATCCCAAGAAGAAGAAGAAGAAGACCAAGGTCCCGAAGAAGGTGAGGGCGAAGAGACCGAAGAAGTAGGCCCGGCAGCTGTGGGCCTGGGTCAGCAGCAACACCCGTCGGCGTGGACGACGAAAGGGAGTCTCGACACCCATGAGTGAGCGCGCCGGGCCGGCGACCGATCAATCCGCGTCGTCACGAGTCGGCGCCTGGGTCGCCCTGGCCGTCATCGCGGCGTGGGGGTGCATCAGGTGGCGATCTGAGCTCAGTCCCATCGTGTATGCCGATGACAGTTCGGTCCACGAGCAGATGGTGCGTTTCGCGCTCGGGCGGTTCCAGGCGGGCCACTTGCCCATGACGAGTTGGTTCCCGTATCTCGGCCTCGGCTCTCCACAGTTCCTTCATTACCAGGCGCTCCCCGCCATGCTCACCGGGCTCTTGGGTCTGGCGTCGGGAGGCGACGCCGCCTTCCGTCTCACCTTGTACCTGTTGCTGGCCCTGTGGCCGTTGTCGGTGTACATGTCGGCCCGGCTCTTTGACCTTGGGCGCGCCGCATCCGTGCTGGCGGCCGCGGCCGCACCGCTCCTCATGAGCGCGGTGGGGGTGGGGTACGAACCCAAGGCCTACATCTGGATCGGCTACGGCGTGTGGGCTCAGTTGTGGGCGTCGTGGACGCTCCCTCTCGCTTGGGCCTTCACGTGGCGAGCCATGGCGTCGCGTCGTGCCGTGGTTCCCGCTGCCATCTTCGTGGCACTCACCATCGCTCTGCACTTCGAGACCGGCTATCTGGCTCTCATCCCGATCGGGATCTTCCCGTTCCTCGTCCCGGGCGCGCTGCGCGCCCGCCTCGTGCGCGCCGTCGCCGTCGGTGCCGGCGCGCTGGCCGCCTCGGCGTGGGTGACGGTGCCACTGCTGATCGAGGGTCGCTGGGCGTCCATCAACGAGGTCCTGGAGCACACAGCCCTCGTAAACGGCTACGGAGCCAAGCAGGTCCTGGCCTGGCTCGGAACGGGTCAGCTCTTCGACGCCCATCGATTCCCTGTCGTCACGGCGCTGGGTGCGGTCGGGCTGGTCGTCTGCCTGTGGTGGTGGCGCACCGCCACCTCGGGGCGCGCCCTGGTGGCGTTGTTGATCATGAGCTTGCTCCTGTCCTTCGGTCGCACCACATTCGGTGGCCTCACCGTGCTCCTGCCCGGGAGCAAGGACATCTTCATGCGTCGCTTCATGATGGGCGCGCAGCTGAGTGGGCTGTACCTGGCGGGGATCGGTGGTGTTGCTCTCATGCGCGTGGTCGGAGCCGGCGTGGGGCGGTGGCGCCCGGCCCTGGCCGCGTGGGTGGCGGGTCGGCGGATCATCCTCGTGACGGTGGCCGGTGCCTTGGGCCTGGCCGTCCTCGCCCCCGCATGGTCTCAGATCGACAGCTTCGGCTCGACCAACGTGCAGTGGATCGCGGCGCAGCGCGCCGCCGACGCTTCGCAGGGATACGACGTCGATCGGCTCATCAGCTATGTCCGCAGCCATGGGGGCGGCCGTGTCTATGCCGGAATGCCGTCGAATTGGGGCTCCAATTTCACCGTGGGAGCCGTTCCGGTGTTCAAATACCTCGAGAGCCAGGACGTGGACGAGGTGGGCTACACCTTGCGCACGGCATCACTCATGACAGACCCCGAGTACTTCTTCGACGAGCAGAACGCCGGGGACTACGCGCTCTTCGCCATCCATTACCTGATACTGCCCGCCGGTCACCCCTCCCCGGTTGCCGCTCGAATCGTCATGAGCGCCGGTCTGTACCGGCTCTGGGTGGTTCCGAACACCGGATATATCCGGGTGGTCGACACCGTGGGGACACTCAGTGCCGACAAAACCGATGTCGGGACCATGAGCGTGCCCTACCTCCGGTCGGAGCTCCCCGGTAGCGGGCGCTACCTGGCCGTTGCCTACGGGGGGGCGCCTCCTGCGCCGCGCACCATCCCGACTGGTTCGGTCGTCGTCGGGGTGGCGGGAAGTGTGCGCACCGAGCGCGACGATCTTGTGGACGGACGCGTGAGCGCGACGGTGGTGGCGCGCCGTTCCGCCGCAGTGGTCCTGAGCGCCTCCTACGACCCCGGGTGGACTGTTCGGGTCGACGGGCGCCCCGCCCACGTCGATATCCTCGCTCCGGCGCTCCCCGCAGTACGTGTTGGACCGGGTCGCCACACCATCACGTTCTCCTACACGGGGTTCGGCTTTTACCCCGAGCTGCTCGGAGTCCTCGTCGTCACGGTGGCGGTTCTCGTGTGGGCGGGCCCGCTCGACGCCAGGCGCCGGGCCCGTCGGCGGCGGGCTACCGCGCCGATTGCCGCCGGCGACGTTGCTTGACGCTGTACATGGCATGGTCAGCCTCAGCGACGAGGTCGGCGGGGATCACGTCGGGGTCATTCGTCATGGCGAGGCCGACGCTCACCCCTACGCTCAGCTCGATCCCGTCGACGGTCATCGGGACATCGAAGGCCGTCTCGACCCGACTGGCCACGGCGGTGGCGATGTCTTCGTCGATGGTCTCGCACAGGACCACGAACTCGTCCCCACCGAGATGTGCCGCGGTGTCCGCGGGACGGATGACGGCCTCGATGCGTCGAGCGGTCTCCATGAGGACCTGGTCTCCGACGGCGTGGCCGAGGCGGTCGTTGATCCCCTTCAACCCGTCGACGTCGCAGAAGAGGACCCCGAGCGTCTTGGGCTCACGACGGTCTCTCGCCAGCGCCTGCTTCAGCCGGTCGTCGAAAAGGTAGCGATTGGGGAGTCCGGTGACCGGGTCATGGGTCGCCCGGTAGGCCATCTCCGCGTCCGCCATCGAACGCTCCGTGATGTCGCGCATCAGCGCCAGAACCGCAGGCTCGTCGTCCCAGTCGGTCGACAGGACGCGCATGTCGGCCAGGATGACCTCCTGGTCAGGACGGCGCGAGGTCGTCGAGACCACGGGGAAGCTGGCCGGCTTTCCGACCAACCGCGAGCGGGTGCTCCCGAGCATCAGCGCGGCTGCGGTGTTGGCGAAGACGACGACGCCGTCACGATTGACCACGACGACCCCGTCGGTGCTGTTGTCGACCACACCTCGAAAGTGGCCCTCGACATTGGTCAGGCGGTCGCGAAGCTCCCTGACCTCCTGTCGGAGATCATTGCCCTGGTTGTCGCCCCGTAGCTCGCCTTCGTCGGTTGCCAATTGCCCTCTCAGGCCGTGTTTCAGGCGAAGTGACGCAGACGCTCTCGGCCCACCTCTCGACGGCTGTCCGCCGGGTGGGGGGTCGACATGCCACTCCAAGTCCCCCGTAAGTCACTGATTGTGCGTCACTGTGCCCACTGTCCGCCCAATTTAGTCACAACCCTGATCCAATTTCGGCTTGCTCAGCCACGGAGCGTCGGATCGCCGGGATCAGCCCTCAGATCGAGACGGGGTGGGGTGGGGCCGGCAGGGGAACACCTGGGCCTGCCCGGAACCATCGATTCGACCTGGAGGTCGCCGCCCGCCCATGGGATGGGGGACCAACGTGTCGATCTGGGAACGGGGGCGTCTGTCAGGCGGTGTCTCGCCGGAGCTCGCGCCGGGCGTCCCGACGGACCTCAATCCAAGGCGTTGAGGGCCTGCTGGGCAGCCTGGAGGCGGGCGGCTTTGGCCCGCTCCTCCTCGTCACGACGCCGACGCTCCTCCTCGCGCCGCACCAGGAGCTGGCGGTATCCCTCATTTGCCGCTTCGACACAGGCCCTGAGGTACTCCACCGCACCCCGCAGATCCGCGGCCGGCACCGTCCAGTGCACAGTGCCTCCGCTGCGGATGTCGGGCGAAGGCATGCCCAGGAAGTCCGGCGACCCGCTTCGTTGCACCGCCGCGTTGCGGAACTCGCGTGCCCAGTCACTGGTCGGACGGCGGTTGAGCGACCACACCACACGCACCTCGTCGCCTTCGACGTCGACCGCATTCTTGCTCGTGATCGCGATCGGCTCCCACGACAACGGGCTGCCACCTCCTGGACTCGGCATCCCCGAGGTTATCCGAGGGCTCTCGGGCGTCGGTGCCCGAGCTCGGAGAGCCATCGTTGCGATCAACCCGCCCTCCCGAGGCCAAGGCCACGACGCCTGCACCGCACAACGGGCATCATGTTGCACTGTGCAGATGATGCTCGTACGTCACGGTCACGCCGGGACAAAGGAAGGTTGGGCCGGCGACGACCGGCTGCGGCCTCTCGACGCCCGGGGTCGACGGCAAGCCAAGCACCTCGTCGGGGTCATCGGCCCCATGCAACCGACCCACCTGGTCTCGAGCCCGTACGTGCGTTGCCTCGAGACCATGGAACCCGTCGCTCTCAAGACCGGTCTCGTCGTCGATGAGGACGGCCGCCTCGAACCGAACGCCGGATCACAGGCGGTCGAGCTCCTCCGGGTCCTGTCGGCCTCGGAATCACCGAGCCGGATCGTCCTCTGTACCCACGGCGAAGTGATCGGCGACGTCCTGGCTGTGCTGGCGCGGGAGGACGGCGTCGGTTTGAGCCGTCGACCACCTGGTCTGAAGGGCTGTGTCTGGGTCCTCGATTTTCACAAGGGCAAGGTGGCCACGGCGCGCTATGTCACGCCCGGCCGATGATGGTGGCACCATGAACGAGCGCAGGTGCACAGCGTCGCAATGACGCTGTGCAAGACCTCGATCCTGCGTGGGAGCGTGGTAGACAGACCGCCGTGACCACGCTCCAGACACGGCCGACCACGCGTGTCGTCGCGGGGCCCGGCCACGCCCGGGGGCGCCGTCAGGGATATCACGCCGAGATCCTGCTCGTGAGCTTCGCCGCCCTGCTCATCGAGATTTGTTACACGCGGGTCATCTCCTTCAAGTTGTTCTACTACTACACCTACCTCATCATCGGTCTGGCCCTGCTCGGCATCGGGACCGGCGGCGTCGTGGTGGCGGTGTCTCGCCGACTGCGCCAAGCCCGAACCGACACCGTGCTGCTGTGGTGCTTCCTCCTCGGAGGAGCCAGCGTCGTGATCAGCTACGTGGTCGTCGCCTACACATCACTCGATTCCTTGTCCATCTGGGACTACGGCACGTCGGGATCGGCGAAGAGCATGGGTGAGCTCCTCGCCATCTGCCTGTTCATTTTCGTACCGTTCGTCGCGCCCGGCATCATCATCGCCACGCTCTTCGGCCGCCGTCCCGAAGGAGTGGGCAGTCTCTATTTCGCCGACCTGGTGGGTGCGGGGCTCGCCTGCGCGTTGGTGATCGATCTCACGGGCACGATCGGCCCTCCCGCCGCCATCATGCTGGCGGCCACCGTCATGTTCCTGGCCGCGGCGATCGTCCTGGGTCGTACCCGACCGATCGTGCTGCCTCTGTTGCTCGTCGTGATCGCCGCCACCGTCGTGTTGACCGTGGACCCCGGTCTGCTGCCTGCGCAGCGTCTCGACACGACCAAGGTCAGCTTCACAACCGACAAGCCGATCTACTCGGCGTGGAGCTCGATCTTCCGCGTCGATGCCGTGCCGGCGGGGCCGGACGTGCGAGCGCTCTACCACGACGGGATCATCGGCTCCGCCATCTACCGGTGGAACGGCAAGGTGTCGTCTCTCGCCCACTACGACTTCGGGGCCGATCCCCGGGTCATCCCCTTCGCCGTCACGAAGACACCCCCGCGCCAAGAAGCCATCATCGGCGCCGCCGGAGGCCATGAGGTCCTCGCGTCGTTGTGGTTCGGGGCCAAGCACATCGACGCCGTGGAGCTCAACCCCGTCACCTACTCGCTGGTGAAGACGACGTTCGCCGCGTTCGACGGCCACCTCGCGCAGGATCCTGCGGTCAACTACCTCAACGCCGACGGCAGGTCGTTCATGGCCCGAAGCCATCAGCGGTACAACCTCATCTGGTATCCCGCCCCCGATAGCTACGCCGCCACCGACGCCGCCACCGCCAGCGCCTTCGTGTTGTCCGAGAGCTACCTCTACACGACGAACGCCATCGTCGACAGCCTCAAACACCTGACTCCCGACGGCATGTTCGTAGCCCAGTTCGGTGAGATCGACTACAAGGACGCTCCGTATCGCACCACCCGGTTCGTGGCGACCGCCCGCCAGGCGCTGGCGGAGCTCGGGGTCGACGATCCGAAGGATCACATCCTCGTGGCGAGCTCGCCGGCACGGTTCTTCGGGTCCTTCACCTTGTCGACGATCCTGGTGAAACGGGCCCCGTTCACCGCGGCCGAGGTCAGCCGCTTCGTCTCGTCGTTGTCGGCGGTGCCGGGCACGACCCTGCAATACGCCCCCGGACACCGCATCCCGGCCAGCCCCGTCGCCACGGTGGTCTCGAGTA
This sequence comes from Acidimicrobiales bacterium, assembly GCA_035532735.1. Taxonomy (GTDB): domain Bacteria; phylum Actinomycetota; class Acidimicrobiia; order Acidimicrobiales; family UBA8190; genus Chersky-840. The sequence goes on along the minus strand of DATKQM010000021.1, from coordinate 20,566 downwards.
CGGCCGCCCAGCTCCACTCGTTCTACGCCTCGTACCGGTACAACGTGGTGCCCACCACCGACAACGACCCCTACTTCTGGCACTTCGCCCGTTTCGGAACCGTGCTGGGGGATTACTTCCACCCCATCATCAGCCAGGATCGCGAGTACCAGGTGGGCGAGCGCGTCCTCATCCTCCTCTTCGCCCTGGCCGTGGTGATCTCCGCGGTGTTCCTGCTGCTTCCCTTCGTGGCTATCCGCTCGACGTGGCGGCGCATGCCACGCAAGTGGAGCTCGGCGCTGTTCTTCGCCTCCATCGGGTTCGGATTCATGTTCTTCGAGGTCACGCTCATGCAACTGCTCAATCTCTTCCTCGGGTACCCGACGTACGCGCTGACCGTCACCTTGATGTCGATCCTCGTCTTCACCGGCGTCGGGGCTCTGCTCAGTCAACGCCTGGGCAGCCCCCGGCGCGCTGTTCCGCTCCTCCTCCTGGCCATCACCGTGCTCACGGTGTTCTATGTGCTGGGCTTGACGCCCGTGACCGATGCGCTGCTGGGGCTACCGATGGTGGCTCGGGTGCCGATCGCCTTCGGGCTCTTGGCTCCACTCGGGCTGTGTCTGGGCATGTTCATGCCACTCGGGGTGCGAGCCGTCTCCGCCATGAGCGACGCACCGCGCCAGTACGTGGCGTGGGGCTGGGCGGTGAACGGCTTCTCCTCCGTGGTCGGAGCAGTTCTGGCGACGCTGTTGTCGATGATCTACGGGTTCCACGTTGTCCTGGGCCTGGGGCTCGTGGCCTATCTGATCGCCCTGGTGGCCTGGCGGATCCTGTCGCGAAGAACCGCGCCCGAAACGGTCACCGCGTGAGCCCCCGATGAGAACGATCCACGCCCCCCGAGCGGTGTCCGATCACGGCACCGAGACTGCGTCTGTCCCCCGTGACCAGGAACTTTGCTCACCCAAGCATGTCAGAACGGAGCAGGGTGGGCGGTTACCATATGCCGGCATGGTCACATCCGGTGAATCGGTCACGTCGCTGGTCGGCCCTTACGAATGGGGGCTGCGCCGCACACTCAGCTTGTTCCGCGCCTTTCGCGGCGGACAGACCGATTTCGACCGTTTCTACCGAACCGAACCGCAGCATTTCTACCGATTCCAGGCGGCGGACTCGATCGCCCAGCTGTCGCGCTACGTTCCGCTCGCCGGGAAGCTCGTGGTCGACGTGGGCGGTGGTCCGGGCTACTTCACCGAGGCATTGACCAGGGCCGGGGCCCGATGTGTCCTGGTCGAGCCCCAAGCCGGAGCCGACGAGGAGCTCATCTCGTCGTCGGTCATGCCCGCCGCGGGGACCGACAGCTCCTCGGCGGAGACAGCCGCTCGTGAGCTGCATCGGTGGCACATCGAGCCAGGACGACTCGCCCTGGGCAAGACCGTGGCCGGCGACGGTCACCGCCTGCCCATCCCCGACGGCGTCGCCGACGTGACGTTCTCCTCCAACGTGCTCGAGCATGTGCCGGCCCCGGATCAATTCATCGACGAGATGATCCGGGTGACCCGTCCCGGGGGCCTTCTCTACGTGTCGTTCACGGCGTGGTACTCGTTCTGGGGCGGCCACGAAACGGCGCCCTGGCACTTTCTCGGCGGCCATCGCGCCGCTCGCCATTACGAGAAGCGTCGCGGCCAGCCTCCCAGCAACCTGTACGGATCGTCGCTCTTCGCCTGCCATGTGGGAGGGATGCTGCGCCTTGTCCGCTCGCATCCGGGCATCGACGTGGTCGACGCGCTGCCCCGGTACCACCCCGACTGGATGCGCTGGATCACCCACGTGCCCATCGTGCGTGAGGTGGCGACATGGAACCTTCTCCTCGTGCTGCGTCGCCGAGACCCTGGTCCGTGAGCCCCTGGGCGCGCCTCGAGGAGCCCTCGCCCCTCGCACCTGCGCCCCCCGCACCCGCAGAGGCAGCTGAGGAGCCCGCGCCGAGCCGCGATCGAGCGTGGTGGGTGTGGCTCGTCGCCATCAGCATCATGGCGTTCGGGATCCGCTTGGCCACCGTCCTCGGTCGGCCCGACCGCAAAGCGGGGGGAGACGCGTACTACTTCCACTACGAGGCCAACCTCTTGGCGTCGGGGCATGGATTCATCGACCCCTTCCTTTATTACCGCCATCCTCCCCAGGTCATCCAGAGCGCCGACTGGCCACCGCTGTTCGTCTTCGTGCTGGCGGCCGCCGCCGCGGTCGGGGTCAAGACCTTTTTCGCGCAGCGAGTGTGGTGCTGTGTGATCGGCGCTGCCGCGGCCACCGTGTGTGGGTTGACCGGACGCCAGATGGCGGGGCGCCGGGCCGGGCTCATCGCCGCCTTCTTGGTGGCGGTCTACCCCAACATCTGGATGAGCGACGAGCTGGCTCTGTCGGAGACTCTCACGCCGCTCCTGGTGGCGGTGGTCTTGCTGTGCACGTACCGCTTCTGGAAGCGGCCCAGCGTGCGGGGCGCGCTCGGGCTGGGGGCCGTCATGGGGGTGGCGGCACTGGGCCGTGACGAGCTGGCCCTGCTGATCCCGCTGATCCTGCTCCCGTTGACCTTGATGGCCCGGGTGTCGTGGCGCACACGCGTGGCCTGTGCGGGGCTCGGCACCCTGGCGGCGCTCACCGTCATCGCCCCCTGGGTCGGCTACAACATGAGCCGCTTCGAGAAGCCCGTGTTCATCAGCTCCGGACTCGGGATCACCCTGGCGTCGGCCAATTGTGACCAGACATGGTCCGGTGAGTTCGAGGGGTACTGGTCAGTGACCTGCGCGCGGCGAGCCCCCATCGACAAGCACGCCGACAGGTCCGTGCAGTCTGCCCAGGCGCAGTCCTATGCCCTGCATTACATCCGCACACACGAGGACCGCCTCCTGCGCGTCGAGCTGGCCCGCCTCGGACGGGCCTTCGGCGCCTTTCACCCGCTGGCCCAGGTATCTCTCGACTCCTACGTCGAGACACGGCCATACCGCTGGGCACTGGTGGGGCTCGGGATGTACTACATACTCGCCGCTCTGGCTCTCGGCGGCACGCTGCGCCTGCGGCGCCGGCGCGTGCCGGTCTTCCCTCTGGTCGCCGTGGGGATCGACGTGGTGGCAACGGTCCTCGTCAGCTTCGGCCAGACCCGCTACCGCACCGCCTTCGAGGTCGCCCTCGTGCTCCTGGCCGCGGTGCAACTCGATGCCATGTGGGGCCGGCTGCTCCACCACCCGAGACGGTCCTTGAGCCCGAGGATGGGGCGCTCGACGAACACGTAGCTGGCCGCAGCCGTCGCCACGGCCAGGCCGACCACGACACCGAAGAGCTCGGGCAGCGGCACGCGAAACAGCGCTCCGGTCCACCGCAGGTACTCGTCGACCCAGGCCTGGTGCCACAGGTAGACCCCGTAGGAGACGACCCCGAGCGCCGCCACCGGCTTCCAGCGCAAGACGCCCCGGATCACCCCACGCTGCTGGGGGCCGAAGACCGCGGGCACGAGGAGGAAGAATGCGAACAGGCCGTACAGCAGCTCCATAGCCATCCCCCGGCCCGGGGTGTTGTGCTCGAGGGGGGACCGCGACACCCCGAGGTGCGACACCACCCAGAGCAAGCCCAACGCCACCAACCAACTGACCCACGGCATGACGGGGTGCCACAACCAGCGCGGCGTGGCTCGGCGATGGGCCAACCAACTGCTCGAGACGGCCAGCAACATCCCCAAAGCGAACAGGTCGAAGCAGGCCGGGAGCCACTCGAGCATGACGTAGGCCAGAGGCGAGTGCAGGTGCAGCAGCCAGAAACGAAGGCCCAGTCCCGTCGCGAAGAGCCCCGACAAGGCCACCAGCTCGCGGATCAGTTGCTGGTGATCGGAGCGGCGACGTCGAGTCACGATCATGGCGTAGAGAGGCAGGAACAGATAGAACGCGATCTCGGTGCACAAGGACCACGCCTGGGTGATTCCGGTCAGCGCGTGTGAGGGAAAGTAGACCTGAAGGAGGCCGAGGTAGATCAACAACGAATGCCAACCGGGATGCACCTTCCGGTCGATGTGCATGCCATAGTTCGTGACGAGAAACGCCAGCCAATACGCCGGCATGATTCGCAGGAATCGGCGCACCCAGAACTTCCCGATCGACGGCGCCGCGCCCCCGGCGAAGTGCGATGCCGCGAACGGCCGGTACAGCAGAAAGCCCGAGATCAAGAAGAACACCGATACCCCGATCTCGAGCCGGGCCGTATAGATGCCCACCCACGACCGGACCGTGAACCCCGAGGCGAACGAGGTGTGCACAACGACGATGAGCACCGCGGCGATGGCGCGTAGGCCGTCGAAGCAGGGAAAGTGCCGGGGCCGGGCGGCAGCCGGCTGGTGCGTGGGTCTGCCGTGACGAGACCACCACCGGCGCGCCCGGGGGTGGTCGGTCGTCTCGGCGCGAACATCGTCGACGGCTTCAGGCGCGGGGACCGGCGCGACGTCGACCATCAATCGCTCGACCGTAGCAGGGTGCCTCCGGGCGCGGTCAGACGCTGCGAACGTGCTTGCCGCGTGGTCGTCGGCGCCGAGCTCGGGGCGCCGCGGCACCCGGGGGTGGTGGCGGTGGTGGGTCACCGCGCCGAGTCACACGTCGGGAGCGCCGGTCGCGCACCTCCTGGACCACCGCGTCGGCACCGAGCGCGACGACGGCGAACCAGGCCAAGGTGCCCGCCGTTTCGAAGTGGGTCGGCCAGCCGAACTCCGCCATGTAGTGGAACGTGCTCTGGCCTGAGCTCACCATCTTGTCGACGGCGACCAGCAGACCCACCGCGCCGAGCGCCAGGACGGTCCTCCCGTACCCGGCCACCAAGGCCAGGAGGGCGGCCAGCGCCACGGGGAGGCCCGCCGCGGGCGAGATGACCGCCGAGCTCACGCCGCCGACCACGAGGGGGACCACGATCATGGCGACCGGGCGCGGTCGTGGGCCCGACGAGCGCAGCGGTGAGCCGAGGAGCGGCGCGGCGTCATCCTCGTCGAGCGGCTGCAGCGGTTCGGTCGGCGGCGCCTGTCCCAGCGACATGACAGCCAGCCGACGCACCTGTCGGTCCGGGCCCGAGGGGCCCGCCGGCACCGTGACGGCGTCGGGGCCCCGCTGCCCACGACGTCGACGTCGTCTCCGGGGCCAGCACCCCAGGACCAGGCACAGGGCGATCGTCACGCCCGACACCACGAAGGCACCCCACACCAGCCGCTGCGGAGTCCACTGCAGCGTGATGACCATGTCATGACCGGGCGCGGTCGGCCTGACCAGCCACCCATTGGCGTAGCCGTCGATCAGTGCCGGCGCCCCGAGGTCGACCCCCGAGCCCGTCGTGGCGTGCCAGCCCGCGTTGGTGCTCTCGCCCAGCACCACCCAGAACGGGCTCGTCGGATCGTGGACGACCACCTGGGCCGACGTGGTCGAGGAGTGGATCACCCGTAACGCCGGCGCCGGGCTCGATTCCGTCGGCTGGGCCCGCCCCGAGGGTGTGGTGGGCAGTGCCCCCCCGCCCGGTGCCGAGTCCAGCACGAGGCTGTCGATCTCGATGTCCGCACCCGGCGCGAAGCCCGGAGCGGTCTGGACCTCGTGGGGCCCCGCCCCGAGAGCGATCCCGTTGGCAGCCGAGCCACAGCCCCGCAGCTCGAGTCGCCCGAGCGCCTCGGCGGACGCCGTGGTCCCCGTGATGCTCACCGGGACCGGCGCCCCGTCGACCGACAAGAGGTCGCTGCGACACGGGGCGGGCAGCTGCGTCGGGCCCGGCACCGCCCGGGGCATGCCGGGGATGTCCACCTCGGCGATCCCCACCGGCAGGGCCACCTGGCTGTCTGCGTAGTAGTTCAGATCGGACACGGGTCGAACGGCATTGAAGGTGACTCGCACGTTGGCGCCGGTGAGCGCGGGGAACCCCACCGTCACGGCCTGGGTCGTCCACGGCTGAGGCTTGTCCGTCAACGACGGCAGCGCCACCGTACGGCTCTGGCCGCCGGCGCTGACCGTGACCGACGTCGGTACCGAGTGCCGACCGTCGGTCACTATGGCCATGGACAGATGGTCGAAGGTGAGCGGCTTGACGAGGTCGTACTCGAGCCAGCTCCCCGCCTGGGGGCCGAGTCCGGGGCTCCACACCGTGGCGAGGTTGCCGTCGAGGGTCGATGACGTCCGGTCGTTGACGTCACCGGGCAACCGGCCCGAGGAGTAGGCGGCTCTGATCCCTGGCACCGTGGTGCCGAGGAGTTGGTCGAGGACGTCGTCGGGCACCAGCGCGGATACCTCGGCGGTGCCACTCACCGAGAAGCTGCGCGCCGTGGGGAGCGTGAAGGTCCGGGCGAGATCGACTTCGGGGTCTGTCGCGGGCGGCACGGGCGCGGCGGTCTCTCTCGTCATGTCGAGGGTGAGCCGGTGCGCCGCCGAGGAGGCGCCCGCCGCGTCGAGGAGGTCCTGGGGCATGCGCAGTACCTCGTCGACCTGTTGTCCGGTGAGACGTACCTCGGCGAACCCGACACCGGACTCTCCGTCGTAGGACCGCTGGATGCCCTTGTTGGTGCGGTCCACCGTGATCTGCAGCGTCGTGAAGGTGTGGGTCGGGAAGGCCACGGTCTGCCCGGTCGAGGTGCGTGACGCCGGCCCGAGCCTCACCGTGAGCGGATGACCCCCGTCGAAGCGCAACGTGGCGCGGGTGATCCAACGGTCGGGCGCCCCGTACAGAGGCTGGACGAGATTGACGTGGTCGGTGGTGAGTGGGTGGTTCAGCGTGACCCGCAGGTACTGGCCCACCGGATTGTCGAAGGCACCCACGGTCCACGTGGTGCGCAGGTCGCCGTCGAGGGCCTGATCGGGGCGATCCTCGGGCACGTAGGTGATCGGGTTGCCGTAGCTGCTCGCTTGCACGCTCTTCACACCCAACGGCTCGGCGACGGTCTTGGTGGCGTCGCCCGCCGAGGCCGGGAACAGCGGCAACGGCGCGTCACGGACGTCGGGCACGAGTGGCTTCTCGCCCGCGGTCTCGGTGTAGCCGAAGTTGGCACCCACCGTCCCGAACTGTTCGGCCTGACGTCGGTTCGTGTCGGTCACGACCAAGTCCGCGCCCGACGCCAGCTCACGCTGGAGCGCCGAGGGATCCGACGCGAACGACGGCGAGTAGAACACCGTCGCCTGGCCGTCGAGCAGGCCCGCGCCCGCGGCCGCGATCAACCCGGCGCCGTCGCCGTCGAGGAGGATCGGTTCCTTGGCCCCCTCGGTGCGCAGGATGGGCCGTGCGCCTGCCACGGAGAACACCGACACGGGCTGCGGATACGGGGCACCGTGGGGGAGCCCGAGCTCGGTCTCGTCGATCAACGGGTACTTCACCGGTGCCGCCGCGGTGACGCTGCGATTCCCGAAACCCACCGGGTCCCCGAGCCCGGGCGGGGGCGGGTCGAGCTTCTCCCACAGGGCGCGGGGACGAGGTGAGTTGTAGTGCTCGTAGGCGAGGTCCGACTGCAAGACCAGATCCCCGACGCTCATGACGCGGAGCAGCGGCGCCAGCGCGGCGGGGTCGAAGGTGTCGTCCTGCACGCTGTTATCGAGCCTCTCGAGGAGATTCGCCGAACCCGGCGACCCGTAGGGAACGAGACCTCGTTCGACGTCGGTCCGCGTCATGAGGCCGGGGAGCACGGGATCCAGCGTGGTTCCCCACCGGTAGGTGGAGAAGTCGATGCCCGGCTCGGTGAGCACGCGCGTCTGCTCCGCGCCGGGCTGGCCGTCGAGATAGGTCGCCGCCCGGCTCCAGTACGACGGGATCTGCTCGGGCCGCGTGAGGTTGGCGGCCACGAACTGACCTGTCCACAGGGCGGGCAGGTCGGCGGCCACCAGCCCGGTTGTCGCCACCGCGGCGATCATCCCGACGACCTTCCACCGCCGCAAGAGGGCGGCGACGCCAGCCCCGAGGAGCACGGCGACACCGAGGACCACCAGGGGCGTGGCGCGATTGGTGCTGCGCAAAGCCAATCCCACCGTCGAACCGGTGGCGGCCGCCTTCACGAGGCCCCCGAGCGGGGAAGGGTGCGACAACGGGTGCGCGCCGACCGACAAGATCGTGCCGAACACGATGAGGACGACGAAGAAGGTGCGCTCGCGCCAGCGGACCACGAACGCGGCCAAGAACGCGGTGGCCGGAACGGCGAAGCTCACCACCAACAACCACGTCGACGTCATATAGGGCCCCGCCATGGGCAGGTAGAGGCCCAATTTGTCCACCCCGTAGGAGAACCAATACCCGAGCCCCCGCAGCGTCTCGGACGCGAGGGTGGTACGCGCCACGGTGGGGATCGACTCGGTGTAACGCAGGATGTCCATGCCGTACTGGCCCTCGACCACCAACCCCGCGCCCCACCACAGCGACACCGCCAGCCCGAGAACAGCGATCTTCAGCGAGGTGGCGAGGGCTCGGCCCCACCGCACGCGGCCGGCGATGAGCTCCCACACCACCCACAACACGGGCCCGACACCCACCAGAATCAGCGCCACGGCATTGGTGCTGCCCACCAGCGCCACAACGAGCGCGAACAGCGCCGGGTATCGCCATCCGCCCTGGCGCAGCGCCCGCGCCGTGAGACCGATCATCCACGGCAGGCCCACCCACGGCAACAGGAGTGCGGACTGGCGAGCCTCGTTCTGCAGCACATAGGGCGAGAGCATGTATGCGAGCGCCCCCACCATGGACCCCACGCCGCCGATCGTCGCCGTGTCGAGCGACCCCGCACCGGCCCGGCCGGTGTCGGGCGACAGGGTGCGCAAGAGGAACAAGACGCCCGCCCCGGCCAGGAAGAGCAGGCTCCCCGTCCACAGTCTCTGCGCCACCCACGTGGGCACGCCGAGGACCTCCATCAGCGCGTAGTACGGCCCCATCGGGAGCAGATAGCCGATGAATTGATGGCTGACGGTCCCCATGGCCACGTCCGGGTCCCACATCGATGCCACCTGGTGCATGAAACGCGTGGGGTCGATGTAGAGGTACTGCTTGGAGTCGTCTTCCACCCGGCCTGGTGCGGTCCGTAACAGTGGGACGTACACCACCGCGGCGAGGATGAGGTGTTGCAACCACGCGGCCGCGACGCGACCTCGTGCCCGGGGCGGGTGCTCGTGGATGGGCGCAGGGGTTCGGGTCACAGCACAACGTCGGGTCGGGCACCGAGGACGCGAACTGCCCGAGCCTCGGTGGCGGCCGCAGCCTACGAGGTGTGCGGACGAGATTGCCTGACAGGTCCACCGGTCGCTCCCCGAGGTGTCCTCACCCCTGATGAGACGGGCGAGTAGAACGGACCGCATCGGGCCCACCGGTGGGAGAGCGAACGAGACGATGAGGGTAGCGGTCCAGGGTGTGTCCTCCACGCCGAACACGGGGCCCGGGAATCGTCGCGTGGTCGAACCATCGCTCTCCGAAGCATCGGTCCAGTGACCACGGATGGGCCTGTCCACGACCTGAGACTGCGCTCATGGACGGATCCGGCCGTGTTTGCCGTGGCGCTCATGGCCCTGGCTTCGGGATTCGGGCAGTTCGGTGCCGTGGCGGCGTTGGGTGATGTGGCCGCGCACTTCGGAAGGGTCGTGCACGGGTCCTCCCTCGCCGACCAGGCCGGTCTGTCGGGTACCGAGCTCGGTGTGGGGCTGGCCGTCCTCCGTCTCGCCTCTGTGGGCGGGTTGCCCCTCTCGGGGCTGGCCGACCGTGTCGGCCGGCGATCGATGCTGATCGTGACGTGCGCGCTCGGGTTGGCGTTCACGGTGCTCGCCTCCATCAGCCCGGGGTACTGGTGGTTCGTGGTCATCTTCGCTCTGGGACGCCCACTGCTCAGTGCCACCAACGCCATCGCTCAGGTCACCGCGGCGGAGGAGACCGGCACCTCGGACCGGGCCAAGGCGATCGCGCTCATCGCGGCGGGCTACGGCGTGGGCTCGGGACTGACGGCGGTGATCCACGGGGTCTGGAAGGCCGCGCTCGGCTTCCGGGGGCTGTTCGCGCTGGCGGTCATCCCCTTGGTGGCGATCTTCTTCATCCGGCGCTGGCTGGTCGAGCCCCGCCGCTTCGCCCTGGCGGCCGCAGCCAGCGCGCACGCTGTGCCCGTCTTGGGCGCGGTGGGACCGCAATACCGGTGGCGCCTGCTTACGGTGGCATCCATTGCCTTCGCAGTGGCGGTGGTCACCGGTCCTGCTAACAGCTTTATCTTCGTCTACGCCCAGAACGTGCTCAAGATCTCGGGCGACGAGACCGCGGCGATGGTGACCGTGGCATCGGTGTTCGGGCTGTCGGGACTGCTCCTGGGGCGCGTTCTTGCCGATCGCGTCGGGCGCCGACCGACGGGCGCATGCGCCATGACGGCCATGGCTCTCACCGGAATCCTCACCTACAGCGGCTCGCGCACCGCGTTGCTCGTCGGCTACGAGATCGCTGTGCTCAGCGCCTCAACGCTCGCCCCTGCCGCCGGTGCGATCGCCAACGAGCTCTTTCCGACGTCGATTCGGGCCTCGGTGGCGGGATGGCTCGTGGCCGCCAGTGTGGCCGGTGCCGTGGTCGGGATCCTGGCCTTCGGCGCCATCGCGGATGTCGGCAACCGCTTCGCAGTGGGCGCCGAGGTCACCTTCCTCCCCGTCGTCCTCGCCACCGGGTTGTTCGCCCTGCTCCCCGAGACCAGGGGTCGTGAGCCCGAGGAATTGTGGCCCGACGTCGCGTAGCGACGGCCCGGAGGGCTACCGTCGGGCCTGATGGAGATCACCCATGTGCTGCGCACGACCGGGGCCGTGCGCGACTTTCTGCCCGAACCTGTAGGCGACGATGTCGTCTACCGCCTGCTCGACACGGCCCGGTTCGCCCCCAACGGCGGGAACCGCCAAGCGTGGCGCGCCATCGTCGTGCGCGAGCCCGATGCCAAGACCACCCTGCGCGACCTCTATCTCCCGGGCTGGTACGAGTACCTGGCCCAGAGCGCCGGCGGGCTGGTGCCCTGGGCTCCGATCACCGACCTCGAGGCCGAAGGTCGGGCCATCGAGACCGCCGGGGCGGTGGCCGCGGCCGCGGCGGCGGGCCCTGGCGGGTTCGCAGAGCATCTCGACGAGGTCCCCCTCCTCATCCTCGTCCTTGCCGACCTGCGCCAACTGGCGACGGTTGACCGCGGCCTGGACCACTACACCATCGTGGGCGGGGCATCGGTCTACCCGTTCGTGTGGAGCCTGCTGCTCGCGGCTCGGGCCGAAGGGCTGGCCGGCGTGATGACCACGATGGTGGTGCGACGCGAGACTGAGGTCCGGGCCGCGTTCGACATACCCGACCACATGGCCGTCGCCGCGCTGGTGGCCCTGGGCCACCCCGTGTCCGAGCCACGAAAGCTCACACGTCGCGCCGTCGAAGACTTCACCACGGTCGACCGCTTCGACGGGCCCGCGCTGCGCGGGCCGGCCTGATCCGGACACCGTCCAAGAGCAGTCGCCGTGGGAAGAAGACCGACCCGGCTCATCGAGTTCCGCGTCGAGGACGGATCTGCCGTGATCGAAGCCATGCACGAGCTCGCCGCCGTCCATGACGGTTGGATCAACCTCTATCCCCAGGTCCGTCCCGAGGACGAGCCACCTCCTCGAGGTGGGTTGACGACGCTGCTGCTGGCGGGACCCGTCCACGACGTGCCCGTGTGCACCTGGGTGGCGGGGAAGGTGACACGCCAAGGCGTGCAACCGGACTCGATCGGCATCCAGCATGCCGCCGGGGCCAGGGTCCTCGGCCGCCTGGCCACGTCAGGACTGGGCCTTCCCGACGGTTGGCGGCTCGTGCAAGACCACCCCCGGCGCGGCCTGGTGGTCGCCCCCGCGCCCGAAGCGGACCACGAGGAGGTCCTGACGTGGATCCTCGAAGCCGGGATGGTCCTGAGTGCGGTGCGCCTCACGGGGGACTGGCAGGCCGAGGTCCACCTGCCCGCTGGACCGGGCCCGCTGTAGCCTGCGGTGATGCCGCCCATCCGCATCGGTGTGCTGGGCGCGGCGAGGATCGCGCCGACTGCGGTCATACGACCCGCCCGGCACGTCGCCGATGCCGAGGTCGTCGCGGTGGCAGCCCGTGACCGCGACCGGGCCACGGAGTTCGCCGCCAAGCACGGCGTGCCACGCGTGGTCAGCTCCTACGACGAGCTCGTCACCGACCCCGACATCGACGCCGTGTACAACCCGCTGCCCAACGGCCTGCACGGTCGATGGACCATGGCCGCGCTTGGCGCCGGCAAGCACGTGCTGTGCGAGAAGCCCTTCACGGCCAACGCGTCGGAAGCTCGCGCCGTGGCCGCGGCGGTACCGGCCGGCGTCGTCGTGATGGAGGCCTTCCATTACCGCTACCACCCGGTATTCCTCCGAGCACGGCAGCTGCTCGACGAGGGTGCTGTGGGAACCGTGCAGCGCATCGAGACGTGGCTGTGCTTCCCTCTGCCGCGATTCAGCGACATCCGCTACAACCTCGAGCTCGCGGGCGGGGCCGCCATGGACGCCGGGTGCTACGCCATCCACATGGCCCGGCACCTGGCCGGGACCGAGCCCGAAGTCGTCTCGGCCCACGCCAAGCTCCGATCCCCCGGCGTGGACCGCGCCATGGAGGCCGAGCTTCGCTTCGACCAGGGCACCACGGCCCGGATCACGTGCTCGATGTGGTCGCGCCGGCTGCTCCACGTCTCGTTCCGTGTCACCGGCGTCGCCGGCGAGCTGCGCGTCTTCAACCCGGTCGGGCCGAATATCTATCACCGCCTCGTGCTGCGGCGCCGCGGCAGTCGAACGGTGGAGCACCTGAGCCGTCGCCCCACCTACGTTTTCCAGCTCGAGGCGTTCTGCCGGGCCGTGGCCGGGGGAGAGGCGCCCATCACCGGTACGGCTGACGCCATCGCCAACATGGAGGTGATCGACGCCGTCTACCGCGCCGCGGGGCTCGAGGCCCGGTCTCCGACGACCTGACGACGGCGTCGACGCGAACTCTGCACCCTCGGCCCGACCGTGTCCTCGTCAGAAGATCCCGGCGCCGATCCCCGCCGCCAGCGTCGCCGCCTGCTCGCGAACCCGCTCCACGTCGGCCGGGCCGATCTCGCCCACGACCGTCACGGGCTCGAGCACCCGGCGCCACCGGAGCCCCGTGGCGATCCGCTCGACACTGGACAGCGCACCCTCGACGTCGGTGTCACCCTTCACCATCAAGGCATAGGGGAGCCCCGCCGTTCGCTCCAGACACGGGTGGTACACCCGCTCGAAGAAGTCCTTCAGGGCCCCCGACATGTACCCGAAGTTCGCCGGTGTGATCAGCAGGACGCCGTGGGCCCACAGAACATCGTCGGGCCCGGCCTCGAATGCACCGAGCACTCGGATCGTCACCTCGTCTCCGGCGGCCGACGTTGCCGCCGTCATGGCCGCGTCGCACAATACCTGGGTGGATCCCGTCCGTGAATGGAACACGACGAGCAGGTTGCGCCGATCCGTGCCGTCGCCCTCCGGCTCGCCGTGGGCCCCGAAGATCGTTGTCATGCTCCTGTCTTCTCCATGAGTTGTCCCGGACCAGCCGTCAGGCGAACTGTTGCCAGTTGGCGACCGACGGTTGCGTGGACGAGGCCGGGCCTGCACCGAAGAGCGCGAAGACGTTCTCCATCATGCGCCAGAGCACCGGGGTGACGCCGGGGATGGCCGGGAACACGATGTTGGGATCGAGGCGAGGGGAGTCCGAGAGTCGGAACACGAACATCGCCGACCCCGAAGCGAGAACCCCGCCACCTCCCGACACGGTGTAGTAGGTCATGTCCGAGAACCGCCCGCGTCCACGGTTGGCAACCGGAGAGTGGGCCAGGATCGTGACGTTGGACGGTCCGCTCAGGTTCGGTTCGTAGGTGTCGTACTCGCCTTGGACGACTCGGGCCAGATGTTGTCCGTCAGTCAGCCCCGTGCCCGAGAAGATCCACCCGCTGGCATCGGCGACGACCATGTCCGCCTTGGCATCGACGTCTGCGTACTGCGAGCCCACGAGCTCTTGTTCGGGTCGGGGGACAGGCCCGTCGGGCCAGTTGGCGGTGACCTCGGCCGGGTCGGTGCCCCACAGGGGGTCCTCCTTGGCGAAGTCGGACTTGTAGCAGACCTGGTGCCGGTCGACCCCGAGCGGCGAGGGCTCGAGACGGATGTGGCGATACACCGCATTGGCGCCGAGGAACGCCAAGTTCACGCCTTGGGCCAGCGCCTCTGCCGCGCCATCGCGCATGGTGCTCGACCAGTACTCGTCGTGTCCCAGACTGAACAGACAACGGTGGCGGGCCAGTCGCCCCGGCACCGCATGGAGATCGAGGTCCGTGATGTAGGTGACGTCGAGCCCGAGGCTCTCGGCCAGGAAGATCAGCGGGAACTCATTGCCCGTGAAGTCCGGTGCCCCCCAACCCCGCTGGTCGTAGGGCCTGTCGAACGACACCACCCGGGATCGATTGGCCGCACCCGACTCACCGACGCGCACCGTCCCCGGTCCCACGTACAAGCTCCTGCCCCCATAGGCGTTGTACGCCTGCCAGGTCGTGACCGAGTGCATGATGGCGAAGGCCGCTGTGCTTTGGTCGTCACGGACGCACAAGGGGATGTATCCCGCTGTCATCCCGTTGTCGGCGCCGGTGAGCTTGAACAGATACGCGCCTGGATTCCACGAGTCGTCGATGACGACGCGCATCGTGGCTCGCCACTGACACTCGACCATATTGGTGCCCGGTGCCACCGTGAACGGCGGTTGCCCAGTCCCGCCCGCCACCAACGTCGAGCGCCATACCAATCGACCACCGAGCCCGCCGTAGTACCCCATCCGGTAGAGCTCGACCTGATAGGGAACGGGGGGCGGGTCGACGAACAAGGTGACGACCTCGCCCCGCACCGCACTGACGCGGTCGGAGTAGCCCCAGATCCGACTGGTGGCGCTCATCACCCATTCAACGGTCCCCGGTAGCTGGTTCTCGGCGACCACCCAGTCCGCTGACGGGACGACCACCCCGCTCGGAAGGGTCACCATGCGCACGGTGTCGGGGTGCCGGCTCGGGGGTCCGGGGTGGCGGGGTTCAGTGCCCGGGGTCGGTTCGATGCGCGCCTTTTTCGACGCCTGGGCCAGGGGGCGGGATCCGAATTGCTCGCCCAGCTCCCACGAGGCCCCGCTCAGGGCGGCCAGGCCCAGGCCCGCCCCCGTGGCGCGCAGGAACTTCCGCCGGGTAACAGCCGTCTCATGGTGCTTGTCAGCGCCCTCGACATCACCAGAGCGGTCAGGAGGGGATGTCTCCGAGGGACCGATGGCCCCAGACTAAGCGGCACGACAGACCGGGTCCCAGGCACCGGTGGGTGGATCGACCCTTCCCGACGGCGGCGCCAATGCCTGAGACAGTCGAACGTATGTTCGATATGCTGCACCATCGTGGGCGACCCCGTGGCGTTTCGATGGAAGAGAGCCGACGACGACGGGGGCCAACCCATGCTCTTCGCCGAGGACGAGCTCGTCGACCGCCACATCGGCATCGGCGAGTACCGGGGCCTCGAATTCCTCCACGTCAACGCGCGACGGCTGATCAACGAGGTGCCGGCCGCCTCTCAGATGCCGTTTCGGTTCACCATCAACGCCTACCGAGGCTGCAGTCACGCCTGTGCCTACTGCTTCGCGCGTCCGACCCATGAGTATCTCGGGCTGGGCATCGGAAAGGACTTCGAGCGCAAGCTCGTGGTGAAGGTGAACGCCGTCGAGCGTGTCCGAGCCGAGCTGCGCTCCGCACGTTGGCGCGGTGAGCACATCGCCATGGGGACCAACACCGACCCATACCAGCGCGCCGAAGGTCGCTATCACCTCACACGCGGGATCGTCGAGGCTCTGGGCGAGGCCCGCAATCCCTTCTCGATCCTGACCAAGTCGACGCTGATCCTGCGCGACCTCGACCTCCTCGTCGCCGCCCGGGCGCGCACCGAGGTGCACTGCAACCTCTCCATCGGCACGCTCGACGAGGCGGTGTGGAAGTCGACCGAGCCCGGCACTCCTCATCCTCGACGCCGGGTCGAGGCCGTACGGCGCTTGAACGAGGCCGGCATTCCCACCGGAGTCCTCATGGCACCGATCATCCCCGGTTGGTCCGACGCACCGGAGCAGCTCGAGGAGGTTGCCGCCGCCTGCCTCGAGGCCGGTGCCGTCTTCATCACGCCCATCGCCCTCCACCTGCGTCAGGGGGTGAAGGAGCACTTCCTCACCTTCGTGAAAGAGCACCATCCCGAGCGACACGCCGCCCTGGCTCATCGATACGGGCGTTCCGCCTATCTCCCGTCGAGGGAACAGGACGTCATCGCCCGGCGCGTGCACGGCGTGGTGGCTCCCGAACGACGTCGGCGAAGCACCGCCGACACCTTCGGCCATCCCGCCGGATCTGTGCCGGGGATCGCTTTGGATGACCCGGTCCCGCCGGACCCGACGCCGGTCGAGCAGTTACCCCTCCTCCCACCCACGTGAGTGGACACCACGACCCACGACCCAGGACACCACGGCCCAGGACACCACGACCCACGACCCGAGTTCCCCGCCGGGCATGTCCCGGGAGCGTGCGAACATGACCCGATGCGCGCACACGCCGGTCCCCGAGGCACATGGGTCATCGACCTCGACGGGGTGGTGTGGCTGGCCGAGCAACCCATCGCGGGGTCGGCCGACGCCGTGGCCCGTCTGCGCCAGGCCGGCCATGGCGTCGTGTTCGCCACCAACAACGCGTCGCCCACCGTGGCCGAGCTCCGCCAACGTCTCGCCCGGGCAGGCATCGAGGCCTCGTCCGAGGAGATCGTCACCTCCGCCCAAGCAGCCGCCTCGATGCTCGCGCCCGGTTCGACAGCGGTGGTATGCGGAGACGGTGGGGTCCTCGAGGCCCTGGCCGAACGGGGGATCTCGGTTCTCCCCGAGGGCCCGGCCGACGCGGTCGTGGTGGGGTGGACCCGGCGATTCGACTTCGACCTCCTCTCCACGGCGGCCACCGCCGTGCGCCTAGGGGCGCGGTTCATCGGCACCAACGAGGATCCCACCCACCCCACACCCAAGCGCCTGCTCCCCGGATCGGGGGCGATCCTCGCCGCGGTGGCGACCGCCGCCCAGGCCACACCCGAGGTGGCGGGGAAACCGCACGAACCGATGGCGGCACTGCTTCGCAGCCGTGCCGCCGCCGCCGCCGTCGTGGTGGGGGACAGGCCCTCGACCGACGGAGCCCTGGCGCGCCGGCTCGGGCTCCTCTTCGCGCTGGTTCGCACCGGGGTGACATCGGACGGACGCGAGCCGATGGTGGTCGAACCCGACGAGGAAGCGCCCGACCTCGAGACCCTCGTGGCCCGCCACCTCGACACCAATGGATGACCGGCAATGGGCCTTCCTCCTCTTGCCGGGTCACCAAGGGGGTCCTAGCGTGGCGCCATGACCGAGAACGACGGACTGCGCCGATACGTCGAAGCCGCCACCACACTGACCCAGATCACCCGCTCGCGTGCCGAGGAATTGGTACGCGAGCTGATCAAGGCGGGAGAGCTCGAGCGTCACCGCGCCCAGGAATGGGTCGAAGATCTGGTGAAGACCAGCCGCGACCGCTCCGAGGCACTCGTGAGCACCGTCCGCGGCGAGGTACGCCAGCAGCTCAAGGAGCTCGGCTTCACGAATGTCGACGACCTCGCCAAGAAGGTCGCCGACATCCTGGCCCGTTCGTCGGCGGCCGGCCGCAAGGCGACGCATCGCCCGGCGGGCAAGTCGAAGAAGTCTGGTACGAAGAAGCCCACGGCGTCGAAGACGGGCCCGGCCAAGAGCGCGGCTCACAAGGCATCGGGGACGAAGAAGGCCACCGCCAAGAAGGCGGGCGCCTGACTCGAACGCCGGTGCGCCGCAGACTCGACACCGAGCTCGTGCGGCGGGGATTGGCCGACTCCCGAGAGAGCGCCCGACTTCTCGTCGAACAAGGCGCGGTGCTGGTAAGCGGATCGCGCGCCGACAAACCTGCTCGCCTGGTGGCACCGTCCGATCCCGTGGTCGTCATCGGCACGGACTCGCCTCGCTTCGTGTCGCGCGGGGGACACAAGCTCGAAGCTGCCATCGACCGCTTCTCGTTGGTCGTCGCGGGTCGACGCTGCCTCGACGCCGGCGCGTCGACGGGCGGTTTCACCGACTGCCTCCTTCGTCACGGCGCGTCGACGGTCGTTGCCGTGGACGTCGGCCACGGTCAACTCGATGGGCGGCTACGCTCCGACGACCGCGTCGAGGTCCGGGAGCGGACCAACATCCGGACCTTGGCAGCCTCAGCGGTCGGCGGTGAATTCGACCTCCTCGTGGCCGACCTGTCGTTCATCTCGCTCGTCACGGTGGCCCCCGTGCTCGTCGGCTCCCTGGCCCGAGGTGGTGCTGACGTCGTCGTGCTCGTCAAGCCCCAATTCGAAGCGGGTCGCACCGAGGTGAGCCGAGGAAAAGGCGTGATCCGAGATCCTGCACTGCGTCGGGCCGCTCTCGAAAAGGTGGCCTCCGCCTTCGCGTCACAGGGAGCCACCATCATGGGGGCCATGGCGTCACCTCTCCTAGGCCCGGCCGGCAATGCCGAATTCCTCCTCCATGCCGTGGCACACGGGGCGCCAGCCGACTCCGGCACGTGGGCCGATGCGCTCGACGGGGCCGTGGCCGAGGCCCCGGACCGGTAGAGAACGTGGCCACCATCGCATTCGTCGTGCACCCCGAACGCCTCGAAGCTGCCGCCATCGCCCGCCAGGGTGCGACGTGGCTGGAGGAACGAGGCCACGTCGTCGTCGAGGTGTGGGACGCCGGCCCTCCCGAGGACGGTCCGACCGTCGCCGGCCGCGGCGTCGCGACGGGCATGCCCGGTCCGAGCCCGGCGTTCGATGCCACCGTGGATCTGGCTGTGAGCCTCGGCGGGGACGGCACCATGCTCCGCACCGTGGCCCTCGCCTGTACCCATGGCACGCCTGTTCTCGGTGTCAACCTCGGCCGCCTGGGCTATCTCACCGAGGTCGAGCCCGACGGCCTCGAGCCCGCGCTGGAGCGTTTCCTTTCCGGCCAGTACACCGTCGAGGAGCGCGTCACCCTCGAGGTCGCCGTGGAACGAGGAGGTTCTGCCACCACACCCGACGACCGGCGGATCGTCGTGCTCAACGAGGCGGTCGTCGAGAAGACCGTGCCCGGGCACACCATCCGCGTGGCGGCTTCCATCGCCGGCCGACCGTTCGTCACCTACGCCGCGGACGGGCTCCTGGTGGCCACGCCGACGGGCTCGACCGCCTACAACCTCTCCGCGCGCGGACCCATCCTCAGCCCCGGCCTGCGCGCCGTTGTGCTCACGCCGGTGTCACCGCACATGCTCTTCGACCGCCCCCTGGTTCTCGATCCCGAGCAGTGGGTCCGCCTCGAGCTCTTGGGCCCGCGCCCGGCCGTGCTCGTGCTCGACGGGCAGAGCTCCGACGCACTGGAACCGGGCGACGCCGTGGTGTGTCGCGTCTCGCCGTCACCGGCGCGTCTGGTCACCTTCGGGCCCCGCCACTTCTTCTCGATCCTCAGAGCCAGGTTCCACCTGGCGGATCGCTGAGGAGCGCTCGCCGTGCTGGTCGAACTGCGGGTCCGTGACCTCGGCGTCATCGAGTCGGTGGCGCTGGACCTCGGGCCGGGCATGACCGCACTCACCGGGGAGACCGGAGCGGGCAAGACTCTGCTCGTCGACGCCCTGGAACTCCTCGTCGGGGGGCGCGCCGATCCCAGCCTGGTCCGGCCCGGAGCCAGCGAGGCCTTGGTCGAAGGACGATTCGCCCTCGACGGTGACGACGAGATCATCCTGGCCCGCGCCGTCCCGGCCCACGGTCGCTCCCGAGCCTGGATCGACGGTCGGATGGCTCCGGTCTCGGCCCTGGCCGAAGCCGGGGCCCGACTGCTCGAGCTGCACGGACAACACTCCCAACAGTCGCTGCTCGATCCTGCCGCGCAGCGACGAGCGTTGGACGCTTTCGCCGCGATCGACCTCGGCCCGCTCAGCGTGGCTCGATCCGAGCGCCGAGCCCTGCACGCGGAGCTCGAGGCCCTGGGCGGCGACGACCGCGCCCGCGCCCGTCAGGCCGATCTGCTCCGGTACCAACTCGACGAGATCGACGCCGCCGGGCTGCACGACCCGAACGAAGACCAAACCCTCGAAGAGGAAGAGGATCGCCTGTCGGCGGCGACGGCACACCGCGACGCGGCGGCCAGCGCGTTGGAAGCTCTCGACAATGGCGATGACCAGGCCCCTGACGTCATCGACCTGCTGGGCGCGGCTCGGGCCGCGCTCGACGGTCGAGGTCCGCTGGCGGTGCTCAACGGACGGTTGGCGTCGCTCCAGGCCGACGCGGCGGACGCCGCCTCCGAGCTCCGTCAGGTCATCGAGACCTGGGACGACGACCCCGAGCGCCTCGAGGAAGTCCGGGCGCGGCGCCAATTGCTCCGGGAGCTGTCGCGCAAGTACGGCGAAGGGCCCGCCGGCGTGCTCGCCTTCGCGACCGAGGCCCGCGTCGAGCTCACCGAGCGCGACGCGGCC
>DATKQM010000020.1:0-19239 GCA_035532735.1 Acidimicrobiales bacterium | reverse complement strand
GAGGTGTTCATCGGGGTGCTTTCGCAGCGGACGAAGAACATTCGTCTGGGGACCGGCGTGAGCTCACTCCCCTACCACCACCCGTTCATCCTGGCCGACCGGATGGTCCTGCTCGACCATCTCACCCGCGGTCGGGTGATGTTCGGCGTGGGGCCCGGAGCACTGCCCTCTGACGCCTTCATGATGGGCATCGACCCTATGAACCAGCGCGACATGATGGAGGAGTCGCTCGAAGCCATCCTCGCCCTCCTCGACGGCAGCGAGCTCGTGACGCGTGACGCGTCGTGGTTCACGCTGCGCAACGCCCGGCTCCAACTGCGGCCGTACACCCACCCTCGGTTCGAGGTTGCGGTGGCAGCGCAAATCTCTCCGGCGGGCCCCCGGGCGGCAGGGCGATTCGGCTTGTCGCTCTTGTCGATCGGCGCCACCTCGGCCGGTGGTTTCGACGTCCTCGGTTCGCACTGGCAGGTGATGGAAGAACGCGCCGCTGAATTCGGGACCGACGTCGACCGTCGGAAATGGCGCCTCGTCGGTCCCATGCACATCGCCGAGACCGAGGAGCAGGCGCGTGCGGATGTGAAATACGGCCTCGCCCAGTGGGTGGACTACTTCGAACGTGTCGCCGCCCTGCCCCTCGCGCCCGGGACACTCGACCCCGACAAGATGGTGGACGCGCTCATGGAGACGGGCTTCGCCATCATCGGCACCCCGGCCATGGCCATAGCCCAGATCGAGCGACTCGTGGCCCAGTCCGGAGGTTTCGGGACGTACCTCCTCATGGCGCACGAGTGGGCGGATCGTCTGGCGACGCTCAAGTCCTACGAGCTGTTCGCCCGCGAGGTCGTGCCGCACTTCAAAGGGACTCTGGCATCACTCGAGAGCTCTCGGGACTGGGCCGCGGAGAACAGGCCGGAGTTCATCGGGGCCGTGGGCGGCGCCATCATGCAGGCCATCTCGGACCATCACGCCGAGCGCGAAGCCAAGCAAGAGGTGAAGACGACCGAATGACCCGTTGAGCGCCCTCACCGAGGTTTCGTGACGCCCTCTCCCCCCGGACTCGTCATCTTTGACAACGACGGCGTGGTCGTCGACAGCGAGCTTCTGGCCAACCGGGTCCTGGCCGAGCTTCTGACTGAGCACGGCCATCCGACGAGTGTCGACGAGAGCATTCGCGACTACATGGGTGGCACGCTCCTTGCGGTCCGGTCGGCCATCAGGACGTCTTCGGGCCGGGACCTGCCCGAAGACTTCGACGAGACCTACCACCGGCGACTCTTCGGGGCCTTCTCCTCCGATCTGCGACCGGTGGAGGGAATCCGGCCGGTGCTCGATGGTCTCGAACTCCCGTTCTGCCTGGCGTCATCGGGCACTGTCGAGCGGATCGTCAGGTCCCTGACGGTCACGGGACTGCTCCCCTACTTCGCCGGTCGGATCTTCAGCGCCGAGCGGGTCGCCCACGGGAAGCCCGCTCCGGACCTGTTCCTACACGCCGCGTCGACAATGGCCGTTCCGACGTCGCGTTGCGTGGTGGTCGAAGACAGCCCCAACGGCGTCGCCGCTGCTCGCAGCGCAGGGATGACGGTCCTCGGATACGTGGCCCTCACGCCGGCGCCGCGCCTCGTTGATGCCGATGCGACGTTTTCCACGATGGAAGAACTCCTCCCCCTCCTCCACGACGTCTTGGGGTGAGGCCCCCGGGCAGACCTACGAGGGCCGGGCGTCGAAGGTCGGCACGAGGTGTCGAGCGGCGCGCGCTTCGTCGACTCTGCGCACCGGCGTCAGATGGGGGGCCTCGGTTGCCTCACGGGCACCTTCGGGAGTGGCTGCCTCGGCCGCGATTTCCTCCAGGGCTCCGGCCAGCGCCTCGAGGGTCTGCAGACTCTCTGTCTCGGTGGGCTCGATCATGAGCGCCTCGTCGACGATGAGCGGGAAGTAGACCGTCGGCGAGTGGAATCCCTCTTCGAGGAGTCGCTTGGCGACGTCGAGGGCTTTGACGCCGGTGGCGCGCTTGAGCGAGGAGGCCGACAAGACGCACTCGTGCATGCAGGGTCGGTCATAGGGGGCATCGAACGTGGTCGAGAGCCGCTTCCGGAGCCAGTTGGCGTTGAGCACGGCCAGGCGGGCCACGTCACGGAGCCCGTCATTGCCGTGGACGAGGACGTAGGTGAGGGCCCGGGCCAGGACGAGTGCGTTGCCGTGCCACGAATGGAGGCGACCGATCGATTGCTCGGGCGTGGCCCAACCAAAGCGCGCCGACGACGGGTCACCGAGACGGGTGGGTCGAGGGCCCGGGAGAAAGGGCGCCAAGCGTTGGGACACAGCCACCGGCCCGGCACCGGGCCCACCCCCGCCGTGGGGGGTGGCGAAGGTCTTGTGGAGGTTCAGGTGGACGATGTCGAAGCCCATGTCGCCGGGTCGCACCACACCCAGGATGGCGTTCAGATTGGCGCCGTCGTAGTAGAGGAGACCGCCGACCTCGTGCACGGCGTCGGCGATCGATTTGATGTCCTCTTCGAAGAGCCCCAGGGTGTTGGGATTGGTCAACATGATCCCGGCGACGTCCTCGTCGAGCACCGAGCGCAACGCGGCGACGTCGACACACCCACGCTCGTCGCTCGGCACGGTGACCACCTCGAATCCGCCCAGTGTCACCGAGGCCGGATTGGTGCCGTGCGCGGAGTCCGGGATGATCACCTTGTGCCGGGTGTCTCCCTTCGCCGCGAACCAGGCTCGCATGAGCAGCAGGCCGGTCAACTCGCCGGCCGCGCCGGCGGCGGGCTGCAGTGTGGCGGCGGCCATTCCCGTGATCTCACACAGCGCATCCTCGAGCTCGACGAGGAGCTCGAGCCAACCCTGGATGCAATTGGCGGGAGCGGCGGGGTGGACGTTGGCCAAGCCGGGGAGCACGGCCACGGCGTCGCAGATCTTGGGGTTGTACTTCATGGTGCACGAGCCCAGGGGGTAGGCACCGAGATCGACGGAGAACTGCCGGTGGCTCAGGCGGGTGAAGTGCCCCACGAGGTCGCGCTCGGACACCTCGGCCAGCGCCACCGGGCTGTCCCGGCGGTGGACCTCGGGGACGAGATCCTCGA
The DNA here is from genome assembly GCA_035532735.1 of Acidimicrobiales bacterium. GTDB lineage: Bacteria > Actinomycetota > Acidimicrobiia > Acidimicrobiales > UBA8190 > Chersky-840. Next base: position 16,147 of record DATKQM010000020.1, on the reverse strand, counting down.
GGGAAAGGTCCGGGACACCCGTCGTGCGCAGTTGCCAGGCGCTGCGTCCGGGCTCGGAGAGCTCGAAGAGGGTGGGCTCGGTATCGCGGCCGAGCAGCGGAGCGCTGGCGGCGCGCCCACCGGCGGCGGCGGCGGGGACGAGGTCGTCGACCATCACCGGACCGCCTTCTCGAAGGCAGAGACGAAGGCGTCGATCTCGGCCCGTGTCCTCCGCTCGGTGACAGCCACGAGGAGTCCGTCGGTGCGGCCCTGGGCATAGCTCGGATCGAGGGCGACCCCGGCGAGAAACCCCTCGTCGGCCAATCGCTCCACCGCCATCTCGGACTGCACCGGGAGTCGCAGCGCGAATTCACGTAGCACCGGGGTGCTCGTCAGCGCCTCGACTCCTGGCACCTTCAAGAGAAGGTCACGGCAATAGCGTGTCCCACGTGCACAGCGGAGGGCGACCTCGGCGATGCCTGACGTCCCGAGCCAACCCAATTGGATTGCGGCGGTGACGGCCATCAGGGTTTGGTTCGTGCAGACGTTGGACGTCGCCTTCTCGCGCCGGATGTCTTGTTCCCGGGCTCGAAGGGTCGTCACATAGGCGCGTCGTCCTTCTGCATCGACGGTCTCGCCCACGAGGCGTCCGGGCAGTCGACGGACATGATCCATCGTGCACGCGAACAGCCCCAGGTACGGGCCCCCAAAGCTCAGTGGCATGCCCAGCGCCTGGCCCTCCCCCACCACCACATCGGCGCCCCAGTCGCCGGCCGAGCGCAGGATTCCGGCACAGATCGGGTCGAACGCCACGATCAGCAACGCCCCCGTGCGGTCGCACCGGGCCCGGGCTTCGCCGAGGTCTTCGAGGCACCCCAGATAGTTGGGGTAGGCGACCACGATGGCGCCGGGCTCCTCAGAGTCGTCGAAAGCCGTGGCCGCCCAGTCCGTCGCTCCTGCGGTGAGGGGGATGTCGTGGATGCGGTGCCCCGTACCCAGAGCGAAGGTGGCCAGGACGTCTCGCCACGTCGGGTTGACGCCATGGGAGACCCAGACGTCTTGTCGCCCCGTGGCCCCGACGGCGAGGTTGACGGCTTCCACGAGGGACGCGGCCCCGTCATAGAGCGAGGCGTTGGAGACGGCCAGGCCTGACAGGCGGGCGACGAGGGTCTGGAACTCGAATACGGCCTGGAGCACCCCTTGGGCGACCTCGGGTTGATAGGGCGTGTAGGAGGTGACGAACTCCGAGCGCGACGCTAGGGCGCGGGTGACAGGCGGCACTTCATGGTCGTAGGCGCCCGCACCGGCGAAACACACCAGGTCGCGTCCACAGGGCCGGTTCGCGGCGGCCAGATCCTCCATGTGGGCGAAGACATCGGGCTCGGGCAGACCTGGCGCAATGTCGAGCCCACCGGCGAGACGCAGCGCCTCGGGCACGACCGAGAAGAGCTCGTCGAGTGACGAGAGCCCGAGGAACCCGAGCATCGAGGCGATGTCGGTCTCGGTATGGGGCGTGTACCCGCTCACGACGGTCCCGTCGACGAGGCCCGGGCCTTCCCGCCGTCCACGAACGGGAGCGCGACGACGTGGGCGCAGAGATGCCGGCCCCGGACGTCGATGGTCAGCTCCTGTCCGTCGGCGACGTCACGACTGGTGTCGAGGAAGGCCATGGCGATCCCTCGGCCCAGGACCGGAGAGAAGTTCCCGCTCGTCACGGTGCCGATCGGGTTCTCGCCGGCCAGCACGATGGCGCCGTCGCGCGGTGGTTGACGTCCCTCGGCCACGAGGCCCCCTAGCCGGCGGCGGGGACCGTGCTCACGCTCACGCTCGAGGGCGTCGCGTCCCCGGAATTCGGCTTTCTCCCAACCCACAACCCAACCCAGGCCGGCTTGGAGTGGCGTGATGCCCGGTCCGAGCTCGTGGCCGTGGAGCGGCAACCCCGCCTCGAGGCGAAGGGTGTCGCGCGCACCGAGGCCGGCCGGTGTGACACCGGTGTCGAGCACGGCCTGCCAGAACCCCGTGGCCGCCGGGGTAGGCACGGCGCATTCGACACCGTCCTCTCCGGTGTACCCGGTGCCAGCCGCCACGCAGTCGAAGCCTTGCCAAGAAAAGCGCGTCACCTTGAACCGCCCGACGCCAGCGGCGTCAGGCGCGACCGATGACAACCGTTGGCGCGCCTCGGGGCCCTGCACGGCGATCACGGCGCGAGATGCAGTGGTGTCGTCGCCTCCGATGGCGTCGCGCACCCGGGCCGTGTTCGAGGCGTTGGGCATGACGTCGAAGGTGTCCTCGTCCAGCCACCAAACAATGATGTCGTCGACCACAGACCCATCGGCGTCGTCGAGGAGCTGGGTGTACTGGGCCCGCCCGGGCGCAACCTTGCGAAGATCATTGCTCAGCTCCCGCTGCAGGAGGTCCGTGCTCCCCTGTCCCTGGACGCGGACGGTTCCCAGGTGACTCACGTCGAAGGCCACGGCCTCGGTGCGACAGGCCATGTGCTCGGCCAGGGTGCCAGTCCCATAGGCGAGGGGCATGAGCCAGCCCCCGAACGCAACGAGCTTGGCTCCGAGTGCTCGGTGGGCGTCTTCCAGAGGTGAATGGCGGGTGTCGGGCTCCTGGTTCGCAACAGACCCGTGGCGCGCGTCGGTGGAGGTCGGAGCAGATTCGGAGGGCGCCACGCCGCCAGGTTAGGCGGCAGGCGATGAAGGCCGAGCGAAGCCGTACTTGACCAGCAGAGCCTCGTAGTCACGTTGATAGAGGAGTTTCACCTCGACACCGGGGTGCAGGGCACGCAGGCGCCTGACCTTGGCGTTCTTACGGGTCACGAGCTTCTGACTGAGGGTGGTGAGCTCGATGAAGCACTCGTGGTCGAGAAGGTAGAAGTCCGGTCTGAACCCGATACGGGGCGTGCCGTCGGCGTGCCACTCGAGGACGAACTCGACCGGCTCGTACTCCCACCGAACGCCATAGGCCTCGAGAAGCTCCGCGAAGTGTCGTTCCGAGTCGTGGGCGAAGGAAATCGTCGTCGACTGCCGGGCCACCTCGGGGGCTCCCACGGTCAGCCCCGAGCCTCCTGAACGGCAGCCACGCGCGCCGCCGGCGCACCGGGCACAGCGCTGCGCGCGCCCTTGTGCTCGATCTGGAGGATGGCGGCGTCGAGCTCTTCGAGGACACCCGAGAGCGGAACGATGTTCAGGACTCCTTGGCCGCCCTTCAACAGGTCGACGACTTCACCATCGGTGTGCGCAAGCACCGAGTTGGTGCCGACCAACACGAGGTTGGACGACGCCAGGTCTCGCCCCAGACCTTCGCGCAGACACTCGACGGCACGACGCGCCCGCTGCAGTGAGATGCCCGCGTCGAGAAGCTGCTTGATGACCTTGAGCTCGACGACGTCGGTGTAGGAGTACAACCGCTGCGTGCCGCTGCCACGAGCATCTGCGATCGAAGGTCGCAAAAGACCGGTGCGAGCCCAGTAGTCGAGCTGGCGGTAGGTGATGCCGATCAGTGCGCAGACCTGGGGTCCGCGGAAACCCTCGGTTTCTGGCACGGGTTCCGACATACCCGGGAGCTGCGCGGCATTCGACGGACTGTCGACCATCGGGGTTCCTCCTCCACCTCAGGTGCAGGTTCATCCTACCCGGCGGTGTCACATGAGGGTAGTTACGGATCTGTCACCGATGGTGGATCGAATCGGACCCGGCGCGACCGTCGATGGCAGGGCCCGACCGGGAGTCACATACCAGGAGTCACTTGTGCCACAAGGAAAAATCACGGTTCGGCGGCTCACCGCGTTCGCGTCCGGTGGGCCTTGGAGCGGTGACCGGGAGCGTGTCTCGATCATGCGGCGCCGGGGCCCTTGTCGCACCTCGACCTCACGTTGAGGGTTAGAGAAGGCCTCAGTCGAGACGCCGCAGGTCAGCCCGGTAACGATGACCGTTCTTGATGTATTCGGCGACGGCCACGGTGATGGCGTCGAGTCGGCTGGCGCCGGGTTTGACCAGGGCGGGTACCCCGACGGCCAGAGCCCCTGGGGGGACCTGCATGCGCCCTGGAACGACGGCTCCCGCCCCGACGGTGGCGCCCGAGCAGATGCGGGCGTGGTGAAGCACCACAGCACCGGACCCCACCAGGCATTCATCCTCGAGCGTGCATCCCTCGAGGTGGACCAGATGTCCCACCACACAGCCGTTGCCCACGGTGGTCGGGAATCCCGGACCGGCGTGGATCACGGTGCCGTCCTGGATCGAGGTTCGTGCTCCCACCACGATGGCCCCGTAGTCGCCGCGCAACACCGCGCTCGGCCACACCGTCGTCTCGGGTCCGAGGGTGACGTCGCCGATCACGACCGCCTCGGGATGGACGTAGGCGTCAGGGGCGATATTCGGTTCCACCTCGCCCAGTGCGTAGATAGCCATGGCCGGCGACGCTACCGGCCTGAGACGAATCGCCGGTTTTCGGGACCAAAGACCCTGCCGCCGGAGGCACTCGGCGGTCGATACCCACAGGGAAGGGTGGCGTGGCGCGGCTGCATTCGAGCGGCGGCGCGGACCCCCGACGTGGTGAGGGTGTAGCCGATGGCCAAGGGACCTGGACACCGAGCAGTGAAGCTCTGGCAGGTCGCGGCCGTCGCCATTCTCGTCGTCGGGACGTTGGGGATAAGCGTCGGCTCTTGGACCTGGTTCCAGCGCAACATGGCCAACAACCGCACCGAGACCGAGGCCACCGCCGCGCAAGTCGCGGTGACCACGAAGAAGACCCTTGCCGGTTATGCCAACGAGATCGCCACCGCGGTCGCCTTGTTCACGCCGCCGGTCCTGATCAATCGAACCGAGTTCCACACCTATGTCAAGAACCTCGACCTCTACACCCGTTTCAAGGGGATTTACGGACTGGGCCTCATCTCATGGATTCAGGCCGCCGACCTTCCTACATTCGTGGCCAGTTGGCGCGCCGATGGCGATCCGACCTACACGGTGTCACCGCCCGGAGCTCGGTCTGCATATTGCTTGGTGAGCCAGTTCGATCAAAAGAATCTCAAGACCCCTTTCGACCTCGTGGGATACGACGTGTGCACATTCAAGACCCTTGTTCGGGTGCTCGAGGACGCCGCATCCAGCGGGAAGGCGCAGGCGATCGCGGAGTCCGCCCTCGTTCCGGGGCCCGCCTACCGGGGAAATTTCCTGTTGGTGTCTCCTGTCTACAGCGGACATCCGAGGTCCGTCGCCGAGCGGCGAGCCGATCGCGTGGGGTGGGTCGCCGCCCTTGTCGACGGAGCCCAGATGCTCAAGGTGGCACTCGGCCCGGCCGGTGCTCATCTGGGTGTCAAATTGTTCTCCGGCTCGGGGGCGTCGGCTAAAAACCTCGTCGTCTCGTCGCCGACCGGTCTCGAGTTGGGTGCGGTTGGGTCGGTGACAGAGCACTTCACCGGTAGCGGGACCTGGACCCTGCGCATTCGCCCCCTGCCCGGAGCGCCGGGGCCCACCAATCCGCTCGTGGGGCCCGGATTGGTGTTTGTGATGGCCATCCTGCTCAACGTGGGCCTGGCCGCTTTGGTATGGGACCTGGGCCGAGGCCGTCTGCGGGCCCGGATGTCGTTCCAGGAGAGCGAGGAGCGGTTCCACTCGATGGCGTCGTCCTCGCCGGTTGGCATTCTCGAGCTGACCCAGGACGGAACCGCGCTGTACTTCAACGAGAGCCTCAACGAGATCGCGGGAGTCGATGACGATTTCTGGCTCGAGCACAAGTGGTCCGACTGTGTCTACCCCGAGGACGGGCCGGCGATGGTCGCGAGTGCGCTGTCGGCGTGGGACAACAAAGAAGACTTCGAGGCCAGTTTCCGGGTGCAGCGGCCCTCGGGCGAAGTGCGAAACGTCCGCGCCCTGGCCGCGCCCGTCTCAGGGGGCACCGGCGTCACATCGAGTTTCGTGGTGACCGTCCAGGACGTCACCGAGGAGGTCGCTGCCGCCGAAGCTCTGGCCTACCAGGCCATGCACGACTCGCTGACGGGACTCCCGAACCGGGCGCTCTTCCTGGATCGGCTGAGCATGGAACTCGGCCACGCGACGCGCTCGGGGAGCGACCTGGCCGTGATGTTCCTCGACTTGGATGGATTCAAGGTCGTCAATGACGGCATGGGGCACCAGGCCGGCGACGAACTTCTCCAGGCCGTGGCGACGCGGTTCCTCGGGGTCGTCCGGGCCGGAGAGACCGTGGCCCGACTGGGAGGTGACGAGTTCACGTTCATCTTCCACGATGTGCGCGGGCCCGAGAAGGCCACCGAGATCGCCAACAGGATCTTCCGTGCCCTCTCCGAGCCCATCGCCCTCCACGGTCGGACGATGGTGGTGACAGCCAGCATCGGGATCGTGCTCCCCGGCCCCGGTGCGCAGGCTGCCGGCGTGCTCCGTGATGCCGATGTCGGCATGTACCGAGCCAAGGAGTCCGGTCGTGCCCGCTTCGAGCTGTTCGACGAGCAGCCCAGCGCCGTGTGAACGACCGGAGGGCCATTGCGGGTCCTCGGCTTGGCGAGGAGGCGAAGCGACCGCGATCGAGGGGCGGGACCTCGACCACGGCGCTTTCGCCTCGGGTGCTGCTGTGGGTCTTCATCATGATGGCCGCGCCTTAACGGTTCGTGATTTTTGGCTGTGGGTTCGCTGAGATCTGCCGGCCGTCGGAGGGGTACCATGACCGGCGAGCGTCACAGATCAGGACCGATCGACTGGGGGGTGCTGTGATGCACCGACGTCCGCGTGTCTGGTGCCCTATCGATCAGGCCGACCCGCCCCGGACGACCCGACCCCCTCGTCCGGGGCCGATGGGCGTGCTGGCGGCTGTTGTCGCGCTGTGCTCCATGGTGCTCCTGGGCGCGAATACGGCCCAGGCACGCACTGCGGGTCCGGTCAGTGCGAATACGAACTGGACCACGTACCACGCCAATTCGCTTGAAACCGGCATCGCTCCGACGACGGCGTCCTTCGCCCATCCCAAGCTTGCTTGGACATCTCCCGCGCTCAACGGCCAGCTCTACGGCGAACCGCTGGTCGAGGGATCCCTGGTGGTGGTCGCCACCGAGCACGATGTTGTGTACGGGCTCAACGCTTCGAATGGCTCGGTGGCATGGTCGACGACCGTCGGCACGCCCGTGCCGCCGCCGTCACTTCCCTGTGGCGACATCTCCCCGAATGTGGGTATCACCTCCACTCCCGTGATCGACCCGTCGCGGTCCGAAGTGTTCGTCGTGGCCGACGAAGTGAACGGTGCGGTGGTTTCCCATCACCTGGTGGGGTTGGGGCTCGGTACCGGGACCATCCTTCTCGACCAGGTCGTGGACCCGCCCGGGTCGCTCACCACCGCGCTGCTCCAGCGGCCCGGCCTGGCGCTCGATCGGGGCTCGGTCGAGATCGCCTTCGGTGGGAACGCCGGTGATTGTTCGACCTACCACGGTTGGATCGTCTCAGTGCCGGAATCCGGCGGCGTCCTGCGGACCTGGGAAGCAGACGCCACGCCCGGCAATGACGAAGGTGCAGTGTGGTTGGGCGCCGCCGCTCCGGTGGTGGACTCCGGTGGCAACATCTGGTTCGCCACCGGGAACGGGTCCAACACCACGGGGTCGTCACCGGACGGCAGCGATTCGGTGATCGAGTTGTCATCGAGCTTGGCCGTGGTGCAGTCGTTCACCCCCTCGACGTGGCAGACCGACAACGCCAGTGACCTCGATCTCGGGTCGTCCACGCCCGCCATCATGGGGAACGGGTTGGTCTTCATGGCGGGGAAGTCCAGGACGGCCTACCTGCTCAATCAATCCAAGCTGGGTGGCGTCGGGGGCCAGGTGGCCCAGCGCGCGTTCTGCGGGAGCAACGTCGACGGCGGAGAAGCCTTCACCACGACGATCGTCTATGCACCGTGCCTGAAAGGGGTGGTGGCGGTGAAGGTCAACGCCCGCACCCACAAGATGCGGGTGCTGTGGAGCACGCCCACCGATTCGAGTGGGCCCCCCATCCTGGCCGGGAACAAGGTGTGGACGATCCGGCGCGACGGCACCTTGTTCGGGCTCCGAAAGTCCAACGGCAGGGCTGCGGTGCATTTGACGGTGGGGGCACCTGCGAATCACTTCCCCACCCCATCGGTAGGCGACGGCCTGTTGCTGGCAGCATCATCGAACCAGGTGGTGGCCTTCCACTGATGGTGTGATGGGCGGATGAGGTTCCGCCGCGATTAGAGGTGTAGGCCGCACTCGGTCTTGTCTGTCCCGGACCAGCGCCCTGACCGTCGGTCCTCGAGATTCGAGACAGGACGGGTCGTCGGGCTGCACCCGATGGAGAGATATCCCTTGCGGAACAGGGGATGGATCGGAAGTTTGCGATCGGCCTCGTAGTGAGAGACGTCATCGTGGGACCACGTGGCGATCGGGTTGACCTTCACCAAACCCTTGGACTCATCCCAGTCGACGATGGGGGTGGCCCGCCTCGTTTCGCTGTCGACTCTCTTGATGCCGCTCATCCAAGCCTCTTGTCCCTCGAGGGCGCGCTCGAGGGGCTTGGTCTTGCGGAACTCGCAGCAGCGCTCGGATCCGCACGGCCACGCGTCGGCGTCGGCGTCGGGAGTGATGACCCGGACCTTCAGTTGGTACTGGGTCTCCACCCGCTCGACATAGGTCATGGTCTCGGGGAAATGGGCTCCGGTGTCGAGGAAGATGATGTCCACCTTGGGGTCGACCCGGGTGACCAGGTCGACCAGGACGCAATTCTGGAACGAAGACACGAGCGACAATCGACGACCGAACCGTTCCATCGTCCACGCCACGACATCTTCGGCACTGGCTGCCTCGAAATGGGCGGCGAGGCGCTGGTACTCGGTCGACGAACTCTCGTCACCAACCATGGACAGCGGTCCGCTGCTCCGTCGTGCCGGCGAAACCACGTACCCCCCCGTGTCCGTCGAGTCCCTGAATGTACCGTTCTCAACTGGGCTTCGGCGCGGTGCGCCGTGCTCCTCCCCCCATCGAGATTAGGGAACCGGCGACTCGAATCGCATCGTCAATAGTGAGGAATGTTGCGGTTCCGATCCTGGTCAGAGGCTTATCGAGACCGAGAGCCGGCCCGCTCCCCTGTCGCGGCAGGCGGCGGGGTTGCGGGTCGGGCCGATGCCGGACCCAAGACGCGAGAGGTGGACGCCCTCTCACAGGCGCGGTTCAATGGCTTGAGTCCCGGCGACGGGCGACGAACAAGGGGTGCCCCATGACCATGACCGAACTTCCCCCCACCGCCATCCACCGGGGAGAGAAGGAACTGCCTTTCGTCGACATCGGGGACGGAGCGACGCTTCAGCTCCTGCAGGTGGACCTGGCCAACGGGGTGTGGATCGTCCGGAACCATTTCCCACCCGACACCACGATCCAGACCCACAAGCACACCGGGCACGTCCTGGCCTTCACGCAGAAGGGCTCGTGGTTCTACAAGGAGTACCCCGACGTTGTGAACACCGCCGGGTCCTATCTCTACGAGCCGGCCGGGTCGGTCCACACGCTGCACGTGCCGGCCACCAACGACGATGTGACCGACGTGTGGTTCGCCATCCATGGAGCCAACCTCAACCTGGGTGCTGACGGCAATGTCGAGCTCGTGATCGACGCTCAAGCCATCTTGGCCTTCTACCTGGCCGCGTGTGCCGAACAGCACGGCATCACCGATCCCCCCGTCGTCGTCATCGGGGGCTGACCGGATGCGAGCCGCCGTCCTCGCCGAGGATCGACCCCGGCTCGAACTCGTCGACGTCCCCACTCCGGACCCCAGGCCCGGCGAGGTGCTCCTGCGCGTGACGGGCTGTGGCATCTGCGGTAGCGACCTCCACATCGCCAGCCAGCTGGCAGAGGTCGGCGGTATCCTCGGTCACGAGATCGCCGGTGCTGTGGCGAGGGTGGGTCCCGGCGTCGGCGATGATCGCTGGAGGGAGGGCACGGCCGTGGTGGCGCGCCCGTTCTCAGGCTGTGGCATCTGCGCGTACTGTACGGGGGGTCGCGCCGACCACTGCACCGAGTTCCAGCTCATCGGTCTGGAGCGCCCGGGAGGCTTTGCTGAGTTCGTGACGGTGCGCGCCGACGAGCTTTTCGGGCTCCCCGCTGCGATCCTGGCCGACGAGCAGCCTCTGGTGGAGCCTCTGGCCATCGTCCGACGTGCTTTCCGACGAGGTGGGGTCGAACGGTCCGACCGCGTGGCCGTGATCGGCGCGGGGCCCATCGGGCTGGCCGCGGTGGCCTGGTCCGTGGCGATGGGGGTCGAAGTTGTGGTGAGCGAGCCCTCGGCGCTGCGTCGTGACCTGGCCTCAGGGCTCGGAGCCAGTGCCACCTTCGATCCCGGTGAAGGCTCGCTGCCGGCCCGCGTCTTCGAGGCGATGGGTGGTGGCCCGACCGTGGTGGTCGAATGCAGTGGCCGCCCTGGTCTGATCGAACAAGCCCTCGAGATGACCGCAGTGGACGGACGGGTCGTGGTCGTCGGCATCTGTCTCCAAGACGACGTCATCTTCCCCTTCTGGGGTATCTCCAAGGAGCTCGACATCCGCTTTTCCATCTACTACGGGCGCGAGGACTTCACCGACACACTCGACGCGCTCAACCGCCGTGTCCTGAACGCGGTTCCCATGGTCACCGAGACGGTCGGACTCGAGGGCCTTCCCGAGCGATTTGACCGTCTCGAGCGAGATCCTGACGCCGGCAAGGTCATCGTCCGACCGTAGGGTCTCGGGCCCATGACCAGGCGTCGCCGGATCCTGTGGGTCGTGGTCGCGCTGATCGTCTTGTTCGGCGCGGCGACGGCACGACTCTTCGTCTGGTCCCCGACCGACGCTCCCACCCGGGTGGACGCCGTCGTGGCGCTCGGTGGGGACGCCGGACAACGGCGCGCCCACTATGCGCTCGAGTTGGTGAAGTCGGGTTTCGCCCCGGTGGCGGTCATCTCCCTGGGTGGCAAGCGGGCGGTGCCGTGTCCCGCACATCCCCGGACCGAGCGGGTGATCTGCTTTCGGGCCAACCCCCTCGACACCAGGGGCGAGGCCGAGTACGTGGCGCGCCTCGCCCGTCAGAGACACTGGACCCAGCTCATCGTCGTCCCCGAACGGAGCCAGACCACCCGGGCCCGGATGCTGTTCAAGCGGTGCACGAGCGCGCAGCTCCACATGGTCCCGGTCAGCGACCCGGCGTCACACATCGCCTTCGACGTCGTCTACGAATGGGGGGCGCTGGCCAAGGCGCTGGTCCTCCAGCGGTCGTGTTGAGTCGTTAACAGAGTCGTCATCATCAGGACCCAGCCCGTTTACCGCGGCCTCGTACGCTCGATACGTACCGTCCACGAGGCGCACCGCCGCCCAAACGGTCGGAAGGTCCAGATGTTGTCCTCCTACCAACCCGGGCCCGGCTACGACGAACTCGTCGAGCCCGGCGGTCCGCCACGGCCCACAGCACGAGGGTTGTGGCGCCATCTGACCGCGCTCGGCCTCGACACACTGCTCGAGCGCCAACAGGCCGCCGACCGCGAGATCCGCAGCATCGGGGTCACGTTCCAGACCTACGACGGCGATGCCGCGCTCGATCGCCCCTGGCCCTTCGACGTCATCCCCAGGGTGCTGGCGGCGTCGGAGTGGGCGCGGGTACGAGAGGGGCTCATCCAGCGACTCCGTGCGCTCAACCTCTTCATCGACGACGTGTACCACGACCAACACGCCGTACAGGCCGGGGTGATCCCGTTCGACCTCATCACGGGCTCGCCGAACTTCCGACCCGAATGCATGGGCGTGGACCCTCCGGGTGGGATCTGGGCGCACATCTGCGGGAGCGACCTGGTCCGCGGCGAGGATGGCACGTTCTACGTGCTCGAGGACAACCTGCGCATCCCGTCGGGTGTGTCCTACCTGCTCGAGAACCGGATGGTGGCCAAGCGGGTCTTCCCCGAGTTGTTCCGGTCGTACAGCATCGAGCCCGTCGATTCCTATGTCGCCCGTCTCAGTGGTCTGATGTCGTCGGTGTCCCCGGTCCGAAACGAACCGACGATGGTCATCCTCACGCCCGGCGTGCACAATGCTGCGTACTTCGAGCACGCCTTTCTCGCCCAGCAACTCGGCATCGAGCTGGTCGAAGGACGAGACCTCGTGGTTCTCGACGACGACACCGTGTACATGCGGACCGTGGGTGGGCTCGAGCGCGTCGACGTGATCTACCGCCGCATCGACGAGTTGTTCCTCGATCCCGAGGTGTTCCGACGGGACTCCTATGTCGGGGTGCCCGGACTCATGCGCGCATGGCGGAGAGGGAAGGTGGCGGTGGTGAGCTCTCCGGGGGCCGGGATCGCCGACGACAAGGCCATCTACGCCTTCGTCCCCGCGATCATCCGGTACTTCTTGGGCGAGGAGCCCATCCTGCCTAACGTGCCCACGTGGCGGTGCGGTCACCCCGAGGACTGTCAGTTCGTACTCGCGCACCTCGACGCCCTGGTCGTGAAGCCCGCCAACGAGTCGGGCGGCTACGGAGTGGTGATCGGCCCTACTGCCGGCGCCGAGGCTCTCGCCCTCGTGGCCCAGCGCATCGAGCAGTACCCGCCCAACTGGGTGGCCCAACCCGTGCTCTCACTCTCCACCATGCCGACCTTGTGCGAGGGCGAGGTGGTTCCCCGTCACGTGGATCTCCGACCGTTCGCCCTCTTGGGACCGAACGGGGCGTATGTCACGTCGGGTGGGCTCACCCGGGTGGCCCGGACGGCGGGGTCGCTCATCGTGAATTCGTCGCAAGGTGGCGGGAGCAAGGACACCTGGATCGTGGACGCCACCTTGGCCGACCTCGACGACCCTGTCGGTTCTGTGGACCAGGACCTGCAACCACCGATGCCCACCGAGGAACCCGAGGCGGCGATCTACCGCTCCGAACACTCTCTTCCTATCGACGGATGGGAGCTGGCCCAATAGGACCCGACACGGCAGGACTGTCCCCACCCCCAGGAGAGGAGCGCGTGATGTTGTTGGCACGGATGGCCGAGGCGGTCTACTGGGCGGGCCGCTACCTCGAGCGCGCCGAGGACACGGCCCGCATCGTCCAGGTCCACGGCGAGACCCACATCGACCTGCCCGTCGGCGAGGACGTCGGCTGGGCGCCGCTGGTGGAGATCGCCGGGACCATGGCCGCCTTCCATGAGCGCAACAGCCAGCTGGGCTCGGGCACCACGGCGGCTGCCTTCAAGCGGTCGGTGGAGGCGCGGGTGGTGGCCTTCGTCTTGTCCGACCGGGACAATCCCTCGTCGATCCTGGCTTCGATCGCAGGCGCCCGAGACAACCTCCGACTGGCCCGACCCGTCGTGCCGCGAGAGGTCTGGGAGCTCTGCAATGAGCTGTGGATCTCGCTGAGCCCGGTCGCCGCCAACGTCGGGGCCCGGGACCAGCGGGTCCGTTGGCTCCAGCGGGTGATCGACGAGATCCAGCGGGTCAACGGGGTCATGCAGGGCACCATGCGGCGCGACGAGGCGCTGGCGTTCTTTCGCATGGGCCAGCAATTGGAGCGGGCCGAGATCACCTGCCGGGTCTTGGCGGTCCGGGCCGACAGTGCGGTGCCGGACTCCGGACCCGAGGTCTACAGCGAGGTCCACCAGATGGCGTTGCTCCGATCGCTCGCCTCGTATCAGCCGTTCCGTCGGGCCATGCCGGCTCGACCCGACGCCACCTCGACGCTGCGGTTCCTGCTTCAGGACGAGGCGTTCCCCCGCGCCGTGTCTGCCTGTCTGGGCGAGCTCCGGGACCTCGTCAAAGCCCTCCCCCACAATGAGCCCATCCTCGCCGCGTGTACCGACACCGCCGTCCTCGTCGCCGACGCGCCCCTCGCTCGCCCGACGCCGACGAGCCTGCGGGCGTTTCTCGCCGAGCTCGGTCCGGCCATGGGCAATCTCCATGACCACATCGAGGCGTCGTTCTTCTCGCCCGTCGCCCCCGCTTCGGTCGCTCCGAACACAGAGACGACATGGGCCCCTCGCCCCCTGCCCCATCACCGCCGTTTCGGATCCCCCGCGGCGTGTGGAGAGGCGGCCAAGATCGACGCCGTGGCCGAGGACAGGCTCTACCGCGTCACCCACACCACCACCTACGAGTACGCGGCCCTCGTGGAGCAGTCATACAACGAGGCCCATCTCCGTCCCCGCCAGACCGACAATCAGGTGTGTATCGAGTACAGCCTCGAGATCGACCCAGAGGCGAGCACCCGATTCGAGTCGGTCGACCCGTTCGGCAACAGCGTGGCCACATTCGTCGTCCAAGGTGGATTCGACCGCATGGCGGTGACCTCCTCGAGCGTGGTGCGGGTGTCACCGCCACCGGCTCCTCCCGCGGGGCCGCCGTGGGAGTCGGTCCGGACCCTGCTCGAGATCGACCGCCAATCCGCAGCCCGTGACGCCCGTCGGTGTCGGGCGCCGTCTCTGCTCATCCCCACCTCGAACGCCTTGGCCGAATACGCGCAGGGGTCGTTCCATCCCGGTCGCCCCCTCGTCGAGGCGGTCTTGGACCTGACCGACAGGGTCTACAGGGAATTCCACTACGAGCCCGGATTCACCTCGATCGCCACTCCCCTGCTCGAGGTGTTCGAACAACGACGCGGCGTGTGCCAAGACTTCGCCCATCTCATGATCGGGTGTATTCGCTCACTGGGGTTGGCGGCTCGCTACGTGAGTGGGTACATCGAGACGTTTCCACCGCCGGGCCAAGAACGTCTCATCGGGGCGGACGCGTCGCACGCCTGGGCGTCGGTATACCTCCCGGGCTGGGGTTGGGTGGATGTCGATCCGACCAACGACCAATTCGTGGCCGAGTCCTACATCACCACGGCGTGGGGACGCGACTACTGGGACGTCTCCCCTCTTCGAGGCTCGGTCGAAGGAGGGGGTGGGTCGCACCGACTCGAGGTGGCAGTCGATGTTGGCCGTGCCATCGCCGCGGAGGGGGACGCCTGACGAAACGAAGTGCTCAGCCCGGGGTACGGAGCAGCGTGCCGGGGCGCTGGGTCGGCATTGTTTGATAGGCCGGAATCGTCGGACGCCGGGTGAACGGATTCAGCTCGGTCACCTGGGAGGATGTGCACTCATTCAAAGGTCGGTAATGGAGGTTGTCCGTGGTGGCGTGCAGCCGTGGGAGCCTCGTCACCGCGATACCGGGATGGGCCAGGGCTCCGGTGAAGTCCCCTGTCACCGAACGCCGCCATGTCGAGAGATTGGGCACCGTCACACCGAACAGGGTCTCCAAAAAACGTAGCTGGGAGGTGTGGTCCAACATGTCGGAGCAGACGTATCCACCAGTACTGAACGGCGAGAGGACCAACGCCGGGACCCGCATCCCCAGGCCGATCGGACCGGCCACGCCACCGGCCTCAGGCGGTAGTGGATCGACGGTGACGTACTCGCCCGGCGTGCCCGGCGGTGCTACGGGCGGTGCGACGTGGTCGAAGAATCCGTCGTTCTCGTCGTAGGAGACGATGAGGACGGTGCTGGCCCAGACCTTGGGGTGCTTGGCCAGCGTCTTCAAGACCTGGTGCGTGTACCAGTCGGAAAGACCGGGGGGGGCCGGCGGGTGTGAGTCGTACCCAATGGGTGGGATGATCCAAGACACGGCCGGAAGCTCGCCCGAGGACACGTCCTGCGAAAAGTTGTCGGGACCTTTGTCGGTGAGGATGCTTCGTACGTTGGGCCCGTAGTAGCTGAAGGCTTTTTTGTACAGGCTGCTCGATGGATCGGAGAATTGCCTGAAGTACAGCAACATGTTGTCCGAGAGCCCCATGACCTTCCCGCCGTTGACGGCGTAGCTGGGGCCGTGGGGGTTGTAGACCTTCCACGACACCCCCGCCGACTCGAGCGCTTCGGGCATGGTCGGCCATGAGGCACTGAAGCGAGCGGAGGGGTCGCCATTGGTGGTGAGGACCGGACCACCGGCTGTGCCATCGGGGTCGTTGGTCCCCGACATCCAGAACAGTCGGTTGGGATGCGTCGGACCCAGGACGGAACAGTGGTAGGAGTCACAGATCGTGAAGCGCTCGGCCAGGGCGTAGCTGAACGGGATATCGGCCTGTTCGTAGTAGCCCATCGTCAAGGTCCCGAGGTTCGGGCCTTCGTAGGTGGGCGAGACATGGGTCGAGACGAAACTGTCCATGGCT
>DATKQM010000019.1:0-57593 GCA_035532735.1 Acidimicrobiales bacterium | reverse complement strand
GGCCTCGTCGGCCCAGACCACCTCCACCACGACCAGCAACGTGATCACCTTCGCCGTCACGCCCGCCGCGGCGGCACGGATCGCCCTGGCCCAGTCCAACGGCGGTGGTGTGACCGGGGGCATCTACCTGGCCCTCGAAGCCGCCGGGAACCCGGCCGCCGCGCCCACCACGATCACGGGCGCCAACCTCATCCCCGCCAGCACGACGGGTGTGTCCACGACACCGGCGCCGACCACCACCACGACCATCAAGGGTTCGAAGTCCGCTACCGCCAGCCCGAAAGGCGGAGGGCTGAATGTCAACACGCCTTGATCGAGAGCGACCTGGTTGCCGACGTCACGATGAAGCCGGAACCGCTCTGGTCGAGCTCGCCCTCGTCATCCCGTTGGTCATGCTCCTGTTGGGCGCAGCTTTCAACGGCTGGAACGGAATGCAGGAGTCGATCCGCCTCACGAGCGCAGCGCGCGCCGGGGCCATCGTCGCCGCCAGCGACCTGACGTCGAACTCGGGCCATACCGCCACGACCCAGAGCACGGCCTTGGCCGACGCCACGACCGCCATCAACGCCGAAGAAGGCGCTACGAACGTCTACCAGAGCACAGATTCTGGAGCCAACAACTACGTCAGCATCGCCCTGACCCCGAACGAGACCATCTCGGGCTCCGTGACGATCAGCGTCGTGACGATCACGATCTCGCATGCGTCGGTGAGCTTCGTGCCTTTCGTCGGGAGCTTTCCCGTGACCACCCACGCAACTGCGAGGTACGCATGACATCGATCGGTCGGGCGCGCAAGGACGACGAGAGCGGGGTCGTGCTGATTATCTTTGCCCTCGCCATGGTGATCCTCCTCGGCATGATCGCCATCGCCCTTGACGGCGGCTACGGGTTCGTCCAGAACCGCAGGGCTCAGAACGCGGCGGACTTCGCTGCCTTCGCCGCCGCCCAACAGCTGAACAGCTCGGCCTACTGCAACGGGACGACGTTCCCGACAACGCACCAGATCGCCATGGTCGTCCAAAAGCTGGTCGACGACAACGGGTCGGGCGTCGGGACGGCGTGGAAGGCCCATTTCCTCAACTCGGCAGGGAAGTCGATCGGAACGTTCACGTCCAACACCGGACCCGGCAATCCCCCTCCCGGTGCGTGCGGGGTGAGCGTCAACGCCACGCCGCAGTGGACGCCGTTCTTCGCCGGCATCTTCGGCATCCACCAGTTGAGTGGCTTTGCCTCGGGCTCGGTCGGGAACGTGGCCAAAGGCCCACCCATCGGGATCCTGGCTCTCAACCAAGTTGGACCACACGAGATCCTGGGTGGTGGGACCGGGACGTTCGTCGTCGACGGAACCATCTTCGTCAACAGTGATGTGTCCCTGCAGCCATGGACAAGTTCGTCGGCCAACCTCCAATGGGACGACGCCATCGACGCCAAGACGAGCAGCAACCTGTACGTCTATGGTCCCGTCGACACCGTAGCCGGCATGTACAACGGTGAGCCGCTGTGGCCGCTTGACCACTGCTTCCAAGCCGCAGGCCCTCAGGGTGGCACGAGCCCGGGAACACTGTTCGCCACCGGCGACCCCACCGGCCCCGGCGCCACGTTGCCATTCGTCAAGCTGTCGTGTGCGGAATCGAGCGGGTCGGTCACCTTCGACTACAACAGCTTGAGCAACACCTTCCAGCAGATCACCGACCCCTTGGGGGCGCCCGGCGCACCGGCTCCTCCCAGCGTGGCGACCACCGCCTGCCCGGGGATGAGCCCGATGACCAACCCGACCACTCAGGTGGTGGGTGGCGTCACCCAACTCCTGCCCGGTGACTACACGTATCCGGTCGAGCTGACGGGATCGGTCAACTTCCAGGACTGCTCGGGATACGCCACCGAGGGACTAGACCCTGGCGAGGGTCCCTACCCCGGCATCTACCGCTTCGAGCAGGGCCTGTGGATCAACCCGGGCCCCGGTGACACGGTGACGGGCAGCAACGTGGTGCTCGACACATTGGCGCCGTATCCCGTGGCCGGCAACGTGCCGGGCTCGACCAGCGGAGGGACCTTCACCGCGGCCAAGAACTCAGACGGCACCGAGGTCGGTGGCAACGGGGCGCCCTGTCTCCCGTCCTCCACCATGACCAGCAAGGCCAGCGGTAACGGCACCCCGCAATCGGAGACGTCGTCGAGCGCCTGTGGCGGCACCAGCCCCACGACCTACGGGGTCACCGCGTACGGAGACCAATGCATCTGTGTCGACAGCTCGATGACAGGGACGGGGAACAACTTCTCCCTCATCATCGGCGGGGCGGCGGGCGACACCGTGAACCTGACCGGGCCGACCACCGGGCCCTACGCCGGCGTCAACAGCTCACCGGGCATCGTGCTGTACCAGGACCCCAACACCCAGGCCAACTTCGGGTTCAACGCCGAGGCCGGGGACTCGGCCGCCATCGACCTCACCGGCGTGGTGTACAACGCGTCGTTGACGAACTACGGCAACAGTTCGCCGGCGGACTACTGGGACGGGGTCGGCGGTGGCATCCCCTTCTATGCGGGCGGCACACTGCAGACCGGATTCGGGGCGGGTTGGAGTAACGGGCCCGCACAGTCGGCGGGCTCGGTCACGCTTAACGGCACCGCCATCGTCGACGACTTCAACACCGACGGGAACACCAACATCACCATCCTCGGCCAGCCCTACGAGGTGCCCGGCAGCGGCAGCTTGTCGTTCATCGGGTGATGCGCATGCGCCCCAGCCTGCGGGTCAATCGTCGAGACGAGACGGGCGCCACGCTCGTCGAGTTCGCGCTCGTGGCGCCCCTCGTCTTCTTGCTGATCTTCGGGCTCATCGGGGGCTCGTACCTGGCCTTCCAGAACGCGTCGCTGCACGACGGGGCCACGGCCGGGGCGCGCATGGCGTCGATCGAGACGTCTCTGGTCACCCAGGACGCCCCGAACCAGTACTGCGAGTCGGGCTCACCCACGTCGATCGAGCAAGCGGTGAAGGGCGCGGCGCCGCTCGTGAAGGTCAACCCGGCTCCGTTGTGCGCGACGAGCGCGACCCCGACAGAGCTCACGCAAGGCCAGACTGTCGACGGGGACGTCAACATCACCGTCATCTGCGGAGGGACCTGCGACGCTCCGACATCCACCACCGTCACGTTGACGTTCGACGCCAAGGGGATCGCGGCGCCCTTCGGCCTCACTTACCACATGACCGCCACCAGCCAGGATCCCGTCCTCAGTCCATGAGGAACTGGGTTCCTGAGGCACTCGGTTCCTGAGGATCACGCCGCCACCACGGCCCCGGAGTGTTCGGGCGTGGGCTCTCCCGAGACGAGCATGGACCGGAGCAAGGCGATGGTGCCCGCCCCGATGAGCACGTCGCGTGCGAAGAACGTGAGCGTGAGGCCCACCGCGAAGGTATGTCCCGGGAGGTACCCGAGTCCCTGGGCGGACATGACGTAGGGGAAGACGATCAGGTTGGCCGCCGCCGCCAGCAGCCAGGTGACGCGCAGCCGGTAGAGGGCCCACATCGGCATCAGCCATATGAGGTACTGCGCGGAGAGCACCTTGGACCCGAGCATCACGAACGTGAGGGTGGCCAGGCACACGGCCTCGAGAGGGAGCCGACCTTTGATCTGCGCCCACCACACCCACAGACACGCCCCCACGCCCGCCAGCTCGAACCCGAGCGACAGCTTCGGAGTGATCGAGCTCACGACATTGACGCTGTGGAACGTGGCCACCCAATTGGTGCCGTGCCAGTCGAGGAGCACCGACAGGCCCGCAGGCAGGCTCCCGTCCTCGGTGGGACGGTGCAGGTAGTAGTGCAGCACATTGAGCGCGTCGGCGTGATTGACAAGGGCGGGGATTCCCGCAATCACGACCAGCGACCCCGCCATCCACCACAGCCTGCGGATCGGAATCCTTCCGGACCGGCGCCACTCGGCGATGAGGAACACGGGCCAGAAGGCGGCGGGGAAGAGCTTGAGCACGAAGCCGACGCTGCTCCATGTCCACGCCGTCGACCACCGGTCCTGTCGGGCCGCCCGCAGTGACAAGAACGCGGCCAAGGTGGCGAAGATGTCGTAGCGACCGGCCACGACCATGACCGCCCCCAGCGCCAGGTAGATGATCAACCGTCCCACGGCGCGGGAGTTCCAGCCCGGTAACCCGGATCTCTCGTAACTCGTCACCAGCACCACGAGGGCGATGCCCACCAACACCGCGAAGGCCCACGGGTACGAGAGCGGGAGCAACAAGGGGAGGAGGAACAAGACCAGCGCCGGTGCCGGGTACTCGAGCGGGAACCGGTGGAACAGCGGAGCATGCAGGGTGGCGTGGGCGTAGTGCATGTACTCGTTGACGTCGAAAGGGCGCAGGAGCGTCGTCGACACGGCTGCGGCCATGACCCACAGCGCCAAGGTCGGCATGACCACCGGTCGCCATTGTTCGACGAGTGTCGTCCGGACGTGGCCAACCACCAGCCGGACCCTTTGCATCAGCCCATTCTCACCTGCCGACAGAGCGCGGCGTTGGACCTGTGCGTCAGCGGTCGAGGGTCACGAGACACATCCTGTCCCGGGGCGGTAGAAGGCGGCCGGGGCGGCCTGTTGGGGCCCGGGCGCGACCGCCGAGCTGTCCTTGGGTGCGCCGGTCTGGCCCGGTTCACACAGATCGGCGATCTCACCCTCGAAGGCCGGCGCGGTGCTCAACAGCGACGTCGGGCCGTGCGACAAGAAATAGCGCGCCGCCCATCGCAACGGGACGTTCGCGTACCAACCGTGGCCGAAAGGGTTGGTGATGGTCTCGACCAATTCGTGCGAGAGCGCGTAGGTCGGTGACGCGAAGCTGGGAACCGATCGACAGGCGGAGCTTTCCGCGCACGACGACTCCCCCCAGTGGGCGAACCCGCCGGTCAGGCTCATGGTGGCGAGCCCGTCGACCCGGCCCGGCCACGGCACCGAGCTGTGGGCCGAGACGCCCCCGAGCTCGTAGGCGACGCCGGGGTCGACCCACACCGCCACCACCGCATCGGTGGGCAGCGTCTGCGGGGTCTCAGTCGAGGTGAAGCCGGGGCATGGCACGACGCGGACGTGTCGGTGAAAGACCCGGTCGAGCTCTTGCGGGAACGGTCCTGTCGAGGTGCTCGACGCCACCGACGGTTTCGGCTCGGTCGGGTCGACCCAGCAGCCGCCGGAGCCGATCGAACCCACCCCGAACCCCGACCCCACCACCGCGGAGGCCCACGGCGCGGTGGGGAGGGAACGTTGGAACGCCGCGGCCTGGGCCAATGCCGGCGTGGCGCCGCGGCCGTCCCACGAGGGCCCCCAGAACACCTGGAAGAGGACGGGACGGGGGAGCACCTGGCGGTCATGCGCCACGGGCACCGGGCTGCCGCCCACGAGGGCGGCTCCGTCGATCACGGCCGCGGTGGCTCCCACCATCACGAGCGCGGAGCCGAGCACGACCGAGACCATGGCCAGCGCGATCGCCCCCCAGCTGGCGGGGGAGGTCCGGCGCTCCAGGGCTCGGACCAGGACGTGGAACCCGGTCATCGCGGCCACGACTGCGGCCGAGATGACGAGGTCCCAGTACCAGGGCCGCAAGAACGCCACCGTGCCGAGGACGACGAGGGCACTGACCGCGGTGGTGATCCGCAGGGCCCGGGCGCTCGAGGGCCGGCTCCGACCGCGTTCGTCTCGGACGAGCAGCCACACGGTGCCCCCGGCGCTGACCACCGCCAGCAGGCCCAAGGCCCCGAAGATGTGTTCGGTCACCGCAATCCGGTCCTGTCTTTCTTGCCGACGGACGTGGCCCCCACCATGACGACGGGTCCAACTGTCGCCCGATTCGGGGCGGTTGTCCAGCTGAGGGCCATGTTTTGGCCCGGTCCCAGACGCCGGGGGCGTTGACGTCGGGGCCGGCAGGACCTATCCTCCGGTGAAAATCGGACAGTGAGTCTGATTCACTGGAGGTGTCGTCCGAATGACTCCGACCCCGATCGATCTCACCGACTCGCGCAACTTCGTAGCCGGTGTGCCCTATGAGTGGTTCGCCTACCTCCGGGCCAACGCGCCCGCCTACTGGCACAACGAGACCGCCGGTCCGGGCTTCTGGGCCATCACCAGGCACGAGGACTGCGTCACGGTGAACCGTGACGCGCAGCGCTTCTCGTCGTACCGCAAGGGCACCTTCTTGTGGGAGACACCCGACGACCAGCTCGAGCAGCAGCGCCTCTTGATGGTGACGATGGACCCTCCGGTGCACACCCGCTATCGCCGGCTGGTGAACAAGGGGTTCACCCCCCGCATGATCGGGGAGCTCCAGCAGAGCATCCACGACGTGGCCGACGACATCATCGACCGGATCTGCGAGTCGGGCTCAGCCGACTTCGTGATCGACGTCGCCGCCGAGCTCCCGCTGGTCGTCCTGGCCGAACTCCTCGGCGTCCCGCCCGAAGACCGGTCGAAGATGTTCGACTGGTCCAACCGGATGATCGGGCGCGAGGACGCCGAGTACCAGGGGGGCCAATCCGTCGCCGAGGAGAACGCGGCGTTGGCAGCGGCGGAGCTGTTCGGGTATGCGGCCGAGCTCTACGGGCAAAAACGCGGCAACCCGGGTTCGGACCTCATGAGCGTCCTGACCCAGGTCGAACTGGACGGGCAGCGGCTGTCGGAGCTCGAGCTCGACCTCTTCTTCTTGTTGCTGGCCGTGGCGGGCAACGAGACCACCCGAAACCTGATGTCGGGGGCCATGGTGGCGTTCTCGCAATTCCCCGACCAGTGGGAGCGGCTCCGCAACGACCGGTCCCTCCTGCCCTGCGCGGTGGAGGAGATGCTCCGGTTCGTGACCCCTGTCATGAACTTCCGCCGTCAGGCGACCGAGGAGGTCGAGCTCGGTGGGGAGACGATCAAAGAGGGTGACAAGGTCGTCTTCTTCCACACCTCCGCCAATCGGGACGAGACGGTGTTCGAGGACCCCGACACCTTCGACGTGGGCCGGAAACCCAATCCCCATATGGCGTTTGGCGGCGGCGGACCCCACTTCTGCCTGGGCGCGAACCTGGCCCGCATGGAGATCATCGTGATGTTCGAGCACCTCCTCGACCGCCTCCCCGACATCCATGTCGACGGCAAGGTCGAGCGCCTGCAGTCGAACTTCATCAACGGGGTGAAACACCTGCCCGTGGCCTTCACGCCCACCGAGCCGACCGGGGCCCGCTGAGTGCCCCGCTCAGCGCCGGCGGAGCTCAAGGCGCTCATCCGGGATTTTCGCCGCGACCAGATCATCGACGTGGCCCGGAGGTTGTTCGGGGAACGAGGCACCATCGAGGTCCCGATGGACGAGATCGCCACCGAAGCCGGTGTGGCCCGCTCGACGCTCTATGTCTACTTCGCCAATCGCGACGAGTTGCTGCGGGCGTGTCTCCAGCGCATGCACACGCTGCTCCTCGATTCCGTGGTCGCTTCGTGGGAGCGTGACAACTCCCCGGTCGAGCGTCTCCGGACGCTGGTGCTCGGCATGCTCGAGCGCATCGACGACAATCCCGCCTTCTTCCGTCTCACCCTGGCGACCCAAGGAGCCCCGAGCCCGGCCGCCACCACGGTCGGGGCAGAGCTCGACCTCATCGGGCTCGACATCGCCGGGCTCATCCGCGACGTGATCGAACAGGGGACGCACTCCGGCGACTTCCGGCTGCTCGACGCCGACAAGGCCATGACCTTCGTCGGCCAACAGCTCTACGGCGCCATGTCGGTCAGAGCCGGCGACCCGCGACCCGCCCCCCGCCACGATGCCGCCGACGAGCTGTGCACGTTCCTGCTCTATGGCCTGGCCGGGCCGGCGCGCACCGACCTGCACACCCTGCCCGCCAGCTGAGGCACCTTCCACGTCCGACGGGGTCGACGGGCGTGGGTTCCTGCACCCACAATGGTTGCCATGCGTCGCCGCAGCCCCGCCGGTCCGGCCCAGTCCGGGCCGCGTCCTGCAGCGGCGTCACGGGTGGCGGGCACCGAGCCTGGGCGCGACCTGACGGTCATCGCCGTTCCCTTCTACTTCGCCACCATGGCGGGGGAGTACTTCTGGCTGCGCCGCCGTGCCGCGCGCCAGGGCCCGACGGCGGGTGATTATGAGAAGCGCGACACCGTGGCGAGCTTGGCCATGGGCGTGGCAAGCCTGGTGGCGCCGTTGGTGGGGCCGAAGCTGCTGAGACCGTTCACACCGGGTCGAGGCCGGTACGGCAAGGCCGTGGTCGTCGGGGCTCTCGGAGCCGCCGCGGCGACGACGGTCGCGGATGCCGTGGCGAGGCGGACCGCCGACCTCGAGCTCGGGTCCGAGCCGGTCCCGGCCAACCGGCGACGGGCGGCGCGCATCGCCCGGCGGGTGTCGTCGGTGGGCGGGGTGGCCGCCGTGGTGGTGGGGGGAGTGGCGATCACCACGACGTGGGCGACGCGCACCACCCCCGAGCGCCTGTGGCGTCGGCGCATCCTGCCTGATCTCGGTACCGGTGCCCTGGCCGTGGCCGCGGCGGTGGCGGCGTGGGACTTCCTCTACTACTGGGACCACCGCTTCATGCACAGCAGCCGGTACATGTGGGCGATCCACGTGGTGCACCACTCGAGCGAGCATTACAACCTGTCGACGGCACTACGCCAGCCCGTGGCCGAGGCCTTCGGGACCTTCGTGCCCTTCGGGTCACTGTGTCTGTTCGGCATCCGCCCCGGGCTGGTCGAGACGGCGCGGGGCGTGAATCTCCTCTACCAGTACTGGATCCACACCGAGGCGGTGGGCGCGTTGGGCCCGGCCGAGGAGGTTCTCAACACCCCTTCACACCATCGCGTCCATCACGGCTCGAACCGCCAGTACCTCGACCGCAACCACGGCAGCATCCTCATCATCTGGGACAGGATCTTTCGGACCTTCGAGCCCGAAGGTGACAAGGTCGTCTACGGGCTGACCAAGAACATCAACACCTTCCAACCGGCCCGGATCGCCACGCACGAATACGCCTCGATGTTGCGAGACGTGGCCGCCTCCACCAGTTGGAGCGAGCGGTTGTCCTACATCGTGCGGGGCCCGGGTTGGGCCGACGCGCACCGGGCCGAGCTGGCCGAGGCCGTGGCGGCTCGCACCGCGCCGACCGGGTCGAAGAGCCCCGGCCTCGAGATCTCCGTCGGCGCCTGAGAGCCCCGAGGGCTCGGCCGCACATCCGGTGAACGTCCTTCTCGTCACGCTCGACCAATTCCGCGGCGACTGCCTGTCGGCGGCGGGACACCGGGTCGTGAAGACCCCGAACCTCGACCGGCTGGCGGGGGAGGCAGTCCTTCTGGCCCGGCACTACAGCCAGGCCGCCCCGTGCGGACCGGGCCGGGCCTGTCTCTATACGGGGACGTACCAGCTGAACAATCGGGTCGTGGGCAACGGCACCCCGCTCGACTTCCGTTTCGACAACGTGGCCCGAGCGGCACGGCGGGTCGGATATGTCCCCACCGTCTTCGGCTACGCGGACCAGGCCATCGACCCGAGGACCGCCACCGGGCCCGACGACGGTCGCCTCTCCACGTATCAGGGCTTCCCACCCGGGTTCGAGGTGGGCCTCGACCTGCCTGACGAGCAAGACGCCTGGATCGCCTGGCTGGCCGGGCTCGGCTACGACGTCCCTTCGGACGCCGAGGCGGTCTTGGACAGCGAGCCCGACCGTCCCGCCGAACACGGTGTCTCCGCCTTTGTGAGCGACGCCGTCATCGGGTGGCTCGAGCACCAAGACGATCCGTGGTTCGCCCACGTGAGCTACTGGCGCCCGCATCCGCCCTACGCGGCGGCGGGACACTGGTCCACCGAATACGAGCCCGAGTCGATGGCACCGGCGTTGGCCGGTCCGGAGCGGGCCATGCCGTTTTGCGGGCAGCTGGCCGCGCAGCCCGCGCCCGCCGACGCGCGAGGCCTCCGGGCACTTCAGGCGCAGTACTTGGGCATGGTCTCCGCCGTCGATGAGCAGTTCGGGCGGGTCCTCGACACCCTTCGTACCCTCGGGATGTGGGACGACACCATGGTCATCGTCACATCGGACCACGGCGAGCAACTCGGCGACCAGGGCACCCTCGACAAGGGCGGCCCGTTCGAGTCGAGCTACCACGTGCTCGGGATCGTGCGCGACCCGCGTCACGGCCATGCGCACGGATCCGTCGTCACCGAGTTCACCGAGAACGTCGACGTGTTCCCCACCATCTGTGAGGCGATCGGCGTCGAGGTCCCGGCCCAGTGTGACGGCATGCCGCTCACGCCGTTCCTGCGCGGGGAGCGACCCCCGTGGTGGCGTGACGCGGCCCACTGGGAATACGACTGGCGCTGGGAGTACATCTTCCGGGGGCCGCACCCCTGGCCGTGGGACCGACGCCTCGAGTCCAAGCACCTCGCGGTGCTGCGTTCGGAGTCCGTGGCCTACGTCCAGTACGGCGACGGCCAGTGGCGGTGTTTCGACCTCGGGAGTGACCCCGGATGGAGTACCGAGATCACCGATCCCGGGACCGTCCTCGACTATGCGCAGTCCATGCTCACGTGGCGATCGCGCCATACCGACCGTACGCTCAGCGACATGTTGCTCTACGACGGCGGGATCGGCCGCCTTCCCGACAACGTGGTATGACGCTGTCCGAGCTGTTGGCGCTGCTGGGGTCGATGGGTTCGGACCCGTCGGAGGAGACGGCGGGGTTGAGCGAGCTCGACCACGGCCTGCAATGCGCCTACGAACTGGCTCGGGACCGTCCCGACGACCAGGAGCTCCAGGTGGCGGGGTTGGTGCATGACATCGGCCATCGTTTCGGGCCTGACGAGTCTCATGGTGTCCTGGGCGCCGAGGAGGTGCGGGGCGTGTTGGGGGACCGGGTGGCGGGACTCGTCGAGGCCCATGTCCCGGCCAAGCGCTATCTCGTCACCACCGACTCCTCCTACCAATCGCGGCTCTCGGCGCAGAGCACCTTCACCCTCGAGGTCCAAGGGGGAAAGCTCGCGCCCGACGAGGTGCGGAGATTCCTGTCCTCTCCCTATGCGTCGGACGCCGTGGAGCTGCGTCGGGCCGACGACGCCGCCAAGGTGCCGGGTCGGGCAGTGCCGCCCCTCGAACACTGGGTGTCGGCGCTCGAAGACCTGGCCCGGTCACAACCACGAGCCGTGTCACAGCGCGGGGCCCGGTTCCCTGCCGCGTCGACGTGACGGTGCGTTCGCCGCTGCGACGCTCGGTCGTCGTCGAGGGTGATCTCGAGGCTCTGCGGGACTGGGCCACCGAGGTCGAGACGTGGCCGGCCGGAAGCCACCGCTGGGGCCAGTACGCCGAGCAGACCGCTATGGGGCAGTCCATCTGTCGGACCGAGAACGTGTCTGCCTGTCATCCCGGCATGGCCGGGCTCGTCGGCGGTGTCCTCGCGGCTGTGGCGGCATCGGCACTCGGAGTCGAGGTGGTGGGGTTCAAGGACAAGATCAACTTCAAGCAGCCCGGTGGTGCGGGGTTCAGCCCCCACCAGGATCTGGCCGCGTACCCGGGCGCGTCGCGTGTGATGTCGATCCTCGTGGCCATCGACGAGTGCACGAGGACGTCGGGGTGCATCTGGTTCGCATCGGGTGTCGACGAGCTGCTCCGGACCGACGACCGGGGAGTCGTGGTCCCCGAAGTGGTCGAGTCGTTGTCGTGGTCACCGGCGGAGCTCGCACCCGGTGACGCCCTGTGCATCGCCGGGCTGACCCCTCACTACAGCCTGGCGAACAAGAGCACGGCGGCGCGTCGCGTCCTCGTGGCCAGCTACGCGCCGCACGGCGACGGCTATGACCGGGAGGGGTATTACTCGGCGCGCCAGCGGGAGATGGCGATCGCGAGTGCCCGTGACGACCAGTTCCGCATCAGCACGCTGGGCGACTTCGAAGGAACCCAGGTCACGAGCGAAGCGACCGGGCCTATCGACGCCTGCTGGCATCGCTGAGGGGCGGGGACCGGCGTCAGCTGGTGGCAGAGGTGAAGCGGTCACGGATGGCCCGAGCCGTCTTCTTCGCCTCGTACATGGCCTCGTCGGCCTGACGCACGAGCAGCATCGGGTCGGTGTCAGCGTCGCATTGGGTCAGGGCCACACCCACGCTCGCCTCGAGCGGCACCAAGACGTCTTGGACGGGGATCCTGCACTGGGCCACGGCGTCGCGGATGCGCTCGACCACCGAGTCGCCCGCGCAGCTGTGGGCGTGACACAGCACCACGAGGAATTCGTCCCCACCGAGGCGGCCCACCACGTCACACTCGTCGGTGGCCTGCATGAGGGCCATGCCGGTGGCGAGGATGGCGGTGTCGCCCACCTCGTGTCCGTAGGTGTCGTTCAGGGGCTTGAGCCCGTCGAGGTCGATGAACAGGACGGCCACGGTCTCTCCCGCCTCGCGGCGCCGGCTCACGTCGTGGGTGAGGTACTCGAAGACAGCGGCGCGGTTCTTGAGACCCGTGAGCGAGTCGTGGGTGGCCGCCTCGTGGAGCAACTGGCGTTGCAGCTCGCGCTCGCGGATCCTGACCGCCAGGGTGTCGACCGACGCCTGCAAGGCGTGGCCGGTTCGTCCCGGAAGGGGCGTGAGCAACTCGGGGTCCGAGAGGTCCTCGGCCGCCAAGGCCACGGCCTTGGCTTCGACGGCCTTGAGGGTCGAGGCCATGTCGTTGAAGGCCTCGGTGGTGGTGACCACCTCCCGAGGGCCCGAATCGGGCAGGCGCTCGAGGTCGAAGTCACCGCTGTGGACCTGCAGGGCCGCGGCGGCGAGCTTCTTGAGAGGTCGGGTCAGGACGCGGCCTCCCACGATGACACCACCGAAGCCCACCAGGGCCAGCAGTGCCAGGAAGACGATCTCGCCGGCCAGGCGGTCCGAGGCGGACGCGGCCTGAGCCAGTGCGGTGTCGTGGAGGTCCTGTGACGCCGCGGTGACGAGCTTGTTCAGGTCCCCGAGGTAGTGGACCCCCGGTGTCATCGATGCACCCGCGAACGTGGTGTTTCCGGTGAAGGGGGGCGTCGAGCCGGTCAAGGCCACGCCGAGGCCTTGCTGGATGGTGGCGGCGAAGCGCTGGTCCGAGGGATCGGACTGCAGATGCCGCCACGCTTGCTCGGCCTTGGGGCTGAGCTGGCCCTTGAACTCACCGGTGGCCGTTTGGTACTCACCGGCGGCCTGGATCAGCTCCTGCTTGGAGTCCACCGGTCCGGTGCCCTCGAGCACGAAGATCGCTCCCTCGATCTCGTGACCCCCGGCCAAGAAGGCCTGATAGGTCTGGCGCAGGGCCGACACGTGCACCTCGAACGTCCCCGGCGGCTGCCAGGAGGCGACGTCGGCCTGGAGGCGGTTGTAGGCGTCGTACCAGACGTTGTCGATGTCACTCGCCATCTTGGTCAGGAACACGTGGACGTCGTTGAACGAGACCGTCTTGGCGGCGACCTTGGGGATCATCGCTTGGAGCTCGGCCACATCGGCGCGCAGGGTCGGCGTGGACGAGAACGTCGAGAAGCCGGCGATGGTCCTGGTTCCCTGGGCCAGTTGCTGGCTGAAGGGGACGGCCGGGTGCAGGAGCGTGTCGAGGACGTGCTCGCTGATCCCGATCTGGGCCGCGTACGACACCGCGGAGAGCGGTACCTCCAGCGAGTTCATCTGGGCGCGGGCGTTGGCGATGACCTGGAGCGCGGTGGCGTCTTTGGCCACGACCTGTGCGCTCTGGCGGAAGTTCCACGCCGAGTTGGCCGACGACAGGATCAGGATCCCTGTGGCCAGCATGGGCAGCAGGACCACCAGGGTGAGGAGGAACCGGACCCCGAGGTGCCGGCGAGTCTTCGTCTTGGAGGCGCGACCGTCTCCCTCGAGCTCCGGACCGGATCTCGGGTCGTGGTCGGCTGACTGGGCTCGGTCGCCGCGCTGGATTCTGAGTGCGTTGGCCATGGGCTCCTGAAAGGTTTCGACAAGGGAGCCCCAGTCCTTGACCCGTCACACATCCGAGCAGGTCAGGGGCTTGATTCGGTAGTCAACCCGGACAAAGCACGGTGGTCGTCAACAAGGGTGGACCGCCATAAGCACGGCCTTATGGGCCCGAGGGCCCATACTGGGCTCGAGCCCGGGGTCTCAGAGGTTGCGAGGCCAGGGGTGAGAAGCCTCGAATTCCGCCCCGATGGTGGCGATGATCGCGGCGGCCGGTCGAGCCTGCGCCAGCCGGAATGCCTGGCCGGCCCAGAGGTTTGTGGCATCCGGGTCGCGCCGGGCCACGGCCGCCTGCCGGAGGGCCCGGGTGGCGTTGTTGATGTGGGGATAGGCCGAGGGTGCATCAGGGTGGGCTCGCATGAAGGCGTTGACGAGCCCTCGGGCCCGCCTCCCACTGAAGGCCCGCGTGATCGACGTCGAGGTGAAGCGAGGGTCCGCCAGCGCGTCCTTGTGCATCTCCGAGGCTCCGCTCTCGGGGCATCGCAACAGAGCCGTCCCGAGCTGCGCTGCCACCGCGCCGGCGCGGACGACGGCCGCCACTGCTGCGCCGGTCATCACCCCTCCGGCGGCGATCACCGGGACCTGTTCCTCGTGAAGAATCGCCGTCACGAGCGCGAGGAGACCCCATCCCGAGTCCGGAGCCGCGTCGTCGGCGAAGCTGCCCTGGTGTCCGCCCGCTTCGATTCCTTGGGCGCACAGCGCGTCGGCACCGACAGTGCTCGCCACGGAGGCCTCCGTCGGCGTCGTGACCGTGATGACGACTCGGGTGCCGATGTCGTGCAGGCGCGCCACCACCTCGGAAGAGGGACATCCGAAGGTGAAGCTCACCACGGGCACGGGAGAACGCATGAGGAGCTCGAGCTTCTCCGAGAAGTGATCGTCGTCCCAGCTGGGAGCCACGTCGACACCGAACCTCTCGGCCTCGGGGCGCAGACTGGCGACATAGGTCTCGAGCGCCACCTCGTCGATCTCGGCATTGCCGGGAACGAAGAGGTTCACGCCGAACCCAGTTGCCCCCAACGCCCGGACTGCAGAGATCTCTTGTTCCAAGGCCGCGGCGCTCAGGTATCCGCCGGCGAGGAACCCCAGACCGCCGGCTCGGCTCACCGAGGCGGTGAGTGCGGGCGTGGAGGGCCCTCCAGCCATGGGCGCACCCACGATCGGCCAGCGCACGGGAAGTCCGAAAAGGTCCATCGTCGTCGAGTCCATCCTCGGAGGAGTCCGGGGCCACAGTAATGGCCAGGCATCAACAAAATGGCCCTCCGGGCTGGCGTCGCGCCAGGCCGGAGCGGGATCCGGGGCGGTTTCCTAGAGTTGTCGACGACGGTCCCAGACCCCGTACCGATCCCAGGAGTTGCCATGACCACCACACCAGGTGCCGCCCGTCCCGACGTCTCCGACATGATCGTCGTGCACCAGGCGTTGCGCGATTCGCTCGGTGCGGCCCCCGAGCTGGTCCGCGGCGTCGACGCGGCCGACACGGCGCGCCGGGTCATGGTGACCAACGTGTACGACAACATCCTGGCCTTCCTCCACGTCCATCACGAAGGTGAGGAGTTGCTGGTCTTCCCACGGTTGCGCGACCGGTGCCCGGGCCAGGCTGAGATGCTCGACCAGATGGAGGCGCAACACGCAGACGTCGTCGGGCTCATCGAGGACTCCGGGAGCGCTCTGTCCGCCTGGAGCGGTGGGACCGCCGGGGGGCAAGAGCAGTCCGCCGCCGCGCTGGCGGAGCTGGCCGGGCAGCTCGAGCAGCATCTGGGGGAGGAGGAGCGTCTGGTGCTGCCGCTGTGTGCGGACAGCCTTTCGATCGAGGAATGGGGAGCGTTGCCGGGTCACGCCATGGGGAACTTCACCGGCGACAAGGTCTGGCTCATCCTCGGGCTCATCCGGGAGCGCATGTCTCAGGCCCAGCGCGACCAGATGATCGCCCACATGCCCCCACCCGCGGTCGACATGTGGACCTCGATGGGGGAGCAGGCGTTCAAGAACCTCGTCGCCGAGGTGGGCCCTCCCCTCGGCTAGCGCGCCAGCCCGGGGACGGTGGGGCCGCGCGTTGCACGCCGAGGGTCTACGTGTTTCGCCCCGCATCGGCGAAGAATCCCAAGACCGCACTCGACACCGCCTCGGCGTGCGTGAACACCCCGAGATGGCTGGCGTCGGGCACCTCGACGAAACGGGCGCCGGGGATCTTCTCGGCTGCCTGGCGTGCACGGGCCGGAGGAGAGTCGACGTCGTGCTCGAAGGCGAGCACGAGACACGGTCGCGTCATGTCGGGCCAGCGTCGGATTCGTTCGACGTCGAGAGACCAGGCCAAGGCGGCCTCGTATTGGCCCAGTCGACCGGGGTTCGGCCAGGGCTCGAGGTCGCCGAGCAGTGCCAGCCATTGGTCGACGACGTCGTCTTGTTGCAACTCGTGGTTGGGCAGGTACCGCATGGTCTCGACGGCGTTGAACCACCCGGGTAGCGCACCGTCGAGCTGTGCCAGGTCGCGCTCGACCGTGGTGATGGCCTTCTCCCAGGAGGTCCCGACGTTGCAACTTCCGATGAAGACCGCCGAGCGGACCCGCTCGGGACGTCGGTGGGTGAGCGTCTCGGCGACCCAGCCCCCCATGGAGTAGCCGGCGACGTGGACCGTGTCGAGATCGAGATGATCGAGCAGGCCCAATGTGTCGTCGACCATCTCGTCGATCGTGTACGGAGCGGGGGGAGCCGACGACGGCGCCACCCCTCGATTGTCGAAGGTCACGACCCGGTATCCGGCCTCGGTCAAGGCGGGCACCATGGCGAAATGCCAACCCAGGGCCGGTTGGCTGAGCCCGCACACGAGCACGACCGGCTCCCCGGTGTCGGGGCCGAATACGTCATAGGCGATGGTCACACCGCCAAGGTCCACTTCAGGCATCGACGCATCTTCGCTCACCCGACCGCATCGTGCCGAACCCGGCGCGGTCGTTGGTGCTGTCAGCCCGGGAGTGGTGGTCGGAGCCCGTCGCAGACGATCTTCACCATGCGCTGGACGGTGGCATCGTCGTACCCGGCGTGGCCTCCGCCCTGACACACCCCGACGACCAGGCCGATCATCTCGTCGGTGGAGATGTCGCTGCGGACGGACTTGTTCGCCACGGCCCGTTGCAGGAGTACGTCGATGTTCCTCTTCATGTCGTCGACCGTCCCTGCGCAGCTGGACTTGATGTCGATGCCGGCTGAACTGAGGGCGTCGAACAGATCGTGCTTGGCCGATGCCTGTTGGGCGAACTCACCGAGGAACGAGAACAGCGCCTCTCGGGGATCAGATGCCGTGGCGCGGCTGCGCGCCGATTCCAGGAGATACTCGAGCCTGGCCTCCACGATGGCCTCGAACAGCGCTTCTTTGGTGGGGAAGTGTCGGTACAGCGTTCCCACACCGACCCCGGCCCGCTCCGCCACGGTGTCGATGGGCACCGACAGACCCTCGGTGGCGAAGATCGCCTCGGCCGCCTCGAGGATCCGCTGACGATTCCTGATGGCATCGGCACGCATGGGCTTTGCTCCCGTGCCGACCATACCCACCACCTCGACCGCGTCCTCGACCTCGGTCGCTGTCATGCGGCGGTCGGTGGCGGTCGGTGTCCTGGCGGTCATGACGTTGGGCCCCCAACATCTGATTGACAAGCGGAACGCACGTTCCGTATAGTAGTCGAAGAAACGGAACCTTCGCTCCGATTGTAGACCTTCCGCCTCCAGAAGGCCAGGACTACCGGGCACGGGGACCGGATCAAGCCCGCCAGTCGAGTCCGCAGAGAGGTACCCCACGTGACCACCACCCAGATGGCCCCCACGATCACACGAGAGTCCGAAGCCCCCGACCCCAAGCGGTACTGGTCCCTGGCGGTCATCGCCGTGGCTCAGCTCATGATCGTCCTCGACGCGTCGGTGGTGATCGTGGCCCTACCCTCGGCCCAACGAGCCCTGCACATCTCGATCGCGGATCGGCAGTGGGTGATGACTGCCTACACGCTGGCCTTCGGGAGCCTGCTCTTGCTGGGGGGTCGGATCGCCGACTACCTCGGTCGACGCCGCATGTTCATCATGGGCCTGCTCGGTTTCGGTGTCGCCTCTGCCCTCGCCGGCCTGGCCCAGGACCCCGCCATGCTCTTCGCGGCCCGCGCCCTCCAGGGTGCCTTTGCCGCGGTGATGGCTCCGGCGGCGCTCTCGCTCCTGACCGTGACCTTCACCGAGCCCCGCGAGCGAGCCCGCGCCTTCGGCGTCTACGGCGCCATCGCAGGCGGAGGGGCCGCCATCGGCCTCGTCCTGGGTGGGACGCTCACCCAGCTGGCTTCGTGGCGTTGGACCCTGCTCATCAACGTGCCGATCGCCTTGGTGGCCGCCTTCGCAGCCAGCCGGGTCGTCCGCGAAAGCAGCGGCGAGACCAAGGCGGCCTACGACCTCCCGGGCGCGGTGACCGTGACCGGGGCGCTCTTTCTCCTCGTCTACGGCTTCACCGTGGCCGGCACCCACGGTTGGGCAGCTCCTCTTACCCTCGCCCTCCTGGTCGGATCGGCCGTGCTCCTGGCCGTGTTCACCGTCATCGAGCTGCGCTCGAAGCACCCCCTGCTCCCGATGCGCGTGGTCCTCGATCGCAACCGGGGTGGGTCGTACCTGGCGTCGCTCTTGGTCGGGAGCGGGATGTTGGGCACTTTCTTGTTCCTCACCTACTTCTTCCAGGGCACTCTCCACTACTCGGCGCTCAAGACGGGGTTCGCCTTCTTGCCCTTCTCGGGCGGGATCATCATCGGTGCCGGCCTCGCCAGTCGCCTCCTGCCGCGCATCGGCCCCCGGGTTCTCATGGTCGCCGGGCTGACAATGGCCGCCGCCGGGCTTCTGTGGTTCACGGGACTGACCGTGCACAGCTCCTACCTCGTCCACGTCCTTCCGCCCGAGATACTCGTCAGCCTCGGCATGGGGATGTCCTTCGTTCCCCTGAGCAGCACGGCGCTCGTCGGCGTCGAGCCCAAGGACGCGGGCGTGGCGAGCGCGTTGGTCAACACCACCCAACAGGTGGGGGGCTCGCTCGGGACCGCACTCCTCAACACCGTGGCTGCGTCGGCGGCCACGACGGCCTTGGCTGGGCACGTCCAGAGCGTGGCCACGGTCCAGAGCGCGGCGGTCCACGGGTACACCACGGCCTTCACCGTCAGTGCCGTTCTCCTCGCCGGCGCCGCGCTCGTCGCCGGAGTCCTCATCCGGGCTTCGCGACACCAGGTGGGGACCGACGCGGCGTCTGACGCAGCCGCAGTCGAGGAGCTGGCTCACCTGGAGCCCGCTCGGGTCGAGGAGTCAGTGGCGTGACGGCGACCGCGGCGTTTCTGACGTCGTCAGCCGGCTCGGGCCTCGTCCATCTCGCCCGCCCTGACCCGGACGTCTGCATACCAGGCCAACAAGAGTGCCACGACGGCGCCGAAGAGCAAGACCTTGGTGATGCCGATCGATGACACCACGGGCCCGATGATCAAGTTGCCCAGGGCCACGGTGCCACCGAATCCCATGATCCACAGGGCCATGACCCGTCCGCGTACCGCATCGCTCAGGCGGGTCTGCAGGGCGGTGTTGAGAGCCGTGATGAACGCGAAGTAGAAGGCCCCCACCACCGCCACTACGAAATACGCCGGGAGGGCACTTCGGAGGAGGGCGAAGGTGGTGAGCGACACCGCGTAGCAGGCGAGGCAGACCCGCACGATCATGGCCTTGGACGTCCGGGCGAAGACGGTCCCGATGGAGATGGCCCCGACAAGAGCGCCGGTGCCGAAGCAGGCGTAGAGAATGCCGTAATTCGCCGACTTGGGATCGATGCCCAGGTTGTGCGCGGCCACCACGGGCATCTGGCCGATGAAGGCCAGGGCCAGCAGAGAGAAGACGAACACCGTGACCAGGCATCGGCCCACCACCGGGTCCTGGCGGGCCGTGGTGATGCCGGCGGTCAGCTCACGCCACCGACTGGCGTGCTGTGTCGCCCGAGGGTTGACGGGTAGCGACACGACCATGAGTGCCCCCACGACGAAGAGATACGTGGCCGCGTTCCCGGCAAAGACCCAGGCCGGTCCCACGAAGTGGTAGCCCACCCCTCCGATGATCGGACCGATGACACGTGACGCGTTCATCTGGGCCGAGTTCAACGAGATGGCACCGGGCAGATCGGCCCGGCGGACCAGACCGGGGAGGATGGCGGAGTAGGCGGGCCCGAACATCGCACTTCCCACGCCCACCATCACCACCATGAGAACCAGAACCACGTGCGATGGCGTAGCCGATCGCACCACCTGGGCGAGGGCCAGAGAGAAGACCAGCTGCTCGATGGAGAGGACGATCAGGAACTTCTTGCGGTCCACCTTGTCGGCGATGAGGCCACCCACCATGGCGAGCAGGAGCGCGGGCCCGAGCTGGGCGAAGATGATGACCCCGACGAAGGTGCTCGAGTGGGTGATGTTGTACGCGTAGGCACCGAGGACGACATTTTGCATCCAGGTGCCGATATTCGAGGCGAAGGCACCGAAGAAGACGATGCGAAACGTGCGGTGTCGTAAGGCGGAAATCGCCGTCCCTGATGCCAAGGGGCGATCGCCGTCGACGACGGCGTCCTCGATCTCCTCGATCGAAGGAGCGGCGAGCTCCGATGCTCGGGCGGGATCGGGTGGCACCACCCAATAGTAGGGCCGGTTCGTGTGCCGGTCGCCGGGTTCGCCGATCGGTGAACCATGCTCACTCGTCGTGTCGCGGTGACGGCAAGTCCACCTGGACGCGTTGCTCGGGGCGTCGCTCGCCCTGGGCCGTGATGGCGCTCAGGACGATTCGGTCGGCAGGTGTCAGTGGGGGCGGGGCGATGCTGCGGGGATAGAGGTGTCTGGCTCGGACCACGTTCACCTCGGCCGCGTACACCGTGACCTGCGCGGCCAGGTACAAGAATGAGATCAGGCCCAGGACGCTTCCGAAGTAGCCGTAGGTCTGGTTGGCGTGTCGCAGCGTGTGGCCGACGAGCAGCGTCCCCGCCACCTGCAGAATGGTCCACCCCGCACCGGCGAGGACTGCCCCGGGGATCAGCCAGCGGGTCTTGATGGTCTTGGGGGTCAGTACGCGGAACCCGAGCACGTAGAGCATCACGCTCGCTCCGAGGCTCGTCACGGCCTTGAGCACTTGGATCCACACGGTCCCGTGGCCGAGGGTGACCGATCCCACCAGGAACGTCGTCAGGACGAGGTCGAGGGCGAGGATGGAGATGAATTCGATGCTCCGCCCCAGTCGAGGAAAGAAGCCCGGGCGGATCACCCCGGGGATGTTCCACACCTCGGCCATGGCTCGTTGCGCGGCCTGGCTCACCCCCAAAGATCCCCAGACGAGACCGATGAGGCCCACGATGAGGCCGACCACGCTCCCCGCCCGCAGCGAGCCCACGCCATTGGGCCCCGCCAGTTGGTTCCCGACGATCGGGAACTGGCCGACGGCCGAGTCGATGATGCGGGTCTGCAGGGCGGTGTCGTGTGCGAAGAAGAGCCCCAGAACGGTGGTCAGCACCAGGAGCAAGGGAAAGAGCGACAGGAATCCGTAATACGTGATGAGCGCGACCAAGGTGCCCGCCGCGTCGTCGCCGAATTTCTTGATCACCCCGAAGACGAAGGACAGGGCCCGGTGTCGTTGCTGGAACCCGTCGACGCGTCGAAGAGCCTTCTCGATCGGGCTCACCGCATCGGTTCTAGCCAATGGGTGAGCGCAGAACAACCGGAGTTGCCGGGCCGTTTCCCGCGACCTCGCACTCCTGCCGGTTGGAATGGCGGCGGTGTTCTGACGAAGATGCAGGGTGCCACGCGACAAGAGGACAGAACCATGGTCGATCCGGCTCCCGGCGACGCACGCGGGATTGTCACCAAAGTCAGCCCCCGGTCGGTCCCCGACACCGTCACTCGCCTCGTCGAGGTCGTGAGGGCGAAAGGGTTGAAGGTCTTCGACGTGATCGATCACAGCGCCGAGGCGAAGGACCGGGGACTCGATCTGCGTGACACCTCGGTCGTCATCTTCGGTAGCCCCGAAGCCGGGACGCCGGTCATGGCTGCGGCGCCGCTCGCAGCACTCGACCTGCCGCTCAAAGTGCTGGTGTGGGCTGATGGCAGCCAGACCAAGGTCAGCTACACCGCTCCCGGAGCACTGGCAGAGCGCTACCACCTGACCACGGAGTTGGCTGGCAGACTCTCGGGGATCGACGCACTGACCGACGCTGCGATCCTGCCCTAAGCCCTAGGCGACCAGGAGAAGCCTGATGACCGTGGTTGACGCGACGGGCGGTCGATCGAGAAATCTGGTCCTGGCGGCGATGATCTTCGCCGTCGCCATGACCTTCATCGACCAGACCATCGTGTCGATCGCCGCTCCTCAGATCCAGCGAGAGCTCGGTCTGACGAGCACCGGTGTGCTGTGGGCCATCAACGCCTATCTCCTGTCGCTGGCCGCCCTGTTCGCATTCGGCGGTCGCCTGGCGGACACGGTCGGCCACCGGACGATGGTGACCCTCGGCGTCATCGTCTTCGCCGCGGCGTCGGCGATGTGCGGTCTGACCCCGAAAGGGACCCTGGCCGAAGCATGGATCGTGGCCTTCCGGGTCATCCAGGGCGCCGGCGGGGCGATCATGTTCCCGGCCGCCTTGGCCATCGTCGTCCAGACCTTCGCGCTGCGAGAGCGGGGGAGAGCCCTGGCGCTGTTCTTCGGCATCGCCGGGGGCCTCACCGCGGTCGGCCCCGTCCTCGGCGGCGTGCTGACCCAATGGACATGGCGGGCCATCTTCTGGGTCAACATCCCCGTCGCCATCATCGCCCTGGTGCTGATCGCAGCGTCGAGGCCCAGAACCGAGCACCGGCCTGCTCGCATGGACTACCGGGGCCTGGCCCTCATCCTCCCGGGCGTGGCCCTGAGTGTGGTCGGCTTCCAACAGTCGGCGCTCTGGGGTTGGGGCAATCCCGGCACCGGGCTCATGATCGCCGCGGGTGTGGTGTTGCTCGTCATCTTCTATTTCGTCGAGCTCCAGACCCGGTCGCCGCTCATCGAGATGAGCATCTTCGGGATCCGGGCGTTCCTGGTCGAGAACCTCGTCCTCGGCATCGCCATGATGGCGTTCGTCCCGGTGTTCTTCTTCGCCAGCGAGTATGCCCAGATCTCACTGGGAAAGACGGCCTCGCAAGCGGGCCTCTATCTCTTGTACTTCTTCATCGGCTTCGTGATCGCCTCGCAGATCGGGGGTCGACTGCTCGACCGGCGCGGGGCCAAAAGCCCGGTCGTGGTGGGCTGTGTCTTGGCCGCGGTGGGTTTCGACCTGTGGGCGGGCAAGGTCACTCAGCTCAGCTTCGGGTCCCAGCAGTGGTTCGTGATCCTGGCTGGGGCGGGCATGGGGCTCATGCTCACGCCGGCGAGCACCGATGCGGTCAATCGGGCGTCCAGTCTCTCGTACGGCGAGGCCACCGGGATCACGCAAACGGTGAGGAACTACGCGGCGAGCCTGGGTCTCGCTATCCTCGGCACCATCTTGGTGTCCTCCCTGCGTTCGCGGATCGTCTTGTCACTGGTTGCAGGGGGGACCCGACGGGCGCGCGCCGTGCGCGAAGCACAGAGCATCTCCCAAGCCCAGAGTGGGACCGGCAAGGTCGCATCGATCCCTCGTTTCGTGCAGGTTGACTTCGCCTATGCCACTCGCAACGTGCTCCACGTCATGGCGATCATCATGGCCGCAGCGGCTGTCGTGGCCTTCGTCGGACTCAGACGAGGGGTCCAAGAGGACATGGGCGGGTCCGGAACCGACTCCATCGTCGGGACGACGGGTGCTGAGCCCGCGTGACGGAACGCTGCACGAGAGCAGAGACAGAGGAGAGATGATGGACGAAGCACGGGCTCGAGCCCTGGTGGGAGCAGAACGGGCGCGAGTGGAGATCCTTCTGCGCGAGACCACCGCCGCGGGCCAAGACGACAGGGCCGCGGCCAACGAGCCCGGCGACCTCGCCGACCCGGCCGAACGCCTCACCGCCGAGGAGGCCGACGATGCCGTGGCGACCAGCCTGCGGGCTCGTCTGGACGCCCTCGACCGGGCCGAGCGGCGCATCGACGAGGGAATCTTCGGACTCTCGATCCGCAGCGGGCTGCCCATCCCCGAGGCTCGGCTCGAAGCCGACCCGGCCGCCGAGCTGACCATCGAAGAGGCCGGGCAAGCCTGAGCTGCGCCTGCCACCGCTGCGCCGGCGGGCTCTTGTCGGGGCCGACGGCGTTCGGTACTCTGCCTGAGTCGAACATACGTTTGCCAAGGAGGCAGGGTCATGCCCGTCAACCCCATTCCCGCCGACTATCCCCGTGTGTGCCCCTACCTGTCGGTGTGCGGCGCGGCGGACGCCATCGACTTCTACTGCAGCGTCTTCGGCGCCCAGGAGCGAATGCGTCTGGCCGGGCCCGACGGCAAGTTGGGCCACGCCGAGCTCCAGATCGGCGACTCGGTGATCATGTTGGCCGACGAGTTCCCCGGGATGGGCGGTGTGAGCCCGAAGACACTGGGCGGGACCCCGGTCACCCTGACGATCTACGTCGAGGACGTCGACCGTGTCTTCGCACGTGCGCTCCAAGGCGGCGCGACCGAGGTCCGCGCCGTCCAGGACCAGTTCTACGGCGATCGGTCGGGGATGTTCGACGACCCCTTCGGACACCGCTGGAGCGTTGCCACCCACATCGAGGACGTGTCGCCCGACGAGATGGAGAAGCGTGCCGCGCAGGTCGCGGCGGGATGAGCTCGAGACCAAGGACGGCCTGAATATGACCGCGGCGCTCAACCACACCATCGTGTGGTGTCGAGACCAAGAGGTCTCCTCGTCGTTCCTCGCCGAGACGCTGGGCCTGGCCACGCCGGTTCGCTTCGGGCCGTTTCTGGTCGTGGAGGCGGCCAACGATGTCTCGCTCGACTTCCACGAGATCGACAGCACGATTGCATCGCAGCACTACGCCTTTCTCGTGACCGAAGACGACTTCGACCTGATCCTCGACCGCATCACCGGACAGGGGTTGGACCATTGGGCCGACCCGGGGATGAGCCGGCCGGGAGAGATCAACCGGAACGACGGGGGACGGGGTGTCTACTTTCCCGATCCCGACGGCCATCTCCTCGAGATCTTGACCCGCCCCTACGGCAGCGGGTCCCGGTAGCCGGTCCCGACCGGACCTACGTCTGGGCTTGGCGATGGCCCAGGCCCGACGTCGGTCGAGAGGTCTGGAAGCGGCCCCGGCCGTCCGCCTTGGCCTGGTACATGGCGCTGTCGGCTCGGGAGATGACCGAGTCGTAGGTGTCGCCACGCTCGGGGAAGACGGCGATCCCGACGCTGGCGCCGATGGAGAGGGTGAGATCCCGGATGGCAAAGGGCTCGCCGAGGGCGGTGACGATCCCGGCCGCGACGACTTCGGCGTCGTCGGGGTCAGACACGTGCTGGAGGAGGATCCCGAATTCGTCGCCGCCGATCCGGGCCACGGTGTCCTCGTCTCGTATCGCCGCTAAGAGACGTTGTGCGACCGCTCGCAACAGCTCGTCACCCACTTTGTGGCCGTGGTTGTCGTTCACGCATTTGAACCGGTCGAGATCCACGAAGAGCAGAGCCAGGTTGGATTCGCTGCGTCGTGCGATGGACACGGCTTGGGACACCCTGTCTTCGAACAGTCGAGAGTTGGCCAGGTCGGTCACCGGGTCGTGCAGCGCCTGATGACGAACCTCCTCGAGCAGAGCCACGCCGTCGAGCGCGGTCGCAGCCAGGCTGGCGGCTCCGCTCAGCCGCTCCCATAGAGCGGCGTCGGCCCTGAGCTCGTGACCCGTCGAGCCCACGACGAGCGCCCCGAACAGCGTGTCGCGAGCCGTGATGGGGACGACGACGCCCGATGCGAGGCCCGTGATCGTCAAGATGGAAGACAGGATCGGGTCAGAGGTCGCGTGCACGAGCGCCGGCGTGGACATCATGAGGAGCCGACTCTCCACTGCGCTGTTGCGGAGCGCCCCCGGCCCCTGCTCGGCGTGGGCCGGAGCCTCTGGCGACGTCGAGGCCACCCGGGCCAAGAGCGCGTCACCGGGATCCCACAACAGCACGTGCGCCTCGTCATGGCCCGATATGACCGGTATGGCGCCGGCCAGACGCTCGGCGACCTCGGTCCGGGTGGCCCTTTCCGCCAGTGCTTTTCCGAGAGCCAGCAGCGCGCTGAGGGTCGTGTTCCGGTCACGAGACTCGTCCAGGGCCGCAGCCGTCCCCAGGGCCGCGGCGGCATGCCCGGCGTAGGCCATCAACAAAGAGCGCTCTTGGGGCAAGAAGTGGTAGTGCTCGGGGAAGAAGGCGGCGAGACGTCCGAAGTTGCCCCGGGTCGATTCGATGTCGACCACCAGGCGCGACGGATCGCTCGTCGAATTCGCATGCAGGACCTCGTGGGCTGCCCGTTCTGCCTCGTCACCAGCGAAGCCCACGTGATGGATCCGCGGAGCGACGTCCCCGGGGAGTTGGGCGACGAGGAGGTACCGCGGAGCACGGACAGCGACACCTGCTCTTTGGGTGATCGTCTCGAGCATGGAGTTGACGTCGCGTGACGATGCCAGCTCCTTGGCCACCGACTCGAGAGACTCGAAGCGCTTCGTCAGCACCAGAGCCTGCTCTCTGAGCACCACGACCTCGCGCTCGAGGCTGGCCTCGACCGACGACGTCGGGTCCCAGCCCACCCGGACCAGACATCGCGCGTCGCCTCGGGTCTGACATTCGATCTCTTCGACATCGGCCGGCTCCATCCCGAACAACACCGGGAATTGCGACAGGGCACCCACCGTGTAACCACAGAAGAGTGCGTCCCGGGTGTGGTCCGGCGTGACCACGCTGATGAGACCATGGGTCTCTCTGACCTCGACGACTTCGGCGCGGGTGATGGTCGATTGCTTGGCCGAGATGGCCGGATAGGCCCGCAGCATCTCGGCGGGGGACCCGATGGAACGCAGGAGTGCGAGGACCTCGGTTCCGGCGTACTGGCGGAAGACCTCCACCCCGGCCTTGCGCCCGACATCGGGATCGGAGAGGACCTGGGCGGCGGCTCGGAAGAGGTCGAGGCCCTGTTGGTACGAGCTCCAACCGTCGGGGCGTCTGAGGTCGGCCGCGGAGCGTTGCTCGCCGGCTTGCGCCAGGACCCGAGAGACCGAGAAGTCGCCTCCGGCCTGGTGCACGACGGCGAGGAGGGCCCCGAGCATCGAGTTGGCCAATTGCTGCGTGGAGTCGGAATCGCCCACCCCTTAGGGGTCGACCACGGGCCCCAGGATCTTGACCATGGGAGGCCTTGTCTCTGTCAATTGTTGTCGTTATCAACCGATGGCCGAAGGCGGCCTTCAGGCCGCCATGGGACCCCGGACGCGGTCGCGTCGTGGTTTTCCGAGCACCGTGGCAAGGGCCAGGGACGAGGTGGGCTCCGTAGGCGATGGTTATGCTCCAAACCCCCATGACCACCGGAATCGACGGCGCAGCATCGGAGGCGAAGGCCCATGAATGACGTGTTGGCCGATTTCACCAAGGAGCAGTTCACCGCCCAGGGCAAGACGAGGGACATCTATCGTCTGGGCTCGGGCCCGGCCGTGATCGTGATCGCCGAGATCCCCGGGATCACCCCGAACGTCGCCGGCTTCGCCCGCAAGGTCGCCGCCATCGGGTGCACCGCGGTCCTGCCGCATCTTTTCGGAGTACCCGGCGCGGCGGCGTCGGTCTCCACTGCGCTCAAGTCGATCGGACCCGCCTGTGTGTCCCGGGAGTTCTCGGTGTGGGCCTTGAAGAAGACCAGCCCGGTGACGGTGTGGCTGCGGGCATTGGCGGCCCACGAGCACGAACGGTGCGGTGGTCCGGGGGTCGGTGCGGTCGGCATGTGCTTCACGGGGGGATTCGCCCTGGCGATGATGGTCGACGACACCGTGGTGGCGCCTGTGCTGAGCCAGCCCTCCTTGCCGTTCCCGATCTCGAAGAGACACAAGGCGGATATCGGTATCTCTGATTCGGATCTGGCCAAGGTGAAGGACCGCGTAGCCGACGGTGCATGTCTCATCGGGCTCCGTTTCACCCATGACCCGTTCTGCTTCGAAGCACGTTTCGACACGTTGCGCCGCGAGTTGGGCGACGGCTTTATAGCCGTGGAGCTCGATTCCTCGCCGGGCAACCCCCACGGACACCCGAAAAACGCGCACTCGGTGCTGACCGAGCACCTCGACGACCGTGAGGGGACGCCCACCCGGGCTGCGCTCGATCAGGTCCTCGACTTCTTCACACAGCGGTTGAAAGTCTCCTAACTCGAGTCCCGCTCGCGCTCTTGCCGTGGCCGGCACCACCCGTCGGCGCATCCGATGGCGGAGGCTTTCGCCCCCGCCATCGGATATCTCGCGCCGGACGGACAGTCGGCTGTGACGTTGACTACGACGTCGAAACCAAGCTCTTCGGTGGCGAGGAGGTCGTGCCCTTGTACCTGGTCACCGGACCCGAACCCACATCGGTCACCTCGACCGGAGTGACCGGCGTACTGCCGATCCAACTTCCGCTGGGTGTGACCGCGGGTGGGGCCGTGCTGCTGAGCTTGATGACCTGGGAGCCCTCGAAGCCGAAGTGCACCGTGCTCGAATACGACAGGGGCACGAACCCGGGCGTGACGAAGTTCTTCCCAGCGGTGGCAATGGCCGCCAGCAGCCGTGGGCGGGTGAGGTTCTTCCCGGTCGCCCGCAAGGCCTCGACGAAT
Source organism: Acidimicrobiales bacterium (assembly GCA_035532735.1). Lineage (GTDB taxonomy): Bacteria > Actinomycetota > Acidimicrobiia > Acidimicrobiales > UBA8190 > Chersky-840. Next base: position 28,841 of record DATKQM010000019.1, on the reverse strand, counting down.
GTGTAGGCCAACGCGATGCCGTACTGGGTATTGCCATCGAGCCCGGACTTCGCATACAAAGCCGGCGCATAGTCCTGTAGCAACTTCTTCTCCACCTGGACCCAGGGGTTGGACACATTGGCCTCAGGAGCGAAGTACGCGTCAGTGATGACGCCGTTCAAGAGACCCGTGGCTGCCTTGGCTTGAGCTGCGCTTCCCCCACCCTTCTGGGTGAACGATGCCAGCAGGGGCCCGACGGTCGGCGTGTCGGCCCCGACGTTGGAAATCACGTACTGGGGCAGGTACCCGATCGCCGCGGCCGGAAGCATGGCCAGGGCGGTTGCGGCGGGGATCGTGGCCATGGCGATGACCTGTGCTCCGGCAGCCTTCAGCGCGGCCATCTGGTTGGACAGGGGACCTGCCAACGTGGCGGCATCGTAATTCTGACGCGAGACCACCGACGATGACGGGATCTCCATGTCGAGTCCCTTGACGAAGTCGTTGCCGAACTCGTCACCTTGGTACAGGTAGCCGATCTTCTTGCCCGCGAAGTTGGCCTTGATATAGCTGCCCAGGATCTTGCCTTCGATGGTGTACGGGGGCTGCCACCCGGAGCTGTATGGGTAGCGGGAATCGCTCCAGCAGTTGCACCCCGACTCGATGAAGAGCTGAGGAACCTTCTGGCTGTTCAAGAACCCCTGGACTGCTGTCTGGGTGGGCGTACCCAGTGAGCCGACGTCCGCGAAGACGTTGTCTTGGAGGACGAGCTTGCGGGTCAGTGTGGCGGTGTTGGCGGGGTTGTATCCGTCATCGAGATAGGTGTAGTGGATCTTCCGACCGTGGACCCCTCCGTGCGCGTTGACCCATCCGAACACGGCGTCCATAGCCGGAGCGATCTCGTCGTAACCCGGGGCTGCGGGCCCGGTGAGGGGCACCGTTGCGCCGATGTTGATGCTGGTCGAGGTCACACCGGGCACGTTCCCCTGAGCGGGCGCGGCTTTCGGCGAGGAGCTGCAGGCAGCCAGCAGCGTCGCCCCCAGCGTGACTCCCAGAGCACCGGTCACGAGCACGCGCCCGTACCTGGCCAGGGACGTGTGATTGCTATGTCTCATCGCTGCTCCTTTTTTTATGGCTTCTTGGCGTGATTCACGAAGTGTGCCCACGTCAGGCTGGGCGCGAGATTTTCGACATGCCATCACCTGTCCCGGGCCTGAGGCTCCAGAGCCGTCGCCACGCCCACCGTAGGCCGCCTTGGATCCCGGTGGGTGCCGCGATCATGACGACGATCAGGACGACGCCGAAGATGATGGTGGCGAGATACGCGCTCGCCCCACTCCCGAGGCTGAAATCGCCCGAGAGCGACGTCGACCACTGTGGGAGGTAGACCAAGAGGATCGCCCCCCACCACATGCCCATCAGCGTCCCCGTCCCCCCGAGCACCATGGCGGCCAACAACTGGATGGACAGGGTCAGAGGAAACTCCCCGGTGTTCACGACACCGGTGGACAATCCCAAGAAGGCGCCCGCCAGCCCGGCGCAGGCCGCACTGATCACGAACGCGATCACCTTCGTCCGCGCCACGTGGATCCCGGCCAGCGAGGCGGCGATCTCGTCGTCCCGCACCGCCCGGAACGACCGTCCGAAGCGACTCCGAAGGAGGTTGGCCAACAACACGAGGGTGATCAGGGCCCCGATGATCTGGATCCACGCCAGCCATTCTTCGGGGTTGATGGTGCCCGGGGCGCTCGGTGTTGTCGTTGTGAGGCCCTGATCACCGCCGAAGGTGGAGCTCCATTTGTCTGCGATCGGTGGAAGGGCGAGGGCCAGAAGCAGGGTCAGCCCGGCCAGGTAGGGACCTTTCAATCGCGTGGCCGGGATGCCGATCACGAGGCCGAGAAGACCGGCGGCGCCGATCGCGGCGACGAGCTCGATAAGGAAATTGAGATGGGTATGGGTCATGAGGAGGGCCGCGCTGTATGCACCGACGGCCATGAAGGCCCCGTGGCCGAGGGAGATCTGGCCATTTGACCCCGTGAGCAGGCTGAGCCCGGCCAGAGCGATGACGTAGAGGGCGATCTCGCCGACTTCGAAGTCGTTGTAGGGGCTGAGCGAGGACGTGATGGCGTAGAGGAGGCCGGCACCACACAGGGCGAGGAGGAGGTGGCGCACGAGCGGCTGGGTGGGCAGCCGGAGACCGCGCACCCATGGCGCTCGATCTCCCCAGGATCGAGAGGTGCCCGGCGGGGACATCACACCCTCCGGGCCGGAGGTCGGGCGAATATCCCTTCGGGACGTGCCATGAGGGCCACCATGAGCAGGACCAAGGCCCCGAGCGGTTGCAACCCCGATCCCAGATATCCACCGACGTAAGAGATGCTCAGTCCCGTGATCAGACCGCCGATCAGCGCGCCGACCGGACTCTCGAGGCCCCCGATCACCGCCGCGGTGAATGCGTAGACCAGGACCAGGTCCATGTAATAGGGACCGAAAGAACTCGTCGGCGCCACGAGGAGGCCGGACAGCGACCCGGCAACGCCCGCCAGAGCCCAACCGAGGGTGAGCAAGAGCCCGACGCGGACGCCGAGCAGTCTGGAGATCTCTCCCGCAAAGGCGGAGGCCCGCATGCGCAACCCGAGACTGGTGGCTCGGAACAGCACGAGCGTGGCGGTCATGAGGACCAGGACGGCCACCAAGATGAAGACGTCAAAATGGGAGAACGCGATCTTGGTGTGGCCCAACGTGAGACCACTCTGGGAATAGGCGGCCGGGAAGCCTCGACTGGAGTTGCCGTAGATGGTTCCGGCGATACCCTCGAGAACCACGAGTAGTCCGATGGTCACGATGACGGGATTGAGCTCTGACTTGCCTTGGAGCGGCCGGATGAGCACGCGCTCGACGAGTGCCCCCAGTACGAACCCGATCACCAAGACAGCCAGGAAGGCCCACCAATACCCGACGCCTCGGCCCAGAAGGCTCGAGGCGATGAATGTCGTCATCATGCCCATGGCCCCCTGGGCGAAGTTGACGATACGGGTGGCCCGGAAGACCAGGACGAGCGCCAGGGCCAACGCCGCGAAGATCATCCCGTTGGCTATCCCGTTCAGCGTGACGTTCACGAAGAGGCTCACGTCGATCTCCTAGAAACCGAGATAGTGATGCCGGAGGCCGCTGTCGGCGGCGATCACCGCGGCTTCGTCGCTGACCACCACCTCACCGAGATTGAGGACCACTGCGTCCTGAGAGACCGATAAGGCGCTGCGTGCATTCTGCTCCACCAGCACGACGGTCAGATCCGTGCCCTGGGTGTGATCTCGAAGCAGGGCCATGAGCTGTGCGGTCACAAGCGGCGCCAACCCGAGTGACGGCTCGTCGAGCAAGAGGAGCTTGGGGCGCGAGATCAGAGCGCGGCCCAGGACCAACATCTGACGTTCGCCGCCCGAGAGCGTCGACGCGTGACGTCGACGGAAGTCGCGGAGGCGGGGGAAGAGCTCGAACGTGGCCTCGATCGCCTTCTGACGTTCCCGCCGGGCCATGCACCACAACGTGGCCAGCCGGAGATTGTCCTCCACGGTCAACTCGGATATGACCCCACGTCCTTCGGGGACATGAGAGACACCACGTCGAGCGATGTCCTCCACCGCTCTGCCCAGGAGCTTTTCTCCGGCGAACCGGACTGCTCCGGCGCGAGGCTTCACCAAGCCGCTGATCGTGCGAAGCAACGTGGTCTTCCCCGCCCCGTTCGCACCGAGAATCGCCGTGATGGCTCCGGGTCGTGCGGAGAATGTCACCGACTTGAGTGCTTCCACTGCTCCATAGGAGACCGACAGGCCCTGGACCTCAAGCATGCCCGGACGTCCCAGGTGGGGTGAGGGAATCGTGAACCTCGTCTCCGAGGTAGGCAGTGGCCACCTCTGCGTTCGACCGGACCGCTTCAGGAGTGCCGTCGGCGATCACCTGACCGAAATTCAGCACGACGATTCGGTCGCAGACCGACATCACGAGGTCCATGTGGTGCTCGACGAGCAGCACGCCCATGCGCGGACTCAAGCCCCGGATGACGGTCCCCAGCTCGTCCATCTCGTCGTTCGACAGTCCGCTGGCCGGCTCGTCGAGCATGAGCAGGCTTGGTTGGGCGATGAGGCCACGAGCCAGTGCTGTGCGCTTCTGAATGGAATAGGGCAGCATGGCGGGGAACTGACGAGCGTATGCGGATATGCCCAGCTCCTCGAGCAGCTGACCGGCGCGCTCGGCCAGCTGTCGCTCCTCCCTGCTCGACCGCCACAGGCCGAACATGGCGGACCCGAAGTCGCTGCGCAGCGCGCTCTGGGAACCGACCATCACGTTCTCGATGACGCTCAGACCGACACAGAGCCCGACGCCCTGCAGAGTCCGGGCGATCCCGAGCCGGGTCAGATCATGAGCATGGTGATGCTCGAGCAACGAGGACCCGTCATAGGTGATGACTCCCGAGTCAGCGCGTACGAAACCGCAGATGACATTGAACAGGGTAGTCTTCCCGGCACCATTGGGCCCGATGACCCCGACGATCTCACCTTGGGTCGCAGACATCGAGACCTGGTCGAGGGCCACGACCCCGTCGAATCCCACACAAAGTTCGTCGACGCGAAGTGTCTTGCTTTCACCTCTCGACAGGGCGGGGGGCGCGCTCACCACGATTCAGGTGTGACGCATTGCCCGCGCCGCCGAGGCGAAACGAAATCATGTGCCTTCCCGCCACACCCCACCGCAGCCCCCTGCATTAACGGGAATAGTAGTGACGATGCCAATCGCAAACGGGAATGGGGTGCTAGCCACCTTGGCTCGTCGATGTCGCTCCGCCCGGGCAGGCTGGGCGCGTCAGTCAGGTACCGCTGCGCACGCTCCCGGAGAGGGCCCCGTCGGCATTGCCGGTCCTCTGGACCGCTTGCACGGGCTGTCCTCGACGGAGCCTGTCGCGCCAGAGATCCGGTTCGAAGCTCAAAGGGGCCGTGTCGTCGAGAAAGGAGCGGACGACGGCGGTGAAGCGGTCCGGGTCGGAATGATGCGGGAAGTGTCCGGCGTCCTCGAAGACCTCGAGTCGGCTGCCGGGCATTGATGCCGCCGCCACCTAGGCATGGTCGACCGGGATGATGGCATCATGGGCGCCCCACAACAACAACGTGGGCATGCCGCCGGTCAGATAGGCCCGGTCCAGCATCGTGATGACCTGGCCCCGCCAATCGACTCGTGACCGCAGCGTGCGGAGAATGGCCCGGCGGGAGGCGGAGTCGGGCAACGAGTCGAAGACCTTCAGGATCTCCTCGGTGTCGCGCCCGAGGTCTGTGCCCAGGAGTCGCAATATGTGCGCGGCGAGGCGGGCGCTGACCTTGAACACCGGAGACCCGAATGTGGGCATGAGCAGATCGGCGTTGGGGAGCGCAGCCAGTCGAAGCAAGAGGCTCACGCTTCGTGCGATCCCGCCTGTTCCCACGAGGACGAGGCGCTCGCAGCGCTCGGGATAGGTGTACGCGAATTGGGCGGCGACACCACCACCGAGCGAGTGCCCCACGAGTGCTACCCGGTCGATCTCGAGTACTGACAGGAGATCTCTCATCCCGTTGGCGTACGCGGCGATGGAGTAGTCGGCCCGAGGCTTGTCGGAGAGCCCGTGCCCAAGGAGGTCTGGAGCGATCACGGTGTGGTCGGTTGCAAACGACTCCACCACCGGGAGCCAATACTCGACGAGTCGCCGATGCCGTGGATGAGCAGCAGCGGAGGGCCCTGACCGGCGGACAGGAAGGCACGTCGGTAGCCGTGAATGGTGAAAAACCGGTACTGGACGCCCTCGGAGCCCTCCATCAGTTGAAAGGTGGCCGTGACCTTTCCGTTCGTTGCGCTCATGGCGGTTCCCTCGGGGCCTTGATCGGGCCGGCTCGCCGGACTCGATCCACGTTCTACGGCCCGATGGTCACCACGACGTGACATGCCCATGAACGCTCGGTTGCGGCTGTCGTCCCCCGGGGGCGCACTGGCTCAACCTCACCGGTCCGTTCAGGATGCGGGTGCCGATGGTTCGGGGCGGTCGACGAGCTGGGTTCCCTCCACGCCGATCGTGATCGCCCGGTTGCTCGGCAGCGACGGCGTGTTGACCACCACCGTGGCCGTCGCCGCTTGGTAATACCAACCGGCTCCCCCCGATCCAGATGTCTGCGCCGTGACCGGGTGTCCGTTCAGCGTGACCTGGGAGGGCTGGGTCAGATCGACGAGCTCGAGCCGGTAGCCCACCGCGGTGGGTTCCCCGGGGTAGTGGCCCCGGGCCGGGCCGATGATCACGCGACCTGAAGTCGTGGCGCCCGTGGAGCCCCGAGATCCGATGTCGTCGGTGACCGCTGTGCGCGTGTACTGGCCCTTGGTGTAGCCGAGTCCCGAACCGCTGTCGGAGTAGAGGCTGAACGCCCCGTCGGAGCCCGGGAACACGTCGAGGACCATGTGGGTGTCGGACGCCGATGACTTGGTCGACGACTGTTCGGGGATGACCCCGCCGGCTCGCACGAAGACGGGCATCCGGCTCAGGGGAACCGACATGGTGACGGTCGACGGACCAGTGAAGGTGGCGCCGGTGAAGTAGTCGGTCCAACGTCCCGGCGGGATCCACACCGTGGTGGCCGCTCCATCTCCCGGCGACGTCACGGGTGCGACCAACATGTCTTCCCCGTAGAGGTACTCCTCGGGATGTATGTAGGCGGCGGCAATCTCCGGGTAGTCGAGATAGAGCGGTTGCGCCATGGGCAGGCCGTCGGTGTGCGCCTGGGCGGCAAGCGTGTAGGAGTAGGGGATCAGAGATTCGCGCAGCCGCAGAAACGTCTCGGTGATGCCCCGAACCGGCTGGGGGTATTGCCAGGGCAACCGATCGGCGTTGTTCGAGTGCAGTCGCAAGATGGGCTGGAAGGCCCCGAGCTGTACCCAACGGTCATACAGGTCGGCATCATCGAGGGCCTGGCCCGGTGGCGCTCCCAGAAAACTACCGATGTCGTCGCTGACGTAGGGCTCGCCGATGGTCGCCTCGTCGGGCGTGAGCGCGACCTCTTGGGCGAGTGTGTTCCACGTTCCCCAGGCGTCCCCGGTAAAGGCGATCGCCGAGGTGTGGTCGGACCACGGTCCGGCCGGGTATTCGCGCTGAGGGTTGCCGTTGGACGAACCCACGCGCGCCAGGACGAAGCCCCGCTGCCCCCGGTTCACCATCTCCTGGGCGTAGAGATGGCCGATCCACGCGTCAGGGGTCACCCCCCGCATCGACACCGTCGATGCGTCGCAGCACCAGTCCAGCCACCAGAAGGATATGCCCTGTCTCTCAAAGCTCTGCTGAAGCGCAAAGTTGGACTCTGCCTGGGGGATCGAGCTCCAGTCCCACACCTTGCAGATGCCCGCTTGGCAGCTCGTCTTGGGTAGCGCCCGTCCGGCAATTCGCTGGGCGGTGGCAACCTTTGGGTCATCGACGGCAATGCTCGAGTGAATGTTCAAGGTGACATCGATGCCTTTGGAACGCGCCCACTGCAAGAACGAGGTCGGGTGAGGGAATAGTGCGCTGTTCCATTCCCATCCGTCCCAATTGTTCGGCGATTTCCAATCGGTGTCGAGAGACAGAGTGTCCAGAGGCACATCGTCGTCTTGAAAGGCGCGGTAGAGCGAGTCCTCGATGTACGAGCTCGTATAGGGCGTGTAGTCCGAGTACCACACCCCGAAGGCATTGCGGGGGAGCATTGGCGCCGATCCCGTCAACCGGGCAAATGTGCGGAGAGCCCCAGTGTAATTGTGGCCGTAGGCGAACAGATAGCCGTCTTCGATGTCCCCGTTTGCTCGACGCGGCTGGATCCAACCTTGTGGCGTCCATACCGCACTGTGGGTGTCGTCGAGGAGGCGCCAGCCGGCGCGGTCGAGCAGCCCGTCGGCGTGTAACGGCTCGAATGAGTTCTGACATGTTGCGCCGGCGGTGCCCGGTGCACAGGGTTGGGCCGGCTCGTAGGTGAAGGTGTCGAAGCCCCGGACCCACCCGCCCAGTGGATCCACCGGCCCCGGGCCCGCCACAGGAGTGCCCGCAGGGCCTACCGCCAGGGTGTCGAGGTCCAGGTCGCAGCCGTGGGCCGAGCCACAGCGCACCTCGATCGAGTTGGACCCCGCTTTCAAGGGCACCGTGGTCGTGAGAGTGGACCACGGATCAGAGCTCGTGGTCCCTGGCGCCGAAAGTGTGGGCCGCAGATGCCCGTTGATCACCAGGTCGACGGGGAGCGCCCGGGTACCGCTGCCCACCGCGTTCGAGTAGCGGATCGATACCTCTGAGCGTCGCGCTGGTGCGCCCAGTACGGCCCAGGTCGCGCTGGAACCTGTACGTGCGAGATCACCGATGTAGCCGGCGCTACTGAGGTACCCGCTCTGGTTGAACCTGAGCGTCGCCCCGCCCCGGAGCACCGCCGCACCCGCCTGGCAGGCTTGGCCGAAGGGACATTCCCAGTCCCACGTGGGATGCACCGTGACAGGTTTGGTGCCGTTGGTGAAGCGCAACGAGGTGTTGGCCGCCGTGAAGGGCCCCGAACCCACCTTGTAACGGAGCTCAGCCTGGCTGGTGCGGAGAGTGAGCCAACCGCCCGATTCCCCAGTGGTGTACCTCGGCACCGACATCCGACGATCGAGGGCGTTGACCGTGGGGCTGTTCTCGAAAACTCCCGAGTTCGAGTACTCGAGGCGAAGGAGGGTCGGGCCGAGGACCTCGATGCGGGCGTTGCCGGAACGAACGATGGCTGACTGATGCGCCATGGCGTCGGCCATGTCAACCGATGTGGAGAGATTCACAGGAGTGGCGTCGCTCCGCGGTACCCCCGATGACCCTGACGCGGTCGCCACCAACACCACGGCGATGGTGCTCAACCCCGTCGCCACCAGGACCGGGACACGGCGGCTCCTCACCGCAGGCCTCGAGCGCCTTGGCCTGGAGGCCTCCTCACACGGCGGCACTCTACCTGTACCGTCATCGTGCGATCAGAAGGGCGCCCGCCGCCGGTCGCGCCACGTCGTACCCGAGGATCGGACCCGTCGTGTGCGGGGCCCGTGGAAGTAGTTGAATGATCCACCGGACGACAAGGAGCATCGATGCCTACTCGTGACAAGGCCCCTATCGGATCACCGTGCTGGACCGATCTCTGGACATCTGACGTCGAAGGCAGTCGCAGGTTCTACGGCGACCTCTTCGGCTGGGAGGCCGAGGCGCCAGATCCGGAATTCGGCGGGTACTTCATGTTCACCCGTAACGGCGTGGCCACGGCGGGCGCCATGGGTGACATGGGCGACATGCGTGCGGACAACACCTGGAAGATCTATCTGAACACCGACGACATCACCAAGACGCTCCTCATGGCCGAGGCCGAAGGTGCCCAGGTCATTTCACCGGCCATGGCGGTGGCCGACCTCGGAATCCAGTCCGTGCTCATCGACCCGACAGGAGCTCATCTCGGTGCCTGGCAGCCGGGGACCTTTGAAGGGTTCACGATCCTCAACGAGCACGGCGCGCCGAGCTGGTTCGAGTTGCACACGGGAGATCACACGTCCGCTGTCGCTTTCTACCGCTCGGTATTTCGCTGGGAGACCAACACCATCGGCGACAGCGACGAGTTCCGCTACACGGTGATGCGCGATCCCGACGACGAGGGCGAGCTGGCCGGGATCATGGACGCGTCAGCCTTCCTCCCAGAAGGCGGCGCTGCATACTGGGCGATCTACTGGGAAGTTGACGATGCCGACGCCACTGTCGCGAAGGTCAAGGCTCTCGGCGGCTCGGTCGTCGAGGATGCTCAGGACACTCCGTACGGCCGCTTGGCTACCGTGGTGGACCCTGCGGGTTCACAGTTCAGGTTGCGCACACCCAATCAGTAACAAGGCTTGCTGCGAACGGCGTGGTTGTCGATGGCAAGACCCAGTTCGCACCATGGCATGGCCAATCACAGCGATCCCGGTTGTCAGCCGAGTCACGGTGACGCCAAGGAGGATCTCTCGTGCAGAGCTTCTGGCTCGGTCAAAGGCTTGCACCTCGTCGGGGATAACATCGATGCGGCCCGGGGAGAATTGGTTGGTGGCGGGACAGATGTGAGCGAGATTTGCCATGTCGAGTCTGGCAAAAAAGCGCAGGCACCGATCCCCACCGTGGCGACTACAACTCATTTTTCGACTTCAGCGACCCCGACGGCAATAGCTGGCTCGTTCAAGAGGTCCGTCGTACAGCCTCGCAGGCCTGAGCGAGCCAAGTTCGGTCGCAGCAGGGCCGAGTCCCGGTGCGAGGCGTTCAGGCTCGCCCGATGAGCCGTTCGTAGTCTTCTCGAACGTCCTCATCGATGACCACCGGCCCCGTTCCGGCCCAGGGTCGGTTCGCCCGATTTCGCTTGACTCCCGACACCCAGTATTCGTCGCCGTTCTCGACGTCCTCGTGGTTGCCCAGGATGCCGCCCCCGGGAATGCGCCGGAGGGTCTTGTCACGGTAATAGAGGGTGTGGCCGGTCTTGGAGATCTGAACGCGCCCGATCCATGCCGGCCCGTCGTTGTCGAATCCCGTCTTCAGTTCGACGTACATGATGCGGCTCTTCATCGCGGCAAGCTTGCCAGAGGGGCGCCTTCGGGGAGTTTCCCATAGTGTTTGTGACCACCCGGGGGCGGAGTGGGCTGAGCGGTTGGGAGAAGATGCGACGCGCATATGTGTTGGCGACAATGGTGACGGTGGCCCTGGCGCTGGTGGCGACAGGTTGCTCGACAACCGCCAAGGCCTCACCGCCCGACTTCGCCCATATGGGCCCCTACTCGGTGGGTGCGACCACGCTCGACCTCGGCAGCACGGGGTCGACGCTCGGTGAGCGACTGGCAACAGTGTTCTATCCGGCAGACGCGTCAAAGCTCGGCGGCCATCCTCGCTTCAGCTACGACCTCGAGGCCCCCCTTCCCGATGCGCTGCGAGCCATCGTGCCGCCGAAATACGACAGCACGATCGTCGTCGACGCCCATGTTGACGCGCCGGGGTCTACCCACGGGCCGTTCCCAATCGTGCTCTTCAGCCACGGGTTCGGTGCTTCTCGGCTGTACTACTCGAACCTGCTCACGGGGATCGCGTCGTGGGGTTTCGTGGTGGTCTCTGCCGACTACCTCGAGCGCGGGCTCTTGGCCCAGGCCAGCCATCCTGACGTGGCGAGTACTCCGGCCAAGGATCTCCAGACGATGTTCTCCTCACTGGCTGCCACCGAAGCGGCATCGGCGAATCGCTCCTCGTCGCTCTACGGCGTTGCCAACTCGCACAAGATTGCTGCGGTTGGCCACTCGGCCGGGGGTCAGACGGCCTTCGACGCGTTGAAGGACTCTCGCGTCGACGTGGCGGTGGGCTGGGCCCCTGTCGGGCCCACCGGCACACCCTCGAAGAAGCCTGCGATGATCATCGGTGCCCTGGGTGACATCGCCCTCACACCGGCCACACTCACCCACGAGTTCAAGACATTCCGGGGGCCGACGAAGTTCGTGGAGATCTCCGGCGAGGGTCACGACACTTACACCGACATCTGCACGTCGATCCGTAGCGGCGTCGGGGGCCTCGTTGGATTCGCCGAGTCGGTCCATTTGATCAGTCCGCAACTTGCCAAGCTCGCCAACAGTGGTTGCGCGGCCAAGGACATCGCTCCGCAGCGATTCTGGCCGATCGTGCAGTACTACACCGTGGCCGAACTGCGGAGCGGGCTCGGGATCGATCGGAGTGGTGCGGGGCTCGGCGCTCCCTCTACAGGGCAGTTCAAGGGCTTCGAGATCACCTACCGACAGCACCAGTGACTGGCGATCGTCGAAGCCGGTCTCGGCGGCCCGAGAGTGACAGCCCACACGGGACCTCCTCATGAGCAGCCGGACATCGATGTTCCCAGGCCCCATTCGCCAGAACGCCTACATCGTCTCTGACCTCCGTGACGGGATCGAGAGGTGGTTGAGCATCGGGATCGGTCCGTGGATGGTCCTACCGTCGTTTCGCCAGGTCGACAGTGAGTACCGGGGCCAGGCCACGGCGCCGGTCGTGTCCATTGCCTTCGCCAACTCCGGCCCGTTGCAGATCGAGTTGATTCAACAAGAAGACGAGTCCCCGAGCATCTACAAGGAGTTCACCGACGGTGGTGGAACGGGATTCCACCATGTCGCATTCTGGAGTGAGGACTTCGACGCGACCATGGCCGCCGCCACAGCCGCGGGCTGGCCCGTTGTGCACCACGGAACCGGGGGAGGCATAGCGAAGTTCGCCTATCTCGACGCTCGAGGCATGCCCGCCACGGTTGTCGAGGTCATGGAGCTCAACGCCACCACGATGTGGATGACGACCATGGTCCGTGAGGCGGCACAAGGTTGGGATGGGCACGATCCCATCAGAACATTGGGTTGACGTCGTGGCTCACGAACAGAGACTGCGACTCGGGATGGTCGGATGCGGTGCCATCGCCCGCTGGCATCTCGAGGCGATCGCCAAGGCGGCCGGCCGCACCGACGTCACTGCCGTCGTCGACGTGCGCGCCGAGCGCGTCGAAGCTTTGGCGGCGATGACCGGTGCGAGGCCTTACACCGACGTGGCAGAGGCGCTCCGGGCCGATGTGTTCGATGCCGCCTTGGTCATGGTGCCCCACGACCGGCACGAGGCCGTGGCGACAGCAGTCCTGAAGGCGGGCCGGCACCTGCTCCTCGAGAAGCCCATGGCACCGACGCTCGACGCCTGCACGAGGATCTTGGCCGCGGCCGCCGAGTCGGGCACGGTCTTCATGGTGGCGGAGAATGCGCAGTACTGGCCCGAGGTCATGACGGCCAAACGCCTCGTGGAGGAGGGCGCTATCGGTGATGTCATCACCGCCCGCTCATGGCATTGCGCACCCCCGATGGACGAGTTCTATCGGGGGGACGACCCCTGGCGTCTTTCTGCTGGTGCGACCGGGGGTGGCATCGCCATCGACACGGGCTCACATTGGCTGAGACCGTTACGAATGTGGCTCGGTGAGGTCACCGAGGTCGTGGCGGTTACCGGTCGGGTGATCGATACCATGGAAGGGGAGTCGTTGTGTCGTGCCCTGTGTCGGTTCGATGGCGGAGTCGTGGCGAGCTTTGACGCGCTGCTCTCTCCCGGGCCCACCGCGCCCGTCGCCCCGTTCCAACTCACCGGGACAAGAGGTGAGATCGTCGTGGAGCACGGCCGAGTCCGTGTCTATGACGGAACCGAGGGTCGGGGTGTGGTCCACGGGGGTGGCAACTACTTCATGAGCTATGAGGCCCAGATCGCTGATTTCGAGGCGGCGATACTCGACGGGGCGGAACCGGCCGCATCGGCCGAGTACGCCCTTGGGGAGCTCCGGGCCGCGCTCGCCATGTACCGCTCGGCGCTCTCGGGCCGCTGGGAGTCGGTGTGGTAGCCGCCGCCTTCGACTTCTCCGGAGCAGCGGTGTTGGTCACGGGAGGTTCGAGCGGCATCGGCTTGGGGGTGGCTCGGGCATTTGACGCCGCTGGGGCGCATGTCACCATCACGGGAACTCGGGCGTCGGCGACGGACTACGGCCATGATCTGTCGGCGTTCGAGTACCACTCGCTCACCATGGCTGACGCCGAGGCCGTCGCCGGCCTGGCCGAGCATCTCGATCGTCTCGACGTGCTGGTCAACAACGCCGGGCAGAACCTCCCCGGCGGTCGCAGCGAGTGGGATCCCGCCGTCTTCGAGGCGGTCGTGGCGACCAATCTCTTCGGCGCCTTCCGCCTGACCTCGGCCTGCAAGGGTCTTCTGGTGGCGAGCGGCGTCGACGGTGGCGCCAATGTCGTCAACGTCGGGTCGATGACCAGCTTCTTCGGGTTGGAGATGGTACCCGCCTATGGCGCCGCCAAAGCCGCCGTGGTGCAGTTGACCAAGGGTCTCGCCGTGGCCTGGGCCAAGGAGGGCGTGCGCGTCAACGCCGTGGCGCCGGGTGTCATCGAATCCAACATGACAGCCCCGCTGCTGGCATTCGACGAGCTCACGAAGCCGTGGCTCGATCGGACGCCGATGCGACGATTCGGAACGCCTGATGACGTGGCACCCGTCGTGCTCTTCCTGGCCAGCCCGGCGGCTCGCTACATCACCGGCCAGACGATCGCGGTGGACGGCGGCTTCTCGGTGCAGGGTTGACCCTGTGGGCTACCGCATCCGCGTCGACGACCTGGCCCACCCCCGCTACACCGAGATCCAAAGTGCCGCCCTCGCCTACGGCGAACGCCACCCTGTCGACCTGCGGGTGGACGCCGTCCTCGAGGCGTCAGTGGCCCGGACGGGACTCGACGACTTCGGTGCTCCTGACTTCACGGCGCGCCTCGAGCTGTGGCTGTCGGAGATGGATGATGACCCGGATCGCACAGGTCTCGGGCGGCTCGGGTTCTTCAACGACTGCGTCCGTTACGCCTCGAACCGCCTCCTGATCAGGGACCTGTTGCAGCGCCATCCTGAGATTCTCGACATCCAGATCGATCGCCCCATCGTCGTCGTCGGGCTCCCGCGTTCGGGAACGACCCACCTGGTCAATCTCATTGCCGCCGACCAGCGCCTGCGGTCGATGCCTCTGTGGGAGGCCCACGAGCCGGTGCCCGATCCTCGCGAGGCGTCGGGAGCCAACGATGACGATCCTCGCTGGCTGCGATGTCAACAGGCGTGGGAGGCGATGGAGATGACCCTCCCGTATCTCTCGGCCATGCATCCGATGCAGCCCGACCACGTGCACGAGGAGCTCGAGCTCGAGTTACCGGACTTCTCGAGCTACACGCCGGAATGGGTGAGTCGGTGCCCTCGATGGCGTGACTACTACCTCGCCCACGATCAGACCCCCCACTACGCCTATCTCCGGACGGTGCTGCAAATACTGCAGTGGATCCGACCCCGGGACCGTTGGGTGCTCAAGTCGCCGCAGCACCTGGAGCAGTTGGGCCCGCTTCTCGCCACTTTCCCGGATGCGACCGTGGTCATGACCCATCGAGACCCCGTCTCCGTGGTCCAGTCGGCGGCCACGATGATGACGTACGCCGCCCGGATGGGATACCGACACCCCGAGCCGCGCTTCTATATCGACTACTGGACCGACCGGATCCGTCGGTTGCTCGAAGCGTCGGTGCGCGATCGTCATCTCGTCCCCGAAGGCCGTTCGACCGACGTGCTCTTCCACGAGTTCATGAGTGACGACCTGGGGACGGTGGAGCGCATATACCGCGCCGCGGGGCTCTCGATGACCGAGGAGGCACGGGGCCAGATCACGGCCTACCGAGACGCTCATCCGCGGGGGCTCGATGGTCAAGTGGTCTACGACCTTCGGACCGACTTCGAGGTCACCCCGGATGAGGTCCGTGCCCAGTTCGGCTTCTACCTCGACCGGTTCCCCGTGGCGGAAGAGGTGTCATGACGATCGAAGACGAAGTCGACCGGCTGATCGACGAGCGCCCCGGCAAGGAGTTGTTGATTCCCTGCTACGACGATCCTGCTCACCGAGTCACCGAAATCCTCTATCGCTCCGGTGGCACGACGGCGGCCTACTGTCTGCTCACAGATCGATCCCGGATCATCGTCAACACAGGGATGGGGTACGAAGCCCCCCATCACAAGCGGGTGTTCGACGCCGTGCGCCCCGGGCCCACCCCCTACGTGATGAGCACCCAGGCCCATGTCGACCATGTCGGTGGTGTGGAGCTCTTTCGTGAGCCTGGCACGGTTTACGTGGCACAGGAGAACAACCTCGCCTGTCAACGTGACGACGCCCGCATTCGCCCCTTGCGGTTCCGCACCGCGGGTATCTGGTTCGACATGACCGGACGCGACGCCGTTCGGATCGCCAAGGAGAACCCCGGCGTGTCGATGGGCCAGGACGAGCCCACGCCCGACCTGACCTTCGACGAGCGTCTCGATCTGGAGGTGGACGGCCTTCACCTGCAATTGATCGCGGCCGTGGGAGAGACCATCGACGGCATGATCGTGTGGCTTCCCGAGCACAAGGTGGCGCTGATCAGCAACCTCCTGGGACCGCTGTTCCCTCATTTCCCCAATCTCAACACCCTGCGAGGAGACCGCTACCGGTTCGTGGAGCCCTACCTCCACTCGGTGCGGCTACTCCGCGAGCTCCAGCCGGAGATGCTGGTGACGGGGCGTCACGAGCCCATCGTGGGGGGCGAGCTCATCGACGCATCGCTCGCCCGTCTGCACAACGCTGTGGAGTGGGTGCACCGCGAGACGGTCGACGGAATGAACACCGGGGTTGACCTCTGGCACCTGATGCGAGAGATCCGGTTGCCGTCGCATCTGCGGGTAGGCCAGGGCTACGGCAAGGTGCCCTGGGCTGTGCGCACGATCTGGGAGACGTATGTGGGGTGGTTCAAGCTCACGTCGACGACCGAGCTGTATCCCGACCAGCAACTCGACGCTCGCACCGTATTGACGGCGGCACTGGGTGTCGCTGGCACACTCGACCTCGCCCGCCAAGCGCTCGGTCGCGGCGACGCCGCCCTTGCTGTGCTTCTGGCCGAAGGCGCGCTGGCCGTCGACCCCGATCATCAAGGTGCAGGGCTGGTGATGGCCGACGCGCATCAAGCATTGCTCGACGCAGGCGGTGACGTGAACTTCTGGGAGAGCGGCTGGCTCGAGTGGGAGAGGAGGCGGTGGGCCGCTGGCGCCGAGCCACCTCCTCGATGACGAACCGGCGGGCAAGGTCCCTGCATCCGAGACGGTCAGCCACCGCCCAGCTCCCACCGCTGACTTGGAGCACGATCACAGCATCGACGGAGACCGCGATGGAGGTGCCCACGGTGACGTTGGCGTAGGCCCACGACCCGGAGCAGGCCAAACCGCTCACGGGCCAACACCGGGCCGACACTCGGTGCCTGGGCGGCGGCGGCCGCGATCGCTCCCTGGGTGCAAGGCCAGCGGCGCTTTCGGTGGTCGACGTAAAGATGGGTGAGGAGGTAGTGGTCGACGGCGCCGTCGAGTTGGATGTGGTGTTGCCAGTGGTGGTGGTCGGCACTGCTGACGGATGGCTCGAGCACCCGCGAGCATCATCGTGGCCAGAACAAGACTCAGGAGCACCCCGCCAGGACGACCATCAAAGGCACTCGCAGCGGTCCGGATACTGTGGGTGCATGGACAGAGAACACCCGTCTCACCCCGACTGAGGACCTACACGAGAGGTGCGATCACTCGGAGCTTGGCGCCTGGTCGGGCGGGTCATGGATCTGCAATCGGCGCCGCAGTTCGACATAGACAGCGGTACCGACGATCTCTTCTAACTCGGGTCCCAGCGACTCGACCACCCGACGGTCGCCGACATAGGCCAACGACCCCTCGGTGCAGCACCACGCCATCGTGTCTCCCTCTTTGCCCCAGTCCTGGCGCGACCATCGACGCACCGTCGCAACCTCGGTGTCGTCGGACCCCGCTTCCCAGTCCACCTTGATGGGGAGCTGCCAGCACACCGACGGCTTCCACTCGATGGGTGGCTCACCGGCCGCTACCGCCTCCAGATGGAGTGCGCAGCCACCGCCTCCGGCGAATCCCGGACGGTTCAGAAAAATGCACGCACCGTCGACGACCCGGGTGTGGGTTCGAGCCCCATCGCTGAAGATCCCACCCTCGCCAGCCTCGGCGTGGTGCTCGAAGCGGTCCGGATCCAGCGTGGCGGCCAGGGCCGAGATCATGGCGCCTTCATCTTCGTCGCCGAGGTCGGCACCGATCGAACAACATCCCAGGCCGAGGTGCTCGGCCCGCTCGGGGCCGATGCCCTGGCACCCCCGGCCCCACAGGCACGTCCATGTCGATTCCAAGAAGGCTCGGTCGAAGCGCCAGGCCGTGGCGCCGTCGTGGACCACCTCGAAGTCATCATCCATCGGAGCCGACCCTAGGCATCGGTCTCCGGCAAGGAAAGGGCTTCATGTGCCTCAAGCCTGCCCGGTGCCGACTCCGTTCAGGGTGTGGGCGGGTCCGGGTATGAGCGAGAGCGAGGGCGAGGGCGAATCAGCGAATCGTGCCGGCACCCGGGATCAAGGGGAGATCGAGCGCGGTGACCCAGCCCGGCGGCCGTTCGTTCACCGCCGGGACCGCATTCAGGGCTCGAAGGCCCGTGGCGAGGCATCCCGCCGCAGCGGCATCGCGGCCGCTCCCGTCAGTGAATCGGAACGCCGTCTCCTGGGTGATCGAGGGCGATCCATCGATCTCGACCCGGTAGACGTCGTCTTGGGTCCCCCGGGGCCAGTCGGGGGCCGCGTCGGTGCCGACCCGGTTGACGTGCTCGAGACCGATGCGGGTCTCACCGCGGAAGATCCCGTTGATGGTGAAGCGAATGGCGGCGACCGACCCGGGGTCGATGACGCCCTTGGCGGTCTTGATCGGCTTGTCGGTGACCCACTTTTCCCACGTGGTGGTGATCCGGTCGAGCTCGATGCCCACCGCGTGGGCGATCATCGGCACGGTGGCACCCCACGACATGATCAGAATGTCGGTGTGCTCGAGCAAGGGCGTGAACTCGGGCGGTCGGCCGATGCCCATCTCTTCTTCGTAATCACCCTCGTAGCTGATGTAGTCGAGAATCTCGAGCGCCTTCACAGACCGGACCTCGCCACAGAGCCCCATGAGCGTCATGGGGAAAAGGTCGTTGGCGAAGCCCGGATCGATACCTGTGGTAAAGCACGATGCTTGGCCCTCGTCGCAGGCCTCGGTGATGGGGTCGACCCACGACGGCGGGTTCTGAGCCATCGCCGGCCAGACCCACGGGGTCATCGAGGTCGAGCAGACGTCGATTCCGGCTCGAAGGAATGTGCTCATGAGCGCGATGTTGTCGCCGGCATGGGCAGCGGTGGGCCCATAGTGAACCAGGGCGTCGGGTCGAAGCGCGACCAGGGCGTCAATGTCGTCGGTGGCGGTGACTCCGACCGTATCGATGCCGCAGATCTCGCCGGCGTCACGGCCCACCTTCTCGGGGGCGCTGACGCCCACACCGACCAACTCGAACGCCGGATGCTGCACAATCTCGGGGATCACCATTCGGCCCACAAAGCCCGTCCCCCACACGACCACTCGTTTTGGTGCGCCGGTCATCGGAACATCTCGCCGGAATTCACGAGCAAGTACTGCCCCGTCACGGCCTTGGCATGATCTGAGGCGAAGAACGCCGCGACATCGGCGACCTCGCCGTCCTCGGTCATGCGCCGGAGCGGGAAGTCGGCGACCAGGTCCTGGAGGACCTCCTGTTCCGTCCGGCCCTGTTGCCGAGCCGTTCCCGACACATAGAGCTCGACGTTGGGTCCCCACATCCATGAGGGGATGACCATGTTGCACCGGATGTTGTCCGGTCCGAGCTCGTCGGCCAGGTAGTAGATGGCAGTCAACAGAGCGCTCTTCGAGGCGGCGTACCCGGCTTGGGGCATGGCCGGCTTGAACATGGACTGGGAGCCGATGAAGACCACGGAGCCACCTCCACCCTCCTTCATTGCGTTGGCCACCGGTCGTAGGAGCGTCAGCGCTCCGAGCACATTGGTGTCGAACGCTGCTCGCCAGTCGTCGAGGTTGAGGTCATACAGGCCGCCCCAGGCGTGCTCGAATGCGGCCACCTGGACGAGCGCGTCGACCGACCCGAACCGCCTCAGGGCCAGTTGCACGAGCGACGCACACGAGTCTGCATCGGTGATGTCGGTGGCCAGGTGAGCTGTGCGCTTGCCGCCGGGGTCGAGCTCGGCGGCCGCATGGGCGAGCTCGTCCTTCCGGCGGGCGCCCAGGACGACGTTCGCTCCGTCGCGCAGAGCGCTCATGGCGCACTCCTTTCCGAGCCCAACGCCGACGCCGGTCACGAGCACGGTCTTTCCGTCGAGAAGCATGCCCCCTTCTTTAATCGGTTCGCGAGTCGGTGTGCATCTTCGGGCCGCTCCGGCGCCGCTGCGGCCGTAGCCGATGCCAGGTGGGCCTCGGCACGGTAACCGACCAGGGCAGAAGCCAGCCCGGCTTTTGCCCTTCGGGCCAGGGAGCTGACACGTGAGGGATCAGAACCAGAGCTTGGCGACATCGGTCGGCGCAAAGGGGCTCGTCTGGGTGAATTGGTCCTGACACGCTGCCGTCGACGACGGAGTTGCATCAGGTGGGTGACAGTCAGCCACCGACGGGCCGATGGGCGCAGCTCCGCACTGGTAGGGGCCAAGCCCGCTCCAGGCTGCGGAAACAAAGAGACAGACCTGTCCGTCCGACAGTTGCATCGCCCAGGGAATCGAGGAAGGCGACGGCGGTCCGTCGGAGCTGACCGTGGACACCGTGAATGTCACCACACTGCTCGAGGTGGGAGTCGTCGGACATACCAATGGCGCCCTGGTGGATTGCGGACCGGCGAAGCAGGGGTCGTAGATGCCTCCCCCGCTCGCGAAGCATCGGAAGTAGGAGCGGGCCGCCGCGCCTCTGCTGTACCGAATGCAATTGCCCGTGAAGCGGCTCGTCACGTGCAGACTGGGATCGATTCCCGTTGCGGTGAAGGGCTCGTAGGTGATCCTTTCGGTGCCACCGGCGACCGAAGACGTCGACGTGGAGACGGGCGGCGGTTGTGTGGCGGGGACAGATTGGGTGCCAACCCGTGTGCTGCGGGGTCCATAAGCAACGGTGACGGCAATGGCCCCCGCCACCACGAGAGCGCACGAGGCGACGACGAGCACCCGCCCCCTCTTGTGCATGCGACCGGATCGACGCAACCCGATCTGGGGACCCTCGGTGAGGTCAGGGACGACGACGTGCGCGCTGACCTGGCGGACAAAGTCTCCGAGAAGGCGACCTGTCGGATCGAGCCGTGGGTCGTCATCCACGAGGAGCCTCCTCCACGCCGAGGGTGCGATGCAACGTGTCTCGCCCGCGAAAGAGCCACGACTTGACCGTGCCTTGCGGCACTCCCATCTCCTGGGCCACCTCGGACACCGAGAGACCCACCACATGATGGAGCAGGAGGGCATGGCGTTGTTGCACAGGGAGAGACCGCAACGCCCGTTGGACATCGGGCCGGGTCACCGCATCGTCCTCTCGGGACGCCCCCGAGGTTTCGACGAGAGGTCGGAGCTGTCGCAGGCGCCGCCAGCGACTGATAGCGACGTTGATCGCCACGCGACGCACCCAGGCTTCTGGTTTGTCGTAGGCATGAACAGACTCCCATCGTGTCCAGAGTCGGCCAAAGGCCTCTTGGACGGCCTCCTCGGCCGCTTCACGGTCGGCCGTCACGACGGTGACCTGCCCGACCAGCCGGGCGAAGGACGAGGCATATAGGTCGGTGAAATCCGTTGTACCCACGCGAGCGCCCTCGCTCTGCAAGCCAGCGGCCGTACCGCATGGACCACACACGCCTGGCTGGCCTTCCCCGTTGCACGCCATCCCGATATCTCGGGCCCGGCCCCGTCGGCGAGGGCATCCTATGGTTGGCTGCCCTGGGTTTCCGCCCGCGAGTCTCGGCTAGAGACGGGCCGCTCACGATTCTCGCCGGTGACCGTCGGGCTCGGAAGCCGCGGGCTCCCTCCGGGCGCAGCGTCGAAGGATTCTTGGAGGAATCCTGGGGGAGTTGTCGATCCGGCCCTCCTCCGTTCGACGTAGGGGTGAGAGGCTGGGAGAGCCCCGCCGACCGGACCGAGGAGCACACCATGCCGCGTTACCTGACGATGATCCGCATCGACGAGCAGAATCTTCCCGCCGAGGTCCCCAGCCCTGAGTTCTCCGAGCGGATGGGTGCCCTGTTGGAGGAGGTCACCAAAGCGGGTGTCATGGTGGATACCGCAGGGCTCACCCCGACCTCCGAGGGGACTCGGGTCACGTGGTCCGAAGGCAAGCTCAGGTACACAGACGGCCCCTTCACTGAGAGCAAGGAGGTCGTCGGCGGCTACGCCATCCTCCAGGCCAAGGACAAGGCCGAGGCGCTTGATTGGACCAACCGGTTCTTGCAGATCCACGAAACCCACTGGACCGTTACTGCTGAGGTCCGCGAGATCGTGGAAGGTTGACCTCCGGCGCTCATCGGCCCGGGGGCGCCGGCCCTCCCGGCACCCGACCCCGACGCCGATGGATCGGCGAGAGCACCTTGCCTAGGACTGGGTCACCGTGACGTTGGAAACTTTCAACACCGCAGGTAACTCAGCATCATTGGGTGTCCTCCCCGAGCCCCCGGCCTGTGTCTGGATGATCATGAACATCGGCGTGCTCGGGATGTCGTATCCGTGTGGAGGTGAGGCTGCAATCGTTGGATTGGGGAAGCTCGAAAGGTGCTCCTGCAGGTCGCCAATGACCTTCCAAGGCCTGAATTCAGGCGATCAGACCGAGACCCTTCTGGCAATGGGGTCCGCCCCAGTGCTCGACGATCTGTCCGTCTCGGATCCGTAAGATCGCCGTGCCGTTGATGGTGACGGGGTGTCCCGATGGAGGAACCTCGTAGAAGGGCGTCCCGGTGTGGGTGCCTTGGACTGTCCAATTCGACACCACGAGATCATCCGACTCGATGAGCAGGTCGACGGTAAAGGTCATATCCGGGAACGCCGATCGGGCCTGCTGCCACCACTGCTGCTCTTCGCCGCGGATATCGGTGCCGACTCGTTCGGGGCTCACGCGTTCGGCAACGTGACTATGGAAGTCCTCGGAGAAGAACTCGTAGACCGCTGTCCCGTCACCGGACTCCATCGCCGCGCTGTACTTCCCGAGGACCCGAAGGTTTTCCGACATGTCCTCCCCCTTTGTCTTCCTGAGCGCTCCACGAGCGAGGGCTCGAAGATGGTTTCGAACGCAAGTCGTCGCTCGACCCCGATCCTAATCCGGAGCGTCGGACCCTCTCCGAGGATGATCGAGTACGGAACCTGCCCGGGGACAGAACCGGGCCCGGCCCGGTAGGGAGGCAACCGACCAGCGTGTCAAGTCCTTGACAGCTCGTTTTCGGGTTCGCCGGTCTCGCATCTTCACGTCGTGAAGGGGACTGGCTAGCTCGGCACGTTGCGCTCGGCCGAAGGAGGTGTCCGCTCCAGCGGACGACCGGTACTTCTCGACGAATGCCACCAATTGATCCGCCTGCTCTCGCCGTCAGCCAGCTGACCAAGCATTTCGGGACACGGACGGCCTTCTCGGAAGTATCTTTTGAAGTCGACCACGGTCCGCACACTCGGAACATTGATCGCGCCGACTTCCGGCTCGGCCACCGTGGCGGGGATCCCGCTCAGTGCTGAGAACGGAGTGGAGATCCGTCGGCGTATTGCGATCATGCCCGAAGCACCAGGCCTTTATCTTCGACTGACAGTCACCGAAACCTCGAGTACTTCGCCGGCCTCTACGGTCTTCATCAGCTCGAGCGGCGAATCCACGACGCCCTCGAGGCAGTCAACCTCGGCGACCGGGCGGGCGATCTCTGCAGCAAGGATCAGGTCAGCGGCCAGGCTGCATGGCCCGCCGTCGTTCCTGGTGGGAAAGCTGCGATGTGAACGACCTCTCGGAATTCGATGAAAATCCCTTCGAACTCCTGCTGACGATGCTGGGATCGAACAAGAGGCAGACGAGGATGACAAGCTGGGAGGGCCCCAGAGTGGTGTGCATTCTCTGGAGCCGGGGACACTGAGGGGGCGGAGTGGATGTGAACCGAGGGCTCAACCGCAGGCGCGCGGCAGGTCGGCGGGTTGGCGGAGTCACCCCACGGCGTGCCCTTGTGGCCGGGTTGTGCGTGCTCGCGCTGGGACTAGCCTCTTGCTCCTCCACGTCCAGCTCGACACCAACGACCTCGGCCAACCCCGGAGCCGCTTCGGCCACCTCGGCTTCGCAGGGTTCGGGCGGCACCGGACCCTCGCCGGGGGTCAAGACCACGTCGATCAGAGTGGGCCAGGTCGACGATCTGTCGTCTCCTATCCCGGGGCTCTTCAAGGGGGCCGAGGACGGAACCGAGGCGTACTTCGCCTACGTCAACTCCAAAGGCGGTGTGAACGGCAGGAAGATCTACCTTGACGCCCAAGACAGCACCTTCCAGGGTGGCCAGGTGGCGACGGCGACCGCCGCCCAAACAAGAAGTGACTTTGCCCTGGTCGGTGGGTTCACCCTGCTGGACCAGGCCGAGCAGCCCATCATCGATCTGGCCCACATGCCCGACGTGGGCATCTCGCTCAACCCGGGACTGGCAACCGATCCAAACCTCTACAGCCCCGTTCCGAACCCCATCGGCAATTACCCCCTGAACTTCTTCAAGTACTTCGCCAGCAAATATCCGCAGGCGGTAAAGAAGGTCGGCATCATCTGGGAGAACGCCACTGCTTCCACCAAGGCAAACGAAGACGCGGTGGAATCGGGCATGAAGGCGGCGGGCTGGGGGATCGTCTATGACCACGGCGTCGGACCCTTTGACACCGACTTCCTGCCCGACATCATCGCCATGAAGCACAAGGGTGTGAGGTTGTTCTTCTCGACAGAGTTGCCCGACAACTACGCGGCGACGCTGGCCAAGCAGTTCCAGCAGCAGAGCTTCAAGGCCATGAACATCGAGGCCGCCGCATACTCCGATCAATTCCTGAAGCTGGCGGGTAGCGCCGCCAACAACGTGTACATCGAGCAGAGCTATGCCCTCTACCTCGGCCAGGACGCCGAGACCGTGCCAGCGGTGCGGCTCTTCAATGAATGGATGAAGAAGGTCGACTCGAAAGCCAACTTCGAGATCGAGTCGGTCTTCGGCTGGACCTCGGCTGAGCTGTTCGTCCAGGCCCTGGCCCAGGCGGGTAACCCACCGACCCGGCTCGGCCTTTTGCGTGCGTTGAACAAGGTGACCTTGTTCAACGATGGGGGACTGACCCCACCGAGCGACCCCGCCGCCGGGGTGCCCTCGGGCTGCTTTCTCCTGGCCCAGGTCCAGCACGGAGCGATCAAGCGGGTGGCCCCGACCCCGCCCACCGGGTTCTACTGCGGGAACGCCGGGTTCCTGAAGGAGCGTGGCTACAAGCCGATCGTCCGTCCCTCGCCGTAACCGGGAGGGACCGAGCTTCGTGCGATATCCGGAAGTCCCGGTCGCCTTGCGAATTCACTCGGCCCGGACGCGAGCTGTCCACTGGCGCGGCCAGGAATGTGGTGCGGTCCTTCTTGGTCTTGATGTGACCGTAGATCTTGTCTTCGTTCAGGTCGTAGGCGGCCATGAGGTGCCGGACCCCGGCATGGCGGGTGTAGGTGTCTCGACGTCGCCGGCGACGCGACCTTTTGGTGTCGGCGTCTGCTCTGACGGCCAGCCCGGCCGGGGCAGCAGGTTGAGGGGCCCGAACTCGTCCATGCAGATGATCACCGTGGCTCGCCTCTCTTCAGTTTGGACTTCCCACCTGCGATGTCGTAGAGCTCGAGGACCCGGTTCTTCTTGGTCTCGAAGTCCGGGTCGTTGGACTGCCTCCAGGTCTTGATCACTTGAAACGAGACGCCCTCCTCTCGGAGGAGCAGACGAAGTCCTTCGTGGCTGATGTCGTCGACCACCCCCTCAGCCACCAAGAACTCGGCCAGCTTGGTCAGGCTCCAGGTCGAAAAGGGCAGGCCATGATCGACGGGCCGGCTGAGAGCGACCTTCTTGATCTCCCGTCGCTCGGGCAACGTGAACGTCGGTGGCCGACCGCCTGCGTACTTGGGCACCAATGAGTCGAACCCGTCGTCGTTGAAGTTGTGGAGCACAGCCCGGACCCGGTCAGGCGAGGTGAACGCCACCTGGGCGATCTGAGCCACGTCCATGCCCTGGGCCGATAACAACACCATCTGGGCTCTCCGCCACGTCACCACCGATCCCGAGGACCGCCGGACGATCCGCAACAGGCGGTTGCCCTCCGCGTTGCTGATCTCTCGATCGCGTATCCCGTCGCGCACATGACCTCCTCGTCAGAGACGATCAAATTCTGCGCGCTCCGGAGATCAGAGTGGTGGACGCGACCCTCCAACGTTGCCGGTCATGGCACTAGCACCCGGGAGACATAGCTCTCGAACATGGCTCGTGTCGCTGCTTCCAGGATGTCGGGAGTTGTTCTCCCCGTGGCCGGTCCACGGGGAGAAAGAGCGGCTGGTCAAAGCCGTCAGGCAGGGTCGCTTCGATGTAGGCGTAGGGTTGCGGAAGCGGACCCGGGCATCGGTGAGCTGGGATGGTCACCGCGCCGATGCTACGGGGTCGGTCAGAGGCGGCTCGAAGGCGCCGATCGGCCAGCCGTTTGCGCCGGCGGGCCTGCTAGGTGGCCCGGCGCTGCCCGAACCGGCGAAGACGGCCTTCACCATCAACCTGAACTGGCACTCGATGCGGTTCATCCACGAGGCCTGGGTGGGAGTGGCCACGAGCGTGATCCCCAGCTGACGGGCGACGGTTCGCACTTCTGTTGTCCAGTGCGAGGACACGTTGTCCTGGACGACCGAGATGTGGGTGTCTGGATAGCGGGCCCGGATCATCTTCAAGACGGATGGTGGCGCCGGTGGAAGTGGCGGTTCCAACTATCCGGCCTTTGCCACGCAGTGGGACGATACGGCGACCCCGTCGGTGACTATCACCACGACTGACTTCGACATCGCCACCTCGAACCTCTCGGCAACTACACCAGGCGCGGGCCTATGCCGCGGCGACACTCCAGGCAACCAACCTCGGAGTCAGCACCAACCCCCACGTCACTTCGCTGAAGTGGAAGAAGGTCAGCCTGCCCAAGGGCCTGAAGCTCTTCGGTCTCGAATACGCGAGATGGATACGATGGCTTGATGGCACGCCGCAGATCACTCCGTAGCCAGCTCTACCGAGCAGCCCGAGACCTCGGGAACGTCGAGGCCGCCTCCAAGGGTCCCACGGCCTACGGACGCCGCGTGGTGAGACGCAAGGTGTACGCCAAGACGAACGGAGCCCTCGGGAAGCTGCTCAGGGGCATCCTGCGGGGCTGATTTACTCGCTGGTCACCGGTGGCCGCGGTCTCGCCGTGCCTACGGTCACATCAGGGACCCAGTGGGGGTATTGAACCGCTTAAGCCGAGATGGGAGGGCCTTCGGCCCTCCCGCTTCGCGTTATCCGTCTCGGATACGCCTTGGCACCTCGGCGAGCACCCCAATAATAGGGCCGAAGGTCCATAGGCAGGCCCCTTCCCCCCGCATACGGTGGCGTTCGGGTGACTCCGGGAGGGTTGACGCACACCTCCATGGCATCAGGAGCGCTCAGTGGTGGCGGGGCACGGGTAGCACCCCAGACGAATCGGGTGTGAGCCGATGGCGCTTCCGTGTCCCGGCCGCCCATGCGCTATAGACGGGCTCCACCATCGGGCGTACCGTCATGGGTGGGCGTCCTTCGGGGTTAGGGTCCCCCCCGCTCCGGGGGTCATGGCGGGGTGCAGGCAACGCGTCGAGACGGACTTCTCTCGCGTCGGCCGCGGTTCTTGCACCCCGCTGTCCAATCCGCATGGCGGTCCGTGTCATCGTGCTCCCACAACGTGACCTGGAAAACGCCGACCCTGGTCTAAACGGTGCGAAGCGCCTCGGAAGGCGCCAGGCTGCAGCGCGAATGGCCGGGTATACACCGGCCACGGCACCCACGACGACTGCGGCGGCCGTCGCTCCGCCTAGGGCCGCCCGCGGGATGACGGCGTACCAACGGCGCGCTGCTGCGTAGATTGTCGTGAAGAATCCACCGGATATTGCTCCAACTGCTCCGCCGATCAGGGCCAGGAGCGCGGCTTCGGAGACGCATTGGAACGCGACGTGGGGTCTTGGTGGCCCCGAGGGCGCGTCGGAGCCCGATCTCATTGCGCCGCTCCAATACGGCGACCCTCTGGCCCTTCTCGATCTACTGCCTGTTCATGGGCACCTCCGGCGCCATCTACTTCACCTAGTGACAGCGGTGTCGGCCCGGATGGGAAAGGCCGCACGACTGTCGACGTTGCGATGCTCGTGCCGTGGGTGGGCGATCTCTATCTCAGATGGATCGCCTTGCTACGGGATACCAGCCTGTAATGGAAGCGTCAGATTGAGCTGCGAGACTCTTAGCCATACAGCATTTTCTGGAATCCTGGGGTTACCTCGCGGTCTTCGTCCTCACAGTGCTTGAGTCAGCATGTGTGCCGATCCCGTCCGAGGTGACGCTGGGCCTGAGCGGCGCTCTGGCGAGCGGTGCTGTCATCGGGGGTTCCCACGTCAGCCTCAAGCTGGGACTTGTCATCCTCGCGGGGATCGCGGGCTCGATCCTAGGCTCGCTACTCGCGTACGCGGTCGGTCGCACCGGGGGGCGGGCACTGGTCGATCGCTACGGGAAGTACGTCCTGCTCTCACACGCCGATCTCGACAAGACCGAGCGGTGGTTCTCCCGGCGAGGTGAGTGGATGGTGCTCTATGGACGGGTACTCCCGTTCATCCGCACCTTCATCTCACTTCCGGCTGGCATGGCCGAGATGAACGTCGCGAAGTTTGCGACCTTTACTGCGATCGGGGTGTCGATCTGGGTCGCTCTGCTCACGAGCATCGGCTACGCGCTCGGCGACAGTTGGAACAAGATGGTGGCTGCGCTCGGCGTCGTGGGGTACGTGATCGCCGCAGGCGTCGTGTTCGCCGCGATCGGGCTCCTGGTCCATCGGTATCGCTCGGGTTCACATACGAAGAACCTTGTTCCTGAGGCAGAAGCCAGGAAGTCGATCGGCGCTGTCCACAATGCAGCTGACCCGTCGCTTCGGGACTAGACCCCGGTGATCGGCCCACCTGATGTGCCTTGGGTTTCTCAGCGTCAGCATGCTGGAATTCATGCCACTGGCTGTTGGGACAAATCGAGCATCTCATATTCGATGGGAGTAAGCATTCCGATCGAGCTGTGACGTCGCTGGCGGTTGTGAAAGATCTCGAG
>DATKQM010000018.1:0-4540 GCA_035532735.1 Acidimicrobiales bacterium | reverse complement strand
ACAGGTAGTAGGACTCGACATCGGCACCAGCGCGGTGCGCGCCGCCGAGCTCGAGTTCGGGTCCGGAGCCCCCATTCTCGTTGCCTTCGGCCAGGTCGGCCTGCCGCCGGGCGCCATCGTCGACGGCGAGGTCCAGGACCTTTCCGCGGTGTCCGATGCCATCGCACGGCTCTGGCAGAACGGGAAATTCCAATCGAAGTCTGTCGTGGTCGGCATCGCCGGATTGCGCGCCATCACGCGCGAGGTCGACCTGCCGTGGGTTCCCGACGAGGACGTCGACAGCGCGGTCCGCTTCCAGTCCGAGGAGGTCATCCCCTTCCCTCCGGACAAGACGATCCTCTCGGCACAGGTCCTGTCCGACGACACCGCTTCCGACGGCACCAAGACGCGGCGCGTGTTGGTCGCCGCCGCCCATCGCGACCTGGTCGATGGAGTGGTGAACGCGGCGGAGCAGGCGGGCCTCATCGTCGAAGGTGTCGACCTCGTGTCCTCCGCGTTGGTGCGAGCCCTCGGTGACCCGTCGGTGGCAGCCGAGCGGCCCGAGGCCATCGTCTCCATCGGAGCCGGCCTCACGGTCGTGGTCGTCCATCAGCACGGCCGTCCCCAGTTCGTCCGGACCATCGGCACGGGTGGCAACGCCGCCACCGCCGCCGTGGCATCCGCGCTCGACCTTCCTCTCGTCGACGCCGAAGGGCTCAAACGGCGTCTCGGTGAGGCTTCCGCCCAGGTGACATCGGCCGAGGGCGCGGTGCAGCCGGCCATCGCCGAGCTCGTCGGGGAGATCAGGAACTCCGTCCAGTACTTCGCCACCCTTCCCGGCCGCGCCCCGATCGCCCGGGTGCTGCTGACCGGAGGAGGCGCCCGGCTGCGGGGTCTCGTCAAAGAATTGCGCGCCCAAGTGCGCATCCCCGTCGAGCACGTCTCGCCGTTGGACCGACTCGACCTGTCGCGGATCGACCTCGACCCCGAGCAGGCGGCCAGCATCGAGCCCGTGCTGGCCACGCCCATCGGCCTCGCCCTGCCCGAGCCCAACCCGTCGGTAAAGAAGTTCAACCTGGTACCGCCGGAGGTGACCCAGCGCGCTTTCGAACGACAGGTGGCCCGCAAGGCGTTCGTGGCGGCCGGCGTGGTCGTGCTCCTCCTGGTGGCGGCGAGTGCCGGGCGGTTTCTGCAGGTTCACAAGGCGCAGAACGGCGTCAGCGACCTCCACACCGCCGTGGCGGGGCTCAATGCCCAGATCCCGAAGTACGACAAGGTCGTGGCCATCAACAACGAGCTGCGGACGGCAAAGGGTCAGGTGGCCACGCTCGGAGCGACGGCCGTCGACTGGTCGGCGGTGGTCTCCCAGCTCGGCACCCGGGTTCCCGCCGGGCTGAGCGTCAACACCTTCACTGGCACCAGCTTGGCCGGGGCAGGAACGACCGCCAGCACGACGGCGACGGCGACTGCGACTGCCTCTTCCACCGGGTCCACGCCGGTGGCCGGTTCCATCGGGTCGTTGACCGTAGGACTGTCCGGTAACTTCCCGAGCTCGGCCCACTTCGACCCCGTGGCCCAGTGGATAGACAATCTGACGGCGTCTCCGATGTTCAGCCCACCGGGCGTGAGCGCGGTCGCCAACGCACCGGCAGGGGGGAGCACCACCGTCACGTTCAGTTCGACGCTCTGGCTGTTGCCCACATCCAACTTGATCAAGAACGCAGGCTTCTGATGGAACAGCTGACCCGCTACAGAATCCCGATCCTGACCGGCGTCGGCGCATTCGTCCTCGCCATCATCGTCTTCGTGGCGTGGATCTCACCCGAGGGGAGCAAGCTCTCGGCCCTCCACGCCCAGCAGACCCAGCTCGAATCCCAGCAACTGCACCTCCAGACCGAGCTGACAACGCTCAAGGCGGCGAAGGCCCACCTGGTCTCCAACTGCCAGGCACTCTCCAAGGACCTGGGCGAGATCCCGGGGACGCCGAGTGTGGACAGCTTCTTCAGTCAAGTGACGGCACTGGCGGTGGCGAGCGGTGACCCGAACACACCCAGCATCAGTGTCACCCAAGCCGCGGCAGCAGCGGCGAAGGGTGGGACCGATCCGGTGGCCGTGACGTTCACCTTGGAAGGGACCTTCGGCCAGATGAGCGCCTTCTTGAAGGGCCTCGACACCTTTCCCCGACTGTTCACGGTCACCGCCATCTCGATCAACGGTGGTGCCGTCGCCACGGGAGGCGCTGTGATCAATCCGGCCACGACCGGCTATTCGCTCAACCTCACCGGGAACATCTACTACAGCTCGGGACAGCAGAACGTCTGCACCGCGGCACCGACAGCGGCCACGCCCTGATCGCACCGAACACCGGGTGGCCCGTTGTGCCGCCATTGGGGAATTGTTCTCTGCGGCCTAAAGGAGCTCAGGGCCCCTGCCGATAGTTGTTGCGATAGCCATTGCACATTAAGGGAGGAAGTCCATGCTCAAGTCCACGCTCACGCGCCTGCGTGAGACACGTATGCAGGAACTCGATGGAGACGGAGCGGCTGACGCCGGCTTCACCTTGATCGAACTGATGGTGGTCCTGTTGATCATCGCCATCCTGCTCGCCATCGCCATCCCCACGTTCCTCGGGGTTGCCAACTCGGCCGGTGACCGTGCTTCACAGTCGAACCTGACCAACGCCCTGACCGAGGTCAAGGCCCTGTACCAGAACAATGCCGCGTACACCACCGGCTCACCGCTGGCCCCCATGACGACCGCCCTCTTCACAGCCTCTGCTCCCGAGTTCTCGTGGGCGTCGGCGGCGTGCACCGGGTCGAGCGCAGGCAACTGCGTGAGCGTGCAGGTGGTCGACTCTTCGGCCGCCAGTGACTCCCAGGGCGTCGAGCTGGCGGTCTACAGCGCCAAGACCACGACGTGCTGGTACGCGGTGGACCTCGAATCTACCCCGACGACCATCACCGACACGTCGCCCTTGGTGTCATTCTGGACGGCGGGCACCCACGTCCAGTCTGGTGCCACCACCGCTGGCGTGTTCTACGCCAAGAAGACCGGTGCCGGTGCGTCGGCCGCCTGCGTTGGCGGGTACCCGTCGATGACAGCCGCCACGTTCAGCTGGGGCCAGAGCTACTCCTCTGCTCCTACTAACTGATCGGTACCACCATCTGAAGCGCTCAGCCTGGTGCTGACGCTGACGACAGTTCCAACAGACGATGGCCCCCGCTTCGGCGGGGGCCATCGTCGCGTTCTGGGTCCGGAGCCGAGCGTCGCCGACGCTGATGCGCTGGCGTCAGTTCGACCCGGTCGGCAGGTCGCTCGGCATGGGCGCGGCCGAGGCGATCACGTCCAGGATCTCGTTCCCGACGAGCTCGTCGCGCTCGAGCAGCGAGTCGCGCAGCGCCTCGATCACGTTGCGGTTGGCCTCGAGCATGGTGCGGACGTCGTCCTTGGCCCCACGCAGGAGTCGTTCGACCTCCTCGCGACCGGAGTCGACGGCGGTCACCTTGGTGACGATGTTGCCGGGCATGTCGAGCGCCGCGGCTGAGATGAGGGTGGATCCCATCCCGAGGCTCCCGACCATCTGACAGGCCGCCACGGTGGCGGCCTGGAGATCCGAAGCCACCCCCGAGCTCGTCTCCCCGAAGAACATCTCCTCGGCCACCATGCCGCCGAAGGCGATCTGGATGAGGGCCTCGATCTCGGTCCGGGTCTTGGTGAAGCGCTCCTCCTCCTCCGAATGCGAGAGGAGCCCGAGGGCGTCCTTGCGCTTCACGATGGAAAGGACCTCCATCTTGCGTCCCTTGCCCACGAGCCACGCCACGGTGGCGTGCCCCGACTCGTGCGTGGCGATGGTGCGCCGTTCGGCCTCGACGTATTCGACGGGCTGGGCCAGACCGATCTCCTCGGTCATCTTGGCCTGTTGGATGTCGTCCCAGCCGAGGCCCGGAGCGTTGCGACGCAGTGCCCAGACGAGCGCCTCGTCGAGAAGGTGCTCGAGCATCACCGGCGAGTACCCGAACGTCATCGCGGCGAGCGTGTCGCGCTTGGCCGGGTCGTCGAGCTCGGGGTCGTGGGCCTTCTTGGCCAGGTAGTAGTCGAGGATCTCGCGCCGTCCGGACTTCGAGGGCAGGTCGAAGTAGATGGAGCGGTCGAAACGGCCCGGGCGCACCAGGGCCGGGTCGAGGTCGGCGGCGCGGTTGGTGGCGCCGATCACGAGGATGTTGGCCGGCGGGTTGGCGGGCTTGTCGAAGTGGTGGCCCGACGGAAGCCAGTTGTTGACGAAGTCCACCCACGCACCGCGTAGCCGGATCGACATCGGAGGCTGGTCGAAGGACTGCAGCTGGATCAACAACTCGTTCACGACGCCGGCCACGCCGTCGTGGTGACGACCATTGCCCATGCCGCCCCGGGCGCCACCGATGGCGTCGATCTCCTCGATGAACCCGATGGCACCGCCTTCCCGGCGGGCGTACTTGCGAAGCTCTCGGAAGTACGAGCGGATCTTGCGGTTGGTCTGTCCGTAGAACATGGACTGGAAGGCCGAGGACGACACGAACAGGAA
>DATKQM010000017.1:0-51004 GCA_035532735.1 Acidimicrobiales bacterium | reverse complement strand
TTTCGGGAACTGACCCAGCGGTGGGCGCTGCGCAGGAGCCAACAAACTCCAAATCGTGGGCCGATTCCGGGTGGGTACTGACTCTGATCGAGAAGCCTTGAGCGAGGATTCACTTCTTGCCGATGCCGGGCTGAAATGCCGAGATCAAGTTCCTGGGCAGGGTCGCACGCCATGGCCTGATGGGGCGCATCTAAACACCTTGATCTACCGGGCGGTCGGCCAGCGGAAGTCAGCTTCTGTTCGAGAGCGTCTACGGACCGGACAAGCCGAGCAACTCCGTCACACCGTGGTCACGCCCCGCCGTATAGCCGCCGTCGACCACCAAGGCGTGGCCGGTGATGAACGACGCATCGGCTGAGAGCAAGAAGGCCGCCGCGGCCGCGATCTCATCGGGCTGACCGAATCGGCCCAGCTTGTGCTCGGCGATGATCTCCTGTCGGGCGCGCTCCATACCCTCGCCGAATATGGCTTTGGTCATCGGCGTGTCGATGAACCCCGGGCACACCGTGTTGACCCGGATGCCGCGCCCGGCGTAGTCGATGGCCATGTTCTTGGTCAGGATCACGACGCCGCCCTTCGACGCGCTGTAGGCGCTGCCACCGGCGGTACCCTCGATGCCCTCGATGCTGGCGATCGTCACGACCGCGCCCCGGGCCCCGTCGAGGAGCGGTTGCTCGAGCATGCGCCCGATGGCGTGCTTGGCGGTGAGGAAGGTGCCGGAGAGGTTCACCCCTACGACGCGGTTCCATTCGGCCGTGTCGACCATGTGGACCGCACCTCCCCCTGCCACCCCCGCCGCGTTCACCAGACCGTCGACGCGCCCGAAGGCACGAGCGGCCTCGTCGACGAGAGCGATCACCGACGCTTCGTCGGTGACGTCGACCGTGGTGAACGCCCACCCACCGATGCCGGCCGACAGCCCCGGGGGGTCTACGCCGGCAGCGAGGTCTGCGCCCATGACGCTGGCGCCTTCCTCGAGTAGACGGGCCGCACAGGCCCGACCGATGCCCGAGGCCGCTCCGGTCACGATGACGTTCTTGCCGGCCAGCCCGCGCATGGGACCCCCTCGGTCTCGTTCCCGTGTCGACGGTTTGTCGGCGGGTGGGCTGGATGATAGGACCCTGCACCGTGCAGTTCGCCTTGTTCTACGAGATCCCGGTCCCCCAGCCATGGGGCCCCGACTCCGAACACACCGCCTACAAGAACGTCCTCGCCCAAGCCGTGGCGGGCGAGCGCTACGGTTGGGACGCTTTTTGGACCGTCGAACACCACTTCCTTTCGGAGTTCTCGCACTGCTCGAACCCCGAAGTCCTCTACGGGGCCATCGCCGCCCTCACCGAGCGCATCAGGATCGGCTACGGCGTCCGGCTCATGCCCGGGCCCTACAACCACCCGGTGCGTACGGCCGAGTCGGTGGCCGTGCTCGACTTGTTGTCCGACGGTCGGGTGGATCTCGGGACGGGACGGTCCTCGACGCGAGCTGAGCTCGAAGGATTCGGGGTCGACCCGGCCGAGACCCGGGCCATGTGGCAAGAAGCCATCGGCCACGTCGTGGGGTGCTGGACCAACGACGAGTACGAATTCGCCGGCGAGCACTGGCAGATGCCGAAGCGGCGCGTGCATCCCAAGCCGCGCCAGAGCCCCCACCCGCCCATCTGGGGCGCGACGAGCAGCGAGGACGGGCATCGCCAGGTTGGAGCGCTCGGTCTCGGGCTGTGTTCGTTCGCGGTCGGGGTCTCACCGCAGGAAGTGAAGGCCAAGGTCGACATCTACCGAGAGGCCGTGGGGCATTGCACCAACCCCATCGGTGCTTTTGTGAACAACCAGGCCGCCACCTTCACCATGGCCCTGTGTGGTCCGGACCGCGTCGCCGCCCAGGACATGGCGCGGGAGTCGTTCGAGTGGTACCCGAAAGCCGGCGCCCGGCACATCGGGTCCATGACCGACTGGATGATCGAGCGGAACCAGGACCTGGGTTCCTACGCGTACGCGGCCGATATGAAGAGGATCGACGACGAGGGCGCGTTGGACCTGCTCTCGCTCGAGTACCTGATGGAGACCAACGCCTGTGTGCTCGGAACACCCGAGGACTGCATCAAGACGGTCAAGCTCTACGAAGAAGCCGGCATCGACCTCCTCTTGTGCCTGGTGAACCCGTACAAGATCCCACACGAAGCCGTCATGCAGACCATCGAGCTCATGGGGACCGAGGTCATCCCCCACTTCCGTCGCTGATCGTCGTTCGGCGATGACGCAGACGTCTCCATCGCTAGATCCCGAGCTCGCCGCAGTGCTGGCCGGGTTCCCGAGCGGTGTCGACCCCGGCGGGAATCTCCGGGACATGAAGGTCATCACCATGCTGCGCTCGACGCTCGATCTGCTCGGCGCCATGGGGACCAGCCTGCCGACCGACGAACGTGTCGTGGTGGCGGACCGGGCTATGCCCGGCGTCGAACCGGGTACCGAGATCCCACTCCGCATCTACGCGCCTGTCGCCCGGCTGAACGGTCCGGCTCCGGCTCTGGTGTTCTTCCACGGTGGCGCCTTCGTGCTGGGCGACCGCTACACCGAGGAATTGCGGTGTCTTCGCTACGCGGCCGAAGCCGGCTGCGTGGTGGTCTCGGTGGACTACCGCCTCGCTCCCGAGCATCGATTCCCCGCCGGTGTCGAGGACTGCTTTGCCGGGCTCGAGTGGACGGTGGCGAATGCCGCCGAACTGGGCATCGACCCGGGGCGCGTCGGGGTGGGAGGGAGCAGTGCCGGTGGGGCGCTGGCGGCGGCCGTCGCCTTGATGGCGCGCGACCGGGGAGGGCCTGCCCTCAGGGTCCAGATCCTGAACTACCCAGTGATCGACGACCGAATGCAGAGCGCGTCGATGCGGGCCTTCGATGCTACGCCGATGTGGACGAGTGGCTCCAACGCCGACATGTGGCAGCACTACCTCGGGGACCCCGAGGACCGGGGGGAGGTGTCTGTCTACGCGGCACCCGGGCGGGCCACCGACCTCAGGGGCCTTCCTCCCGCCTATGTCCTCACCGCCGAGCTCGACCCCTTGCGTGACGAGGGCATCGAGTACGCGACGCGCCTCATGGAGGCCGGCGTGCCCACCGAACTTCACACCGTTCCCGGAGCCTGCCACGGCTTCGACATCATCGCCGCCACGCAAACGCTCGGAAAGCGCGCCCTCGAGGAGCAGGTCCGCGCTCTGGTGCGGGGGCTGGGTTCCGCTACCGGCTGACCTTGGCAGGCCGGCCCGACACGAGCCCGTCGAGCAGGGCCCGCGTCGAGCGGGCGATGTCGTCCACAGCCCGCTCGAAGGTGGCCCGATTGGCCTCGGAGGGAGCTCGGTAGCCGCTGATCTTCCTGACGTACTGCAAGGCGGCAGCCCGCACGTCCTCGTCGGGAACGACCTCGGGGCTCCGCAGGGTCACGATGCTTCTGCACATGCCCACACCGTGCCACACGGGACCAACGCCCGTTGGCGAGTGACCAAAGACCCTGATCAGTGCCCACCATCGGCCCTAGGAGCAGGCCCCTCCAAAGGAGCATCGTTGCGAGACCGGCAGAACAACAGATGAGCGACAATGACTCCAGCCCAGCGCTGTGACGAGATCATCAGGATGATCGACGAAGTACTCGACGGCGCTCTGCACGCCGAGCACGGGCTCGCCCCCACCCCCCCGCTCCTCGGTCCTTCGATCGAGCTGCCCCTGACCCTGACTCACCACGAGAGCTGGGCCAACCTCGAGAGCCGGGCATGATGGCGCCACGCCTCCATCACCCCGGCTACTCCTTCTTGTGGGATCTCGTCGACCTGTGGCGTTCGGCGTTCGACCACACCGGGCCGCTGCGGTCACCCGCGTTACTTCCCCTCCCTGCGCTGGTCCCCACCCGCCCGAGCACGACAGCTGAGCAGGTGACCCACACGCGTCACTGAAGCCTGAGCCGATCGCCGGCCCGGCGGCGACCTGCGGCAACCTGCGGCAACCTGCGGCAACCTGCGGCGGGCATGATTGAGCGATGCAGGTCGGTCTCGTCCTCGACAGCTGCGACCCCGAGGCGTTGGCTCCGTTCTGGGCTGCAGCCCTCGGCTACGTCCTGGTGGGCTCGGTCGAGAACTATGTCTTGTTGTTGCCCGACGGAATCGAGGGCCCCAAGCTCCTGATCCAACAAGTACCGGAAGGAAAAACCCTCAAGAACCGGATGCACCTCGATATCGAGGTGAGCGACATCGAGGAGACCGCATCGAAGCTCGTGGCGCTCGGCGCCAGCCGCGTCGAGGCCACTGTCCACGAAGAGCACGACTGCTATTGGATCGTGATGGCAGACCCTGAAGGCAACGAGTTCTGCCTGTGCTGTTCTACGGGACGGTGACAGAGTGACGATGGACAGCGCCGACCTCCTCGCCATCCATGCATTGGTGGCCCATTACGGTCACGTCGTCGACGATGCCGACTGGCAACGCCTGTCCGAGGTGTTCTGCGACGACGGCGAGTTCGACCTCGAGGCCATCGGCCGTGGCCGCGCCCAGGGGATGGAGGAGCTGAAAGGCTGCTTCGCCGGGCTCGATCACCCCCTCGCCCACCACACTACGAACGTGACGATCGAGCCCGACGGAGTGCAGCGGGCGCGCCTGCGTTGCAAATACCTCGTCGTCTCCTACGACGGCAGGGCCCGCACCGGTGAGTACCACGACGAGGTAGTGCGCACGCCACAGGGTTGGCGCATCGAGCGGCGCGTGGTGGTGCCGCGCCGGGCGCGCCCTGGAAGGGCGTAGACCCGGCTCGACGCGATACGGTCCGGTTCCGTGGGGGCAGACACGGGGGCCACGGTCGAAGTCACCTGGGGGCTCGTCGACGCCGTCACACTGGCCCGAGTGGTAGTGGTCTCTCCGCACTTCGACGACGCCGTGCTCGGCGCCACACATCTCATCGCCGGCCACCCTGGTACGACCGTCATCACGGTGCTCGGGGGGCGACCTCCGAAGTACCCCGACGAGCCCACATCGTGGGACGCATGCGGAGGATTCACAGCCGGCGACGACGTCGTCTCGTTGCGCCGCGAGGAAGACCGAGCAGCGATGGCGTATCTCGACGCCACGCCGGTGTGGCTCGATTTCCCGGACCATCAGTACCTCGCCAACTCCGACCGCCCCCGCCCGGCCGACGTTGCTCCCGCACTCGAACAGGCGATCGCGGCGACCTCGCCGACGGCGGTGTTCCTGCCCATGGGACTCGCCAATCCCGACCACACCCTCACCCATGACGCCGGGCTGCTGGTGCGCACCGCCTTGGCGGGATCCGACAGCGCGCTGGCGTGGTTCTGCTACGAGGACCACGGCTACAAGCACATCCCGGGAATCCTGGCGTGGCGAGTGGCCAAGCTGTTGAAGAGCGGGCTGTGGCCAACGCCTTCGGTGGTGCCCGTCGACCCCGACATGGTGCGCAAGCGGGCTGCCATCGACTTCTACAAGAGCCAGGTGGCGCCACTGCAACGCGACCATGTCCTCGACGAACGCCTGGACGCGAACGTTCCCGAGCAGTACTGGCGGCTCGAGCCTCCCCCCCAGGGGTGGGAGATGCTGGCGGACACGATTTAGAGAGGGGTTGGGATGAAGGGACTGCTTTACGGTGTCCGACCCGAACGGTGGGACGCACCCGACGCGTCGAACCCATTGCTGGTGGGCTTGGCGCGCACCCCCATGAAGCTGGTGGACCTCGACGAGCCACGCCCGACCCGACCCGGGTGGGTCATGGCCAAGACACGGATGACGGGAATCTGCGGGTCAGAGGCCAAGCAGGTGTTCATGGACTTCGGCGAGGCAAACAGCGACAGCCCATTGGCGAACCTCTTCACGTTCCCGACCATCCTCGGCCACGAGGTGGTGGCCGACGTGGCCGACGTGGGCCCGGGAGTCCCGGGTCTCGAGGTGGGCCAGCGCGTCGTGCTCAATCCGTGGCTGTCGTGTGCACCACGGGGCATCGACCCGGTGTGCCCTTCGTGTGAGGCCGGCGACTACAGCCTGTGCTGGCACTTCACCGAAGGGCCTTTGGCAGCGGGCATCCACACCGGCACGTGCAAGGACGCACCGGGTGGATTCGCCGACTACTTCCCGGCGCATCACACCATGCTCTTCCCGGTACCCGATGGTGTCCCCGACGAGGTAGCAGTGTTCGCTGATCCCTTCGCCGTGTCGTTGCACTCAGTAACCCGCCACCCACCACCTCCCGGGGGGCGTGCGTTGGTCTACGGCGGCGGCGCCCTCGGCACCACGGCCACCGCCATCCTGCGCACCTTGTACCCCGACGTCGAGGTCATGGTGGTGGCGCGCTTTCGGGCCCAGGCCGAGTTGGCGCGACGCCTGGGTGCCACCGTGGTGGCCCCTGAACCTCGCGCCGCGCTAATCGAGCAAGCCGCGGCCTGGTCCGGCGGCGTCCTGCAACGCGTCGGTGACGCGCTGCCCATGGCACATCCCGGCGGGATCGACGTCGTCTACGACACCATCGGGAAGCCCGAGACCTTCGAGGTCGGCGTGCGGCTCCTGAAGGCGCGCGGGACACTGGTCAAAAGCGGGGTGCACGGACCTGGGCGCTGGGAGTACTCCCCGCTCTACTTCAAAGAGATCACCTGGGTCGGGTCCAACGCCTTCGGCATCGAGGAGATCGACGGGGTCCGCAAGCACGGCATCGCCCACTTCTTGGACCTGGCCGATCAGGGAAGGATCGACTTGGCCGGGATGCTGACCCATACATTCCGACTCGAAGAATGGCGCGAGGCCTTCACGGTCCTCGCCGAGCAGCAGAGCAGCGGCGCCATCAAGGTGGCATTCGACTTCCGCTGACCGGCTTTCGTCGTCACTGAGATCGGGGCGGGATCAATCTCCGAGATATCCGCACCCCATCCACAGACCTGTGGATGGGGTGGGTGAACAATCCGGGTCCGCTCGTGCCTGGAAGTGAAATCACGCTGAACCTTGCGTGACAGGCCGCCGTACACGAGGACCGCGCTCGTGCGGGCGCGAACACATGACGGAAGGGCTTACGCAGCCACCGGGCTCGAAATGCCTTGGCTCACCGTCGCGCTGTCCAAGGCGGCGCCGAGCACATCGCCCACCGTCTCGGCGAGATGGAACGTCATCTCCTCGCGGACGCTCTCGGGGACGTCTTCGAGGTCCGGTCCGTTGCGGGCGGGAAGGACCACAGCAGTCAGCCCGGCCCGGTGAGCGGCAAGCACCTTCTGCTTCACGCCACCGATGGGCAGGACCCGACCCTGCAAGGTGACCTCGCCGGTCATGCCGACGACGGGTCGAACCGCCCGGTCGAGGAGCAGGCTCACGAGCGCGGTCGTCATGGTGACGCCGGCCGAGGGTCCGTCCTTGGGCACTGCCCCCGCGGGGACGTGGAGGTGGAAGCGCTTGCCGACGAACGCACCCGGGTCGATGCCGAGCTCCACCGCGTGCGAACGCACGTAGGAGAGCGCGATCTCCGCGGACTCCTTCATGACGTCGCCGAGCTGTCCGGTCAGGGTCAGGCCTTCGGTACCGTCCATCACCGTGGCTTCGACGAACAAGACGTCGCCGCCCGTGCCGGTGACTGCCAGCCCCGTCGCCACACCAGGGACACTCGTTCTATCGGCCGCCTCGAAGAAGAAGCGCGCCCGGCCCAGCCAGCTCCGAACGTCTTGCGCTTCGACCACCACCGGCGCGCTCACCGCTCCCGACGCCAGTTTCGTGGCGACCTTGCGCAACAGCCGGCCGATCTCACGCTCGAGGTTCCGGACACCGGCCTCGCGCGTGTAATCGGACGAGATCGAGCGCAGTGCGTCGTCAGCCACGAGCACCTCGTCAGCCCGCAGGCCGGTGCGCTCCAGCTGACGGCGCAACAAGTGGTGGCGCGCGATGGTGACCTTCTCGTCCTCGGTGTAGCCGTCGAGCCTGATGACCTCCATTCGGTCGAGGAGCGGTCCGGGGATGGTCTCGGCCACGTTCGCGGTCGCCAGGAACAGCACCTTGGACAGGTCGAGCTCCACCTCGAGGTAATGGTCCCTGAAG
Source organism: Acidimicrobiales bacterium (assembly GCA_035532735.1). Lineage (GTDB taxonomy): Bacteria > Actinomycetota > Acidimicrobiia > Acidimicrobiales > UBA8190 > Chersky-840. The sequence continues at coordinate 42,954 of DATKQM010000017.1, read as the reverse complement.
GTGTGGTTCTGGGCCGGGTCGAGGACTTCGAGCAACGCCGACGATGGATCGCCGCGGTAGTCCGAACCCAGCTTGTCGACCTCGTCGAGCACGATCACCGGGTTCATGGTCCCCGCCTCACGCAAGGCCCGCACCAGGCGCCCGGGTTGCGCGCCCACGTAGGTGCGGCGATGCCCCCGGATCTCGGCCTCGTCACGAACGCCGCCCAGGGCGACACGCACGAACTTGCGGCCCAGGGCACGCGCCACCGACTCGCCGAGCGAGGTCTTGCCCACACCCGGGGGACCGACGAGCGCCAGGATGGCGCCCGAACCACGGCGGCCCGTGGACACGAGCCCGCGGTCGCTGCGCAGTTTGCGAACGGCCAGGTGCTCGAGGATGCGCTCCTTGACGTCGTTGAGCCCGTCATGGTCCTCGTCGAGGATCTCCGCCGCCGCGCTGACTTCGAGGTTGTCATCGGACTGCACGCCCCATGGCAATTCGAAGACGGTGTCGAGCCACGTCCTGATCCACCCGTGCTCCGGGCTCTGCTCACTGGTGCGCTCGAGTTTGTCGACCTCGCGCAACACCGCCGTGCGCACCGCCTCGGGCAGGTCGCGCCCTTCCAACTTGGCGCGGTAGTCATCAACCGACCCCTCGTCGGCTGTGCCGTCGAGCTCGTTGAGCTCCTTGCGGATGGCCTCGAGCTGACGGCGCAAGAGGAACTCGCGTTGGGTCTTCTCCATGCCTTCTTCGACATTGGTCTTGATCTGCTCACGCAGCGTCAGGTCGGCGAGCGTCTCACGAGCCCAACCGAGCACGAGACGCAAGCGCGCCTCGAGGTCGACGGTCTCGAGGACTTCAACCTTCTGGGCCAGGCTGAGGTCGGGCGAGTATCCCGACAGGTCCGCGATCTGCGAAGCATCGGTGATGTCGCGCAGGCGCTCTGCCATCCGCCGCGCCCCTCGGGTGAGGAGGATGTTCTCGAGCACGGCGCGGTACTCACGCCCGAGCTCAACGGCGCGCGGTGTCTCGGAGTCTTCAGTGACGGGGTCGACCTGGACCCATAGGGCCTGGCCGGTCCCGGGCACACCGGTGCCGATGGTGGCCCGGCGCAGACCGCTCACCACCACGGCGACGGGGCCGCCAGGCAGCTCGCCGGTCTCGAGGATCTTGGAGATGACGCCCACCGATGCGTAGCGCCCGTCGATGTGGGGCACGAGAACGAGCTCGCCGCCCACCGATCCGGCCGCGTCCACGGCGGTCTTGGCCTCCTCGGTCTCGAGGGCCATGGTGAACACCATGCCCGGGAGCACGACCCCGGAGCTCAGGGGTAGCAATGGCAATGTCTGGTTCAGGTCGGTCATCTTCGTGGTCCCTCTCCCGCCCGGACCCCGCTCCGTGCGAGCTCGTCCGGACATCGTTGCACTAGCAACAACAAGGGGGAGGGTACCGGGATTCCCCGCCGACCCGACCGCAGGTCAGGCCCATGCGAACCGGCCCTTCTCCGGGTCGGCGACGGCCGTCGACCCGGAGAAGGACGATCAACCCTCGGGGCGGGGCGAATCGTCGCGAGCCATGTGGGCGGCGACGAAGAGCTTCCCGTTCACGGTGACGGGTTGGAGCCTTCCCGTGATGGGGACGACCTCGCCCTCGGAGGTCTCGGCCTCGGGGTAGAGGCCCGGGTCCATTTCGCGGTCCCTGGGCTCGACCAGATATCCCCGTCGATAAGCCTGATGTCCCCAGCGCTTCTTGGTCGGCACGAGCATCTCGACGAACTCACCGGCGATGTCGCCACTGTCCATCTTGAAGAGCTCCTCGGCCGGCTTGTTCAACCCCAGGACCACACCTTGGAAGTCCACGATGACCACGGCCCCCTGACCAGCCCCGTACTCGGGGACAGCCGCGAGCACCTGGTCGGGGATCTCGAGGTTGGGCATCTCGGGGGAGCTCACGGACTTGGACTCCTTCTCTTCAGGATGCTCTCGGCTCGTCAGGGTCTTCCGGGCGCCGAACTCCAGGTGAGCGTACCCGGGCGATCGTGTCGGCGACGCTAGGTTCCCTCGGAACGGCCGGGCTCGAGGCTGTCGCAACGACAGCGAGTCAGGCCAAGGAGGCGGCCATGACCGAGACCACACCCGAGGCGTCCAACGACGCCATGGTGCGGGCCTTCCTCGCCGCCTGGGAGCGACGCGACACGCCACACATCCTCGACTGCTTCACCGATGACGCGGTGTACCACAGCATTCCGCTCACACCCATCGTCGGCAAGGAGGCGATCCGGGCGTTCGTGACGAAGTTCGCCGACGTGCCGCCCGGCCGTCTCGAGATCCGCCACCAGGTGGCCTCGACCGACGTCGTGATGAACGAGCGGACCGACTACATCACCCTCAACGGGTCCCCCGTCGTCCTGCCCATCTGCGGCGTGTTCGAGATCGAGGAGGGACGCATCAAAGCGTGGCGCGAGTACTTCGACCTCTCCCCCGCCAAAGCTGCCTACGGCACCGACTGACGCGGGCCCCGTGGAGACCGGATCAGATGACCTGACCCTCGTCCTCCGACCCGCCGTTCGGGCCGAAGCCGACGCGCTCAGCCAGCTCGGGTTGCGGTCGAAGGCGTACTGGGGATACGACGAGGCCTTCATCGAAGCCTGTCGCGCCGAGTGAACGATGCAGCCCGACGATGTCGAGGCCTCACCAGGTGACCGTCGCCGTCGACCGGACGACAGGTCGCATCGTCGGCCGACACACTCGGCTTCGAACGACTGCGAATCGAGGCCGACCCATATGCCGCGCCCTTCTACGACCACATGGGGGCCATCCGGGCTGGGACGGTCCCGTCACACTCGATCGAGGACCGTGAGCACCCGCTCTAGGTCATGGACGTCTCGCGTCGACTATCGCGTTCGTGATCCCGACCGGCTGACCGACCGTGGCCCTTTGTAGACGGCTGCGCCCACCACCGAGCCAATGACGAAGCCTCCGGGGACGAACACCTCCCAGGTTGCAACGACGCCATGCCCGACCAGCACCGCGAATCCCACGCCCGTCGTGATCCCCCACACGAGGCCGATGCTCATGCCCAGGATGATGGACGCGGCCAGCCGGTTGTCCCCCATCCAGCGGGCCCAACGCGACTCGGGGTCCGTGACGGTGGTGTCGGGCATCAGCACCATCATGGCGTCGAAACCGACCGTCCGCTCGTCAGGCCGCCTTCCGCGCCGGTTCCCATGCGGGGTCTGTCAGCCGTCGTCGACCCTGGGAAGGTCCAAGCCGAGAAGCTGGTCGACGCGGTGGAACAGGCCGTCGTCGGTGAGCGGCGCCTGGACACGGCCGGCGACGGTGAACGAGATCCCACCACAACCGTTGGTGTCGTCGTGGACGACGACGGTTGGGACTCCGGGAGGGCCCGAAAAGACGAGGTCGAGCCGGGGGTTGGTCCCGGTGTCGGAGGGGCAGCTCCGCGGCCCCGGAACAGCCAAGGGTGACGAGTCGACAATACGGGCGAGCAGTCTCGCGACGGGTGGAAGCGTGATGGTCCGCGCCCGCAGAACGGAGCGGGGAGAGCCCGACAGGTTGGCTTGGGTGTAGACGGTGACAGTGACCTTGGTGATAGCTGGGGGGATCTCCTCGGTGGCGGGACGCGCCGGGTACCAGATCACTTGGGCGTCGATTCTGATTCCGACCCGGTGGCGCGACAACGGCGCCAGTGCCACCAGGAGTTGCCGACTCTCGTACTGGCCGGCGACGGGCGGGTAGCCGTATGTGACATCGGTAGACACGAGGGCGCCGCGTTGGAAGCTCGTACCGCTCCCCGCCGGTTTGGACGCGCTGGGTGGATGCGCCGAGACCCACGTTTGGACCTCACCGAAGGAGCCCGACGTCGTCCACAGGTGGTAGAGGTCGACGAGATCGGGGGAGGCGGGTTCGGACATGGGGGCAGCCATGGATGGACTCGGAGGCGAGGAGACGGTCTTCCAGGAAGGCGCCGGGTTCTCGAGGCCCAGCAACAATTGCGCTGCAGACGCTGCCGCCGCCTGGTTGGGGTCCGTCGACGCCGTCGTCGGTGGCCATGCAGGGTCGTGCCAGACCTGGCCCGCGGGGACAGCCGGGGCGGTCAGGACCGAGGCCGTGGCCGCCACCGCGGTGGCGAGCACCACCACGGCGATCGAGCCGTGGCCCAGCATCCGGGTCCGTATCACGACGACCTGGTCACAGGCACTCTGCGATCTGCCACAGCACCTTTGACGTTCCGAGAGTCGTGGACGTTCCCGGTTGATTGGCAAACATTGCGGCTCGAGGACTCGCCCACTTCGGCCGCCGGGCGACGGGGTGTCACGTTAGGGTGAAGCATGTTGGTTCTTGTGACGGGCGCAACCGGGTTCGTCGGGTCTCATGCGGTGGCCGCACTCACAAACAACGGTCACGACGTGCGGATCCTGGTGCGCGAACCCCGTCGTATCGCGGCGGCCCTGGAGCCGCACGGAGTCAGTGCCACCGCCGTCCAGGGGGACATGACAGACCCCGTCGCCGTCGCCGCTGCGGTCAAGGGGTGCGACGCCGTGATCCACGCCGCCGGTGAGGTGGGTGTCGAAGGCGGGACGGGCCCCAAGACCACCGCCAATGTGGACGGCGTACGCACGGTCGTCTCGGCCGCACTCGAGGCCGGCGCCGACCCCGTTCTCTACACCTCGACCATCACCGTGCATCTCCCCACAAACGAGTCGGTGATCACCCCGGATAGTCCGTTGGCGCAGCCCCTGTCGGCCTACGGCACCTCGAAGCGCGATGCCGAGCTCCTCGTGAGGCAGTGGCAAGCCGAGGGTGCTCCCGTGACAAGTTTCACCATCGGAGGGGTCTACGGGCCGACGTCCCCACACCTCGACGGCAGCTTCGGGGCGGTGCTCGCCGCGCTCGAGACCCTCATGCTGGTGCCCCCCGGTGGGCTCGGCGTCGTCGACGTGCGCGACCTGGCGACGATGTTGTCGAGCGCCCTGGAGCCCGGACGCGGGCCCCGTCGCTATCTCGCCGGTGGCCAGTACGTCACATGGGCACAGTGGACCCGAGTCCTCGGCGAAGCCGCCGGCGTGGAGGTGGCCCATCAGGAGATCACTGCGGCCGAGATGATCGACCTGGGGCGGCATTTCGATCGCCAGCGCGCGGCGGGAAAGGGCTCGACTCCGCTGTCGGAGGAAGCCGCCATCATCATGACCAGCGGGGTCCCGACCGATGACAGTGCCACGCTCGACGATCTCGGGTGTAGCTACCGACCCCTGGTCGAGACCTTTACCGACACCATCGGCTACCTTCGCTTAATCGGTCGACTGACCACCGATCGCCCATGAGAATCAATCGGTGCCCGGCGAGCCACCAGGTCATCGAGACGATTGACAATGATCGCCGGCCGCGATCCCAAGCACTACTCAACCTCGTGTTCTTCGAATCCTCTGAATCTGCGATGAAGAACTCAGCGTCCCCGACATCGATGCCCTGTCCAAGAAGTTCATGAGTCTGGCCGAGGGCGCGACGGCGTTTCACAACCTTGACGGGGTCGACGACCGGGAGTAGCAGGCTACGATCGGTCGGAGCCCTCAGGCCACAAGCCTCAGAGTTCTGACCGCTCACTCATCGATCACGCCACGGGGAATTCTGGGCCTCGACGGCTCGACGGACGAACGCCTTCAAGATGTCGGCGGTGAGCACTCCAACCTCAGCAGGGGTCCGGTCGAAGTCGACCATGAGCGCTTGGGTGGTGAATGCCGAGAGGTTGAGGGCGAACGCCAACACCACTTCCTGAGGGACGTCACCGGTTCCCCCTGCGGAGCGCCACACCAGCGCGGCGAGATAGCCCACCCCTTGGAGTCGATACTTGCGACGCAGCTCAGCCACCTCCGACATGGCTTGGGTGGCTTGGCCATTCGGGGCGTGAATGTCCCAGAACGCCTTCCCGAAGATGCGGGCCGTCCTGGTGTGGATCGTCACCGACAGGCGCTCGAGCCAACCGTCGAGGTCGTCAATGCTCGTGGGGAGCGCCTCGAGCCAACCGTCGAGGTCCTCGACCAACCGAGGCAGCCCTTCGATCGGATAGCGGCCACAAGCTTCGAACATGTCCTTGACGGTGGCGGCGATCAACCGGTCGTGGCTGACGTAGTGGCGGAAGATGGTCCGGGGACTGACTCCGGACAGCTGGGCGATCTCCTCGACGGTGGCGTCGAATCCTCGGAGGGCAACAACCTCCATTGCTGCTTGCGCGATGCGGTTTCGCGTGAGCAGCTGCTGCTCGCTTGCCAACGAGGAAGGTGGTTGTATCGGCGACTCGTCCACTCGTGTCCTCTTTTGCACCAGAGGTCGCCATACAAATACCGCCCGGCGAACCCGATGTTCCTGGCTCTGATGATCTTGGCCTGTTTGGTCCGGCTTGGTTTGTCGGTCAAGAGGGTGTCGGACCGAGGTGGAGCCTCGAACCAGAGACGTCGCGTGAGAGCAGTCAGGCTCTCCAGCGTGCTCCGGAGAAATAGTTGTGGACCTCGAAGTACTGGATCTCGGGTGGATCGGTGATGCCCACTTCGGATAAGACCATGAGGACCTTGGTTTGCAGGAACTCTTCGAACGCCTCGCGCGACTCCCACACATCGATGACACGGAAACCCTCATCGGTCTCGGTCACCCAGTGGAACAACTCCGCGGGAGCACTGGGCCCACCCGGCAACAAACCGAGCCGCTCGATGGCTTGGTCGTACTTAGCGAGCGCCGAACCCTTGAAATCGAGCTGTACTCCGACTGCCACTGGATACCCCCGAGCCTTCGCCGAGTGAGATCGTGGCTGACTCGGCAACGATGGTAACCGCCATGATGCCCATGCGTTACGCGACTCCAAACCCCGGCCGTGGAGGTCGGTCCCGTCCACAGTGAATGGCAGACACCCCTGACACCGCGGCACGGCGCCGTGCTCGGCATCTTGGGGATGGCGCTCTCCGCATCGTTCGATATGACAGAGCGGTTCGATCACACGGCAGACGGGCCAACGCAGCGTCAGGGGCTCGGCGCCTCGAAATGCAGGGTGGTCCCTACACCACTTTGGACATAGGCAGAAGGCATGGCGCGGGCCAGCTCATGGGTCGCCCGCCAACCCGTGCAGTGTCCCGCCACGACGAAATCGGGCGCCATGGCTGCCAGGGCCCCGATCGTGTCGGGGATGATCGGCTCGAAGAGCAGTCCCGAAAGGTGCAAGCCTCCGACGAAGGCATGGACCTTCGACTGGGTCGTGACCTGTGTGGCGTTGCGAAGGACGTTGATCGCACCGGAGTGGCTGCAGCTCGACAACACCACCAGACCGAGGCCACGCACGTCGACGATCACGGACTGGTCGTCCCACACCCATGGATCGGGCTCCCAGGCCCCGGCCTCGGACAGGGCTTCTTGGACCGGAAAGCCTCGCTCGAACGACGTCGTGCGCTCGGTCTGTCCGCTCACGAGCACCGTCTCGTCAAGGAGCAACGACGGCCCTCGCTCCTCGACGACCTCGACACCCTCGGCCTCGAGGTCGACCTGGGTCGGTGGAGGCAGACGGATCTCGCCGCCGGTGGGCAATGCCACCCGGCGTTGGCGCCAGGCGTCAGGGTGCAGCACCAGGGGAAGGCCGGGTCGACCCAGGCGACGGACGATCCCTTCGAGGCCGCCGTGGTGATCGGCGTGACCATGGGACAAGACGATGGCGCGTAGCTCTCCGGCCGCCATGCCGAGAACGTCCAGGTTATGGAGCGCGGTGTCACGTCCCAGCCCGGCGTCGTAGAGCACCGACCGACGTCGTCCTCCGTCGACCACGGTGAGCAACAGGGCGTAGCCGTGCTCGGCGCGCAGCTGCTCGCGCTCGAACAAGTCAGGAGCAATAGGGGCGCGACGAACGACGTCGTCCCCGGTCATCAGGGCGTCGAGGTACCCGTCCACGAGGATGGTGACCTCGGCCGAGTCCACCGCTTTCAAGGTGGCGCGTTCGATCACGACTGAGATCGATCTATAGGCCCGGCAGTTCGAGGGCGCGGGCGATGTCACCGAGGACGCGCAGATGGTCGTCGACGGCGTCGAGGCCCGACCCCATGGTGTTCACCGACACATGCGATGCCCCCGAGGCGCGCCAGCGTCCGATCTGCTCGACGAGTTTGGTGACGGTCTTGTCGCCCCAGCTGACCCGACCCTCCATGCCCAATGCGGCGGGGTCGCGCCCCGCCGCTTGGGCGGCCCCCTCGACGATGGCCCTCGCTTCGTCGAGCTTCGGTCCCGGCGGGACCTGGGGCAACCATCCGTCTCCCAGTCGGCCGGCCCGACGGTAAGCAGGGGGGGACTGTGCGCCGAACCACACCGGGATCGGCCGCTGCACTGGCAGCGGTGCCACACCTGCGCCGGTCACGTGCTCGAAGCTGCCGTGGAACGTGACCGACGGTTCGGTCCACAACCGTCGGAGGAGCTCGACCTGCTCGTCGACCCGTTTGCCCCGATCCGAGAAGGTCTTGCCCAGGGCTTCGTACTCGACCGGGTTCCACCCCAACCCGATGCCGAGCCGCAGGCGGCCGGCGGAGAGGACGTCGACCGAGGCGGCCTGCTTGGCGACCAACGCGGTCTGGCGCTGGGGCAAGATGATGATCCCGGTGACCAGCTCGAGCGACGTGAACCCGGCGAGAAAGCCGAACAGCACGAACGGCTCGTGGAAGGTGGACTCGAGGTTGTAGGGCCCCGACCACCCGGGATGTGCATCGGGGTCGGCCCCGAGCACGTGGTCGTAGGCCAGGACGTGGGTGAAGCCCAAGCTCTCGACCTGCTCGGCGTAGGCGCGTACCGCGCCTACATCGGCTCCTATCTCGGTCTGGGGGAACACGACTCCGATTCGCATGGTCCTCTGTCTACCTGGTGACCTGCCCCCCTGTGCGAGCGCCGGGGGGCGGCGGACGACGCCGTCACACAGAGGTGATGGAATGGGCGTGATGCCCACCACGCAGAGCTCCACCGAACCGGCCGGCCCCGGGGTGCTCGACGGGTTCCATCCCGCCGTGGCCACCTGGTTCACCCGGCGGTTCCCCGCCGGCCCGTCGGTGCCCCAGGAACAGGGCTGGCCGCTCATCGCCCAGGGCGTCGACACCCTCATCGCGGCGCCGACCGGGTCGGGCAAGACCCTGGCCGGATTCCTCGTCGCCATCGACGCCGTCTACCGATCCGCACAGCGCGGCGAAGACGTCGGAGGTGGGGTCCGGGTCGTCTACGTGTCTCCTCTGAAAGCTCTGGCCGTCGACATCCACCAGAACCTCGAACGCCCTCTGGCCGAGATCGCGGAGGTGGCCCGCGAGCTGGGCTTGGCCGTTCCCCCCGTGACCGTGGCGGTGCGGACCGGCGACACCACGGCCGGAGCCAGGACCGCCATGGTCAAGACCCCGCCGACCTTCCTGGTGACCACGCCCGAGAGCTTGTACCTCATGGTCACCGCGCAGCGCAGCCGAGCCGTGCTCGGCAATGTGGACACGCTCATCGTGGACGAGATCCACGCCCTGGCCCGCGACAAGCGAGGCTCGCACTTGGCCATCACCCTCGAGCGCCTCGAGCACCTTCAGCTCGGTCGGCGACCCCAGCGCATCGGCCTGTCGGCCACACAGCGCCCCATCGAACACACGGCGCGCCTTTTGAGTGGGGCCGGAAATACCGACCAGACCGCCATCGTGGACTGTGGCCACGCCCGCCAACTGTCTGTCCGAATCGAGCTCCCCGAGACCGAGCTCTCCGCGGTGTCCTCGACCGAACAATTCGGTGAGGTGATCGACCGGATCGCCGCGCATGTGCTCGAGCACCGCACCACGCTCGTGTTCGTCAACACCCGCCGGATGTCCGAGCGCCTGGCGCATCTCCTGGGCGAGCGCCTCGGGCCCGAGCAGGTTGCTGCGCACCACGGCAGCTTGTCCAAAGACCGGCGTCTGCGCGTGGAGGACCGCCTGCGGGCCGGCGACCTGCGCGCCCTGGTGGCCACGGCATCACTCGAGCTCGGCATCGACATCGGGCCGGTGGAGCTCGTCTGCCAAGTCGGTTCCCCGCGTGCCATCGCCACCTTCTTGCAACGGGTCGGCCGGTCGAATCACTCCCGGGGCGGCACCCCCGAGGGAATCCTCTATCCCATGACCCGTGACGAGCTCGTCGAGTGTGCGGCGCTGCTGGCGGCGGTGCGCGCCGGTCGGCTCGACGCCACGGTGTCACCGGTGGCCCCGCTCGACATCCTCGCCCAGCAGATCGTCGCCGAGGTCGCCGCGGCCGAGGAATGGACCGAAGACGGGCTCTTCGAGTTGGTCCGTCGGTCAGCACCATACGAAGCGCTGGATCGGGCCGACTTCGACGCCGTGGTCGAGCTCGTTTCCGAAGGCATCACCACCGGCCGAGGGAAGCGGATGGCCTATGTCCATCGCGACGGGGTCCACGGCGTCCTCCGCCCCCGGCGCGGAGCCCGACTCGCTGCGCTCACGAGCGGTGGTGCCATCGCCGAGGTGGGTGATTACCGCGTCATCGCCGAGCCCGACGACACGCCCGTGGGCACCGTGAACGAGGACTTCGCCATCGAGTCGATGGTCGGCGACGTCTTTCTCCTCGGGACCCATTCGTGGCGCATCCGGCGCGTCACCCAAGGCGAGGTGCGGGTCACCGACGCCGAAGGTGCGCACCCCACCATCCCCTTCTGGGTCGGAGAGGCGCCGAGTCGGACCGAAGAGCTGTCCGAGGAGGTCTCTGTCCTGCGACACGCCGTAGGTGAGATCCTCACCGACTCCCACGACCACGGCACAGCCCCCCATGGCCCCGACGTGGCCCGGGCCCATGTGGAAGAGGCGTGCGGGCTCGACGCCGACGCGGCCGAGCAGTTGGTCCAGTACCTGGCGGCCGCGCTCGGCGAATTGGGCACGCTCCCGACCGGTGACGACATCGTGTTCGAACGGTTCTTCGACGAAGCCGGTGGCATGCAGATGGTGGTGCACGCCCCGCTGGGCGGGCGAATCAACCGGGGCCTGGGCCTGGCGCTACGCAAGCGCTTCTGTGCCACCTTCGACTTCGAGCTCCAGGCCGCCGCCAGCGACGATTCGGTGGTGTTGTCACTCGGGCCCCAACACAGCTTCCCCCTCGACAGCGCCCCACGGCTGCTGCGATCGGAGACGGCCGAAGGGGTCTTGCGCCAAGCGGTGCTGGCGTCGCCCATGTTCGCGGCCCGGTGGCGTTGGAACCTCAACCGCTCCCTGGCCATCTTGCGATTCCGGGGCGGCAAGAAGAACCCTCTCCCCATCCAGCGGATGGAAGCTGATGACTTCATGGCGGCGGTCTTCCCGGCGTTGGCGGCCTGCCAGGAGAACACCCCGGGCGGGCCGGTGGTGATTCCCGATCACGTGCTCGTGCGGCAAACGCTCCTCGACTGTCTCCACGAGGCCATGGACGTGGACGGGCTCGTCGCCCTGCTGGAGCGCATGGAAGCGGGCTCGGTGCGCGTCCATTTCGTGGAATCGACCGAGCCCTCTGTGTTGTCGCACGAGATCCTCAACGGCAAGCCCTACACCTTCCTCGACGACGCGCCGCTCGAGGAACGCCGCACCCGCGCCGTGCAGCTGCGCCGTGGTTTGCCTCTGCACGCCGAAGCACTCGGTCGTCTCGACGACGGCGCCCTCGATCGCGTCCGCGACGAGGCCACCCCCGACGTCCGTGGGCCCGAGGAACTGCACGACCTGTTGTTGTCCGCCGTCGTCTGGCGTCCGCAGCCGGACTACGCAGGCTGGTTCGCGTCTCTGGCGGAATCAGGACGTGCCGCCTGTGCGACCGTCGGCACCAGCAGCCGCGCCGGCTCCGGTGGCAGTCACCCAGAGCCGGCGACGACGACCGAACTGTGGTGCGCCACCGAGAGGCGCCGGTGGGTGGAAGCCGGCTTCCCCGCTGCGGTGTTCCACCCCGATGCAGTCCCCGAGGGCTGGGCCGACGCGGAGATGCCCGACCCCGACGTGGTGGCCACCGAAACCGTGCGGGGCCATCTCGAGGTGACCGGGCCGATCACCGTGGCAGCACTGGCGCAGCGCACCGGCTTGGCCCTCACCCGGGTCCAGGTCGGACTGGGCCGGCTCGAGGCCGAGGGCTTCGCCATGCGCGGCGCCTTCGACACCGGGGTCGAGGACGAGCAGTGGTGCGCCCGGCGGCTCCTGGCACGCATCCACGCCTACACCCAGCACCGCCTGCGGCGTGAGATCGAGCCCGTCACCACCCAGGAGTTCGTCCGATTCCTGCTGCAATGGCAACACGTCGCCCCCGGGGCCCAGCGCCAAGGGCGAGCCGGCGTCCTGGCCGTCGTCGACCAGCTCCAGGGGTTCGAGATCCCCGCCGGCGCCTGGGAGGAAGCCGTCCTCCCGGCGCGTGTCGAGGGATATCAGCACCGCTGGCTCGAAGACCTCTGTCACTCCGGGGAACTGGTCTGGGGTCGGCTCTCTCCCCGAGCCGCCGATCCCGAGGGCACAGTGAGACGGGGATCGTCGACACCGTCGCGCGCCACTCCGGTCACCTTCGCTCTGCGCGAAGACCTCCCCTGGCTCCTGCGCGCCGTCCGGGGGGACACGGTCCCGGCCGAGCCCGTCCACGGGGCGGCGCGCGACGTCCTGGATGCGCTGCGGTCCCGGGGTGCGATGTTCCATTCCGAGCTCCGCAGCACCACCGGACGCCTCCCGGTCGAGGTGGAAGAAGGGTTGTGGGACCTGGTGGCAAGGGGCATCGTCACCGCCGACGGGTTCCAGGCGGTGCGATCACTCCTCTCGGCCCGCCAGGCCTGGAAACGGCGCCAGCGTCACGAACAGCGCCTTCGCTCCGGGGCCCGGCGCTCCGCCACCTGGCGCGAGGGGGGCGAAGGACGCTGGGCCTTGTTGCCTACGAGCGAGCCCGAGGACGAGATCGACAACGAGACCCTCGCCGAGCAGGTGGCCGGACAACTCCTGACCCGTTGGGGCGTCGTCTTCTGGGATCTCATGGCCCGCGAGACCCTCGCTCTGCCGTGGCGCGAAGTGGTGTGGGCACTCCGCAGGCTCGAAGCCAGAGGCATGGTGCGCGGCGGTCGTTTCGTGACGGGACCCGCCGGCGAGCAGTACGCACTCCCCGAGGCGATCGAAGAGCTCCGTCGGGTGCGACGCTCCGAGCGCAACGGCCAGACCGTCGGGCTCAACGCGGCCGACCCACTCAACCTGATGGGGATCATCCTGCCCGGTCCACGGGTCACCGCCGTGCGCACGAACTCGATCACCTATCGCGACGGCCTGCCCGTCTCCGACCACGACGTCACGACCTCGCCCGAACCAACCGCGGCCTGGTCGACGTCGACGCCGGCATGAGCGCCGACGGGGAGGATCCTCGGGCACGCTCCCCCGTCGACCAGGGTGGGCCGGCCACGTTCGTGGCGGCCATGCGACTCGAAGCCCTGGCCATCGGCGGCTCGGTGGTGCGCACGGGCATGGGCCATGTCCGCGCCCACGGGGCGGCCCAACGGCTGGCGGCGAGGATCGAACCCGGCGCCGCTGTCGTCCTGGCCGGTATCTCGGGAGGCCTCGCCCCGGCGTTGGCACCGGGCGAGATCGTGGTGGCCACGTCGGTGCGGGGACCCGACGGTGACGAGATCGACCTCTCGGGCACCGATGCCGCCGCCGTGGCCGCTGAGCTCCGAACCGCCGGACGCAGCGTCCACCTCGGGCCGATCGTGTCGTCGAAGACCCTCGTCCACGGCGAGCACCGGGCCGAGCTCGCCCGGACCGGTGCCTTGGCGGTCGACATGGAATCGGCCTGGGTGGCCCGCGCCCTCTCGGACCACCGTCTCGTGATCGTCCGGCTCGTCGCCGACACCGCCGGGAACTTCGTGGTCGGGCTGGTGAAAGGGCTCGTGGCACTTCGCCACGTCCGCGCCGTCGTCGATCGCTGGCCGAGCACCACGGCGTCGGCTCCACCCGTGCCGGGACCCAAGCTCTAGAGCGAAGATCCCGAGGCCCGTTCGTCGGCCTTCTCCTGCGCCCCCACCGGGCCCGGTGGGGAGGGTATGACGGCAACGAGGGAGGTCACCCCCGGGAGTGCCACCACCACGGCGGTGCTGATCACGAGCCACCCGGCACCGAGATAGAGCGCACCGTCGATCCCCAAGACGCGCGCCAGCGTGCCGGCGAAGGCGAACCCCAAGGGAAGAAACACCATGGACCCGAACCAGTCATAGGCGCTGGCACGCGACAGGACCTCGGGCGGCAACTGGCTCTGCATCGTCGTGTCCCACAGCGGTCCGAAGACCCCGATCGACGCGCCCGACACGAACGATGTCGCCGCCACCACCGCCAAGGGCGAGCCCGCCGCCAAGGCCACCATGGGGAGGGCGAAGCCGACCAATCCCAACTCCGCCACGAGCAGGGGCCGGCGGGGATGGAACCGCAACATCATCATGCTCCCGAGCACCGAACCGAGGCCCTGGAGCGCGAGCACGGTGCCCCAGGCGGCGGCACCGCCGAGACGCTGTTTGGCCACGACGGCACCGAGCACGAAGAAGGGTGCGAAGACGAAAAACCCGTACGACGAGAACTGGGTCACGATCGACCACAACCATGTCCGGGAACGAAAGGCCCGCCACCCCGTCCGCATCTGGGCCAGGAACGGCTCGGTGGCGGCGGTCCCCGACCAACCGACCCGCAGGCCGACCAAGCAGATCGCGCTCACGAGGTAGGTGAAGGCGTCGGCCCCGACGGCCCACCCCGGACCCGCCGTGGCCACGATGACCCCCGCCAGGGCGGGGCCCAACAAGCGACCGGACCACTCGGCCATGGAGTTGAGCACGTTCGCCTGTTGCAACGACTCGGCCGGGGCTACCTCGGGAATGAGCCCCGTCATGGCGGGCGTGAAGAAGGCATTCCCCACCCCGACCAAGGCCTGGGTGGCGAGGAACCCCCACAAAGGCGGATGGCCGACGAGGATCCACGCCGCCATCACTCCCTGGGCGAGGGTCCGCATGACGTCCGCGCTCAACATCACAACCCGCCGGTTGAGCCGGTCGGCAGCGGCCCCGCCCACCAGGAGGAACAACACCAGGGGGAGGGTGTCGGCCCCGAGCACGTACCCGACGTCCGACGTCGACCCGTGCCGGGCGAGCACGGCGAAAGCGAGCGCCACGGGCAGCATCCCCGTCCCGATGAACGAGGTCAGCCGGCCCACCAGGAAGAGCCGGAAGTCGCGCGACGACAGCGGGCCCAGTCGGCGATCGGTCCTCACGGCGTGAGGCTAGACCTGCCACGGATCCGGCCCACCGGTCGCCGACGACCCAGCGCCGGACCGGGTGGGTCGGTGTGGTAGTCAGAGAAGATGCTCGAATTCGATGGGCTGACCCGCCGCTTCGGGGACCTCGTCGCTCTCGACCGTCTGAGCTTCACCGTTCCGGCGGGGCAGGTCTTCGGCTTTCTCGGCCCCAACGGCGCAGGAAAGACCACGGCCATGCGGGCCGTGTTCGAGCTGATCGACCTCGACGCCGGAGTCGTCCGATGGAACGGCGTCCCGGTGACGCCGAATGTCCGTCGACGCTTCGGCTACATGCCCGAAGAACGCGGGTTGTACCCGGGGATGGTGGTGGTCGATCAGATCCAATACCTGGCCCGTCTCCACGGCGTGAGCGCGGCCGACGCCCGGGTGGCAGCCCTGCATTGGCTCGAGAAGCTGGGTGTCGCAGACCGTGCCATGAGCAAGATCGAAACACTGTCGCTCGGTAATCAGCAGCGGGTCCAGCTGGCCGCCGCCCTCGTCCACGAGCCCGAGCTCCTCGTCCTCGACGAACCGCTCTCGGGTCTCGACCCGGTCGGGGTCGACGCCATCAGCGAGGTGTTGGTGGAGGCGGCCGCCAACGGACGGGGCGTGCTGTTCTCGAGCCATCAGATCGACCTCGTCGAGGACCTTTGCCAGTCGGTGGCGATCATCGACCACGGCCGCCTCGTGGCCCAGGGAACGGTGGAGGAGCTCACCACGAGCGGTCGCCGCCGACTGGTCGTCAAGGTGGACGGTGACTTCATCGGGCAATGGGGCCGCCGGGTCCCGGGCGTCACCGTCTCGCGAGTCGAAGCTGGCGCAGTACGCCTGGTCCTCGACGAGCAAACCGACCCCCAGGCAGTCCTGGCGGCGGCCATGGCGGCCGGTCCTGTGGAACGGTTCGGGTTCGAGAGACGGCGGCTCTCCGAGGTCTTTCGCGAGGCGTTGGCGTGAAGTACGTCCTCATCCCAATCGTCGTGGCTCTGTTGGCGCTGCGGCTCTGGCGGCGCGTCCGCGTCCGCCGCCTCGTCGCCGATTCTTCGGCACCGGACGCCACGGTCCGGGCCCGACGCTTGGGCGCAGCGCTGGATCGGGTCGGCGGGGACGTCGGCCTCGTGGCCCGTCGCGAGGTGCGCGAGCGCGTCCGAGCCCGTACGTTTCGGATCGGGACGGCCATCATCTTGCTGGCGGTGGCGGCGGCGGTCACCATCCCGGTGCTCCACAAGAACACCAAGAGTCGTCAGCGTGTCGGCATCGTAGGCACGCTGTCTACCCCGTTGCGCGCCACGATCCTGGCGTCGGGACCGGCCCTGGGCACGACCGTGTCACTGGTACCCGAGGGCTCACTGCCTGCCGCCCGCCACGCGCTCGTGGCAGGACATGTCGACGTGGTGCTCGTGGGCACGCGCCGGATCATCGTGAACCAGGCCCTCGACCCCACCGACACCTCGACCACCGCTCTGCTGGTGCGCATCATCTCGACGTCGGTCAGCCTCCAAGGGGGGCTCGAGCGAGCCGGCATCTCCCCGGACCAGGCCCAGCGACTCGCCCATCCCGCACCCCTCCCGGTTCAAAGCCTGCAACCACCCCGGCACAATCAGACCGCGAGAGCGACGGCGGTCTACGGCGTCATCCTCACCTATGTCCTGCTCGCCCAGTTCGGCACCTGGCTCCTGATCGGTGTGGTGGAGGAAAAATCGTCACGCGTCATCGAGGTCCTTCTCTCGACGCTCCGCTCCGGACAGCTCCTCGCCGGGAAGGTCATCGGCATCGGAGCGGTGGCGCTGTTCCAGGCCGCACTCATCGTGGCCGTCGCGCTCGGGCTCGGTGCCGCCGAAGGCTCGACCTTGGTCCACGGGACCGCCCCCCTCGTGATCATGGGCTCGCTCTTGTGGGTGGTGCTCGGATATGCCTTCTACTGCTGGGTCTACGCGGCCGGGGGCTCGCTGGCCGACCGCCAGGAGCAGGTCCAGACCTTGGCGTTCCCCCTCCAACTGCCGATCCTCTTCGGCTACATCGTCTCGCTCACCGCGTTGGGCTCGGGCCAAGCTTCGGAGCTCGTGAAGGTCCTCGCCTATCTGCCACCGACCGCCCCCTTCGCCATGCCGGTGCTCGTCGGTCTCGGTGCCGTGTCGTGGTGGGGCTTCAGTCTGTCGGTGGTCCTCACCCTCGTCGCCACCGTGGGCGTGGCCCGACTGGCCTCGACCGTCTACCGACGCGCCATCCTCCGTACCGGGGGGAGGGTCCACCTCCGCCAGCTCTTCACGTCTCGAACCGCGTAGGTCGGGGCTCGGGCCCGAGTCCTTGGACCACAATGGGTCCCATGACCGTGACCGGCTCCGGAGCCCGACCCCACGACTTCGTCCCCGTCACCGACACCCGACCCACAGACGTCGTCTGGCCGTCGATGGCGTGGCCACCCCCTCGCGACACCGTGCTCCACGGACGCGTCGTGGAGGTCTCCCCGGCACGCCTCGAGGAGGATGGGGAGGAACTGTTCGGAGCTCTCGATGACGAGGAGGTCTGGGAGCACCTTCCCTTGCGCCCGCCGGACCCCGGGGCGCTGATCGACGTCCTCCGTGGGCGGTTGACGTCAGGGATCTTCCCCTGGGTCATCCGACTGCGCGTCCCTTACGCCGGCCTGCCCGCCGGAGCTGTGGTGGGCATGTCCAGCTATCTCGACGTATCGACACACGACGCCCGACTCGAGATCGGCGCCACCGCCTACCGACCCTCGCTATGGGCGACGGCGGTCAACCCCGACACCAAGTTGCTCCTCCTCGGATACGCCTTCGACGAGCTTCACGTCGGACGGGTCCAGCTGAAGACCGACGTCCGCAACACGCGGTCGCAGCGCGCCATCGCCCGACTCGGTGCCCGCTACGAAGGCACCCTGGGTCGATACCAACGTCGCGCCGACGGAACCGTGCGCGACACCGTGCTCTTCTCGATCCTGGCCGAAGATTGGCCGCGCCTCCGAGACGGCCTGCAGGCTCGCGTGGCGCAGCCCCCAGTCTAGGAATCGTCGACGGGGCCGGGGCCGACGGCGGAGATGCCCATTTCGCGCGTCGAGGACTGGAGCTCGGACTCGATGTCGGCCGACTCGCTGTCCTCAATGGCAGTGCTCGTCTCGGGCGGATCGCTCTGGTCCGTCGCGACCGTTCCACTGGCCTGATCGACCGATCGGTCCATCGGGCCCTCCTTCCATGAAGGGGCTCCCGCCTCGGGGGTGAGCGGGATCTCTCACCCAGTCCTACTCCTCAGCGGCGCGCTTGGGAAGGACCCAGCCCGATCCCGGTGCTGCTGGTTCTGGGCTCAGTGCTTCTTGGCGCCGTGCCCGAGGTGGACGTTGTGCAGGAGCCCACCCAGGACGCTGGTGACGACAGAGAGGGGGACGGCACGCACATCCGACGGATTCGGGACCGTGACGGTGACCGGGCCGCCGTACCCGGTGAGGTCCACAACGGCCGAGATGCCGATGTGATGCCCGGCGCCGACGGCCGCGTTCACCTTGGCCTGGACCAACTGGTCCGACGAGTTCGCCCACAAGATCGCTGAGAGCTTCAAGCCCTTCACACGTGCACTGACCTGACTCCCCGTCGCCGACGTTCCGTCGACCATCGAGGACCCCAGTGATGTCACCTTGGCGTGATGCGACTGCGCGAAGGTGAGGATCTCGTTGACATCGCCCAAGGCTCCACCGACGGTCGTAAAGATCCCGGGGATGGCCGTGGTGGCGCTCGACGGCAGGGCCAGGGAGATCCACGGCTCACCGAGCAGAGTGGCGAGCGACGGGATCTGCACGTAAACGGTCCCGCCCGACAGCACGGCGTTCACCGTCTCGGACCCGCCCGATCCGCCGGGGATCAGCTTGGCCACCGATGCCGGAAGCGTCACCGACACCGAGACGGCGTCGTTGACGAGGTCCGCCTGACCCGAGCCGCTGAGGTTGATCGTTCCCAGGCTCTTGCCGATGCCGCTCACCCCGACACTGAAGGTGAACGACGCAGTGGTGACCGGGGCCGTGGCGGTGAGAGGCGCGGTTTTGACATGGACATGGTGCTTGGCCTTCGCCGACGCGCTCGGGGCGAGCACGGTCGCTGACCCCACTCCCAATGTGGCGACCAGACCCAACGATGCCAGCCACTTCACCCGGCGTGTCACACACCCACCCCCGCTCCTCGACCAATCCCGCCCACGTTCCCCGACCTCCTGGCGACGGTCACCGCAGCCTAGGCGGGTTGCCAACCCGGGGTCCGGACGCGGTTTCTGTTGGGCCCGGACCGCGTCACGAAACCTTCATGGAGCCCGCCCTACCGTTGACCTGGGCACCCCCCTTCCTTACCCCAATCCGGGTGGGTGACTCCGTGGGGCGGCGGGCGCGGGCACCAATCCCCCACCCGTGTCCCGCTCACCCCCGGCTCGACCGCCCCTACCCCGCACGGGGTGCGATCACCGCTTGGTAGGTTGGCTGTTGACGTGAACGTCAAGCAACCGACCCCCCAGGCGCCTGCCGTGAGTGATCGCTACAAATGGGTGGCGCTGATCAACACCACTCTGGGCATGTTGATGGCCTCGATCGACGGGTCGATCCTGCTCATCTCCCTACCCGACGTCTTCCGCGGCATCCGCCTCGACCCCCTTCAGCCCGGGAACAGCTTCTACCTGCTGTGGATGATCCTGAGCTTCTTGGTCGTGACCAGTGTCCTCGTGGTCAACCTGGGCCGCCTCGGCGACATCTACGGGCGGGTCCGCATGTACAACCTGGGCTTCGCCATCTTCACGTTTTTCTCCCTACTCCTCACGGTCACGTGGATGACCGGTACCGCCGCGGGGTTGTGGCTCATCGTGGTGCGGGTCTTCCAGGGGATCGGGGCCGCCTTCCTCGTGGCCAACTCGTCGGCCATCCTCACCGACGCCTTCCCCGAGGACCAACGGGGCATGGCGCTCGGGATCAACCAGGCCGCGGCGATCAGCGGGACGTTCATCGGGCTCGTCCTCGGTGGGGTTCTGGCGCCCATCAACTGGCGACTCATCTTCCTCGTCTCGGTGCCCATCGGCCTGATCGGCACCGTCTGGGGCTACCTCCAACTACGAGAGGTGAGCCGGCCGACGCGCGCCCATATCGACTGGCCCGGCAACCTCACCTTCGCCTTCGGGCTCATCTCGCTCATGATCGGCATCACCTACGGCATCGAGCCCCACGGGAACCACACCATGGGATGGACCTCCCCGGCCGTGCTGAGCGAGCTCGGTACCGGGGTCGTCCTCCTCATCGCCTTCGCAGTCATCGAGACCCGCGTGGCCGACCCCATGTTCCGTCTGCCGCTCTTCCGCATCCGCGCCTTCACCGCCGGTGTCCTGGCCAGCTTCCTGGCCGCGGTCGGGCGCGGCGGTCTCATGTTCATGCTGATCATATGGTTGCAGGGCATCTGGCTACCGCTCCACGGATACGACTTCGCCCGGACGCCGTTGTGGGCGGGGATCGCCATGTTGCCGCTCACCACCGGATTCCTGATCGCGGGTCCGTTGTCGGGGGTCCTGTCGGACCGGTACGGAGCACGTCCCTTCGCCACCGGCGGCATGCTCGGGTCGGCGGCCTCGTTCGTGGCACTGGAGCTCCTCCCTGTGAACTTCTCCTACTGGATCTTCGGGACGATCCTGCTGCTCCTCGGTCTCACCATGGGCGCCTTCGGCTCGCCGAACCGGGCCGGGGTGATGAACAGCCTTCCCCCCCAACACCGTGGGGCGGGCTCGGGCATGAACTCCACTTTCCAGAACTCCGCCCAGGTCCTCTCGATCGGGATCTTCTTCACCCTCATGATCGTCGGGTTGTCGTCGTCGCTCCCCGGTTCGATGTACCACGGCCTCGTGGCCCAGGGCGTGCCCACCGGTGTCGCCGACCGCGTGGCCCATCTCCCCCCCGTGTCGACGTTGTTCGCCGCCTTCTTGGGGTACAACCCGATGCAACATCTCCTCGGGAACTCCGTACTGTCGCAGCTCCCGGCCGGGCACCGGGCGGTGATCACGGGGCGCAGCTTCTTCCCCAACCTCATCTCGGTCCCGTTCCGCCAGGGGCTCCATGCCGCCTTCGACTTCGCCATCGTGGCTTGCCTCGTGGCGGCAGCGGCGTCGTGGATGCGGGGCGGGAAGTACGTCTATGTCGAGCCCGCGTCGAGCACGACGCGCGCCGTCGTCGACGCACGCGACGAGAAGGTCCGAGTGTGACAGCCCGACACCCCACCGGGGACGTCGCCATCGCGCCCAGCGAGCTCACCCTGCGCATCGGCGAGGTGGCCAAGCTGTGCGGTGTCACGACCCGGACCCTGCGCTACTGGGAGGAGATCGGCCTGGTGGCCCCGAGCGACCAGCGCCACGGGAGCGAGCGCGTCTTCGCCGGCTCACAGGTGGAACGGGCCAAGCGCATCCGGGAGCTCCAGACCCTGATGGGGTTCTCACTGGCCGAGATCCGAGTGGTCCTCGAGACCGAGGACGTCCTCGACGAGCTCCGCCACGCCTTCAAGGAGAACGCCCGGCCCGAGCTCCAGCGCCAGCTCCTCACCACCGCCATCGACGCCAACGACAAACTCGTGGCACGGCTCGACGACACCCTGGCACGCGTCAAGATCTTCCGCGACGAGCGCGTGGCCAAGGCCAAGCGCCTCCGCGCCCGGGCCGCAGAGCTCGACACCAAGATCGACGTCCCCTCCGGACCGACACAGCGGTGACGCCGCAACCCCGTCACCGAGGCTCGCAGTCGCTAGCCTTGCCGTTCGAACGATCATGACTTCGACCACCTTCGAGACCGCGTCCGATCTCCATGGCACCACTGCGATCGTCCGAACCGTCGACCTGACCAAGATCTACGCAGGCACCGACTTCCGCGCCGTCGACGAGCTCAACCTGTCGGTAGGGGTGGGAGAGATCTTCGGGCTCCTCGGGCCCAACGGAGCGGGGAAGACCACGACGGCGGGGATCCTCACCACTCGGGTCATCCCGACCTCGGGACAGGCCTTCATCGCCGACATCGACGTCGTCGCCCATCCGGCCCTCTCCAAACAGCTCGTGGGCGTGGTCTCGCAGACCAACACCCTGGACCGCCAGCTCAACGTGTGGGAGAACCTCTATTTCCACGGCCGTCTCTTCGGCATCGGGGCGGCCGAATCACGCCGGAGCGCCGACGAGCTCCTCGAGAAGTTCCAGCTCTCGAAATGGGCGAAGGCATCGGTCTACGCGCTCTCGGGCGGCATGGCCCAGCGACTCATGGTGGCCCGCTCGATCTTCCACAAACCGGCCGTCTTGTTCATGGACGAGCCGACCGCGGGCCTCGACCCCCAGAGCCGCCTCGTCCTGTGGGACATCCTGCGCGAGCTCAACTCCGAGGGACAGACGATCCTCCTCACCACCCACTACATGGAAGAGGCGGACCAGCTCTGCGGCCGGGTGGCGATCATGGACCACGGCAAGATCCTGGCCCTCGACACCCCCGCCCGGCTCAAGGAGGGAGTGGGGGCCGACACCATCGTGACGGTCAAGGCCACCGGCGACCAGCAACGACTTGCCGAGGTCCTCCAGCGCGAGGTCGCGGAGGTGAACCGCGTCCGACCGACCGACGCGGGGATCGAGCTGCATGTCCGAGGGAGGAACAGGCTGCTCCCCCGGCTGGTGGCCGCGGCCGAGGGCGGTGGCTTCGAGGTCGCCGATCTGTCGGTCTCCGAGCCCAGCCTGGAGACCGTCTTCATCAACCTCACCGGAAGAGAGCTCCGCGACTGATGACGACCACGGTGCCGAGCCCCACGGGCCACTCCTCCATCATCCCCACACCCTCCCGTTCCGCCGCCTCGGCGAGCCGCATCGCCCTCGGGGCGTTGATCCTCCGTGACCTCGTCGTGCTCCGGAAGCACCTCATCGAGTTCGCCTCCCGCACAGTGATCCAGCCGTTCCTCCTCTGCTTCGTCTTCCTCTACGTCTTCCCGAAGATCGGCCAAGCCGTCGGGGGCACCGGTGCCGGCGCGGCGCGGGCCGGCACCGGTGTCGGCGCGGCCCGGTCAAGCGCGGCGGCTTCGTCGGCATTCGCCACGGTGCTGGTTCCCGGAGTGGTGGGGATCTCCATCATGTTCCAGGGTGTACAAGCCGTGGCCCTGCAGATGTCCCAGGAGTTCGGATTCACCCGTGAGATCGAGGACCGCGTCCAAGCACCGTGCCCGATCTGGCTGGTGGCGGCGGCCAAGGTCCTGTCGGGGTCGGTCCAGGGGGTCATCTCTGCGGTCATCGTGCTGCCGATCGCCTCGGTGGTCCATGCCGCAGGCGTGGAGGCCCACCTCAACCTCCACTGGTGGATCATCCTCACGCTGCTCCCCATCGCCTGTGTGACCATGGCCTCGCTCGGTCTCGTGCTCGGCACCAGCTTCGAGCCGCGCAACATCGGCCTCATGTTCGGCTTCGTCGTCCTCCCCATCACCTTCCTCGGGGGCACCTACTACCAGTGGACCCGACTGGTCCCGGTCAAGGTCGGGGCGTGGCACTGGCTGCAGACAATCGTGCTCGTCAACCCCCTGATCTATGTGAACGAGGGCATGCGCGCCGCCTTCACGAACGCCCAGCACATGCACCTCTACATCATCTACCCCGTGCTCATCGGTTTCTGCACCGTGTTCCTCCGGATCGGCCTGCAAAACTTCCGCCGTCGCGTCCTGGCCTGAGGCCCCTCTCGTGCGGGTCACCGGACGTCTGCGACGGGAGGTCTTCTCGCCAACGTTCCTGGTTGTCGCGGTGTCGGTCCTCGTCTCGGGGTGTGCGGGAGGAACCCCGCACGCAACCCATCGGGCCACGAAGGCCCTGACGGCCGGCCCCGTCGCACCCGCCGGAACGCCCTACACCTGTGCTCCGGGTGTGAACGACGCCATCCAGGGCACCTACGGCGATGCTGCGGCCATCGGCTGGGCGGGGAACGACGAGGGCGTCGTGGCCTGCCTGGGCGGAAGCTTCTACGTCCAGGGCCAACTGCACCGGAGCTACGGCTATGGCGTCTATGACGACTCCAGGACCACATGGTCGGATCTCGACGGATATCTGCCCGCATTGGTGACGTCGTTCCACCGCGTCGGCACCGACATCTCCATCACGAACTTCGGAGACGAACTGACCTTCGGCGAAACCGCCTATGTGGCCATCTACAGCCGGGTGTCGGTGCGCAACCCGACTGGCCACCCCGTTCGCGTCGATCCTGAGCCGTCGACGGGCCTCATCCACCTCGACTCGGCACCCGTCGTCGTCAAGGCCCACACCACCGTCGACCACGACTACGTCGTCGCCGTCGACCGCTTCGGCCAGAGCTACCCCTGGCCCTCGTCCACACTGTTGCGAGGCGCCGGGAGCTTCGATCGGCACCTGACACACATGGAGACCTTCTGGAACGGGCAGCTGTCAGCGATCACCGCGCTGGCTCTGCCCGACCAGAGGCTCGTCGACGCCTATCGCAGCGGCTTCATCGCCACCCAGATCGCCAGGAGCAGCGTCCACCTCAACACCGGCGTGAACGGATACCAGTCCGAGTACAGCCACGACGTCGTCGGGATCCTCGCCAACCTCTTCACCCAGGGGGACTTCCAAGACGCCCACGCCCTGCTGACCGACGCCCGCAGTGTGGTCGGGGCACAGGTCCAATACGAAGACGGCCTGTGGACCTACGCGTGGCCGTGGGCCATCTATCTGTTGAAGACCGGCGACCTCGCCTTCGTCCGGGCCAACTTCTCGACCGAGGGCCCCACCGGTGCCACCGAGCCGAGCATCGAGGACGCCGCCCATGCCATCGCCGCGGACCGCACCGGCCCGGGCGGGATCATGCACGAGACCGATGACATCGACTCCAACGGCCTGTGGACCATCGACGACTTCGAGGCGCTCATGGGCCTGGCCGCCTACCGCTACCTCGCCGAGCAGGTGGGGAGCACGACCGAGGCGACGTGGGCGAACGGGCAGTACTCGAGCCTGTTGACCGCCACCAACAGCACCCTCGACGCCACCATCAGCCGGTACCACCTCGACTACCTGCCCTGCTCCATGGTCCAGCCGAACTCGTCGAACCGGTGTCGAAACCCCGAGGACGCCAACTGGGCCGCGCCCATGCTCTTCGGCCGGTGGGCCTGGGACGGGTCTCTCTTCGGCGCCGCACTCTCGGGACCGGGCATCGACCTGATCGACGCCACC
Organism: Acidimicrobiales bacterium; assembly: GCA_035532735.1. Lineage (GTDB taxonomy): Bacteria > Actinomycetota > Acidimicrobiia > Acidimicrobiales > UBA8190 > Chersky-840. Next base: position 17,464 of record DATKQM010000017.1, on the reverse strand, counting down.
TACTCCTACGGCTTGGCGCGGCTCGCCGGCAAGCTCCCGGCCAACACCGTGGGCGGCTACCCCACCCACTACTACTACTCGTCGGGGTACAACGCCGGCTACGGCAGCTGGGGTCTGGCGGGTGAGAGGTACCGAGACCAAGGAATCCTCGGCTACGAGTTCATGATCGACCGCACCCAGAGCGGCCCCTATTCGTGGTGGGAGAGCTCGAGCCCACCCGATCCGCGCTCACCGTGGGTCGGGTGCCATCCCGCCGGCGGCCAAGGATCCGCTCCCCACAGTTGGGGCATCGCCAATGCCAACAAGGTGCTGCTCGACTCCCTGGCCGCGCAACGGTCGGACGGTTCTCTGATCATCGGCCGGGGCGTCCCCGATGCGTGGGTGCGACCCGGTCGCTCCATGGCCGTGTCGAACTTCCCGACGACCGACGGACAGCGCCTGGGCTTCACCATCTCCGTGCGAGATGACGTCGTGACCTTGACACTCGACGGGGCCAAACCCTCGGGCCCGGTGCTGTTCGAGCTCCCCGCCTTCGTGGACAACATCGCCGGCTCGGGGGCCGGCACCGTCGACGACCAAACCGGCACCGTCACCCTTGCCCCCGGCGTCACCACGGTGACGGTGACGCTCAGCCACACGGTGACGCTCAGCCACTCGGTATGACAGCCACTCCGTGTGACAGCCACTCGGTATGACAGCCACTCGGTATGACAGCGCGCCGGGTGGGCTCGGAGTGAGCTCGGTCGTCATTGACGCGCCCCGAGGAGCGAGCCCCGCCGCCGGCCGGCGTCGCTGCGCCGGGGCGCCCAGCTCCAGCGCCGCAGTGACACGATCACACCGACCACCGCCCAGATGGCCATGATGAGGATGTCGCCCCACGGCCACGACGACACACCCCGTTGGACGTCGAAGGGCGTGAAGACGCCGGTGATCATGTGGCGCATCGGGAAGTACGAGGAGAACTGGGCCAGGCCCGAGCCCTTCTTCAACGGGTACCAGAGCCCCGACAAGAACAGCAGGACGAAGAACACGATCCCGATCACGGGGCCCCCCGCCTCCTGATTGGGGATCAGCGTGCTCGCGGCGATGCCGAGGGAGGTGAAGCAGATCGCCCCGACCAGCAAGACGACGGCCAAGGCACCGAAATTGTGGGGAAGCACGACGTGGTACCCGAACTTCCCGATGACCAGCAGCAGGACGACCTGGACGAACGAGATGATGAGGGCGTTGCCGAAAACGGCCGCCAACATCACCCAGGTCGGGAGTGGCGACAGCCGCATCCGTTTCAACAAGCCCATCTCCCGGCGCACGACCAGGGTGATCGCCAACATGTTGAAGCACGCCGACATCACGCCGTAGGCGGCGAATCCCGGGACGTAGTACTGGATCTCTCGGATGTTGCCCAATAACGGGATACGCGCATTTCCGGCCGCGGCGCCGAGAAGGACGAGGAACACCACGGAGAAGCCGACCGTGAACACCGCGGCGACCGGGTTCAGCCAGAAGCTGAGCTGCTCGTAGTGGACCTGGCGAGCGACGAGTCGCAGATCGGCCCGACCACGGAAGGTTCCCATACCGGTTCCCGAGCTCATGACGTGGACCCCGCCGTGGCGGTGTCGGGCTCGTACCCCGTCAGGCGCAGATAGATGTCCTCGAGGGTGAGCCGGTCCACGGTAAGACCGATCAGCTCGACGCCGTCGCGCAGCGCCCAGCTCGTGAGCGTGGCGAGCACCTCGATCTCCTTGTCCGTCTTGATCTCCAGAACTCCGGTCTCGGTGACCACGGCGGGGACGGGAAGATCGGCGAGAGCCGTAACGGGGGGAAGTCGGAAACGGATGGTGGCCTCGCCCACGTCGCGTCCGCCCAACGACTCCGGGGTGCCTTGCGCGATGATCCGACCGGAATTGATCACCGCCACCCGATCGGCGAGAGCCTCGGCCTCGTCCATGTAGTGCGTCGTGAGGATCACTGTCGTCCCCCCGCCGGTCATGGCCCGGACGAGGTCCCAGGCTCCCCGTCGAGCGGTGGGATCGAAACCGGTGGTGGGCTCGTCCAACACCAGCAGGTCCGGGTTCCCGATGATCCCGAGCCCCAGGTCGAGACGGCGCTGTTGGCCACCAGAGAGGGTCTTGATGCGCGCGTCGGCCTTGGCCTCGAGCCCCACCAGTTCGAGCACCTCGTCCACTGGACGGGGGGCGGGGAAATAGCCGGCATTGCGGGTGAGCGCCTGGCGGACCGACAAGAACGGCTCGACGGCGAGCTCCTGGAGAACGACCCCGAGACGCTCGCGCATTTGCCGACTGGTAGTGGGATCAGCGGGGTCGAACCCGAGCACCTCCACCCGGCCCCTGTCGCGTGTCCGGAACCCCTCGAGGATCTCGATCGTCGTCGTCTTGCCGGCACCGTTGGGCCCCAGCAGGGCGAATACCTCTCCCGGCTCCACCTCGAAGGCGACGTCGTCGACCGCGTCGATGTCGCCGTAGCGTTTGCTCAGTTGCTCAACAGACACTGACGCCACGCGACCTCCCTTCCGACGTTCCTTCGCATCTCGGAAACGACACACGAGCGCTTCTCGAGGCACCCGGCACGACGCGCTGTGACGACCACGTTACCGGCCTCCTGTCCGGCCCTCGGTCTGCCCTCGATCGACAGGTGGAGTCGGTGGCAGAGGAAATAGCATCACGGAACACCGCCGGGACACGATTTCGGCACGACCGCAAGGGATGGCTCTCGTGAACACGTTCCTTTCCGAGGTCAGAGAGACGATATTCGTGGGTCGCGACAGCGCATTCGGTCCGCTACCCCCGTTGCTGCTCGGCATGACCGTTGTCACGGGTCTGGTTGATTCGTTCAGCTACCTGGTCCTCGGACACGTCTTCGTCGCCAACATGACCGGCAACGTCGTCTTCTTGGCCTTCGCCTTGGTGGGCGCACCGGGATTCTCGATACCTGCCTCGTTGACGGCGTTGGGCGCGTTCGGCCTCGGAGCCGTGATCGGAGGGCGCGTGGGCTCGACGCTGGCGAAGCACCCGGCCCGACTGGTGAGCATCTCCACTTTGATCCAGGCCACCTTCATGACCGTCGCGGTCGTGTTGGCGGCGTTGAGTGGCGCCATGGTGACAGCCGGATTCCGCTACGGCCTGATCGCCGTTCTCGGGATCTCCATGGGGATCCAGAACGCGGCGGCCCGGAAGCTGGCGTTGCCCGACCTCACCACGACGGTGCTCACCATGACCATCACCGGGATCTCCGCGGACGGCCCACTGGCCGGTCGCACCGGGGCCAAGGCGGGCCGACGCGGTCTCACCGTCGTGGCGATGTTCCTGGGCGCTCTCGTGGGTGCGTTGTTCATCGTGCATGCCCAAACCGTGTACCCGCTCGCCATCGGTCTCGTCATGGTGGCGGGGGCCAGTGGTGTCACCCGGGTGCTCGGCGCCTCGAATCCCCCCTGGTCCGAGGCGCAAGTGTGAAGGGACCGCTCCGCTCAGGGGAACGGCGGCGGTGTCGGTCGGTTGCTCCGGGGCCGGGTGATCTCGAAGAACCCCGGCTCCGCGGCAATGACCTGGATGGCGTCCCACAGCGATACCGCGGAGCGCCCCGTCGGAGCGGGTGCCATCACCGGCCCTTTGAACCCGTAGGGCGGATCGGCCCGCACCACGATGGTCGGTGTTTGGGTCTTGGGCCCGCCGAACGCATAGGCGACGTCCATGGCCTCGACGATGGGGGTGTCCCACCGGTCGTCGTCAGCGGCTGCGATGAGCTCGGGTGCGAGCCCGGTGGCGGCCAGGCACGCCGACAACAACGACTCGTCGCGCACAGGAGTGTGGCCGAAGAACCCACGGCTCCACTCGGTGTAAAGCTCGTCGACCACCCCTTCGCCGGATTCGGCCCGAGCCGCTTCGAAGATCCGAAGCATGCGGTGCGACAGGGCATGTCCTGCCAGCGCCGCCTCGCGCCGGCGCTCGGGCATCGTCGGCACCACGGCGTAGTCGTCGCGGATCTCGAGGCAGTACGAGCGCCAGGTCACGGCCAGGTCCCGCTGCGGTGCGATCTCCTTCACCCACAGCGCCGTGATCCACGCCCATGGGCAACTGGGGTCGACGTACACCTCGACATCGGGCACGCTGCCAGATTAGACGGGGTCGTGGCGATGGCGACCTCGGCTGATGAGTCCCCTACCCAGTCCCCTACGACGACGTCTTCGGCGTGGTCGTGATGGTGGCGCCGGGCGGCAGCTGGAAGAGTGACGCCGGGGGTGATGCCGAGTAGCTCTTGATCTCGAAGCTGGTCGAGTCGGTGGCGACCTTGACGTAGCCGAGGATGCCCTGGGCGGTCGTGCAGATCGTGCTCGTGCCCGGAACGCCCGATGCGTTGAAGTCGACGCATTGCATGGAGAACCCGTTGACCGACATGGTGGACGACGTCACCTTGTCACCGGCCAGGCCAGCGGCAAGCGAGAAGTCCTTCAGGAACGTGGTCCAGTGGGCCGGGGTGTAGAGGTCGAAGATCTGGTTCTGGGCGGCGGCGTCGGCGCTCCCCAACTTCTGACACGACACCGAGCCACTGGGGGTCCCCGATCCCGATGCCGCCGAGCACGAGTACTCGCCCGACGAATTCACGATGATGTGCACGGTGCTCGAGCTCGCACCCGACGGCGTGGTCTCGAACGTGAGGCCCTGGGGCGGCTGCACTGCGTAGACGACCGTGGCGGGGGCGCTCCCGGTGGTCAAGTAGGTCGCTTCGAAGGTGGTGCTTTCACTCGACTTGATCTTGTTCGTGAAGGTGTCGATCGTGGCCATATTCCCCTTGACGGCGTGCTCGACCTTTCGAACGGCGCTGACGACCCCGCAACTCGTGAGCCCGACACTGCCCAACACGATGGCGCCAACAATGCGACGGCCCCCACGAGGACGACCCGAGAAGGCAGCAGCCCGGTCGGTGTTCCTGGTCATGGCACTTGCCTCCCAAGACGACCAGCCCCCAACGCGAGCGGGCGCAGGGACTCCACCGTCGAGAATACGACGCCTGCGGGCCCTGAGGCCGGATTCCGATGAGGCTGAACCGAGTCCGTCGGCCTTCCGACAAATCACCTCTGGGTGATGCCTACAGTGAGGAGGCTGACTGGTTGGCCGTGTCCGAGTTTCCGTCCCGAGCCAGCGCCGAAGGAGAGCCATGGTCGTGAACCCGGTCGCCGAAGAAGTGTTCATGTCATCTCCCGACGCCGCCGACGGGGTCGTCGCAATAGGCGTGAAGCGACAATTTGGATCGGTGCTCGCCCTGCGAGGCGTCGATTTCACGGCCCGGTACGGAGAGGTCACGGGGCTCGTCGGCCCCAACGGTGCCGGCAAGACCACACTGCTGCTCATCCTCGCCACCCTCCTGTTGCCCGATGAGGGCACGGTGAGGATCGCCGGTCACGATCCCGTGACAGAGACCGGCGCGGTGCGGGCCACCATGGGATGGGTGCCAGACGCCTTCGGTGTCTACGACAACCTCACGACGCGCGAGTACCTGCGATTCGCCGGCCTCGCCTACGGCCTGGGCAAGCGGTCCAACGCCAGAGCAGAAGAGCTCCTCGTGCTCAGTCGACTCCAGGACTACGGAGATCGCCCCGTCCACGTCTTGTCTCGGGGGCAGAAGCAGAGGCTCGGATTCGTCCGGTCACTCGTCCACATGCCCAGGGTGCTACTCCTCGACGAGCCCGCCGCGGGGCTCGACCCCTACAGCCGGGTGGAACTGCGCGACCAGCTGCGCCAGCTGGCGTCGGTGGGAGCAGCCGTCGTCGTCTCCAGCCACGTGTTGGCGGACCTCGAGCAGATGGCCGACCGGGTCGTCTTCGTCGACAGGGGTGTCACCGTCGGCGAGCGTCGTATCGATGACCTGGCCCGTGCTTCGGGGCCGCGGGTGTGGCGGTTACGGGCCTTGAACGAATCCGAGTTGGTGGCCGCGCTCGACCGGAACCACTACTCGCACGGCGCCGTGACTCCTGCCGGGGTGGACGTCGAGCTCCTCTCCGACGAGGCCGCCGCCGGTCTCATCGCCGGCCTGGTTCGCGACGGGGTCCACGTCGTGTCGTGCGCACCACTCACCACGTCATTGGAGGCGACATACCTCGCGCTCACCGGGGAGCAAGGATGAGCGGCGTCCTCACCGTGGCCCGGCTCGAGCTGAAGGTGCGGGTCCGCGCCGGGCGGTGGCGTTGGCTCCTGGCCGCATGGTTCGTGATCCTGGTCGGATTCACCGTCCTACTCCGCCTCGCCCTGTCGCGGGCTCACAACCTGGACGGAAACGTCGGGACCGTCATGTACGGAGGGCTCCAGCTGTTCCTCCTGGCTTTGGCGCTGCTCGTCATGCCCGCACTGACAGCCCAGTCGGTGAATGGGGACCGCGAACGCGGAACCCTGGGGGTCTTGCAGGTCACCGGGCTGTCGGCATTCGACATCGCCGGGGGGAAGCTCCTGGCCGCATGGGGTACGGCGTGCATCTTCTTGCTCGCCTCGGCTCCCCTCGTCGTCTGGTCGATGGTCGAGAAGGGCGTGCCGGCGATCCGGGTCGTGATCGTCACCCTCGTCGTGGCGCTGCTGCTGGGTGTGATCTGCGCCATTTCGTTGGGGTTGTCGGCTCTGCTGTCGCGTGGCACCACGTCCAGCGTCCTTTCCTACCTGTCGGTCTTTGCCCTCACCCTGGGCACGCTCATCGTGTTCGGGTTGGTCACGGTGGCCACGACCCAGACGCGCCCCGTTCACTACTCCACCGGGGACCCGAACGCTCCGGCGGGGTGCTGCACCACCGACGAGACCGTGGCCCGTACCGACCTGACCTGGTGGATCTTGGCCCCGAACCCCTTCGTGGTCCTGGCCGACGCCGCACCTGTCGTCGCCGAACGGCCGCCCGTCTGTCGCAGCTTCCGTACCGGCGGATCGGTCCGCACCTTCTGCACGGTGCAACCCCAGAATGGCGTCGACCCCCTCGGTGACATCAGCCGCAGCGTCCGGTCACTGCGATCGCCCCCGGGACAGCAGTCGAACGTCGCCCAGTTTCAAAGTGGCAACCGGACACCAGGTGGCAAGGACCTGGTGTGGCCCTACGGGCTCGGATTCGATGTGCTCCTCGGAGCCTTCATGTTCGGCGTGGCCACCCGGCGGTTGCGGACGCCCCGTCGGACCCTGCCCCGCGGAGTGCGGCTGGCCTGAACGCCGCCGGCCCTGGCCGGACCGTTTTGTAACGCGTTTGCAAAGGCCCCGGCTCTGGTCCCGGGCCGATCCGAGGTCCAAGATGAAGACGGTGCTGGATCATCGCACAAACCCCGTCCGTCGCCAGTGGTTCAACGACGCCCGCGACAACGGACGGCGGATGGAGGTCTCCACCCACGCCGACGAGGGGATCGTGATCGTGAGCCTGTGGCACGGTTCGATCTGTCGGGCCACCTTCCGCTTGCCAGTCGACGAAGCGCCCGGACTGATCCAGACGCTGGCCGACGCCTTGGGGGATCCCGCCCGACCATCGCCGTCTCCGGCTCGGAGGAGCCGCCCGACCTCGTTGCTCGAGATGGGTCGTGATCGAATGAGACGCCACGTCGCCGAGGTGGTCGCGCTCGAGGATCGTCCCAAGACCTAACCAGCCACGTCCAAAGCACACCGCCATGAGCGCCCATTAGCGCCGCGGAGCGAAGTAGGCCACGATCGCGTCATGCGGATCTTGTCCCTGCTGCCGTCGGCCACCGAGATCGTCTACGCCCTGGGCCTCGAGGACGACCTCGTGGGTGTGACCCACGAGTGCGACTGGCCTCCGGCCGCCCGCAACAAGCGACCGGTGTCGTTCTCCTCGCTGCCTCCCGCCGCCGAGCCGGCCGAGGTGGACCGGTTGGTGAGCGCCAGCATCAGCGGGGGCGAGCCGATCTACCGGCTCGACAACGAGGCGGTGCACGAGCTTCGCCCTGACCTCGTGCTGACCCAGGACCTGTGCGCGGTGTGCGCGGTGCCCTCGGGACACGTCAACGACGCCCTCGAGCTCCTCGGGTGTCGCGCCGAGGTCCTCTCCATGGATCCGAGCTCGCTGAGCGAGGTTCTCGACTGCGTCCTGCGGGTCGGCACCGTGACCGGGACCGAAGCGGCCGCTACGGCGCTGGTCGACGGCCTGCGGGCCCGGCTCCGGGCGGTGTCCGACGCCGTGGCGGAGCGAACGAGGCCCCGGACATTCGCGCTCGAGTGGTCCGACCCTCCCTTCAACGGCGGCCACTGGATACCCGAGATGATCGAGCTCGCCGGCGGCGAGGCCGTCCTCACCAGCCGTGGGACCCCGTCGGTCCGTGTGACCTGGGAGCAGATCGCGTCCGCCTCTCCCGAGGCGGTCGTGTTCATGCCGTGTGGGTACGACCTCGAAGGCGCGGTGGCCGAGGCCGGCGCACTGCTCGACCGGCCTGGCTTGTCGGGGGCTGCGTTCTTCGCCGTCGACGCCAGCTCACACTTCTCGCGCCCCGGGCCCCGGCTCGTCAACGGGGTGGAGATCCTGGCGTCCGCCCTGCATCCCGGGGCCGTGCCCGAGAGCGCTCCGGGCACGCTCCGTCGCCTTCGATGAGACGCCGAGAACACGGGGTGACCCGATGGAGAGGTCTGTGACTGTTTCGTACGATCCGCTCGACCCCGAGCTGTGGCGCGATCCCTATCCGACCTACGAGCGGCTTCGCAACGAGGACCCGGTCCACTTCGTCGCCGAGCGGGGCTTCTGGGTCCTGTCCCGATTCGCCGATGTCATGGCGGCCACGTGCGACACCGAAGCCTTCTCCTCTGCCCATGGCCTGACCTTCGAAGAGGACGAGATCACGAAGCTGGGGCTCATGCCCACCCTGGTCATGATGGACAGGCCCCGGCACACCCTCTACCGACGGTTGGTCAACGCCATGTTCACGCCGAGAGCCGTCGCCCGACGCGAGGAGGCGGTGCGGGCCTTTACCCGGGCTCGGGTCGAACACGTGGCCGGTTCGGGGGAAACCGACTTCGTGGACGAGGTGGCTTCGCCGCTGCCGTCGTTCGTCGTCGCCGACTACCTCGGTGTCCCCGAGGTCGACCGCTCCGCCTTCGGGACTTGGAGCAGCGCCATCGTCCAGGCCAATGCGGCCGGGAACGTGGTCTCGGCCGGCCAAGCCGTGAGCGATCTCTACCGGTACTTCACCGATCTGGCCGCCGCCAAGAAGAAGGCCACAAAGACGCGCCAGCCCGGCGATGACATGATCTCGGTGCTGCTCGGGTCCGAGGTGGACGGTCGTCCCGTGAGCAACGAGGAGATCCTCGGCTTCTGCTTCGTGATGATCGCGGGCGGCAACGACACCGCCTCGGGCCTCATCGGGGGCACCGCCGCTCTCCTCAGTGACCACCCCGACCAACGCCGGCTCCTCATCGACGACCCCACCCGGATACCCACGGCGGTCGAGGAGCTCCTGCGCTTCCTCTCCCCCGTCCAGGGGCTGTCACGTACCACGATGGCCGAGGTGACCGTCGGCCCCTCCGACCGGCCCGTCACCATTCCCGGTCAGACCAAGGTGCACCTGTTGTTCGCCTCGGCCAATCGTGACGATCGTGAGTTCGGCCCGACCGCCGGTCAGCTCGACGTCACCCGCACCGCAGCGCGTGCCCTCGCGTTCAGCTCCGGACCGCATCATTGCCTGGGGGCCGCCGCGGCACGGCTCGAAGGCCGGGTGGTGATCGAAGAGCTCCTGCGAGCCATGCCGGATTTCGTGGTCGACACCGCCGCAGGCCGGTACGCCCCGGGCGCCTTCACCCGCCGGTTCGAGTATCTGCCCATCTCGGCACAGGGCTGAGCCCGGTCCCCGCGGCGGTACTTTGGCGAGATGCAACCCCTTCGGTACTCCATCAACGTCACATTGGACGGGTGCTGCGATCATCGTGCGATCCCCGCGGACGAAGACTTGCATCGTCACGCGGCCGAGAATCTCAGCCAGGCCGACGCCCTTGTCTTCGGCCGGGTGACGTACGAAATGATGGAATCAGCGTGGCGGCCGCCGGCGCCGACGGTAGCGAGACCTGCGTGGACGGAGCCCTTCGCCCAGACGATCAACGCGGCAAAGAAGTACGTCGTGTCGAGCACCCTGGAGGAGGTCGATTGGAACGCGGAGCTCGTGCGCGGAGAGCTGGGCAAGGCCGTCGAGCAACTCAAGGCGGAGTCGGGCCGGGGACTGCTCGTGGGAGGCGTGAAGCTCCCCTTGGCCTTGACGGAGCTGGGATTGATCGATGAGTACGAGTTCGTGGTGCATCCCAGGCTCGCGGGCCACGGGCCGACGTTGTTCGCGGGGCTGTCGGAGCATGTCGACCTGAAGCTCCTGAGCCGGTTGGAGTTGGCCTCGGGGGCAGTGGCGATGCGGTACGAGCCGAGACGGTAGCGAGCGGTCTTCGACACCTTGGCCCGGCCCACCACTAGGCGGGGGGGTGGGCGCCCGATCGACCCCGCCACACGGTGTCCGGAGCGCACCGCGCACCCCCACGGCGGCGGTATCGAGGAGGCGGCGGGTGATCAGCGGGGGGCGTGACACGCCAGACCGCACCGTGCCCACTCCGGGCGGCGCGCGTCAGATCCCCAGCAGCGCCGGCGCCAGCTCCCGGTACTCGGCCAGCGGGAAGGACGCTCGTGACGAGACAACCTGGACACACACGTGGTCGGCTCCCGCTGCGAAGTGCTCGGCGACGCGAGCGGCGATCGAGGTACTGTCGCCCCAGTACACCACGGCGTCGACGAGACGGTCACTCCCGGGCCCGGTGAGGTCGTCGTCGTCGAAACCCAGAGTGCGGAGGTTGTTGGTGTAATTCGGCAGCGTCAGATACCCCTCGGTGAAGGTTCGCGCCACGCTCCGGGCCGTGGCCGGGTCGCGCTCGAGCACCACGGTCACCTCCGGGGCGAGGATCGGACCGTTCCCGAGCACCTGGCGCGCCCGGGCGGTGTGGTCGACCGGCACGAAGTAGGGGTGGGCCCCCGCGGCGCGGCGCGCCGCCAGCTCCAACATGCGGGGCCCCAGTGCCGCCAGCACGCGGCGGTCCTTGGCCACCGCGGAGCCACCGGCGTCGAGACCGTCGGAGCCGTCGAGGTCATCGAGATATCGCACCATGTGGGCATAAGGGCGGGCGTAGTTCTCGACCAGCGGTGCGTGGCTCGCCCCCAGTCCGAGGAGGAAGCGTCCCGGGTAGCTGCGGTCGAGCTCCGCCGCGGCGACAGCGACGTCGTGCGGGCTGGCCCGCCAGATGCTCACGATGCCGCTCGCCACCGCGATGTGGGTCGTCGCCGCCAGGAGGCGGCCGAAGCGGGAAGCGAGGCCCAGGTCGAAGCCACCCGACGACCACAGCGCGCTGTAGCCGAGGGCCTCCAGCTCGGCGGCGACGTCCACCGTGGCGTCGTCGTCAGGCAGCCGCCAGGTTCCGCTCCACCAGACCCCCACCCTTCCGAGGTCCACGGCCGTCACGACAACGTCGCTGCGTAGTCGGGCACGTGGCGGTAGAGGTCCCGAGAGGGGCGCTTGTAATTGCCGGCGGGGGCTCGGGGCGGAAGCTTGATCTTGGGCTGCTTCGTGCTCCGATAGGGGACCACCGAAAGAAGGTGTGCGATGCAGTTGATCCGTGCCCTCTTCTTGTCATCGGCTTCCACCTCCCACCAAGGTGAGTCCGGCACGTCACAGTGGGCGAACATCTCGTCCTTGGCCTTGGAGTACTCGACCCAGCGGTTGCGCCCCTCGATGTCCATCTCGCTCAGCTTCCAGCGCTTGACCGGGACATTGAGGCGCTCTCTGAACCGCCGCTCCTGCTCCTCGTCACTCACCGAGAACCAGTACTTGACCAGGATGATGCCGTCGTCGATGAGCATCCGCTCGAAGGCCGGGCATTGGCGGAGGAAGCGGTGGTACTCCTCGTCGGTGCACAGTCCCATGACTCGCTCGACGCCCGCCCGGTTGTACCAACTCCGATCGAAGAGGACGATCTCCCCGCCGGCGGGCAGATGGGCGATGTAGCGCTGGAAGTACCACTCGGTCTTCTCCCGGTCGCTCGGGACCGGGAGCGCCGCGATCCGACACCAGCGGGGGTTGAGGTACTCGGTGATCCGCTTGATCACACCCCCCTTCCCGGCCGCGTCGCGACCCTCGACCACGATGACCACCCGCTTGCCCTCGTCACGAACCCACTGCTGCAACCTCACGAGCTCCTCTTGGAGCCGGAGGAGAGCCTTGTCGTAGACGTTCTTCTCAGCCATGGCTCCCATCTTCCACCGTGCCTCGCCCGGACCCGGGTTCCTGCCTGGCCGGAGGAACCGGCCCGTCTCCACGGCGCCGGCCTCCGTTTCATTTCTCATCCCCTTCGACCTGGGAAAATCCTTCGGATATCACGATCCGTATTTACAAGACCACACTTCGCGTTAGAGACTGGTCGAAGAGCCTGACAAAGACTTCGGACACCCGTGGGACACGATCCGACCAGGGCGTTCCTCCGCCCGCCGGCGGCGGGGATCGAGACATTGGACCAGACGGGGGAGACAGATGTTCAACGGACGGCATATCGCGAAGGTGATCTCGGTAGCGGCGCTGGCGGTGGTGCTCACCGGAGGCGCGGCATCGGCGACAACCTTGCGTGCCTCTCCCGGGCATCAGACCCGCGACCGTCACCACGGCCACGTCCATCACGGCGTCCAGGGCGTCTTCGGCACGGTGGCATCGGTCGACGGAACGAGCACCTCGGGGGCCTGTGGGACGTCCGGGTCGGCCGGGGTCTTCACCTTGAACGGGGAGGACAACACCACCTTCACCGTGGACGTGAGCGCCACGGCCACGACGTTCAACGAGCACGGGATGACCGGGGCGACTTTCGCCAACGTCTGCGTGGGTGCCAAGGTCGGGGCCTTCGGGCTCATCTCGAGTGGGACGGTCACCGCCACCGCCGTGTTCGTCACGCCTCCGCCCACCCCCAAGCCGCACGCCGTATTCGGGACGGTGGCATCGGTCAACGGGACGAGCACGAACGGCTTTTGCCCGTTGGCTGGCAGCACCGGGGTCTTCACCCTGACCGAAGGGCAGAACAAGACGTTCACCGTTGACGTGGGGAGCACCACCAAATTCGCCGGGCACGGGGTGACCTCGGCGACTTTCGCCAACGTCTGCGTGGGTGCCAAGGTCGGGGCCTTCGGGCTCATCTCGAGTGGGACGGTCACCGCCACCGCCGTGTTCGTCAGCCCCGTCGCGACCTCACCCCCGCACCACGCCACCTTCGAGCCCTCCAAGGTCCCACACCCGAACGACCACTTCCATGGCCACCAGGGCGGCTCCGGGTCAGGCGAGGGAAGCCAGTCGCACGGTTCTGGCGGCAATTCGGGTCATCACGACAGCTGAGGGCTAGGCCCGCCGGGCCACAGTGATGATCTCGGGGCTCTTCTCGGTCAGCGGGGTCCCGTCCCAATTCCCGAATTGATCCTCGATGACGAGGTCGGCATCGGACAGGAAGACCGACAAGGTGCGCGCGTCGAGGAACCGCAGGGTGCTCCGACTGATCTGGGGCCGATCCCAATCGGTGCTCGTGAACGTCGTGCGGAACGAGACCAGGTCGTCTGCAACCGGTGTCTCGACCTCGTGTGCCATCCGGACCCCGGCACCACCGGCGCTGACAACCTCGACCGCATTGTCCGGAGTCCATGTCTCCCATTCCCCGACGTTCGGGTTGCGAGTCTCGAACACAAAGCGGCCGTCATCGGCGAGGGCGGACCGAATTGCGCCCAATGACGCTCGGATATCCTCGTCCGCGACGAGGACCTGGAATGCGTGCCCGGTCATGACGACCAGGTCGAAGGCTCGATCCCATCTGGTTGCGGAGAGGTCCCCAAGGATCCAGTCGACGTCCGGACACAGGCGGGCCTGGTCGAGCATGGCGTCAGCCGGATCAAGGCCGCACAGGCGTCCGACATGACCGGCCTGGCGGGCCAGGCGTAGGAGCTCACCAGTCCCACAACCGACGTCGAGGACGGCGTCTGCAGACATCACCAATGGCAGGTAGAAGTCGAAATCCGGTCGTCCCATGCAGCATGCGTCATACAACGCAGCGAGGCTGGGCTCGGAGAACAACCGATCAACCACAGCCGGCATGTCTAGTGCATCGGCCTCCCCAAGGGGCATACCGGTGATGGTTCGCACCGATGTGCCGCGCCCCTTTGCGATCCCGGTACCGTCATCGAGGTGGACAAAACGGCCATACGCAGTGCGATCGCCGCCGACCACGACTCCATCTTGGAGGTGGTCCGGGACGCGTTCACGAGCGCGGACCGAGACGCAAGCGAGGAGCTCGACATCGTGACGTCCACGTGGGCGAGTGGAGCCGTCGTGGCCGAGCTCGAGTTGGTCGCCGTTGTCGGCGAGGGAGTCGTCGGCCATGTCATGGCGGCCCGGGGGGACATCGGAGGACGGGAGGCAGTCGCCGTCGCCCCACTGGCGGTTGGGCCGTCCCACCAGGGCGCGGGCATCGGCAGGGCCCTCATGACCGAGCTCCTCCGGCGGGCCGAGGCAGCTGGGCTCCCTTTGATCGTTCTGCTGGGCAACCCCGGCTATTACGAGCGCTTCGGGTTCGAGCCGTCGGGTCCGCTCGGCGTCACCTACCGCCCAGTCGGAGAGGGAAATCCCCACTTCCTGGTACGCCGGCTGGCGGACTACGACTCCTCGTACCGGGGCGACTTCACCTACTGCTGGGAACAGCGGTCCGGTTGAGCGAAGCCCACACTACGAACAGCCGCTCGTCGTCCCACAGCTGGAACAGAGGTAGCACGATCCGGCTCGCTGCATGACCATGCCGCACTGGTAGCACAGCGGGGCGTTGCTCTGTTCGGCGCGCGGTGCTGAGGGCGGTACGGAGCTGACCCCGGCGTCCTCGACGAGGTCCTGCTCGGGGGTGGCGGCTTCCTCCACGCCGGGAAGGGTGGGCTGCATGCGCTCTGCCGTCGACAGCACGCCGAGCTCCTCGCGCTCATCGAGCGGCAGGTAGTCGACGGCGAGGCGCCGGAAGATGTAGTCCACGAGGCTGGTGGCGATGCGCAGCTCCGGGTCGTCGGTGATCCCCGCCGGCTCGAAGCGCATGGAGGTGTACTTGCGGACGTAGGTGGCGAGTGGGACACCGTGCTGGAGCCCCAAGCTGACCGAGATCGAGAAGGCGTCCATGATCCCCGCCAGGGTCGAGCCCTGCTTGGAGACCTTCATGAAAACCTCACCCGGACGTCCGTCGTCGTATTCGCCGACCGTCACGTATCCCTCGCAGTCGGCCACCCGGAAGGCGAAGGTGGACGACTTGCGTCGCCGGGGCAGGCGCTCCCGGACTGCTCCTACGACCACGGTGTCGCGGGAGCGGTTCTGGGACTGCGACAACGCCGCCTCGAGCTCGGCGATTCTCGCCGCGGCGGCACGGTCGCGGGCTTCGGCCTCTGACCCCGGCGGGGCGAAGTCGCCACCCTCACCGACACCGGCCTTCTTCGTGGTGGACAGGGGCTGACCCACCTTGCAGTTGTCGCGGTAGATGGCGACGGCCTTGATGCCCAGGCGCCAGGCATCGAGATGGAGTTGCTCGATGTCCTCGACGGTCACGTCTTCGGGCAGGTTCACGGTGTTGTGGTTGACGATCCCGTTGGCGACGAAGGCGTGGGTGATCGGCACCGAGACGTCGAAGACCTCGCGCTCGCCCGCATCGGTGAGGGATTCCACCGGGCTGAAGTGAAGGCCGTCGTCGAGCACCTGCTGGAGCCATTCGGGGAGCGTGACGCCGTCGATGCGGGCGAGGCGCTCGACCGACTCCCGGCTGACACGGGTCGTCCGACGATCGGCCAGGAAGTTGAACTCGGTGCGGAGGAGCACGCCGAATTCGTTGCGGCGTCCGTAGGGGACGAGGGCATAGAGCTCGGCCGGCGTGATCCCCGGCACGACGTCGGCGGTGTTGTGGGTCGTCGCCGTGACCGCCGCCGCCATACGGGCCGCTGCCGCTGACTTGTGGGCCTCGAGGAACGGAGCCAACTCGACCATCTTCTTGGCGTGGACGCCGACGGCGTAGACCTCGTCGTAGGTCTTGTCGTGTTCCGGGTTGAACCTGGAGATCCGGCCGTGGACCACCCCGAGGTTCGTCAGGACCGCTTGGAGGTCGTCGAGGAGCTCGGACGCATCGAGACAGATCGCCCATTTGCCCTGGATGACGTCGGAGGTGTGGGTGTAGGCATCGAGGGCCAGACCCTGGAGGAACAAGATCACGAGCTCCCTCGGGGAACGGAGCACGGCGTCGGGGATCCGCTTTGTCGAGGCACGCTCGCCACAGCCCAGGTACTCCAGGAACTCGACGATCGTCTTGGAGGAGAGCTCCACACTCGGACAACGGTCTGAGGGCCGACGGATCTTGGCCTCGACGTCGAAGCAGACCCGGGCGGCTTCGGCGATCTCCTCGAGGACAGCCTCCTCGGAGTTGGTGATGATCACCGTCCAGGTCGAACGCGAGGTGTGGCCCTCCGACGCGTAGGCACCGAGGAAGAACGCCAGCGAGTCGGTCATCTCCTGGGGGATCCGGACCGTCTTCTGCGAGCCGTAGGCCGGTGTCGGGGCGAAGTCGTCGAAGCGGGCGGGGATCTCGGACCACAACTCGTCGCCGTACTTGGCGGCCACGTAGTCGCCGGGCTCGATCTGGTCGAGTCGCTTCCAGTCCAGGCCCGAGGTCCCGGCCGTGAGCACGCGGTGGTTCGGGGTTCCCGTGACGGTGTGGCCCGAGCGGAGGACGACCCGACGCACCGGGCGGGTGCCCCCGTAATAGAAGGCGTCGGTCTTGTGGATGCCACCGATCGACGCCACGGCGAGGATCTCGTCTCTGAAGGTGTCCGGGCTCTCACCGTCGTGGAGACCGCCGATGCGGATGAGGCCGTCGGAGGTGGCGAGAAGGGTCTCCCCCACCACGCACTTGCTGATGGCCCCGCTGATGAAGGGCTGAACCGCCCCCATCATCCGGACGTGCCCGGTGTAGTGGATCGTGTTGTCACCCATCGAGCAGGCGAATACCGCCATGTGCTCGGCGGCAAGATGCGGTGCCCCCACGATCGACTTCTGCTCATCGATGTAGGAGATGATGTCGTCGACCTGCTCGGGCATGTAGCCGAGCCTCGCCAATGCGCGGGGAACGGTCTGGTTGACGATGGACATCGTCCCACCGCCGACGAGCTTCTTGGTCTTCACGAGACCCAGGTCGGGCTCGACCCCGGTGGTGTCGCAGTCGAGCATGAGGGCGATCGTCCCCGTGGGAGCGAGGACGCTGGCCTGAGAGTTGCGGACGCCGTACTGCTCACCGAGCTCGACGGCGTCGTCCCAGGCTTCTTGGGCGGCGGAGAGCAGGTCCATGGGAACGAGCTCCTCGTCGATCTTGGCCACCTCGGCGCGGTGCATCTGGAGGACGTTGAGCATGGCGTCGCGATC